>NZ_JBNAFR010000020.1:0-9194 GCF_049800775.1 Dinoroseobacter sp. S375 | reverse complement strand
CGGCCGCCTTCGCGGATGGCGAAGCGGAGGCCGTCTTCCATGGCGATCGGGGCGATCAGCTCGACACCGAATTTCAGGTTGTCGCCCGGCATCACCATCTCGGTGCCTTCCGGCAGCGTCACGGTCCCGGTCACATCCGTCGTCCGGAAGTAGAACTGCGGACGGTAGTTCGCGAAGAACGGCGTGTGACGGCCACCCTCATCCTTGGTCAGGATGTAGGCTTCGGCTTCGAACTTGGTGTGCGGCGTCACGGAGCCCGGCTTGCAGAGAACCTGACCACGCTCGACACCTTCACGGTCCACACCGCGCAGCAGGGCGCCGATATTGTCGCCCGCTTCACCGCGATCCAGCAGCTTGCGGAACATTTCCACACCGGTGCAGGTGGTCTTGGTGGTGTCGCGGATGCCGACGATTTCGATCTCGTCGCCCACATTGATCACGCCACGCTCCACACGACCGGTCACAACCGTGCCGCGGCCGGAGATCGAGAACACGTCCTCGATCGGCATCAGGAAGGGCTGGTCCACGGCGCGCGCCGGGGTCGGGATGTAGTCATCCACAGCCGCCATCAGCTCGGCGATCTTCTCGGTGCCGATCGCGTCGTCACGGCCCTCGAGGGCTGCCAGAGCGGAGCCCGCAACGATCGGAATGTCGTCGCCCGGGTACTCGTAGCTGTCCAGAAGCTCGCGGATTTCCATCTCGACCAGCTCCAGGAGCTCTTCGTCGTCGACCTGGTCCACCTTGTTCATGAAGACGACCATGTAGGGGATGCCCACCTGACGGCCGAGCAGGATGTGCTCGCGGGTCTGGGGCATCGGGCCGTCGGCCGCGTTCACCACGAGGATCGCGCCGTCCATCTGGGCCGCACCGGTGATCATGTTCTTGACGTAGTCGGCGTGACCCGGGCAGTCCACATGGGCGTAGTGACGGGCGTCCGTCTCGTATTCCACATGCGCGGTCGAGATCGTGATCCCGCGGGCCTTCTCTTCCGGCGCGCCGTCAATCTCGTCATAGGCTTTGAAGTCGCCAAACTGCTTGGTGATCGCAGCCGTCAGCGTCGTCTTGCCGTGGTCAACATGCCCGATCGTGCCGATGTTAACATGCGGTTTAGAACGCTCAAACTTTTCCTTAGCCATGATGCACGGCGCCTCGTCTTTGGGGGTCGCTCCGGACCCGTTGCGATATCGCGGGCTGCGTACTTTTGTCTGAGGGAAAAATCAAGCGCCCAAATGCACGGCAGTTCCGCGCCCGGACGATCAATCCGTGACTGTGGCGTCTAGGAGCTGGCCGGGCGCCGGATCGGGCGCGGCACCCCCTCTTCGCCGGTCTCGGTGCCCCGGGCAATCTCGGTCACGTCAACCTCGAAGGTCATCCCCTCCTCGAAGGGATTGGTGACAACGGGATAGTCGAACCAATCGGGGTTCTGGGACAGCCATGTCTCGATCTGGGCACTGGCATTCTGCGCCAGATTGAGAAGCTGCTCTTCGGCGGTCATGGTAAAGCCCGAGCCCACCACCGCATCGGTCGAGAAGCTCTCGAGCACGGTGAACTGCTTGGCATTCTCCGTCAGCTTCTCCCCCAGCGTGTCATCCCAGACATTCACGCTGACGATCAGTGCGGATTTCGGTGAGAGCAGGATCGGGATCCCCGGCGGCGCAAGCACATAGCCGTCCACATTTATCCCCAGATGATAGAGCCGCCCCCCGTCATAGCGCAGGAACCGACGCTCGATCTCGGCGGTGATCGCCGCCTCAAGCTCTTCTTCGCTGGCCGTCCGCGAGCCCGGAACGGTCTGGGCATTGTCGGCAATGACCACGTTGAACCCGAGCTCGAACGCGCCCAGCGGACGGGCCTCGCGCAGTTCCGCATTGTTGGCGCAGCCCGCCAGCGCCGCGCAGATCAGCGCCGCGCATCCGGCTGTCATCGCTCGTCTCATGCCCCGCCCCTCTTGTCTCAGGTGAACTTGTTGTCGCGCGGGAAGCCACGCGGGGCCATGCGACCCGTGCCCGCGCGCTTGCCTGTCCATTCGGCAAGCTCCGGGTCCGCCACGGTGCGGGTGCGCCCGCCGCCATCGAGCCATTGCAGGCCCTCAGCCCGCGAGAAGCTCCGCAGATCGCTCAGCCCGCCATCCTTGTATTTCTGCAGCCGGACACCCTTGCCGCGTCCCATCTCGGGCAGCTCGTCGGCGGCAAAGATCAGCACCTTGCGGTTCTCCCCCACCACGGCGATGGCATCGCCTGCCACGGGGCGCGCCAGCAGGGCCTTGAAGGGCGTCTTGACGTTCAGCACCTGCTTGCCCGCCCGGGTCTGCGCGACCACATCCACCTCGGGCACGATGAAACCGTCCCCCGCATCCGAGGCCACGATCAGCCGCCGCCCCGGCACATGGAGGAAAAGATCCACCAGCTCGGCCTCGTTCGGCAGATCGACCATCAGGCGGATCGGCTCGCCCATCCCGCGCCCGCCCGGCAGGGACGCGCAGGACAGGGTGTAGAACCGGCCATTCGCGCCGAAGACCAGAAGCTTGTCCGTGGTCTCGGCATGGAAGATGAACCGCCCCTCGTCGCCATCCTTGAACTTCAGCGCGGAGTCGAGCGCGATATGGCCCTTCATCGCGCGGATCCAGCCCATCTTGGAGCAGACCACCGTGATCGGCTCGCGCTCGATCATATCCTCAAGGGTGACCTCCGCCACCTCCGCCGCTTCGGCGAAATCCGTGCGGCGTGCGCCCAGCGTGGTGCCCTTGCCGAACTGCTTGCGGACCTCGCGCAGCTCCTCGGCGATGCGCGCCCATTGCAGCCCCTCATCGGCGAGCAGATCCTCCAGCTCGGCACGCTCGGCCATCAGGGCGTCGCGCTCCGAAATAAGCTCCATCTCTTCGAGACGCCGCAGGGAGCGCAGGCGCATGTTGAGGATCGCCTCGGCCTGCACCTCGGTCAGCTCGCCCTCGCCCGGGGCCGGGGTCTTGTAGTCGGATTCGTCCGTGGCGCGGATATGGGTCCTACCCCAATCCTCGCGCATCAGCGCGCCCTTGGGGTCGTCATCATAGCGGATGATGTCGATCACCCGGTCAAGGTTCAGGAACGCGATCAGGAAGCCTTCGAGCACTTCGAGCCGGTGATCGATCTTGGCCAAACGGTGACGCGAGCGGCGCTGCAGCACGTCGCGGCGATGATCGAGAAAGGCCCGCAGCACCTCGCGCAGGGAACAGACCTTGGGCGTGCGCCCGTCGATCAGCACGTTCATGTTCAGCGAGAAGCGAGTCTCGAGTTCCGAGAGCCGGAAGAGCGTGCCCATCAGGACCTCGGGATCCACATTCTTGGAGCGCGGCTCGAGCACGATGCGCACATCATCGGCGCTCTCATCCCGGATATCGGCGAGGATCGGCACCTTCTTGGTCTGGATCAGATCCGCGATCTTCTCGATCAGCTTGGACTTCTGAACCTGATAGGGGATCTCGGTGACCACGATCTGCCAGACACCACGGCCCAGATCCTCCTTGGTCCAGCGCGCGCGCAGGCGGAACGCGCCGCGCCCGGTGGCATAGGCCTGCGCAATACTCTCGCGCGGCTCCACGATCACGCCGCCCGTGGGGAAATCCGGTCCCGGAATCAGCTCCAGCAGGGTCTCGTCCCGGGCATTCGGGGCCTTGATCAGGTGCAGGCAGCCATCGATCAGCTCGTGCAGGTTATGGGGCGGGATGTTCGTCGCCATCCCCACCGCGATCCCGCTCGCGCCATTGGCCAGAAGGTTCGGGAAGGCCGCCGGCAACACCTCGGGCTCGGTCAGGGTGCCGTCGTAATTGTCCCGGTAATCGACCGCGTTCTCGGTCAGCCCCTCCATCAGGGCCTCGGCCGCCGCGGTCAGGCGGGCCTCGGTATAGCGGCTGGCCGCCGGGTTGTCCCCGTCGATATTGCCGAAATTCCCCTGCCCATCAACGAGCGGATAGCGCACGGCGAAATCCTGAGCGAGCCGCGCCATGGCATCATAGATCGCGGCATCCCCGTGGGGGTGGTAGTTCCCCATCACGTCGCCAGAAATCTTGGCGGACTTTCTGAAGCCTCCACTGGAACTTAACCGCAGCTCGCGCATTGCATAAAGGATACGACGGTGCACGGGCTTGAGCCCGTCCCGGGCATCCGGCAGGGCGCGGTGCATGATCGTGCTGAGCGCATATTGCAGATAGCGCTCGCCAATCGCGCGGCGCAACGGCTCAGAACTTTGGGCCGCGCCGGGATCCTCTTGCGGATCGTCCATGTTGGGGTCGTCTGTCGTGTCGCTCATAGATGCTGTGTAGCCGCGCCGCGCGGCTGCGGCAAGCGCGCCGACGCAGCAGACTGGTATGGAGGTTGAGTATGGCTTTGAAACTCTCGCTCGCGCTGCTCGCGATGCTGTTTGGATGGATGCAATTCGGCGCGGAGGCTCCGCGCCCTGAACGTGCGACCTTTGATCCACTCCTGCCACAGCCCGAAGCGGCGACACCCCCTACCGAGGAGGTTGAGGTGATCGTGTCGGCTTCCGACCTGCCGGTCGTTCCGGCCTCGGTGTCGCCAGAGCCCACGCCGCAAGCCAAGCCCGAGAAGGCCGCGCCCGTCGCGCAGATCGTGCAGGCCGGGTTTACCGCGCCTGCCGCTGCAGCCCCTGCGTCGGAACCGGCACCGCAGGTTCAGAAATCCACGCGCAGCCTGCCCGATGCAGCGGACGCGCTCGACGCGGACCTCACGCCCCCCGATCCGCGTGCGGTAGTCACCGGCAGCGTCGTCAACCTGCGCAACGGCCCCAGCACGCGGTTCAGCGTCATCGGCAAGCTGCGCGAAGGCGATCGCGTGATCCTTTTGGCCGAAAAAGGCGGCTGGGCCAAGCTGCGGACCCTCGCCGATGGCGAAGCGCGCTCCCGCGTCGGATACATGTCCGCCCGGTTCCTCGAGGAACTGGAGGGCTGAGCCAGGCCACAGCCCCCGGACCAAACCGGCTTGCGCTCCCCCCGCAAGCCGGTCACTGATTTCGCCATGACAGAACGTTCGATCCTCATCACCGGCTGTTCCTCCGGGATCGGCTATGCGGCGGCCCATGACCTGCGGGCGCGGGGCTGGCGGGTCTTTGCCTCCTGCAAGAAGCAGCGCGATTGCGACCGGCTGGCGGGCGAAGGGTTCGAGAGCCCCAGGATCGACTACACGGACACGGCGAGCATCGAAGCCGGGCTTGCCGAGGTTCTGGCGGCGACGGGCGGCACGCTGGATGCGCTGTTCAACAATGGCGCCCACGCGATCCCCGGCGCGGTGGAAGATCTGCCCACGGACGCCCTGCGCGCGAATTTCGAGGCGAACTTCTTTGGCTGGCACGAACTGACCCGGCGGATCCTGCCGGTGATGCGCGCGCAGGGCCATGGACGGATCATCCAGAATTCCAGCGTGCTGGGCTTTGTCACCCTGCCCTGGCGCGCCAGTTACGTGTCCACCAAGTTCGCGCTTGAGGGGCTGACGGATACCTTGCGCATCGAGATGGCGGGAACGGGGATCCATGTCATTCTGATCGAGCCCGGGCCGATCACGTCGCGGATCCGCGAGAACTCGATCCCGCATTTCGTGAAATGGATCAAATGGCGCGACTCACCGCGCGCGGAGGATTACGAGACCCGACTGCTCAAGAGGCTTTATGACGACAGTGGCCCGGACAGATTCGAGCTGCCACCCAAGGCGGTGACCGACAAGCTGATCCATGCGCTGGAAAGCCCGCGACCGCGCCCGCGCTACTACGTGACCACACCGACCTACATCATGGGCTTTGCGCGCAGGCTGCTGCCGACCCGCTGGCTCGACGCGCTGATCCGCAAGGCGGGCTAGCGGTTTTTCCGCCGACCCTCTTCGCTTTTTCGCGCCACCCGCCTAGGTAGCAACCCAACTCGGACAACACGCAGAGGACCGCATGGCCCAGGATCCGCTCTTCATCGTCATGGCACTTGCCATGCTGGCCGTCGTCGGCATCTTGCTCTTCGGCATAGGCAGCTTTGCGAAAGGCGGCGACTTCAACAAGAAATACGCCAACAAGGCCATGCGCTGGCGCATCGCCGCGCAGTTCATCGCAGTGCTCTTGATACTTCTGTTCGTCTTCATCCGGCGACAAACCACAGGCGAGGGATAACAGGTGGTTGTTCTCAACAAGATCTACACGAAAACCGGCGATGCGGGCGAAACCGCTCTGGGCAGCGGCGCGCGCGTGGCCAAGCATTCCACGCGGGTCACGGCCTATGGCACGGTGGACGAAACCAATGCGACCGTCGGGCTCGCGCGGCTCCACGCGACGGGCGAGATGGATGCGCAGCTCGCGATGATCCAGAATGACCTCTTCGATCTCGGTGCCGATCTCTGCCGCCCGGACATGGAAAAAGACGCCGAGGCCGAGTACCCGCCCCTGCGCATGGCCGACAGCCAGGTGGCACGCCTGGAGGCCGAGATCGACGCGATGAACAAGGATCTCGAACCCCTGCGCAGCTTCATCCTGCCTGGAGGCTCCGCGCTCGCGGCCCATCTGCACCTGTGCCGGACCGTCTCGCGGCGCGCCGAGCGCCTGTCGGTCGAATTGGCAACGATGGAGGCCGTGAACCCCGCGGCGGTGAAATACCTCAACCGGCTGTCGGACTGGTTCTTCGTGGCCGGGCGCGTCGCCAATGACAATGGCAGCACGGATGTGCTGTGGGTTCCGGGCGCCAACCGCTGATCCCCGGAGGTCAATGGTAGACCCGCGGGTCGGCTTGTTGCCGAAGGCGACCCATGCAACGGGTGACCAAAGCGTGGGCATTGGCGGCCACCGCCACGCCCCTTCGCGAAGGGTCACCCATCACAATGGCTGGCCAGCACCCCATCGATATCTGCCACGAGGTCGCCAAAACGGCCATCCGCCTTGAGCCGGTCGCGCAGGGCGATCAGCTCGGCACAGAGCGCGGCATCAAAGCTCTCTTGCGCAAGCGCCTGATTGAGCAGGACACCGGTGCGGGTGATATCGGCCACCGGCGTCGGCTTGGGCTTGGGGGCTTTGGCCCCCAGCCCGGCCCCGGGCAGGGCGCGCGGGGTCAGGGCCCCTTCGGCTGCGGACCGCAAGCCCAGAAGCACCGCCGCCAGCGCCGCAAGAAGGGCCAGCACCACCAGAACCTCGACGAGGGTCAACAAAGGCACAAATCGCATATCTCAATCCTCCACATTCTGAAAATACCGCCAGTCTAGCACATTCCCGCCGATCCCGCCGACCGGGGCGCATGCGTCAAAGAACGCCGCGTCGGAAGGGTCAAGTCAGACCATTTTGCGCTGTTTTCCCCGCGCGTAACCCGCTAAATCCGTGCCAAAGAGTTCTTTGCGCCCCGCCCCGGCGGCGTACAAACAGGAGACATGGTCTTATGAAGGTATTGGTGCCTGTGAAGCGCGTTATTGATTATAACGTGAAGGTCCGTGTTAAGGCGGATGGGAGCGGTGTTGATCTTGCGAATGTGAAGATGTCGATGAACCCGTTTGACGAGATTGCCGTGGAAGAGGCGATCCGTCTGAAGGAGGCGGGGACGGCCACGGAAGTTGTGGCGGTGTCGATCGGCGTCAAGCAGTCCCAGGAGACCCTGCGCACGGCGCTGGCCATGGGTGCGGATCGGGCGATCCTGATCAATGCGGCCGAGGATGTGCACACCGATATCGAGCCTCTGGCCGTGGCCAAGCTGCTCGCGGCGGTGGTCAAGGACGAAGAGCCGGGGCTCGTGCTCTGCGGCAAGCAGGCGATCGACAATGACATGAACGCCACGGGCCAGATGCTCAGCGCGCTTCTGGGCTGGTCCCAGGCGACCTTTGCCTCCGAGCTCAGCGTCGAGGGCGACAGCGCCAGCGTGACCCGCGAGGTCGATGGCGGCTTGCAGACGATCAAGGTCTCGCTGCCGGCGATTGTCAGCGTGGATCTGCGCCTCAACGAGCCGCGCTACGCCTCGCTGCCCAATATCATGAAGGCCAAGAAGAAGCCTCTGGATGAGAAGACGCCGGCCGATTACGGCGTCGATGTGGCCCCGCGCCTGAGCGTGGTCAAGACCTCCGAGCCGGCCGAGCGCGCCGCCGGGATCAAGGTCGGCTCGGTGGATGAGCTGGTGTCGAAACTCAAGGAAGCAGGAGCTGTCTGATGGCTGTTTTGTGTCTGGCAGAAGTAACCGATGGGGCGCTGGCGATGGATGCCACCGCCAAGGCCGTCAGCGCGAGCGCGGCTCTGGGTGAGGTGACGCTGCTCTGCGTGGGCGCGTCGGCCAAGGCGGCGGCGGCCGAGGCGGCGACGATCTCGGGCGTGGCCAAGGTGCTGGTGGCCGAGGATGCGCTTTACGGGCATCGCCTGGCCGAGCCGGTGGCGGCGCTGATCGCGTCCCTGGCCGAGGGCTATTCCCATGTGGTGGCGCCGGCGACGACCGATGCCAAGAACATCATGCCCCGGGTGGCCGCCCTTCTGGATGTGATGGTGCTGTCGGATGTGGTGGCCGTGGTGGATGCGGACACGTTCGACCGGCCGATCTATGCGGGCAACGCGATCCAGACCGTGAGATCGGCGGATGCGACCAAGGTGATCACCTTCCGGACCTCGACCTTCGATGCGGCCGAGACCGGCGGCAGCGCGCCGGTCGAAGAGATCGCGGCGGGCGACAATCCAGGCCTGAGCGCCTGGGTCGAGGACAAGGTCGCCGAGAGCGACCGGCCCGAGCTGACCTCCGCGGGCGTGGTGGTCTCTGGCGGGCGCGGCGTGGGCTCCGAAGAGGACTTCGCCATGATCGAGAAGCTCGCCGACACGCTGGGGGCCGCCGTGGGCGCCTCGCGCGCCGCGGTCGATAGCGGCTACGCGCCGAATGACTGGCAGGTCGGGCAGACCGGCAAGGTGGTGGCGCCGGATCTCTACGTGGCCGTGGGCATCTCGGGCGCGATCCAGCACCTGGCCGGGATGAAGGACAGCAAGGTGATCGTGGCGATCAACAAGGACGAGGAGGCCCCGATCTTTCAGGTCGCCGATTACGGCCTGGTCGCCGACCTCTTCGCCGCCGTCCCCGAACTCACCGAAAAACTCGGCTGAGGACGACGACGACCCGGAACAGCGGCCCAAACCCCGCCCCAAGACAGACCCGGACACAACCCGGACAAACCCGGGCCCAAACCAAACACAAAGGCCGGAGATAATCCTCCGGCCTT
>NZ_JBNAFR010000019.1:0-55106 GCF_049800775.1 Dinoroseobacter sp. S375 | reverse complement strand
TGAGCTACTCCCCAATGTTTGGACAGTTTCCGGCGTGATCTAAGCTACTCTCTGCTCCTGCTGATCGGGTTGGGTTTCGTCTTTTCTCAGCCAATAGACCATGGCTGGCGGTTGGCCGCCAAGGGCGGAATGGGGGCGCTTGCGGTTGTAGAACTCGATCCATTTTCCGACACCCGCCGTCGCCTCTGATCCGGTTTCCCAAGCGTGCAGGTAGACGCATTCGTATTTGAGGCTTCGCCAGAGCCGTTCCACGAAGATGTTGTCGAGGAAGCGTCCCTTGCCATCCATCGAGATGCGCACGCCGGATCGCCGCAGCCGGTCGGTCCAGGCAAACGACGTGAACTGGCTGCCCTGGTCGGTGTTCATGATCTCGGGCGGGCCGAAGCGGTGGATCGCCTCGTTCAGCGCCTCGACGCAGAAGTCTGCTTCCAGCGTGTTGGATATGCGCCAGGCCAGCACCTTGCGGGTGTACCAGTCCATGACCGCCACCAGATACAGGAACCCACGCCGCATCGGCAGATAGGTGATATCTGCGGCCCAGACCTGGTTGGGCCGGGTCACCCGCAAACCGCGCAACAGATAGGGATACGTCTTGTGCCCCTTCGCCGCCTTGCTGGTGTTGGGCTTCTGGTAGATCGGCATGAGCCCCATCAGCCGCATCAATCGGCGGATACGCTTCTCGTTGACCAGATGTCCCTCGTTGCGCAGGTGCCAAGTCATCTGCCGGACACCGAAGAACGGTGTTTCCAGGAACTGCTCGTCGATCTGACGCATCAGCATCAGGTTCATCGCCGTCTCGCCCTTGGGCGTGTAGTAGAATGATGACCGCGAGATCGACAGCAGCCTGCACTGTTTGCCAATCGACAGATCGGTATTGGCTGGTTCAACCATCTTCCGCCTCACTTGCCGGTCCACGGTTTGAGCTTTCGTGACAGAAAATCATTGGCCACAGCCAGCTCCCCGATCTTGGCGTGCAGGTCCTTGACCTGTTCTTCGTCCACTTCCGGCGTCTTTCGGCCACCACGCTCGAGCACGCCAGACGCGCCTTCAAGCAGCGCACGCTTCCAGCTGTGGATCATCGTCGGGTGAACGCCAAACTGGCTTGCCAACTCAGCAACCGTCCGCTCGCCCTTCAATGCCTCAAGCGCAACTTTGGCCTTGAACTCAGGCGAATGGTTCTTCCGTTTCGACATCTCTGATCTCCTCTTCGTCGAAGATCAGCAGACAGCAATTCGTAGCTTACGTCAGTGTCCGAATTTCGGGGGGTAGCTCACATAACTATGATGAGAAACATCAACCATTATTCGGATCATCAATAGTTCGGGAGTACGACAATAATCGACTAGTACGTGATAATTGGAATGGGGCTTCGGTCTGGGGCTGGCTGATGTGTTGTGAGAACTGCTGATTATTTCTCTTGTCCCCAGACTGTGAAGTAACTTTATTGCAACCGAAGCGTACGTTGGGTAAATATAATAAGAAGAAAGTTACATAATAAACCTTATCCGCAGTACGCTGGACTGCTGATTGCGGTGTGCTTACCGCGTGTTCGGGTCCGTTCGCCGGTCAGATGCGGCCGGGCCGTTTAATTCGCGCTCCCCTCTCCATGCGGTTCCTGCGGCGCGGAGAGGGGATTGTGGTCACCCGGTCCTGGGAACGGCGTTCACCGCAGCCCGGAGCGTAGGGTTGGGTCAGCCCTGCGCCTCCGAATGCTCGAAGAAGAACCGCACCATTTCGGCGCTGGCATCCGGTCCCTGACTGTCCACATAGGACCCGCCGGGGCGTCCGCCGGACCAGGCGTGGCTCTGCCCCGCCACGGTCCAGTGTTCGACCAGCGTGCGACCTGCCGTGTCATGGCATTGATCGCGGGTGTAGCAGCGGCCCTGAGCGGTGCCGGTCTCCGAACGGCCGAGGCTGTCCGGGGACAGGGCCTCCCGGGCGCGCCGGGCGATGGCCGCGCCATTGGACGGATTGACGGTTGTGTCGGCGGATCCATGAAAGACAATGGTCCGCGCGGGGGTCTGCGTCGGAACAGGGTCCGGCGCGTCGAGCGCTTGTCCCGACATCGCCGCGAATGCCGACGGGACATCCTTGGCCGCCCCGACCGGCAGGCCCGAATGCGCCCCCACGGCGGCAAAGACATCCGGATAGGCCTCACCCAGGATCACGGCCATAGCGGCGCCGGCGGAGAGGCCCGCCACGAAGCATGCCGACCGATCGACGTCATGGGCCGCGCAGATCTCTTGCGCGAGGCCCGCCAGGATCGCGGGTTCGCCGCGACCGCGTCGCTGGTCTCCGCGGCTGAACCAGTTCCAGCAGGATTGCGCGTTGTCGCCGCGCGATTGCGCCGGGTAGACCACAACGAACCCATGGCGATCTGCGAGCTCGTTCATGCCTGTGCCGATCGCAAAATCCTCGGGCGTCTGAGTGCAGCCATGGAGCATCATGATTACGCCGCGCGCATCATCGGATGCGGATGCGGGCACATAGAGCCTGTAGCGCCGGCTTCCCTCAGCGCAGCTATAGGTCTCATCGGCGAAGCTGGCCCCTTCGGGAAGGGTGACCGGGCGAGGGGCCGCGCCACTGAACCTGTTCAGCAAGGCGGACAGGTCGGGCATCTCGGGAGGGGATGTGGGGGGCGTCGCCCCTTGCGGCGCGACGAGCCCATGCTGTGCCAGGGTCCGCTGGACCAGGTCATTGGCGGCGGCAAGACGTGCGGGATCATGCGCCCGGCGCAGCGCGCCGACGTTCAGATGTTTCATGTTCTGTCCTTTGTTGAGGGTGCAGCGACCTATTTTATGCGGTCACCCAAGGCGGTCTTGATGTCCTTGCTCGCCTGAAGCGCGCCGAGCACGGTGATGGAGCCGATGGTTTGCAGAGCCAGATCCGGCGTCACGTCCGGGTCGATCCGGGCGAGCCCCACGACCTTGACATGCAGCATCTCTCCAGCGGCCTTCAGCGCTTCGAGATCGGCCACGGTGTAGTCCCGCAGCCCGAGCTCCATGGTGTGGCGTTCCAGTGATTTGCTGACAACCTCACCGTGGCTGTCCAGCTGATTGCGGATCGCCGTGCGAATGAAATCGCTGCGGTTGGAATAGAACCCCTCCTTGACCAGCAGATCGATGCGTCCGAGGTCGACGAAACCGAGATTCAGGGTGATCTTTTCGTTTTCTGGTTGCTTGTCCCGCAGCGGGGTCACGTTGCTCATGCGATTCTCCATCTACATGGATGTTATATGGATGGTATATGGGTGGATGCAAGGAAAATCGGGGCACGGGCGATCATGGCACCCGCCGGAACCCCCCGGCGTCGCGGGACGTTGACCCGCATATGCGCCCCCGCCGGAGGGATCGGGACCGCGGAGCGCAGCGAGGTCGGGTCCGTGAAGCGAGGTGATCCCATGACAAAAGCGGCAGACGACACGCATGCAAGTGATCCGATCCTGACTGTTCTGTGGGTCAAGCGGGACCTGCGGCTTGAGGACAACGCGGCCCTGTGCCTGGCGGCGGCGCAGGGGCCGGTCCTGCCCCTTTATGTGATCGAGCCGGATTACTGGGCGCTGGAGGATACAAGCTATCGGCAATGGGCATTCCTGCGGGGAGCGGTCGAGGATCTGCGCCAGCGCATTTCAGACCGGGGCGGTCAGCTCGCGGTTCACACGGGGACGGTCATCGACGCGCTGGAGCGGATCCGCGCGGCCCATGGCCGCTTTCGCCTCATGGCGCATATGGAGACCGGCAATGCCTGGACCTTCGCGCGCGATACGGCCGTGCGCGCGTGGTGCCGCGCCCGGAACATTCCCATTGAGGAAGTTCAGCAATACGGTGTCTGGCGCGGACGCGACCTGAGCCGGAACGCGTGGTCCAAGCGCTGGGATGCGATGATGTCGGAGCCGCTTCGAACCGTGCCCGACGCCATCCGCTGGGTCTCGTTTGGCGACAGCCGCGTGCCCGAGGCGGAAGAGATCGGCCTGTCCCATGACGGGATCCGGCAGCTTCAGACGCCGGGCCGCGCGGCCGCTCTGGACACGCTTGAGACCTTTCTGCACCAGCGCGGTGCGCCCTATCAAAAAGCCATGTCGAGCCCGGTCACCGGCGAGACCGCCTGTTCGCGGCTCTCGGTGCATCTGGTGGCGGGCAGCCTGTCGATGCGCGAGATCTATCAGGCGACTCTGGCCCGGCAGGCGGAGATCGCCGAACTGCCGAAAGAGGCGCGCGGGCTCTGGCCCGGGGCGCTGCGGTCCTTCATCGGGCGGCTGCATTGGCATTGCCATTTCATGCAGAAGCTTGAGGCGGAGCCGGAGATCGAGCATCTGCCCATGGCGCGGATCTATGAGGGGCTCAGGCCCGTGCCGAATGACGACAGCCTGCTCACCGCCTTTGCGACCGGGCAGACAGGGTATCCGTTCGTGGATGCCTGTATGCGGTATCTTGGGGCGACGGGCTGGATCAATTTTCGGATGCGCGCGATGCTGATGTCCTTCGCGTCCTACAACCTCTGGCTTCCGTGGCAGCAATCCGGGCAGGTATTGGCGCGGCTCTTCACGGATTACGAACCGGGCATCCATTGGCCCCAGAGCCAGATGCAATCCGGCGAAACGGGCATCAACGCCGTGCGGATCTATTCGCCCGTCAAGCAGGGGTACGATCAGGATCCGACCGGGACCTTTACCCGGGACTGGGTGCCAGAGCTGGCCGGGCTGGACGGTGCCGATCTGCAGGAGCCCTGGCGCCTGGACACGCCGCCCGAGGGCTATCCCGCGCCCATCGTCGAGTATCGAAGCACGACGCGCGCCGCAAAGGAGCGGATCTATGCGCTCCGCCGCACGGAGGAGGCCCGGGAAGAGGCCGCGAAGATCTTTGACAAGCATGGCAGCCGCAAACCCCGGCAGGTGCGGCGACAGGCGCGGCGGGGTGCCGATGCCTGACTGGTCCTCTGCCCTTGCAGCGCGGGTGCGTCCGCTCAATCCGGTCCCCGTGCGGGATGCGGGGGCCGCCGATTATGTGCTTTGCTGGTTGCAGCAGACCCTGCGTGCCCACGATAACCCGGCCATCGATGCCGCCATCGACCTGGGCAACCAGCTCGGCCTGCCGGTCCTCGTCTATCACGGGGTGCGCGAGGACTACCCTTACGCGTCCGACCGGCTGCATGCCTTTCTGCTGGGGGCCAGTCGCGACCTGCAACAAGGCTGCCGGGCCAGAGGATTGCGGGCAGTGTCCTTTATCGACCGCGCCACGCACCGGGAAAAGGGTCTGGTCTATCGCCTGGCGGAGCAGGCCGCTGCGGTGCTGACTGATGATCATCCGGTCTATGTGGCGCGTGCACAGGCGACCCGCTTCGCGGCACGGGCGCAAAGGGCGGTCTTTGCGATCGACACCGCCCGGCTGGTGCCAAGTCAGGCGATGCCGGACGGGCTGACGACGACCCCGTCCTTTCGCAAGGCGCATGGGGCGCTGCGCGCCGAGTTCGAAGCCCATGACAGCGACTTCGACAGCGCGCATGGGCCCTATTCCGGTCCGGTGTGTTTCGCGCCGGATGCATTGGCGGATGCCAGTGACGCCGAGATTGCCCGGATCATCGCGGCCTGCGGTATAGATCACAGCCTGCCCCCCTGCCCCGAGTTTCCGCCCACCGCCGCCGCGGCACAGGCTGCTCTCGACCAGTTCATCGCAGCATCGCTCAAGAACTACCCCTATCGCCGGAACAATCCGGCAGATGAAACGGGGGTTTCGCGGCTCTCGCCCTATTTGCATTTCGGGGTGATCGGACCGCGCAGGATCACCGCCGCTGTGCGGGCCGCCGATCTGCCCGCCAATGCGAAATGGAAGTATCTCGACGAGCTTCTGACCTGGCGCGAGTATTTCCACTATCTTGCCTATCGCAGCGACGCACCCGACAGCTTTGCGACCGTGCCCGAGCGTCCGAGGCGCTCGCTGCTGGACCACGCGAGCGACCCCCGGCCGACCCTTTACACGCTCAATTCGCTTCTGCATGGGCAGACCGATGACGAAACCTGGAACGCGGCGCAGAAGCAATGGCTGGAAACCGGCTACATGCACAACAATCTGCGCATGTATTGGGGCAAGCAGATCATCAGATGGACGAGGGATCCCGAGACCGCCTGGAAGACCGCGTGTTACCTGAATGATCGTCTGTCCCTCGATGGGCGCGATCCGGCCACCTATGGGAACATGCGCTGGGTGTTCGGCATGTCGAAACCCGCCTATCGCGAACAGCCGATCTATGGCTGGGTCCCGCCGAAATCGGACCGGGCCTTGCGCAAGCGCGATGGCGCGGCGGCGTGGCTCGCCGATTGGGCGCAGCGGGAAACCCTGCGCATCGACGTGCCCGAGGGCCTGCCGCACGAGTTGCTGTGACGGCAGCGCGGCGACCAAAGGTCCGCGAGCCTGTGCGTTCCTGAGATTTCGCCCGGGCTGCGTCGGGTCCTCAACCGTGCGATGCTCTCGCGATGCGGCGCTGGGTCAGGGGGCGACCTTTGGCAATTCCAGACTGCGCAGCAAGACGATAACCTCTGCGGGTTTCGTGCAGATTGGTGCGTCGGGAAACAATGCGATGATCCTGTCCCGCTGGCCGCGCCCTGTATGAAACACGAAATCTATCCCGCGTTTTTCCAGCTCTGTCGCGACGGGGAAGACATCGTAATCCGCCAGATCAACATCCAGAACAGCAGCGTCGATCCGCTGGGCTGCAAGGGCGTCAAAGCAAGCGGACAGTGACATGCACGGCCCCACAACCCGATAGCCCGCATCCTCGAGATCCATCTCGATCTGCATCGCAATCAGGGCTTCGTCTTCTGCAACAAGAATGGAAAGTGTCACAGCGATGCCTCTCTCAGTTGTCTGTGTCTATGCCTGTGTTCAGATCAAACCGGAGCTCCACGCGCAGCCCGTCACTCCAGTCCTTCTCCACGGTGCCGCCAAGCTGTTGCGCGCTCATCTCCATCATTCTGGAGCCGAACCCGGAGGACGGGGTGCTGCCATCCGGGTCCGTCTGCGCTGTCCCGCCTTTTGATTTTGCCGTCTCTTCCCATGTCAAACTCACGACGGAGGCATTTTGATCCATCGCGTCGTCCTCAATTGTCCAGCGGATCGCCAGCTCACCATCATGGTCCTTGCGCCATGCGCCATATTTCACCGCATTGGTTACCAACTCGTGCAGGATGAGCCCAAGAGGGGTCAGGTGGGTCTCGGGAATGACCAGATGGTCCCCGGATGTGGAATAGGCGTGCCCTTCGTCCACATAGGGCTCGAGGATGGTGTCCACGAGATCGGACAGGGCGATGGTGACGTTATCCGTACCGCTGGCCGTGAGGGCATGGGCGCGAGACAGGGACCCAATGCGCTCGCTGATCTTGCGGATTACGGTCGGCACATCCGTTTCGCCGCGACCGGTCATCCGGACAATCGCTGTGACAATCGCAAACAGGTTCTTCACCCGGTGGCTCAATTCCTGCGCCAGCAGGGCGTTCCGGTCGCGATGCTGCCCCACCTCCTGCAGGAGTTCTTCGGTCCGGTCGAGCTGGATCGCACGCGAGAAAAGATACCAGACCAAGCCCAGCAGCATCGCGATGAGGGTAACCGCGGCGACCAGAATCGACGCCGTGGTGTCCCGCGCCGCGCGCGCCCCGCTCAGCGCGCTCAGCAGGATCACCTGTTCCTCGGCCTCGAGATCGCGGACATGGGTGCGGATCTCTTCCATGAACTCCTTGCCCACATCGCTGTTGATCAGGTCGAGTGCTTCGGAGCGGCGCCCGGCATCTGTCAACCGGATCGTCTCGGCAAGCTCCGCGAATTTCAGATCCGCCAGCGATGACAGCTGCTCGAGCGCGATGCGCTGCGTCGGCGTTGCGATGCCCGACAAAAGGCCTGACAAGGCCTCGAAATTACTCCGATAGGTTTCCGGACCGGTCTCATAGGGGCTGAGATAGATCGGATTGCCCGTCAGGATGTACCCGCGCTGACCGGTTTCGGCATCCAGCACACCGGCTTCGATCTGCCGAAGATGGCCGAGGATACTCGTGGACAAGGTGGTCTGCGCACGCAGCTCGTTTTCGGTCTGGTAGGTGCGATAGAGGATCGCTCCGGACACGAAAAGCGCGGACATGACCGTGATGAGAGGCAGCAGAAGCCATTGGTTCAGATTACGTTGATGGTACACGATACGTCCTTGGCGCACTCTTGCTGGGTCGAAACTCTAGGTCCGGTGCCTTGTAAAGCCAAACCGATCCGGTAGGTTTCGTCGGGTTAACCTGGGGATGAAGCGACCATGCGGATCTTGCTGGCCGAAGATGAAGCGCTTGTCGCCCTGGATTTCCAGATGGAAGCCGAGGATCGGGGCATAGGCGATGTGGTGGCCGTGCCGTCGGTCGCGCAGGGGTTGGATGCGCTGGCGGACACCCGCTTCGACTGGGGCGTGCTGGACCTGAACCTCAAAGATGGACAGACATTCGGATTGGCAGACCAGTTGATCGCGCAGGGGGCGCGGATCTGCTTCATTTCAGGTGAGCGCATAGAGCCCACCAAACTGGAACACTACGGGGCCCGCGCCTTTGGCAAGCCCGTGCCGATGGCGGTTCTGTGGGACCACCTCCTGACCCAGTCCTGAGGATGGCCGGTCTGCTCGGGCCAGTGGGTCGTTTTGCGCGCGTAGCCCTGTCCAAGGGGCGCGCATGCGGGATGCTGGCCGCGTGACCGGGCGCTTTCGTGCGCGCCGGGATCCCCGCAAGCGCGCTTCGGACGGTGTCGCCCCGGTGCAGCCATGTTTCGCCATCCGGCCGGATCTGCTCCGGGAGCCGCGCCGACCGGTCAGGGCGCTTGCCCCGCTACTATGCATTCTGAACGGCTTCTAGCGGAAAGAACAGCTCATGCGTCGTGCCCGTGTGATCGCTCCTTGTGATCATCTTGCCTTCGAGCTGGCTGGTGAAGGCTTCCGTCAGCTTCTGACCGAGACCGGAATCCACCCGCGCCTCGGGGTCGATCCCGATCCCGTCATCCGAGATCGTCAGGTGGCTCTCATTACCTGACACGCGCAGGGTCACCCCGAGATGGCCACTGCCCTCGCCTTCAAAGGCATATTTCAGGCTGTTCGTGATCAGTTCGTTGACCACGAGACCGAGCGGCACCGCCGTGCGCGTCGACAGGGGCGTCTTGTCGATCTCGATCTTCAGCCGGGGCGGGTCGACCTTTCCCGACGACACCACCAGATCCTCGGCAAGGGCGCTCAGGTATTCCTCGGAATCCACATGATCCACCGCGCCGGTCCGTGACAGGGTCCGGTAAAGCCGCCCGACGGCATCCAGACGGGCGCGCATTCGGGCAAAGGCAGCCTGCGCCGCCTCGTCGCTCAGTTTGCGCGCCTCCATCGAGATGATGCCGGCAATCATCGCAAGGCTGTTCATCACGCGGTGGTTGAGCTCTTCGAGCAAACGGTTGGCCGTGTCCAGGGCTTGCGCCCGCTCTGCCTCCAGCTGCTTCCGTTCGGTGATGTCTTGCATCGCCAACAGGAGCATATGGGTATGGTTCCCCACTCGGTATACCTTGCGGGCGTTGAGAAGGATCGTGCGCTCGCCGATCTCGGGAAAGTCATGGCGTACTTCGAAATCCTCGACCGACGTGTTCTTGGGCACGACATTCGTCAGCAGGTCCAGAAGCTCGGGGATCGCCCATTGACCATTGCCGAGATCATCCAGCCGTCGGCCCAATGTCTCGCGTTCTCTCACGTGGAAGCTGCTGTAGAAGGCGCGGCTCGCCGAGATCACCGCCAGCCGCTCATCCAGAACGAGCAAGGGCTCGCGGAGCGTATCGACGATACCGGTCGACAGCAGCCGTTCGCGTTCGAGCTGGGTCGCCGTATCGCTCTCGACGGTGACGTCTTCTATGGCCAGCAGGATGCGCCGCGATCCGTTCCCCGGGCGCACCGTCTTGCGCGCGTTGAGCCGCATGACCCGTCGCCCGATATGTTCAAAGACATGGTCGACCTCGATATCCTCGACCGTATGGCCATGGTCGAGGATCCGACCCAGCGCATCAATCAGGGACGGTATGTTCCATTGTCCATTGCCAAGGCTGGCCAGCGCGCAGCCGATGGTCTCGTCCCGATCAACGTCGAAAGTCGCAAAGAATCGATCATTTGCATATTCCACGACAAGGTCTTCCGTCAGAACAAGAAGGTTCTCCCTCAATGTTGCAACGATTTCAGAGGGTTCAATTTGTTGTAGCACGTCGGTAACGATCGTCTGGGGTCCTTTGGAGGGGCCCCCATATCGCGGGCCTGGGCGGGTATCATTTTACATACCACGTCCCTGAATGGGAGCGGTTAACTTATGACATAGGATGCGACCAAAGCAGGATTTTTTGCAGGGCAGCGGGCCGCGCGCCCGGGCCACGGCATCGCCTGTGCGGGGATATACAGCAGACAGCACAGGATCGCAGCATCGCGACGGGTGACATCCGTGGGAACAGGCGCGCAGGCTAGGGCGCGGTGACGCCCGCATCGGAGCGCAGCAGCGCCAGATCCGGCTCCGACATCCCGGCCTCTTCTGCCCTCCGAAGGGTATCCTTCGCCATGACGCGGGCGGCCTGAGATAGCTCCGCCATGTCGGAGGTCGCCAGAACCGCGAGGCATTGCACCAGTTGCCGCAGCACCTCGAAATTCCCGATACAGTCCCGCGTCAGCTGTCCGAAGGCGGCCTCGACATACTCCGCCGGACCTGGAAAGCGCGCCATCACACGCGGCGCGGTGGGCGCATCGTCCTGCGCGGGTTCACGTGCGTATTGCCAGAGCAAGGTTTTCAGCACCATGAGTGCTTCGACCGCGGTTCCCGGGTCATTCAGGCCCGGGGACAGCGCCTTGGACGCGATCTCGGAGATCACCACGAGCCCAAATTCCGCATCCTGTTCATGGGTGCGCGTATGACCAAAGGTGAAGGCGTTCTGGAGCTTGTCCCGGGTCGCCGCGTCCAGCGTGCCAGCCACATGCCCGATCACCGCGCCGGTCAGCACATGTTGCCCGGGCCATGCTTCGAGATACAGGGTCGCGTGATCCCCCAGGCAGTTCTGCAGCATCGCCATGTCGATCAGCTGCAGATACCCGGAGCGCGGTGCGCAGATCGGGTGGGTTTCGATCGGCATGACGATGTCATCGCTCAGCTCCGACGCCCCGAAGCGCGGGTGACGGGCATGGGCGAGCAGGGCCTCTTCGGCGCGCGTCTGCGCGGTGCGCATGCTGTTTTCCAAACTGCCCAAGGTGGTCAGGTGGTTGATCCAGCGCAGCAGGGACAGGATCACCGCCACCACGACAACCGTGGTGATGCCCATGACCAGCAGCGCCGCGTCCTCTGGATAGAAGCCGAGCCGATACAGAACCAGCGAGCCCAACGAGTAGACGAAGGC
The DNA here is from genome assembly GCF_049800775.1 of Dinoroseobacter sp. S375. Lineage (NCBI taxonomy): Bacteria > Pseudomonadati > Pseudomonadota > Alphaproteobacteria > Rhodobacterales > Roseobacteraceae > Dinoroseobacter > Dinoroseobacter sp. S375. Next base: position 43,695 of record NZ_JBNAFR010000019.1, on the reverse strand, counting down.
ACCGATGAAGACCGACAGAACCGACTGGGTTGTCGTATCCTCAAGCAGGATCCGGTGCATGCGCGGGGTGGCCGTGTTGGCGGCGGCGCGATGGGCCGAGACCATGATGCTCAACGAGAAGGTCGACACGGCCAGCATGCTGCTTGCCAGAATGGTGAGCACCGGCGTGACCGACGAGAAATCGATATCCGACGAGAACTCAAACCCGATGAACGTGTTGGCCAAAGGGCTGACCAAGGTCGCACCAACGGAGAGGAGCGCATAGAGAAAGACGCGCAACCCCATGCTTCGGTAGTAACGCAGGAACACGAGTTTCAGCAATTTCAGTCGGGTCACGAGCGTTCCATCACCAGCAGAGGGCACCCCGTATCTAACGCGGACCAGGCCGTTTCACCACTGCAAACCTCCAAACCGGTCGCGCTGCGCAGATGCCCGTGGCCCGTGTGCCCGAACCTCGCGCGCGATGGCCTCCCCGTCACTGGACCACGAATTCCCGGAAGACCTCGCCATGGGTTGGAGACGTCCCGTTAACCGCCCAACACCCTATTGTTCCACACGACAGAACGGCTTCGACACAACCGAAACGTATGGAGATCGGGAAAAGGCAAGCGCCTGGGCAAACGCGCCACCGTAGTGAATGGAGGAGGGAATAGACCAAGCGGTAGGCGCGGGTGGAGCGAAGCATTCTCAGAAGGATGCCGAGAGCCCAACGGCCCTACCCCGCCCCGGTCAGGGGTCTGAAAAGGCTCTGGCCAATACCGCTGACTCCAATCGCTTAATCCCTGGTCCGTGACAGTCCGGATTTCGCCTTGGAATGTAATATGAGGCTTTCGAACTGAGGGGTCACACCCTCGGTCTTGATCCTGCGCACGCCCTTTCAAGAGGGACTCAGATCCTGCCGGTTTCCTTTGAGATGTGGAAATCATGTCCGACCGGTTTCTTGTCGCGTTCGTCGACTGTACCGAGAATCGGTCTCTGCATCTGAAACCCGGACCCTCCAGATCGACTGGCGTCAAACGAAGGCGGCTCCGCATGTAATTCGCATGGCGAGAAATCTCGTCACGTTCCTTCCAAGGATCGCTCATTTCCATGCACCGGCAGCGCCATGGCCTTTCCGCCCGTCAAACCGGTCCCTGCGGCGCCGCAGGGAACGTCCGCTCCCCCGGGTCTCGCGGGCCACGAGCATCCCGGATCACCGCTTTGGCACGGGTCTTCGGGAACCTCCCTCCCTGCCGCCGGGTTGGTCTAGCAGAAACCAATTTGAGGAGAACCTCCATGGACCTGTTCCAACACGGCCCGATTCAGCAAATCTCGACCACCTCGCCGTCGGTCTACGCCTTCCGCATCACCGGCCATATGGATGACGACGCCGCCGAGGCGCTCGCCGAATTCATGAACGACGCCTTTGATCGCCATGACGAGAAGATCGACATGCTGCTCGATCTCTCCGGCTTCACCGGCAGCGACTGGGACAGCATGTTCGATGGCGACGTGATCGAATCCCGTTTCCGCGCGCTCACCGAGCTGCGCCGCTATGCGGTGATCGGTGCTCCGGCCAAGGCGCAGAAGATGATCGGCTTCATGGACAAGCTGATACCGGTCGAGGCCAAGGCGTTTTCGGCTGCCGAAGCCGATCAGGCCTGGGCCTTTGTGGGTGAAACGCCCATGGCGGCACAATAACGGCGCTGTCCCGCAGGGCGCGCCGGGGTGACCGGACCCGGGTCGGGCGCATCGACGCCCTGACCCGGAGCGGCCCCCGGCCCTCCCGCATCCGGACATCGCGACTGGCACGTTTTCAAAACAGGAGACCCCCATGGCAGAGCGCTATCGATCCAAGGACGGTCGTCAGGAGACCAAGGAGATCCTCGGCGCCCGAGGCACCATCGAACAGAGCGGCCGCGCTGGCGGCAGCCTGCAACGCGACATCGCCACGCGCGATACGCTCAAGCGCGCGACCGAGCGACCCGCCGGGACAACGCGGGTGACGAAATCCACCGAAAGGGAGACGACAGACAATGGCTGACCGACATTCCGGACTGCCCGCCAAGGCTTGGGTGCTGATCGCGGACGGCGAAAAGGCCCTGTTCCTCATCAATCGCGGAGATGATCAGGACATGAACCTGGACGTTCTGCGCAAGGAAGAGCAGGACAATCCCAAAGCCCAGGACTGGGCGGCGAACAAACCCGGCCGGTTCAATGATGGCCCCGGGGTGCAGCGCTCAGCCGTGGACGACACCGACTGGCATGAGCTTGAGAAAGAGCGGTTCGCAAAGGACCTGTCCGATCGCCTCTATTCCTATGCGCAGCGCGGCGCCTTCGATCATCTGGTGATCATCGCCAGCCGGGTGGTGCTGTCCACCCTGCGCAGCGCGCTGCACAAGGAGGTGACCGACCGTCTCATGCTGGATGTGCCAAAGGTTCTGACCAACCATCCGCTCGAAGACATCGAGGCGGCGATTTCCTCCGAGCTGGAAAACGCCTAGAGCACGCCGTCATGCGCGTCCGATCCGGGCGCGCATGACCTTCTCAGCCCGCTGCGGTTGCGAGCGGGGTGGACCCGGTTTCGGATTTGACCCGCTCTTCAAGCTCCTTGAGCTCGGGCTCACCGGCCCGGTCCAACGCCTCCAGATAACAGTGCGTCCAATGGTCGATATCCTTGTCGAAAACGGCCGCCCGCAGGGCTGCATGCCGCTTGACGCGTTCGCTGCGCGGCATGTTCAACGCCGTGTCCACGGCCTGTGCGAGGGCCTGAATGTCATGGGGGTTGACGATCACCGCCTCCGACAACTGCTCCGCCGCGCCGGCAAATTGCGACAGGATCAGAACACCGGGATCTTCCGGGTCCTGAGCGGCGATAAATTCCTTCGCCACGAGGTTCATCCCGTCGGCGAGAGGGGTTACCAAAGCGGCATCCGCCGCCCGGTACAGCGACGCGATCTGGTCTCGCGATAGGGCACGATGCAGATACTGGATTGGCGTCCAGCCGATTTGCGCATGCAATCCGTTCACATGGCCCGCGATATGTTCCATCTCGGCGCGGATTTCGCGATAGGCCTCGACGTCACCCCGCGACGGTGGCGCGATCTGCAACAGAGTTGTGCGGGGGGCGTCTGGGGCCGCACGGTCGAGATAGGCACCAAAAGCCTGCAACCGGTTCGGCAGGCCCTTGGAGTAATCCAGCCGGTCCACGCCGATCACCAGCTTTTCATTCTCGCGCAGCCGCATCATCGCCCGGCCATCCTCGTGCCCGGCCTGGGACGCGAAGCGGTCCGCATCGATCCCGATGGGAAAGCTCCGCAGCGCCACGAGCCGGCCCCGGAACAGCACATCGCCCGTCAGGAACTGCTCGCCATCTGTATGGCGGCGGTAAATGTCGAGTGCCGCCGCCACATCCCCCTGAGTTTGCAGCCCGACGAGGTCATAGTCGCTCAACCAGTCCAGCAGGTCCTCACCTTCGGGGAGCGCGCGCAGGTCGGTCTCGGTCGGAAACGGAATGTGGTGGAAATAGCCTAGCTTCGCGGTCACGCCCAAGGCGCGCAAACACCCGGCCAAAGGCAGGAAATGGTAATCATGGATCCAGACCCGGTCATCCGGCTGGATATGCGCGGCCAGCATTCTGGCCAGACGCTCGTTCACCGCGCGGTACGTCGCGTAGTATTGCCGCGACAGCTCCAGCAGGTCGATCCGCCGGTGGCACAGGGGCCACAGGACACTGTTGGCATAGCCCGCATAATAGTCACGATGCTCGTCATGGGTCAGGTCGAACACCTTGATCTCGTAGGGGTCTGCCTGCATCTGGCGCAGCTCGGTGCCCGGGCTGTCCACCAGCTCGCCCGACGTGCCGACCCAGATGCCGCCACGGGCCGACAGGCACTCGTGAAGCGCCACGACCAGCCCGCCAGAGGGCGCGCCCGTGGGCACGCGGTTCGACACGACGATCAGACGGCCAGACATGCGGCTTCCCCCTCGGCCCAACTGGACAACCACTGGTGAACAGCCGCGGGCGTGGGCAATCGATGCTGAGCCGCGGTCTCGCCCTCGCCGATCTTGATCGTGATACCGCCAGCGGCGTTGACGACGGCAATCGCCTCTTCATCGGTGCGGTCGTCCCCGGCAAAGACCGGCACGATCGCGTCGGGCAGCGCATGGATGATCCGGCGCGCCGCAGATCCCTTGCTGGGCCCGCGCGGGCGCAGTTCCAGCGCCATCTTGCTCTGATGCAGATCGAAGGTCTCCAAACCGTCGGCAACCTGCTGCATCTGCGCCGAGACATAGGACGCTTCCTGCGGCTCCTGACGGTAATGCAACACGGCCCCCATGGGCTTGTGCTCGCAGATCAGCCCGTCCCGGGCCTCCGCGATCTCGTCGCAGGCATCATGGGCCTCGGTCAGATCCTCCGCCTCCACGGCGTGGACGACCTCCGCCCCCGGCCGCGCTCGGTGCTCGGCACCGTGGGAGCCATAGACCGAGCCGGGGAAGTCCGGCAGAAACCGGTCCAGATCCTCGACGGCGCGTCCTGAAATTAAGGTGACCCCGTCGCTCTGCGTATCAAGCTGGGACAGAAGCCGTGGCAGCGTGTCGGGCACGCGAATGGCATCCGGGGTCGGGGCGAGATCCACCAGCGTGCCATCGAAATCGAGCATCACATGGGATCTGTATAACGGGGGAAGAGACAGCAGGGTCATCGTGGAACAAAGAAACCTTTCGGGCGTCGCGGCAGGCGCGCCGCTGATAGGCCAACCCGCTCCGCGGGGGACTTGTTCCCTTCTGCGGAGCAGAATCTCCACACGGCGGCCCACCCCCCTGACGACGCGCGCACGCCCGCGCCAGGCCCCGCAATGTCCCCAACCCGACGGTTCAGGCTGTGTCGGCACCGCCTTGGGCCCGAATATGCTCGGCGACCTCGGTCAGGGTTTCGCGCGCCTCGGCCATCGCGCGCGGCCAGAGCGTCCACATATGGAACAGATCCGGATACCACCGCGCCGTCACCGCAACCCCGCGCGCCCGGGCGGCCTGCTCCAGCAGAGCGGCGTCCCCGGCCAGAACCTCCGCGCGTGAGGCCGCGAGGTAGAGGGGCGGCAACCGGTCGAGCGGCCCCAGAAGCGGCGAGACTTCCGGGTCCTGCGCAGGGCGGTCGCCAAAGGCGATCTCCGCCAGTCGGGCATCTTCGGCATCCGCATTCATCAGGTCGCTCGGGGTGTTGGGTCGCCGGGTCGTACTGCGCCCGGTCCGGTCCGTATTGGGCGAGATCAGCGCGAGTGCGCGCGGACGCGCCTGCGTCTGGGTCGCCAGCACCAAGGCCAGATGCCCCCCGGCACTGTCACCGACCAGCGGCGTGGCCAGTCCCAGCTCCGCGAGAACCGCGAGAGCGTCTTCCTGCGGCGCGGGCCAAAGGTGTTCGGGCGCGCAGCGGTATTCCGGCACGATCACCGCGCCATCCACCGCCTCGGCCAGAAACGCGGCACAGGCGGCGTGGCTCTCGCCATCGCCGAACATGTACCCGCCCCCATGGAGCCAGACCACCGGCGCGCCGGCCCCGAAGACCCGACACGCCACACCGCCAATCCGCTCCTGCGCGCCTGCAGGGCCCGGCTCCGCCAACCGGCGAAAGGCCGCGCGCCGTTCGACCGGGCTGCCTTCGATCGGTGTGGCCTTGATATGGGCCTCGACCTGCGCGCGACGGGTCAGCGTCACAGGTCGAGCGATCCGACCGCCCCGCCGTCGATGCGCCAGTTGGAGCCCGTGACGAACGAAGCCCGCTCGCTGCACAGCAACGCGATCACCGGGGCCACTTCCTCGACCTTGCCGCGGCGACCCAGCACCAGATAGGGCCGCTCCTCCTCAAGGAAGCTCTCGATCGCCTCCTCCTTGGACACGCCCAATTCCTCGGCCCGCTTTTCCATCATGCCGTCGGTCATGGGGCTTTCGATGAAGGCCGGCGCAATCGCGTTGACGAGCAGACCGCTGGCGGAATGCTGCATGGCGACACTCTTGGCAAAGCTCAGCAGGGCCGATTTGGATGCGTTATAGACCGTCTCGTCGGGATAGGGCTGCGCCACGTTCTCGGAGGTGACAAACACCACCCGGCCCCACTGCCTTTCGATCATCTCGGGGCAGAGATGCCGGGCCATGCGCACCCCGGACAGAAAATCGATGTTCAGGGCATGGGACCACGCCTCTTCATCCATCTCCAGCGGATCGCCCTTGGCCCCGGTCACCCCGGCCGCATGAACCCAGATGTCGAACCCCGTGCCGACCACCTCGAAGAGCTCTGCAACCCCCTCGACCGAAGACAGATCCGCCACCTGATGGGCCGTGCCGAGATCCTCGGCCACCGCGCGCAGCGCGTCCTCATCCACATCCGTCAGGGTAACATCGACGCCCTCATCGAGGAGTATCCGCGCGGTCTCCCTGCCGAAGCCGCCAGAGCCGCCGGTGATCAGCGCGCGCTTTCCGTTGATTTTCAAGTCCATGGGATACTCCGTTTCACAATTCGAACTCAGGAACCGAAGAATTCTTCGGCAAAGGACGGGTGCACGGCGACCGTGCGATCCAGACTGGGCGCCGCCGCGCCTGCGGTGCGCAGAGCCGCCAGCAGCGCGATCATGTCCTCGGATTTCTCCGCCACGATCTGCGCGCCGGTGATCGCCTGCGTCTCGGGATCGATCCCGATGCGGTAAAGCTCTGGCTCCGGACCCTGGGCATCGGTCAGGATATGGTCGCTGAGCGGGCGGAACTGCGCCGCGCGCGATGCGTCCTCGGGCACCGTCCCGATATAGGAGGCCGGCGGATAGACGAAGGTCGTCGTCGCCACGCTGTCGAGATCGATCAACGTCCCCCCCTCGCCGAACAGCATTTCGGCCAAGGTGGTGCCATCGGCGGTTGCCACCGGTGTCAGAGGCAGCCGATCCGCCGCATCGCCAATGGCGTAGACCCCCTCAACCGAGGTCGCGAGCCGCGCGTCGACCTCGATCGCGCCGCTGTCTGCGCGCGCCAGATGCTCGGCAATCGGGCCGAGCCGGTCCACATTCGGCGTGCGGCCCGCGGCCGCGACGACCTTCTCGGCCAACCCGGCAGTCCCGCTGTCCAGCATGTATCGCAGGCCCGTCTCCGCCTGCTCCACCGCCGCCAGCGTATCCTCAAGCTGGAGCGTGACCCCCGCCTCGCGCAGGGTCATGGCAACATGATCCGCCAGCGCATCGGGGAACCCGTCGAGCAACCGCGCGCCGTCATGGACCAGCGTCACCTCCGCCCCGAGCGCCCGGAAGATCGCCGCAAATTCGCAGCCGATGTAGCCGCCACCCACGATGGTCAGGCAGGCGGGGACATGGCTCCAGGCGAGCGCGTCCTGACTGTCGCTCAGGGCCTCGGCACCGGGAATGTCCATCTCGGCGGGGCGCGTGCCCACGGCCAGCACCACATGCGGGGCCTTGTAGGTCGTGCCCGCAACCGTGACCGCCGTGCCGTCCACTTCCGCCGTGCCGCGGATCAAACGGATCCCCGCAGTGTCGAGACTGTCCTCGAAATTGTCGCGAAGGCCTTGGATATGCGCATCGCGCCGCGCCACCAGTGCCGGGAAGTCGAGCGCGCTTGGCGCGGCCACGGCCACGGCTGCGGCGGCACGGGCCGCCCGCATATGCTGGCCCGCAGACCACAGGATCTTTTTCGGCACGCATCCCCGGTTCACGCAGGTGCCGCCCAGCCGGTCTTCTTCGACCAGCGCGACGCGGGCGCCCAGATCCGCCGCCTTCTGCGCGAAGGCGAGGCCGCCGGATCCCCCGCCGATGACAATGGCGTCAAACGTGATGTCGGTCATGGATCTTGTCCTTTTCTCAAAGCGGCGGAGCGCCCCGCGCCGCAGCGTCTAGGGGCAACCACCGGCCTGTCGATTGGTTCCTCTCGCCGTCAGGGATGCCCGCGACGCTCACCCGTCCGGAGACGCGATCACGAAGCCCCAGCGCCCCAGCGCGCCACCTTCCAAGGCTTGGGTAAAGAGCGGATCTTCGGGCGCATCCGGGATCGGGCGCGACCCTTCGGCAAAGTTGAACACCGCATGGAGCGGGCCCGCATCGGTCTGCGCCCGGATCTCCAGCAGGTCGTCCTGCGCCGACAGCACCCGGTCCCGAGCCTGCGCCCAGCCGAACTTGCGCCGCGCACCGAGCAGGGCGCGGGTCTGCGCCAACATGCTGTCATCCTGCTGCTCCTGATGCGCAATCGAATGGGAGTCGTCCCACCGCATCGGACGCCACGGCGTGCCCGAGGTGAAGCCCGATGCCGGGCCTTGCGTCCATGGGATCGGCACGCGGGCCGCATCGCGCCCGGGATGGTCCGGCCAGAACCGCAGATCGAACGGATCAATGATCTCGTCCCGGTCCAGATCCGGCTGCGGCAGGCCCAGCTCCTCCCCCTGATAGAAGAAGGCCGGACCCGGCAGCGCCGCCAATAGCGCCATGTGGAACCGCGCGGACTCTGCCGAGCCATCGCCCAGACCAGACGCAACCCGGGGCTGGTCGTGGCACCCGAACCACCAAGGCAGCGCCCCGGGTTCAGCAATCTCATCCGCGGCCTTGGCAAAGACCTCTGGTGATCCGACCCCCTCGGGAATGGCGGTGGTATACAGCGCGTCCAGCCGGTCAGGGCCGGTGAAGGCCCGCACCAGCTCGAACGCCTTGTTGCCGGAGGTACACTCCCCCATCAGCCACATATCCGGCCCGGCCCAGTCGCGGACCTTCTCCATGAAGGCCGCGCAATCCCCGGGCAGCAGGTCATGGGTATGATCCTGCATGTGATAAGGGCTGTTGGGCGGCCCCTCGACACAGGCCCGGACCTCTTCACTGGCGCAGGGATTGTCCCTCAGTTCCGGGTCGTGGAAATAGGCCGTGACCGTGTCGAACCGAAACCCCGCCACGCCCCGATCCCGCCAGAACCTGAGGGTGTCGCGGTGGTCCTCCTGCACGGCCGGGCACCGCATGTCGAGCGCCGGTTGCCGGTAGAGATACTGGTGCAGGTAATACTGGCTGCGCCGCGGCTCCCACCGCCATGCGGGGCCCCCGAAAAACGACATCCAGTTGTTCGGCGGCGTGCCGTCCGGGCGGGCATCGCGCCAGACATAGCGCTCGGCAGCCGCGTCATCGCCCGCGAGCGCCGCCTGAAACCAGGGGTGCTGATCACTGGTATGGTTCAACACCATATCCATGATGATCTTGAGCCCCCGGCGGGCGGCCTCGGCGACCAATCGGTCGAAATCCGACAGGTCCCCATAGCGGGGGTCGATCCCCCGATGGTCCGAGACGTCATAGCCGCCATCGGCCCAAGGCGAGGGATAGACCGGCGCGAGCCAGATCGCATCCACGCCCAAGGACGCGATGTGATCCAGTCCGTCGATCACCCCCTGAAGGTCCCCCTCCCCCGTTCCGGTCGTGTCCCGGAACGAGCGTGGGTAAACCTCGTAGATGGTCGGGTTGCTGAGACAGCGATCAGGCGCCAACGACCATGCCACCATTCGGATGCAGGGTCTGGCCCGTGTAGTAATTGCCATCAGCCGATGCGAGGAACAGGTAGGCCGTCGCAACCTCCCAAGGCTGACCGGCGCGGCCCATGGGCGTCTCCGACCCGAAATCCTCGACCTGTTCGGCGGGCATGGTGCCCGGAATGAACGGCGTCCAGATCGGGCCCGGAGCCACCGCATTCACACGGATGCCCTTGTCGGCCAGATTGGCGGCCAGCGACCGGGTCAGCGCCAGCGATGCGCCGCGCGTGGTCGAGTAGCTGATCAGCGAGCCCATGCCCGCAAAGGCGTTGACCGACGAGGTGTTGATGATCGACGCACCGGATTCGAGATGCGGCAGCGCCGCCTGAGTGCAGAAGAAGTAGGACATCACATTGCTGTCCATCGTGCGGCGCAGGGTCTCTTCGCTGAGCTCGGTCAGATCCTCGTCCAGCCATTGCTGGGCGGCATTGTTGATCAGGATGTCTAGCTTGCCGAACTTGATCATGGTCGCGTTGACCGCTTCCTCCGCGTGGGCCTTCTTGCCGAGATCCCCCTCGATCAACAGCGCCTCGCTGCCCTCTTCCTCGACCAGACGCTTGGTCTCCTCGGCATCCTTGGTCTCGCTGAGATAGGCGATGGCGACCTTGGCACCTTCGCGCGCAAAAAGCACGGCGATGGCGCGCCCGATGCCGCTATCTCCGCCGGTGATCAGCGCCACCTTGTCATGGAGCTTGCCGCTCCCGGGATAGCGCGGTGCATAATCCGGCGCCGGCGTCATCTCGTGCTCATGGGCGGGCATCGCGTCCTGAGACTGGGCGGGGATGGAAACCTGTTCATTCATGGGAGTATCCTCTTTTGTAATTCAGCTAACGAACCCCCGGCAGGGCCAAGTGGTTCCGTGTCTCGCACGCGATCCCTGCGTGTCAGGGTCGGGACAGGGGGTCGGGCGACGTGATCCGCGCAGCCCCGCGCCCGCGAAAAGGCCGCGCGATTGCGCGGCCTCTCGATGCTTTCGTCGAAGGATCAGTCGAGACCGATCGCCTCGGCCAGACGCACACCCGGATCCAGAAGATCAACTTCGGCTTCGTTGAACTCGGGCATCCGCTCCAGCTGGGCCTGCGTGACCTGCGGCACGATCAGCTCGTCCCGACGCATGATCAGCTTCTGCACGGGCACGGCGACCTCGTTTTCACCCATACCGAGGAACCCACCGACGCCGATGATGGCGACCAGCTTGTCGCCGCGCTTGCCGATGAAGTCGACCTCGCCCACATCCTCACCGCTTTCGGTGGCGACGCTGCGACCGATCAGATCGTCCACTGTCATGTTGAACAGCGGCAGATCCCGCACGGCACTGCGATAGCGCTCGCGGTTCGGCTCGGACATGACGCCACGGCCATCCTCTCCGAACTCTTCCATGACGACGCGGGCCTGGGCCTGCTCGATCTCGATATCCGCACCTTCGCTGGGCACGATATTGACCTCGGGCTCTGCGGCGGCAGAGACCTGAATATCCGCATCATCGGACTGTTCCACACGGACATTCGCCTCGGCCTGCGAGACGTCCACCTGCGCTTCGCCGGCGCGTTGCACATTGACCTGAGGATCCGCGCGGGTGACGCGAATGTTGGGCTCGGCCTCTTCGACGGTGATCTTCGGCTCGGGACGCACGAAGCGGATGATCGGCTCGGGCTGATCGACGGCGATGGTCGGCTCGCCCGTGGCGACATCAACCTGCGGCTCAGGCAGCTGGACGGTCACGGTCGGCTCGGGAATGCGGACAGTGACCTGCGGCTGCGCCTGCTCGATGGTGATGATCGGCGCCTGCTGCTCCACGCTCACGGTGGGCTGCGGCACGGTCACGACGATCTCGGGCTGAGCCTGCTCGACGGTTACGATGGGCTGGCCCTGGGTGACCTCGACCGAGGGCTCCGGAATGGTGACGTCGACCGTGGCGTCCTCCTGCTCCACGACGACCTGGCCACCGGCCACGTTGGCAACCGCGCCGTCTTCGGTGGTCGGTGTGGTCTGCGCGTAAGCGAGCTGGCTGGCCGCCATGAGCGCAGCTGCGGACGCCCCCATCAGAAAGCCTGTCTTAATCGGATTCATGTCGTCATCTCCTGAAAAATGGAACCTTTTGGCACCAACACCCGCAGCGGCGACGAATGGCCGCGTGCTCTGGTCGATGTCTAGGCAACCGCAGCGGGCCGGGTCCGTTCCCGGCCAAATCGATCATCTGGCAAAACACTAAACTGGATCAGTTTTCTGGATCGCACGGGATTGGCACACCGGGACCGGGACCGTCGCACCGCGCAGACGGGCGTGCCCGGATGACCCATCGCGGAGGATAAAAGTCAGGAACAAGACCGGCACCAAAACGTTGAGGTGCGACGACAGGCAAGCACAATCACAGGTAGATCCATGTCAGCGAAAGCACTTGCCCTTCTCTATTCCGAAACGTTGCTGGATCTCTATTACGCGGTCAGCGGCACGCGCGGTGTCGCGACCGAGCTGCTGGATGCGGCGGCAACCCTGACCGTCAAGGATGTCTTGCGCGATGGCATTGCCGGCAGCGGCGACGCCACCGCCGCCTTGGCAGAGATCCTCGATCTGGCCGAGCCCATGCCGGAACCCGGCGTCTGCAACAGCGTCATGACGATCTGCGCCGATGCCCTGCACTACGGGCTCGATCCCCATTGGGGTCCGGGCAGCCCCCGCGACACCCGGATCCTGGCGCAGTACCACCGGCTGCTGAGCTATTCGATCTCGCTCTTTGTCCATGCCCGCACCTGCGCGGTCTCGCTGGGTCACGAGTCCGAGGCGCGTCTGCTCGAAGAGCATCTCGATACCTGGTGGGAGGCCCAGAGCCGTACCGCCCGATTGTCAGATCACACCACGCGGCGGATGGCCATGGCGCGCGGCGCCTGACGCTCCGCCCGGTGGAAGATTCGGCAGCGACACCCCAACTCGTTGGGGGACTAGCGAGGCGTCGCTGCCTCGTGCAGGACGATGCCATGCACGACCACGCCGAAAGCCGCAAAGATCTTGTGCGCGTCCGAAACGATACGGTCCGCCTCCGGACCCGTCGCCCGGTGCCGCTGCAGATGCAGGACGCAGGTCCGCCACAGGGTGAAATCCTCCGGGGCTGACATGAACGCACGTGCAAGCCGCACCTCTGGCACGGTGGACGCGCGCCATTTGCGTTCGAGAATATCCATTCGCACCCGCGCCCCCAGCACAACGTAATCGACCGCACTGCCATGCACGTCAGCGAGCTCGTCATTCAGGGTGTTCGCATGGAGCGGGACGCGCGCCCCCAGGGTGATCAGATCGCCCTTGGCCCGCTGCGCCAGATCCGGAATGATCTCGCGCGACAGGGTTCCGACCCGATGACGCGCCAAGATCCCCATCATGATGCGCTGCACCATGAGGAATTGCGACAACCCCGCGACGCCGCTCAGATCCGGAATGCGCTGCACCCGGTCGAGATCCTGCGACAGGGCAGAGGTCTCGCGCCTGAGCCGAAGCCGCAGGTTATCCGGCCTCGGCGCGCCTGTCCCTTGCTGGGACCTCTGTTTGGGCGTCATATCCACGCCCACCAGCTTACGCCCGGCCCGGCATCGCAAAAGCCGTAATTCCCGTTTTCCTAAAGTAGTTTAGGCAGGAAACCACGATTGGTCGATATTCGTCCAGTCATTGCGCAGTCCGGCGGTCTCGCTCACCGCGTCGGGGTCGTGGATTTGCACATGCTTGTCGCGCAATGTGAGAACGCCCCGATCATTCAACCGGCGCAGCAGGCGATTGATATAGATCGATGTCAGGCCCAGATGATCGCCCAGTTCCGACTGAGTCAAGGGCATGTAAAACCGCGCGGTCTCTTGGGTCTGGGCGGCGTCCAGACGGTTCTTCAGCGCCAGCAGGAACTGGATCAGCGCCGCCTCCGCGTTCAGGCTGGTGGCCGCGGCAAAGCGCTGGCGCAGGCCGAGATGCTCGAGACTGTTCAGCGCCATGATCAGCGCGCCGAGACGCGGCACCTGCGCATACATGTCCGCAATCGCCGCCCGCGGAAACGGGCAGATCATGCCATCGGTCCGCATGACCGTCGCATGGACGGCATGGGTCTGTGCGATCTCCGCCATGCCCATCACATCGCCCGGAAGGTAGATGTGCAGGATTGGTCGGCGCCCCCGGACCGGCGCGCCATAGACCAGCGCCCAGCCGTATTTCACCACGTGCAATTCCTCGGTGAGCTCGCCGATCTCGTAAATCGCCTGACGGCGTTTCAGGGGCCGCGAATCCCGCTCCATGCGCGCCACGAACCGCAACTCGGCCTCCGTCAGGTCGATATAGCGGCTCAGGCGCGAGGCCAGGCAGCTTTCGCTGTTCGATCCGTTACGCAGATACACCGCACAGCGCCCCCGTGGGTCGGAACCAGCCGTCATTTCCCGCCGCTGCCATCCCGGAGGATGCGCGCCCTAGGCTCTCGCCCTGCGGACGGGTGGTGGAAATGTGAATGGCCGGTATCATGGTCACAGAACGCGTCGATGCGCCCTCAAGTTCCTTGAATAAAAGGAAAGTCAGGGCCCTGAGGCTAGCGGACCCCCCGACAATTGTCCGGTGCCATTTTGCTGATCTAGTTTAATAGTTCCGCGATATTAAGGGTTTGCACGGAACCCTCCGCCCCCCCGATCACTTGCCTGACCATAAGGCGGCACGCGCAAAGCACAGCGTCACCGCCCGGAGTTGTGATGAGGAAAAGGGACAGCATGACACCAGTTTCGGCGTCGAGCCCCGGGGTAAGGACCCCCTCCGAGGACCCATGGCAACCCGTTGACCTACAGGGGGGCGCGCATTGATCGATCCGTCCAGCGCCTGCACCCCGCGCAAAGGAGCTTGCCCATGAACATCGTCCATATCGCCCTCGGGGGATGCCTGAAGGCACCACCGGTCCAGTTCGGCATCACCCGCGATACGGGCGGACACATCGCCTATGTGCTCGACGCCGCACAGGCCCAGGCAAGACGCCCCGAGGTGGACCGGGTCGACATCATCACCCGGGCCTTTACCGAACCCGATCTGGATCCGGTCCATGCCGCCGAAACCGAGCTTGTCGGCCCCAAGCTGACGATCCACCGCCTCGCCTCTGCCTCGACCGCCTATCTCGAAAACGCCGCACTGATTGCGGAACTCCCTGCGCTGCAATCCGCCTTTCTCGACCATCTGCGCGCCCGCCCCCTCCCCGACGTGATCCACGCCCATTTCGACGATGCCGCCGTCCTCGCGCGCGCGGCGTCCGAGGCGTTTGGGATCCCCTGGATCTATACCCCGCACTCCCTTGGGCTGGAAAAGCTCGATTGCGGCGAGGCGCGGATCTGCGACGCGCTGGTGGCACGCACCATCCGCGAGCGGCGCGCCATCGAAGAGACGAACGCCCTGATCGTGTCCTCCCGGGATGAGGCCGAACGGCAGATCACCAATTACGTCCCGGCGGCCGAGGGCAAGACCCTGTGCATTCCGCCCGGCCTGACCCTGACACCAGCCCCGAGCGAGGCGGCCGAGCCCCCTGCCCTGCTCGCCGACCAACTGGATCAGCCGGACAAACCCATGATCCTCGCAGTCGCGCGCCCGGTGCGAAAAAAGAACCTCGGAGCGCTGGTCGCCATGTATGGGCGCAGTCCCACGCTGCAACGGGCCGCCAATCTGGTCATTCTGGCCGGACAGCATGGCGAGGATGCCAGAATCGACCCGGAACAGGCGCTCGTACTCAGCGAGCTGCGCGCCGCCATCGCTCGCCACGGGCTACAGGGGAAGGTCGCCTTGCCCCCAAGCCACACGCGCCGGGATGTGGCCGCGCTCTATGCCCGGGCCGCACGGGACGGCGTGTTCGTCAATCCGGCGCTCCACGAGCCCTTCGGTCTGACCCTGCTGGAGGCCGCCGCCGCCGGGGTCCCGCTGGTGGCCGGGCGCAATGGCGGGCCGCTCGACATTCTGGGCCGCCTGCAGACAGGTCAGCTCGTCGATCCCGCCGATCCGGAGGCCATCGCCGCCGCCTGCCTGCGGGCATTGACGGACCCCGCGGAACGGGACAGCGCCCGCAAGACGCGCCATCGCGTCGCCGAAACCTATGACTGGGATCTCTGGGCCGCACGCAGTCTCGAAACCATCGCAAACCTTGCCGCACCTCCCCGGGTCCGCGCCCGCCGGGCGACCCCGCCGCGCCGGGTGCTCGCCTGCGATCTCGACGGCACGCTCACCGGCTGTGCCGAGGGCGCGCGGGCCTTTCGGACATGGCGCGAGCTGGCCGGGCCGGACCTGCTCTTCGTGCTGGCCACAGGCCGCAGCCTCGGGGCCGCACGCGACATTCTGCGCCAATGGGCCCTGCCGGAGCCCGATGTCTTCATCCCCTCGGTGGGCAGCGAAATCTGGCGGCGGGACGACACCGGCCAGCTGCGCCCCTGTCGCGATTTCGCCTGCCATATCGGGCCCGACTGGTTCGGAGACCTGATCGACGACGCCCTCGGGCCGCTGAACCTGCGACCGCAACCGGTCTGGGAGCAACGCCGGTTCAAGCGCGGCTTTTTCGGCACCACCGCCGAGGCGACGCGGATCCGTGACACCCTGTCCGATGCCGGTCTCGCCGCCGAGGTCATCGCGTCCCATGGTCGGTTCATCGACATTCTTCCCCGCCGTGCGGGCAAGGGCAACGCGATCCTCTTCGAAGCCGCCCGCCACGGCCTGCGCGCCGAGGACTGTATCGCCGCCGGGGACAGTGGCAACGATCTCCAGATGCTCGAGATGTGCGGCACCGCGATCCTGCCCGCCAATGCCCTGCCCGAGATTGCCCATCTCGACAGGCCCGGGCTGCAGCGGAGCCGCGCCGCCCATGCCGCCGGCGTTCTCGAGGGGCTGCAAGGCCACGACCTCGTCTCCCCCACCCTGGCCGCGGAGTAGACCATGCGCGATTTTCCCCTCGACGCCGCGCAGATGCCGGTGCCTGTGGCCCAACCCATCGGGTTCTTCGTCCATCACCAGGGCCGTGGACACGCCACGCGGACCTGTCGGATCATCGAAGCCCTGCCTGCGGAGAGACCCGTGACCGTGTTCTGCGCCGATGCCGGACTGATGTCCGATGTGGCCGGGCGCGCCCGGGTGATCGAGATCCCGTCGCTTTTCGAGCGCTCCGGACGCGAGGCCGCGGGCTGCGCCGAGCTGCCCGCACCGCGCACCGTCCATTGCGCGCCGGTGGGGTGGCCCGGGATCCGGGACGCCATGGGGGCGATGGCCGGATGGTTCGCCCGGGCAAACCCCGCCCTGTTCGTGGTCGACGTCTCTGCCGAGGTGGCGCAGCTCGCCCGGCTCTGCTCCGTGCCCCATGTGAAGATCCTGCAACACGGATTGCGCGCGGATCCCGGGCACAGGGCCGCCTATGACGGGGCCGCCGGCCTGTTGGCCCCCTTCCACAAGGCGCTGGCCCAACCGGATTGGCCTCACGACATGCTGCGCAAGATCCATTTCGCCCCGGGGCTCGGATGCGACGGGCCAGCGCCGGACCGGGCCGCCGCCCGCCGACGGCTGGGCTTGCCCGCGCGTGGCCGGATCGTGCTGGCCCTGTCTGGCGCTGGCGGTCACGGGCTGTCCGAGGCGCCGCTCTCTGTCGGGGCGCGCGCCACCCCCGATCACCAATGGATCACCATCGGCACCGTGACCCGGGACTGGCACGCGACCGTGCCGGGCAATCTGCACCATCTGGGATGGGTGCCGGACGCCGCAGACTACATCGCCGCCGCAGACCTCGTGATCTCCAGCGCCGGCAACACCGTCTGCGCTCAGGTTCTGGCCGCGCGCCGCCCGTGGCTCGTCGTGCCCGAATGGTGCTATTTCGACGAGCAGATCGAAAAGGCCCGGGCCCTCGCCCGCATCGGCGCGGCCCATACCCGCGCCCACCTGCCCGGCTCCGAGGACGGCTGGCGCAGCACGCTCGAGATCACCTGCCAGATCCACGATCCCGCGCGCCAGGCCTCCCTGGACCACCCGGAGGCCGCGATCGACACGGCGCACTGGCTCGAAAACCTCTGCGCCCGCCTCTGGGGCGGTGCCACCCGCGCGCCTGTCCCGACCCCTGCCACAGCACACAGCCCCTCTCCCGCCACAACCATGGATGCAGACCAATGACCACGCTCTCCGCGATCACCCTCGCCACCGGCCGCGAAACCCACCTGCGTCACACGCTCCTTGGGCTGGCGGCCCAGACGCGGCAACCGGATGAGGTGATCCTCGTCGCCATGCAGGAGGCCCCGTTCCACGACCTGCCCCGCCTGCCCTTCCCCCTGCGCCAGATCACCCTGCCCCGCCCGGAGCTGCCCCTGGCCGAAGCGCGCAACACCGCCGCCACCCTCGCCCGGGGGGATCAGCTGGTGTTTCTGGATGTCGACTGCATCCCCGACCCCGCCGCACTCGAAGACTACGCCTTCGCCCTGCGCTCCGATCCGGGCCTGCTCATGGGCGAGGTCGGCTACCTGCCCCGCGGCGCCACCGAGTCCGGGCTCGACTTCGCGCGCTTTGCCCGACTGGCCCAGCGTCACCCCGACCGTCAGGGCCCACCCCCGCGCGGCCTGCGCCGGTGCGAGGACTACCGCTGCTTCTGGTCGCTGAACTTCGCCGTCACCCGCGACACCTGGGCCCGTTCCGGAGGCTTCGACGAAGCCTTTACCGGCTATGGCGGCGAGGACACGGACTTCGCCCGCTCGGTCGCGGAACGCGGCATTCCGATCCACTGGATGAAAGGCGGGCGAACCTACCACCAGCACCACCGCCACTTCATGCCGCCCGTCCACCATCTGCCCTCGATCCTGCGCAACGCCGAGATTTTCGCAGCGAAATGGGGACACCGGACCATGGAACACTGGCTCTATGCCTTCAAACTCATGGGCCTGATCGAGAATACCCCCGACGGGCTCCGCATCCTACGGCCAGTCTCCGAGGCGGACCGGGCGCTCTGCGTGCAGGAGGACCATGAACCCTTCGTCACCACCCGGCGTGTGCTCGATCACCTGCAAGGGCTCACCGGATCCGACGGCCATACCCGCGCCCGCCGGGCCGAGGTGGACCGGGCGCAAGCCGCCATGATCCTGCCCGCGGCGGAGTGAGCCCATGCGCATCGCCGTCGTCAGCCATATCCGCCACCCGATCGCGCGTCCGTTCATGGGCGGGATGGAAGCCCATAGCTGGAGCCTCGTACAGGGCCTGCGCGCCCGGGGCCATGACGTCACGCTCCTGGCTGCAGGCGACAGCGATCCCGCCCTGCCCCTCTGCCCTATCGTGCCCAGCCATTACGACGCCGCGTATCCCTGGCACCAGTTCCACGGCACCGAGGCTCTGAACACCCATCTGGATACCGCCTTTGCCCGCGCGGTCGAGATCCTGCGCGACGGCACCTTCGATGTGATCCACAACAACACCCTGCACCGCTACCTGCCCCGGTTGGGCCGCGCCGCTGGTCTCCCCATGGTGACCAGCCTGCATATCCCGCCCTTTGATGCGCTGCGCCGGGGGGTCGAGGATGGCCGCTGCCCGTGGGCCCGCGTGACCGTTTGCAGCGAGGCCCATGGCGCACAATGGTGGGACCCGCCCTTCGGCCCGGATATCCGCGTGGTGCCCAACGGAATCGACCTCGACACATGGCCCTTCCGTGCCGAGGGCGACGGCACGGCGGTCTGGTCCGGGCGCATCACCCCGACCAAGGGCCTGCATCTGGCCATCGCCGCCGCGCGACAGGCCGGGCTGCGCCTGCGGATCTATGGCGTGATCGAGCATCGCGACTATTTCGAGGCCGAGGTGGCCCCCGCCCTGTCCGACCAGATCACCTATGAAGGTCATCTCGACAGCGCCAGCCTCGCACGCGCCCTGTCCCGCGCCTCGGTTCTGGCCTTCACCCCCTGTTGGGAGGAACCCTTCGGGCTCGTCGCGATCGAGGCCATGGCCTGCGGCGTGCCTGTCGCCGCCCTGCCGCGCGGCGGTGTGGCCGAGGTGGTCGGGCCCGGCGGGGTCCTCACCCGCGATAGCGACCCCGCACAACTGGCCCGCGCCCTGCGAGCCGCCATGAAGTTGGACCGCCGCGCCGTACAGCAGCATGCCGAGCGCCGCTATGGGCTGGACCGGATGATGTCCCACTACGAGACGCTGTATGGCGAGGTGATCGCCGCCCGGCCCTCAGTTGTGCCCGAGATCCGGTTTCACCCTATCGAGTTTCCAACCCCCGTGCCCAAACTCAAGGAAGCCGTTTAAGACCCCGCCTCTCAGGCCCGGGATGACGCGCGACCGCCTTCCTGCATTGCGGGGCGGCGCGTTTCGTCATCCCGAGGATCAGACTCGCGGGCTTGCTGGTTTGCTAGCAATGCTGTCAAATCTTGGTTTCGCGCGACGTTCGAAAACTAAGATATTGATTTTGTGTTGTTTTTCACGGAGTTTCGCGCGCGAAACCCGCCCCAAGCGCGGGTTTCGCAGCGATCAAGACCGTTCGTCGCTTTCCAGAAGGTTGCGGATCTGGACCATGATCGCTTCCATGGAATCGGCATTGATCGACCGCCCCTCCAAGCGCAGCAGATAGCCCTTCCCATCGGTTTCGCGGCGAATGGTGACCCCTGTAGAGGTCTGCAAGACATCCCGCCCATGCCATCCTGCCGCTGGGACCGACATCTTCGGGCGACCCATCCGCTTGACCTTGCGCGGCATCTCATCGGCCTCGGACACCACCAGCTCCAGAAGCTGCCACTCCTCATCGGGCGTGCTCGGCTTGCCCTCCTCCAGAACCACGCGGAACCGCTGCTCCGCCCCGCCCCGCAGTGCCGTCGCAAGCTGGAGCCCGCGCCGCTCGGTCAGCGCCTCCGGGAAGGCCAACATGTCGCCCAGCTCCTCAAAGACCAGAGCAAAACTCCGCACCTTGGAGCGTTTGGCCTTGCTCGCCGACGAGAACAGCTTTTCCACCGCCATCTCGACATTGGCAAACGCCCCCTGGTTCGCAGCGATGACCGCGATCCGCCCCCGCTCGTAATGGCTCAGCGACGCCCGGATCTCGTTCTCCTCGACCATGGCGGTATAGGCCGTATCGATGGCCTGACGCGGCCGGACCAAGGCCTTGATCCGGGCGTAGCGGTCCGACTTGTTGAGCTTGTCGAGATACCGATAGGCCATCAGCCGTCGATAGCCCGACAGCAATCCATAGCGCCGGCCCTCGCGGGGTTCCGTCAGTTCGAACACCTCGATCGGCAGACGCAGGCCGTGCTCGGCAATGGACAGCCGCAGTTCGAGCAAGTCTTCTTCCAGAAGAGTCATACGGTCCCGGACCATCGCCTCCGCATCGATCTCGTCCAGCGGGATCTCCTGAATCAGAAGCCCTTCCGCCTCGGCCAGCCGCATCCGCTCCGCATCTGTCTTGTCCTTGGCCGCCTCCGCGCGGGAGGAGGTATCCTGCGTCGGGGCCAGCGCCGCTGCGTCAGCCGCCACCTGCGCGATAGGAGCTGCAGGTCGAGCAGGTGTGTCGCGGCGAAACTCTGCATCGATCTTCGTCAGGTCTTCGGAGCTTGGAGTTTCCAACCGTCTGCGCTTAGCCATGATCCTGTGCCCCTTTCTCTGCCTTCGCCATTTGCAAATCCCGCCACCAGGTCCCGATCAGAATATCCTTCACCTCGGCCCATGTCCGGTCGAATGTCTCGCGACCCCGGATATAGGTATCCCGGTTGAAGTCGCGGTAATCGGCCTCGTAGATGCCATTCACCTGCTCCCCCGCCTGTCCGACCATGGCCGTGTAGTCCTGCCGATAGGTCGTCATGAAATCCCCGAAATAGGCTTGGATCACGTTGGCCAGATCGGTCTGCTGGTTCGCGTCGAACCGGGTGATCAGCGCCCGGACCGCATCCCACTCGAACCGCATCTCCGGCAATCCGTCCCGCCGCCGGGCCGCGTTCTCGCCATCCTCGATGCTCGCGAAGGTCGAGTACAGCATGTCAAAAAACCGGCCGGTGCTGTCGAACTCCAGAAAGGATGCCCCGAGCGGGACAAGCAGGATATCCGCCGCCGCCAGCGCGTTGATCGTCAGATATCCCAATGCGGGCGGGGTATCGAGCAGCACGATGTCGTAGTCGTCCAGCAGCCCTGCGCCTTCCAGCGCGTTGGTCAGCCCGTCCCAGAGCGGCCAGGAGCGCAGCTGCATCCGCCAGACCGGCACCTGAAACTCGGCCCAGTAGAGGTTCAGCTGCGCCCCGATCAGATCGATATTCGGCCAATGGGTGGGCTGGATCAGGTCGCGCGGCGAAACGTCCAGCGCCTCGGTCAATGTCTCGTCGAAGGGCAGGGCGGGTTGCCCTGCGGCCGCGCGCACGGTGTTCTCTGCCTGCAGAGCCTGAGCATAATCCTTGGCGATGAGCGGAAAGGCCGTCTGCCATTCATCCTCGACCGTTCCCCCCATGATGGAAGTCATGGACCCCTGGCTGTCGAGATCGATGACCAGCACCTTGTAACCATCCAGCGCCGCCGACATGGCCAGATGCGCCGCGGTCGAGGTTTTGCCCACGCCGCCCTTGAAATTGGCAACTGCGATCACCTTCGCCGGCAGGCCCTCGGGCCTCCAGGGCCGGTATTCCCGGGTCGAGACCCCCTCTGCATCGAAGTGATTGCGAAGGGCCAGAACCTCATCGAGGGTGAACCATTTGGAGCCACCTTCACCCGTGCCTTGGGGCAGGTCGGGATGCGCCTTGAGCACGCGTCGGAAATGCGCGGGCGCCACCGGGATCAGATAGCGACACACCTCCCATGTCGAGAAGCGGCGCAAGCGTTTCTTGCCGTCTGGCGCATAGCCCCGACGGGCAAGATCATCCCTGCCTTTCGCAGCGAATGTTGCCGCCTTGGCGAACCGGATGGTATCGATGGGATCCGAGAGCTTTGCGGCCGCCGCTTCGGGGTCCAGGTTGGTATAAGGGGGCAGGGGGGTCTTGCCTGATGGGGGCATGCGATCCTCTGAGATGTGCTCGATTATTTGTGATGTTTCAGAAAATATCGCACATGACTGGACAAAAGTGAAAGTGTGAAGCCACGCATCTGCGAAATAAGGCTCTAAAATCAACAACGCACGACCATGGTCGTTTTAAGATCTTTGAATACTTTAGAGTCTTTACCCCTGAAATATATAACAGTATCAATAATTTGGTTCTGTTTGGGTGTCCGGGTACGGGTCCACAGGTGCCTGTATGCAGGGGTTTTGGGACCCGAATACGGGATGACAGGTGCCGATTCGCAGGCATCCCATGCCTATACAGGCTCTTTGCAAGGGTTTTTGCCGTAATTCGGTGCGCTGGGACGCGATGGTCCCGTAAACAGGTGCCTGAGAGATTCAGACGTCCCGTAAACGGGAACCTATCGCACGGCTTCTTGGGAACCCGCGATGCCCTTGAGCATGGGTGCCTTTGCGGGGATACTGGGCGAAAACAATCCTCCGAATCGAGCAGTCAGGACATATCATGTCGGAGCGTCCTCAGAAGGATCACTTGACCGGCGCCCTTCGGCGCGGATCGGTCAAAAAGAGTGTGGCCGCGATCCATGTATCGGGCAAGCTGACGCTATTGCAGCGCAAGCTGTCAAATGTCTTGCTGCTGAACGCCTATGATACGCTGACCACCCGGACACAGCACGCCATAGACGCGAGAACGCTCTGTCACATGGTGGGCTACAATTCCAACGATGTGGATACGCTCAAGGCGTCGCTGCGCGGGCTGGCAGAGACAACGGCCGAGTGGAACATGCTGGATGACGCCGGGCGGGAGGAATGGGGGATCTCAAGCCTTCTGGCCTATGCCAAGCTGAAGGATGGTGTCTGCGAATACGGATATTCGTCGGCCTTGGCGGAAAAACTGCATGACCCGAAGGTCTTTGCGCTGATCAATCTCGATATTCAGCGCAGGTTCACGTCCGGACATGCGCTGGCTCTCTACGAGAACTGCTTTCGTTTCGTGCGGACAGGGTCCACCGGATGGTGGCCACTGGACCTGTTTCGCAGGCTTATGGGCGTGGATGGCAGTGCCTATTACGAGAGTTACAAACATCTGAACGCGAAGATCATCAAGCCAGCCGTGGCCGAGGTGAACCGGACCTCGGATATCATCCTGACGCCGGAAATCCAGAAACGAGGTCGGCGGGTCGCCGCGATCCGGTTTCTGATCTCGCGCAATCCGCAATTGTCGATCCTCAATATCGACGACGGGGCCGGATTGCGCACGGGGCCGGTCTATGGCCGGCTGCGCGGGCTGGGCGTCAGCGACCGGCTGGCGCGCCAGTGGTTGGAGGATCACGGCGAACAGGCCGTTGCAGAGAAGCTGGATTACCTGGGGTCCCGCGAGGGCGTGCGCAGCCCGGTGGGATACCTGTCGGCAGTGTTGGAGGCGCAGCAAACCCCTTTCGAAGAGCCGGTTTCTCCGCCGGTTGCCGGAGGTCGCGCCGATCAGCTCGGGCGCATCCGGACCCTGATCGCGGCGCGGTCTCCGACCCAGCGGGATGCGGATCGGCGGCTCTTTGCCTCGCAGTTGGACAGCCCCGAAGCCCGGGCCGATTTCGAGCGGCACGGGTGGATGTCGCCGCTGAATGCGCGGGGTATCATTGCCTTCTGGACGGAGCTGCACCCGGAAGCCTTTGTCTGATCGCCCAAGGCAGGTGTTCGGAACTCAAACCCGGTAGAGCCGTTGCCTCTGTGACAGAGATTTCCACAGAGGGTGAATAAGATGACGGTCAGCATCGAAACAGGACGGGCGTGCGCTGCGACCCTGCAAGGTCAATTCAAATTCCCACGCGCGGAGCGCATGTCATGAGCCGGGTCGCGGTGGTGGCGGGGGGCTCGGCTGGTGTCGGCCTCGCTGTGGTAGAGCGGCTTGTCCGTGAGGGATATGCGGTGGCGATCCTCGCGCGTGGGGCGGAGCGGCTGGACGAGTTGCAGGCTCGGTTCGGGGACAAGGTTCTGACGCAGGTCTGCAACGTGTCGGAGGCCGATGCGGTGATGGGCGCCGCGCAGACGGTCCGCGACACGCTCGGTCAGCCCGTGATCTGGGTCAACTCCGCGATGCTGACTGCGTTTTCCCCCTTTGCCAAGATGGCTGCTGAGGAGTTCGAGAAGATCACGGACACCACCTATCACGGTCAGGTCAATGGCACGCGCGCGGCTCTGACGGTGATGGACGCGGGCAATATCGTCAATATCGGGTCCGGCTTGTCCTATCGCGCGGTGCCAATGCAGTCGGCCTATTGCGGGGCCAAGCACGCGATCAACGGCTTCACCTCGGCGGTGCGCAGCGAGTTGATCCGGGAGAACCGGGGGATCTATCTCTCGCTGGTGCAGCTTCCGGCGATCAACACGCCCCAGTTCGAGTGGGCGCGGAACCGGTTCGACAAGGCGCCACAGCCCGCGCCCCCGATCTATCAGCCCGAAGTGGCCGCCGATGCGGTGATGAAGGCGATCAAGGGGAACTTGCGCGAGGTTCTTGTGGGCAAATCGGTTCTGCAACTGGTGATCGGGCAGATGATCCTGCCGGACTGGCTGGACAAGAAGCTGGCCGGGGATGGCGCGGACATGCAGAAGTCCGAGATGGATCAGGAGGGCTACCGGGCCGGCAATATCGACGAACCCGTGGCGCGTGCGCCTTCGGCGCGGGGGATTTTCGGGGATCGCGCGTCGGACAAGGCGCTGATCATGGACGCGGATCTCGTGCGCAAGATTGCGGTGTTTGGCGGGGCGGCGGTGCTGTTCGGCCTTGGCCTGATCGTGGGATGAGGATGTCGACCGCGGGCGCGCGGGCATGAGGCCGCGCTACGTCTTTGTCGGGGGGCTGCATCGCTCGGGCACGTCGCTCGTGGCGCGCAGCCTCGCCCGGCATCGGGATGTGAGCGGCATCACCCACGCGCCCGTGCCCGAGCAGGAAGGCGTCTACCTGCAGGGTGCGATACCGCATACGGCACGGCATGGGATACCCGGAGCGTTCGCGGAGGATCCCGCGCAGCATCTGACCGAGGAGAGCCGGTTCAACACGGCGGAGGTTGCGGCACGCCTGTCAGCGGAATGGGCCCCGTGGTTTGCCCCGAGCGCACCGTGGCGGATCGAGAAGTCGCCGGTCAACCTGCTGCGGTCGCGGCTCTATCAGCAGCTCTTTCCGGCGTCGCAATTCGTGTTCGTCATACGTCATCCGGTGGCGTGCTGCCGGGCCACGGCGAAATGGTCCTTGCGCAGCGAGGCGGAGTTGCTGGCGCATTGGGGCAGGGCGCATCGCCTGCTCTTGGATGATCTGCCCTATCTGCACAACGCGATCGTGCTGCGCTACGAGGATTTCTGCGCGGCGCCCGATCAGATGAGCGCACAGCTCGCCCGGTTCCTGGACCTTGCGCCGCGCGATTTCGCACGGACCGACGAAGAGGTGCTGGACCGGAACGCGGGCTATCTGAGCATGGGGGGCGCGCCGTTGCCGGATGTGGCGCGGGCCTTCGGGTATACGGAGACGGGGCAGGGACCCTTGCCGCCGGAGATGCAGCCGCGCCACATGCTCGCCCGCATCCGGACGGCGCTGTCTCCCGACTGATCAGGGTGGTTTTGCGCTCAAATCCCCTTGAGAAGAGCCGTTTTAGCGACTTGATGCCCATCGTCGTGACCCCTGTGAGCCTACGTTGAAGGGTTGAGGATTTCCGGTCACGTCATTGGGGAACTGATCCGGGGCCGGGGGGTTGATCCGGCACCAATCATATCAATTCAGGAGGGTTCCCAATGGGACTGAATTCGCTCAAGGACGTCTATATCGACCAGCTGCAGGACATCTACAGCGCCTGCAAGCAATCGGTGACGGCAACCAACGAACTGGCGGGGGCCGCGTCGGATGAGGGTCTCAAGGCAGCGCTCGAAGATGGCGTGTCGGGCATTCACCGGGGCATGGACTCGCTCGAAGAAATCATCCGCGCCCATGGTGCCGATCCCCACGGCGAGCATTGCAAGGGCATGGAAGGCCTCGTGAAGGAAGCGCGCGCCCATGGCATTGAAGAGGACTTCGGCGACAAGGACGCGCAGGACGCCATGATCATCACCCAGTACCAGCGGATGGCCCATTACGCGATTGCGGGCTATGGCTGCTGCAAGGCGTTCGCCGAGCGTCTGGAGCTCAAGGACGACGCGCACAAGCTGGACCAGTGCCTCGACGCGTCCTATGACGGCGACCGCCGCTTCACAGAGCTGGCCGAAGGCAAGATCAACCGCAAGGCGGCCTGATCCGTCCCGACCGTTCGTGTTACGGTCGGACCTTTCCCCCGTACTTCGGAAAGAAGCGTGCCGCGATGCGGTGCGCTTTTTTCATGGCATCACATGGCATCGCCGGGTCGGACTGTCGGTCCGGGGCGGCGAGGAGAGTGTCGGGAGGCGTGAAGGCCCTGCGCGGGCTACGTCTGCGACCGGGCAGGGCAGGGGGCTCAGCCCGGCTCGGAGGTCACCAAGGCTGCGAGATCATCGGCGAAGGCCATGAAGTCGCGACCGGCGAAGACCGGGACGCCGGTCTTTTTCAGCGCGGCGAGATCGACCTTGTCAGCTGCATCGACGCCGGGGCCGGGCGTGCGCAGAAGCACGGCCCGGATGCGGTTCGGGTGCCGTTGGATCACGTCATGGTAGATGCGCGCATCTTCCTGCCCCGTGTCGCCGCACAAGATCGCGGGCAGGGACGGGTTCGCCGCGAGAAGCGTGTCGATGCTGTCGCCCTTGTGGGAGCCATGACCGCTGGTCACGAACTTGTCCTGATCCAGACCGAGATCGCGCAGAAACATCGGGCCCCGGGGCAGGGCAGAGCGGCGGAAGAGCTCGGAGAGGAAGCCATAGAGGTTCCATGGCGACGAGCTGACATAGAAGAACGGCAACCCCCGGCTCTCGGCCAGGCCGCCATAGAGAGCGACGGCATCCTCGTGCATCTGACGCGAGCCGAGACTGCCGGAGAACGTCGTCCACAGGTTGCGGGTCAGGGACCATGCCCCGGTCTGGAGCACCGTATCGTCGATATCGCTGATAACCATGGCCGGTGCTGCCGCGTCGGTGACCAGAAAGGGACATTCCGTTTCCGTCCCATCGGGCAGGGTGACAGTGCAGCTGTGAAATCCTGGCGTATGGGTGCGCGGGAGGCGGAGCTCGAAATAGCCCTCCTCGTTGGACCGGGTTTGTACCCCGCCACAGGTAAGCGGCACATCGGCCACTTCGCGGGTGACAAACAGCTTCAGCATATGCGCGATATTGGCGACCCGGCTGGTTCCGGCGGTATTCGACAGCGCCGAGGGCTGGGCCAGCACACGCCCGCGCAGCACGATTTCCGTCTGCGTCGTGTAGCCGAGATAGGTGTCGAGGGACGCCGCCGTCCGGGCGCGAGACGGCCTGATGCGGGCGAAGGCGGATTCCAGTTTCAGGGCAGTGCTGTGAAGGATCGATTTGACCATGTTCGGGCTCCTGATCTGGGCGGTGGCGCGCGGGATACGCGGCAAGAAACGCCCCGGGGGGACACAGGGCCAACACCTGATCCTGAGCTCGGTTCCCCAAACGGTCGGGAACCAGGGCGGGGTTGAACCGTTGCCTAAAGGACTGAACCACGCAATCCGAGGGAGGGCACACCCATGTCCAAGACAGAATACAATCCGCATCTCGAGGGGCTCGAGGGCTCTGACATGCACCACAACCTGAAGAACCGCCCGGGCGAAAAAGGCGACGCGGATCACGCGGTGTCGGACGCGGAACCGAGCGACGAGCTGGTTCAGGCTGTTCAGGAAGCAGATGGCGACGGCCCGGTGGCCGAGGCTCTGCGCAAGGCGACCGATGTCGAAGACTGAGAACATCACCTATATCCGACCGCTCGTCTCGTTCGATGCCACCCCGCGGCGTCAGACCGAGACGGTGCGATCCGAGCTGCTCGCGATTTGCGGGGCGCTCGGGCTGGTCGGGGCGTTTTTTCCGGTCATCACGACCCTGATCGCCACGCTGCTGACCGACCACGACATGGTTGCAGACACAATCAGCGATATGGGGCGCGGCCCGCTGAAATGGATCATGGATACCGGGTTCTACGTGAATGCGGTGGGTCTGGCAGGCCTCGCGGTTGGGGCGGCCCACGCGCATCTCGGCAAAGAGCGCTGGTCGATGGGCATTTTCTGCCTGCTCGCTCTGGCGCTGGTGACCGCGTTGCTTGGGCTGTGGGACAAGTTCGGGGGCCCGGGCGACATGTCGGCCCATACCCGACTGACCTATCTGCTCGGTCCGCTTTATCTGGCTGGTCCCCTGCTCATGGCAGAGGGGGTGCGGCGGATCAGCGAGAACATGGTCCGGATGTTCGTTCTCTCGTCGGTTTTGTGGATCGTTCTGGCGGTCGCCTTCAAGCTGGCGCCGGACAGTTTTGACGGGATTCTCGAAAAGGGGGCCGTCCTCGCGACCATGCTCTGGACCGTCCCGCTGTCATGGTTGTTTTTCATGCATACGCGGGTCTCCGCGTAGGCGCAGCCCTAGGGAAGTGAAAGGAAACGAGATGCAGGCTTTTGCAAGAACCGCGGTATTGCTGTCGGCGATGACGGCGCTCTTCATGGGGGTCGGATACCTTGTCGGGGGCGGCGCGGGCGCTCTGGTGGCGCTGGCGATTGCCGCGCTCACGAACCTCTGGGCATGGTGGCGGTCTGACGCGGCGGTCCTGCGGATTCATGATGCGCGCCCGATCGGGGCCAATGACCGGTTCGGCCTGCATGAGATGACGGAGCGGCTGGCGCGATCCGCCGGGCTGCCGATGCCCGCGCTTTATCTCGTGGACACACCGCAGCCCAACGCCTTTGCCACCGGGCGCAACCCGGAAAACGCGGCGGTCGCGGTCACCACGGGCCTGCTGCAGCATCTGCGGCCCGACGAGATTGCCGGCGTTATCGCCCATGAGCTGGCCCATATCCAGAACCGCGACACGCTCGTGATGACGATCACTGCCACGCTGGCCGGGGCGATCTCGATGATCGCGAATTTCGCGCTGTTCATGGGCGGTCGCAGAGACAGCGCGCTTGGGCTGGTCGGCGTTCTGGCCATGACCTTTCTGGCCCCGTTGGCGGCAGGGATCGTGCAGGCTTCAATCAGTCGGACCCGGGAGTTCGAGGCCGACCGAGACGGCGCGGCGATTGCCGGGCATCCCGAGGGACTCGCCTCGGCGCTCTACAAGATTTCGCGGCTCGCCGGGCGGGTGGATAACAACCGGGCCGAGCGACACCCGACGACGGCGCATATGTTCATCGTCAATCCGCTGCACAAGCATCAGTTCGACCGGCTGTTCGCCACGCACCCCCCGGCGCAAGAGCGGATCGAGCGCCTGTTGGCGGGTCACGGGGGGCTCCGGCAGGCGGCTGAATGACACGGCGCCCGCTGTCACACCTGCGCCGATCGTGTCTCCGTAGGAAAATCAGGTGATCCGCCTGCGGGATGGGCGGGCTGGGACCTGAACGTGGCGCTCTGGAGCGACGGCGCCTTGGCTGCGATTTCCGCCGCGCACCGGTTGGCGGGCGTAGGTTGAGGACGAGCGCTGCTGTTCGTCTACGACGGGTCTGGCTGGGTCGGGACCACGCAAAAGGCGCTGCAGAACATGCCGCTTCTCGGGGTCGGCACGACGGCCGATGCGTCCAACCCGTTCTCGACCAAGCTGAACGCCGCGCTCTGGGTCGCCTAGGCCGAGAGCCAGGGCGGCGGGCGATCTGTTTGACACCATGAACAAGGAGGCCGCGGGCGACGATGTCGGCCTGACTCTCCCGATTGGCTTCGTGACCAAGGCGCTAGTCGGGCTGTTCGGCTCGGACAAGCTCCGGCTTGCGGTCGTGGCCGATGGGAGCACCTTCTTCAACGGGTTCAGCGTCGACAACGCGAACGGCATCGTCGACCAGCCGCGGCTCCTCCGCTTCAAGGCGTATACCAACTACGACAACTATGTCAGCGTCGGCGCCTGGACGAAGATCACCATCAACAATACGGACTACAACGACCACGGCGCTTTCGACGCCGCGAACAACCACTTAGTGGCGCCCCTGAACGGCACCTGCCTTTTCGGCGCGACGTTGTTTTACAAGATCAACGCCAACACCACGGCGCGAGTGCGCGGGCGGTTCGTCGTGAACGGCACGACCGAACTCCGCGGCTCCCTCGGCGAACTCTCGGCCACCAACGTCTCGCTCGTCACCGCAATATGGCTGCAAACCATAGTGCCCCTCTCCGCGGGCGATACCGTAGAACCGCAGGGGTATTAACGTGTCGCGGACGGCTACTTCGCGGCCGACCACTCGTCCTTCTGGGGCGCGAAGATCAGCTGAGCGTGCGTCCATGCTATCGGGCCTGTCGGGGCGAATGTGCCTCTTTGGCGCCGATTTCGATCTGGTCTGCATCGGATCGTAGCCATGCCGATAGGCTGTCTGCGGAAGCGGTAATCTCATCCGGTTTCCTGAGCGCGCACTCCCACGCCGTTGCAACGCGCCAGCCCTCTTCCAGAAGCTTCTCGCGAACAGCTTTGTCCCGAGTGACATTTGCGTCAAACTTGGCCTGCCAGAACTCTTGGCGGGTCGATGGTGTAGTGGTGTAGGGGCACCCCTCGTGACGATGCCAGAAACAGCCATGCACGAATATGACGGCGCGATACCTCGACAGAACGAGGTCAGGTCGACCGTCGATCGCCTTCGAATGGAGTCGAAATCGGAAACCGCGCGCGTGCAGCGCCCGCCGGAGCGCTAGCTCGGGCTTTGTGTCTTTTCCCCTGATCCCTGCCATCATGCGGGACCGGGTTTGCTGATCCACGATATCTGTCACATGCGTCCTGGAGTTCGTCCCTCAACCTAGTATACACCGGCTGAACGAAGTTCGTCAGGGAGTCTGACTTGCCTTCCACTTTTGGCATTGTTGATCTGTTCGCCGGCCCGGGCGGACTTGGCGAAGGTTTCGCTGCCGCAGGTCGCGAAGGTGACGGCGACATGGAGATCCGCTTGTCCGTCGAACGGCAGCCCATCGAAGTCCGGACTCTCAGATTGCGGGCTTTCCTGCGCCGCTTTGAAAACGGGTTTCCCAAGGCCTACCACGATGCGCTGAATTCCGGCTCTCCGATGCCGGATTGGTCTGATCTCCATTCTGTCGAGTGGAAAGCAGCAGAGGCCGAAGCGCGGCAGCTCGAACTGGGTGCGGAGGGAAGCTTCGAACTGATTTCGGACACGCTTGACCGGACGCGTGAGGAATTCAACGGGAATACGATCCTTATTGGTGGGCCACCCTGTCAAGCCTACTCACTCGCCGGACGGTCCCGTAACCGAGGCAAGCACGATTACATACCGGAAAAGGACGAACGGCATTATCTCTACCGAGAATATGTTCGCATCCTCGATCGCCTGCGCCCGGCCGCCTTCGTGATGGAAAACGTTAAGGGCATGATTTCCAGCCGTGTTAACGGCGGCG
Source organism: Dinoroseobacter sp. S375 (assembly GCF_049800775.1). NCBI lineage: Bacteria > Pseudomonadati > Pseudomonadota > Alphaproteobacteria > Rhodobacterales > Roseobacteraceae > Dinoroseobacter > Dinoroseobacter sp. S375. Next base: position 11,713 of record NZ_JBNAFR010000019.1, on the reverse strand, counting down.
GCATATTCCAGCGCGTCCTCGAGGATCTCGCCGGCGCCGGCGATGGCTATCATCTTCTCCCTCTTGCACCGCCTCCCGAAGGCAACTCATTCCTGGGCAGGGATTTTCTTGTTCGACCCGAAGATCACGGCATCCCCCAACAGCGCCATCGTGTCTTCATTGTCGGTCTTCGGAGTGATATCACAGCGCCTGCGGAACGCGGCTCGTTGCTGAAGCGTGCGGAGACCACAGTCTCGGTACTTAACGCGATTGGTGACTTGCCGAGCCTCAGAAGCGGCCTGAGCCGGGGGGATGGCGCAGAGGCGTGGCGGGACGCGGTTCTGTGTCAGGCCGACGCAATCCTCAAATCGCGTAAGGTGCTCCAGCCGGTTCGCGAACTCCTAGGCAGCTTGCGGACCGACGGGCTCGCGCGCGATGAACTGCGGCGCGATCACAGGCGAACAGGCAATGGACCCTTCGTGGATACTGAACTGGCTGATTGGTTGGTCGATGATAAACTTGACCGTGTCCTGCATCACGAGACCAGGGGACATATTCCGGAAGATTTGGGACGCTACCTCTTTGCGGCCTTATATGCCAAGGTGATGAAGGTGTCTCCGAAGCTCTCTGATTTCCCAGAATTCCTTCAGCCTGAACATCGGAACCGTGCGTCAGGCGATTTCGCAGATCGGTTTCGTGTCCAACTTGGTCATCGCCCCTCCAAGACCGTGACCAGCCATATCTCCAAGGATGGTCACTATTTCATTCACCCTGATCCGCGCCAAGTTCGTTCCTTGACGGTGCGCGAGGCGGCGAGACTTCAGACCTTTCCAGATAACTACTTTTTCTGCGGTCCACGCACGGCCCAGTATCATCAGGTTGGCAATGCAGTCCCACCGTTTCTGGCGCTTCAGATTGCACGCGTGATTCGGGGACTTCTGATGGGCAACTGATCACTCTCCGGCCGCAGCAACACGGGCCTCAAAACCGTCCGATTCGAGTCTTTCGAGAACTTCGATGGCGATCAAGCATTGTTTTTCGGATGGAAGCCGATCGGGAATCCGAGTGCAGGTCTCCAGTATTCCAGCCTCCTTAGGCGTCACGAGCCGGCGATCCTTGCCCCATTCGAGCGCATCTTTCCAGAATGCCGCGCCGAGGTTCACCACGGTTGATTGAGCCTCGATTCCAGATGTGACCGTCTTTTTCTTTCTCTCCTCGTCAGCCACAGCGGTGGCCTCGGCAGGTGTGTGCAGATAGTCCTGCAAGTCGGATGGGTAATCCAGTTCCCGATGTTGCAGCTGCGCCCAGCAGGCCTGCTTCTTCGCCCATTCACTCATGTTCCGGACGCCTTCAGGCGGGTGGGTTATGACATCATGGGCTTCCGCCGCGGTAAGGAGGAGGGCTGCCTCCACCGGTTCTGGTACGGATTGCTGCCGCCAGATCCGGTCTAGGTCGACAAGTCTCTCCCGGCAATCCATATCGTAGGCCAGCTTGGCCATTGAATACGTGACGATATTTGCCCTGTAACCACCTTCATACCAAGGCTGTTGTGGCACCGCTTTCTCCAGGCGACGGAAGATGATCGCTTTTGCGATCATTCGCTTGAACCAAGTCTCGTGGAACCGTGCGTCGGATTTCTTCCACTCCTTGGCAACCTCTCTCTGGAAGGACACGAAGTTTTTCTGCGCCCCTTGGCTGACCACATGTGGAAGCCCCGCCCACGAGTTCTCGAACTTGGCTAGGTCCGTCTTGGTAAAATACTGTGAGCGGGGATATTCGAGATCGAATTTTTTACGCTCAGACTCGGTACGACGCCCGCGTTCATCCGGATATTGCCCGCGCGCCCGTTCGTAGAACCACTTGGTCTCCTGGTAGGCGCTTTCGCCTTTGGGGGCGAGAATGCGCCGGGAGAACTCTTGCAATCGCATCTGAAAAGGGTGGTTCGACGCCAGGTCTGCATCGTTCACCTTGTTCTGGCTGTTTGCGTAGAGCGATATATTTGGGATCACCTCTTCGGCCGTCTCTGGCGGGACAACATTGAGCTTCATCTGGACATAGACTTCATCCAGACGCGCTTTGGGGCGTTTCGGGCGCTGCCTTCGAGACGCGTGAATGGACGCAGTGGTCTGTCCACCATTCACGATTTGAAGATTGTCGGCGGAGACGAGAACTGGCCCGTTCTCGGTCTGCCTGATTTCTACATTATTTGCGGTGGCCGTTATGCCGTTATTGTAAGCGAAGAACATTTCGGGCTGGTCTTCGAGCGTATCCCGAATGCCGCGGTTCACCTTTCCACGGGCCTGGAGGAAGCTGCGCACATTAGCTTCTAAGAGCCGGGTTCCCCATTTCTCATAGATCTCGCCCAGTTGGCTGCCGCGGATGACGGCAATATAGCTTTCAAGAGCCGCATCGCCCATCGATGCTCTCAGGACCGGGATCGCACCACCAAAATCCTTCTCGAAATTGATAAGAAGGTCTTCCCGGGTTTGCCCCGACCGAACATATTTCTCGATCCTTGCAAGATCCCACACCGTATAGGTTACGGGCTTTTCACCGATCGAACCCGCGGGCAGGCCATCGGCCTTCGCGCGCTTTTCTGCATTGGTTATGACGATCAGTTTGATCTTCGAGATGCTCGGCCAGGTAGTCGAGATAAGATCGGAGAGCATGAAGCCGGAGCTCGTCTCCTCAAGTTGCTCTCGAAACTCTTCGTCTCGGGCATGCCGTAGGAAGCCGACGAGCCTGTTGAAGCGGGACTTCAGATCGTCCGCCCTGAATACCCGAACCTCTTCACTCGTGGAAAAATCACAGAGGATCAGGCTAAGTATTCCCTGTGCTTCACGCGGGTCGCCGCCATATCCGTGGATCTGTAACGCCGTTCCTCGCCGACCGGTCCCTTCAAAATAGGCGTAGTCCGCACCATCCAGTTCTCCGGCTTCGGTCAGGATGTCACCCATTTTCTCGAAGAAAGCCTCGGTCGTATAGGACCCACCTACATCCGCTTCGCCTTGGATGTCGGCGATAAGCTCGCGGTGAAATTCATCCAGTTCAGACACCTATCAGCCTCCCTGTGTGTCGATCGAAGACTGCGTTTTCTGTAATTCAGTGATGAAGGTTTCGTCCTCGATGATAAAAGCTGCGCATGCGTCTAGAGCCACGACATACCTGACATTCAGGACGCCAGTCGCAACTGGTGAGGATATGCGAGGAAACCCGTCTTCCACCCGGAATGCCAACCGTTTGCCGACAGTCCAACGCCGATCGCTGTAGTCGTGGTCCCAGTCAAAGCCTGTAGCCGCGAGCAAGCGCTCCCATGCGCCATAGGCCGACATGGTTGCGTATCGGTAGATGTCTTCGACCACTTGCACATGATCCGTCAGTGACATGCCCTCGGGCTTCACCGCCGCGTCGACATCGTGGACTAGCAGGAAGAGCTCCGCCCCGGACACGTCGGCCAGCTGATCCTCCGATGAAATCTGCACTTGCGGTCGTGCCGCGCCTCGGCGCGCCTTGACCTCGACGCACAATCCGTGGAGTTCGAAATCCTTCGCCCCTTCGTCGGGCCCGCGCCACGCCTCGATCGCCGCGTCTGCACCAATCTGGGCGCATAACAGCTGAAGAAACTGTAGTTCGCCTATAAGGCCCCTTTGTTCTTCGAGGCTCAAACGCTCTGATGACCCGCCTCTCAAGAGATGATGCCAACGAAGTGTCCGTCGCACCGCGCGGTCAAGGGCTTCGTCGGCAGTCTTGCCCTGCTCGCCAGCCGAGACGATGTCGAGGCAAAGGTTGGCGAACAAGTCCCTCTGCTCCGGATCGCGGAGTGCCACGATCAGAGCGTCCCGTGCTCCAAGTTTCCGATAGCCGATATCGAGGCTCCGGATCTTTGGTAGTGGTAAAACCCGCTCTGTCTTTTCTGGAAGAACGAGGGCCAGCGCAACACTGTCGTTCTCTACAGCGGCCCAGAAGAAGTCATGGCGACCTCGCTTGTCGACCCGACGCGCCTCGTCAAAAGTCAGCCCACTCCATGGGTTCGTTTCAGACATCTTCCATCTCCGCGTCCTCGTCGAGGTCTTCATCTCCAAAGAGTTCACGAAGCATCGTGGTATTCATGACATACTCGACTTTTTCATCCGGGCGTGACGAGACCGGGAAGCTGATTCCGAATGCGACAACAGGCTCATTCGGAAGCAGTTCAACGTGTTTCTCGGGCGTTTCGACCTTTTCGGGTAGCCGTACTGAAATCAGGAAGAGTACAAGAAGTGGTTTCCTGCGCACCCTTCTGTAAATGTGATCAGGAAAGTTTACGTTCCGGCTGCCCTTGAGATTGTGCGCAGAAATGAATTCTGCCTCAGCGCGTGCGGCGTCCTCTGCAGCGACGCCGATTTTTTCGACCCCACGAGATGCGACCCGCGCACGGCGCCCACTGATCGACAAAATGCCGTCCTCGAGACGCTCGACCCCAATGCTGCGCTTGGCCGGACCAATGGGCCAACGGAGTACATCGCTGGTTTCTTGTTTCTCGCTCACGCTGGCAATGAAGACGTCCCACTTGGCGAGTTCATCATGGGCGCGTTGGGCAATGTAGTCGCGGAGTGGTGAAATGTTGGTTCCTACGCTTTCGCGAGCGTTCCGGAACCGGATCAGGAATTCGTCGATGTGAGCGACGCCGACATCTTTTAAAAGATAACCACCCTGGCACTTGGTCTTGCTTGGGTCATACCCCTCTTCGCGCAAGGCGATAAGAAAGTTCCGCGCGGCACTTCGGTTACTCTCCAGAACCTCGCCATCATTTTGTAGCTTGTGCGTCTCGACATAGCCGTTCGACAGACCGATCTTTAAATGTTTCTCGCCGGATCCCAGCTTGTTTCGAGCGGTGACCAGCAGCGACGAGGGGTGACTGCGCACCGCAAGCCCGAACTGCAGTGGCGTTGCCCGGTCCCGCTGCATGCGCCGGAGTTCCTCATGCAGTTCCTCGGTCGCTTCGGCGATGTGGGCGTACCAGCCGATCGCCTGAGGCGGCATCCATATACGACAGAGCTTCTCGTATCCGCCGCGATAGCCGAACCAGCGACCCATCTGCATAAGCGTGTCATACATCATGGAGTTTCGCAGAAAGTAGGAGACGGTGAGCCCCTCGAGGGTAAGGCCGCGCGACAGTGAGAAGCCACCGACGGCTATCACTGTCAATCCGCGGTCGCCTGCTGCGGAATAATCGAGGTCGTTGACTCTGCTGTTGACCTCCACGACCTTGGCACCACCGACCGACTGGAGAAGTCTACTCTGGATCTCGCTCCAGTCCGGCCATTCGTCCCGGAACTCGTCGGCCCATGTCTTCCGCAATGCCGCGATCTCCGGGTCAAGAAGGCCGCGCTCCCCGAGAGAGGCATTGATGCGCACTGAGTCCCGGATCGTGTCCAAAACTTCCTGAAGCCGGTTGCGAATGAGGCCCTGCATGCGGGTGAAGCGGCTGGCATTCACGAGCATCGATGCGTGCTGATCTGCCTGGCCGCGCAGGTCGCGGATCGTACGCGCGACAAGGAATGTGCGGAGGGCTTCAATCATGCTCTCGGGTATGGCTACGAGCTCATCATCCTTCCCGTGCTTGATCGGCAGTACATCCCCGTTGTCAGTGATGTTGCGCAGATAATACGGCTCCTCGTCATTCGGCATGCCATCTAGAAATACCTTACGTGGTCCAAAGTAATTGTTGGGGGCATCGAGACCGGTAATGAAGTCGCGCGGAAAGAGGTCCTCCTCCTCCATGGTCTCATCTTGTTCGGGATCGATGAAGATGTTTGCGAAAGGAGTTGCAGTGTAGCCGACATAGCAACTGCGTCGGAATAGACCTAGAAGTTCTCGGATTTGGCCATTGATCCTCGACACCTCACTCTTGCCGTATTTGACGTTGATCGAAGCGTTGTCAGCCTCGTCATCGATCAGCAACATCGGCTGATCGACCATTTCGGATGAGTGGTTGGCGCTATGCTCGCGCAGCCACTCAGTGAGGTTGCGCAGAGTGTGCGTGTTCTTTTTGATGACCAGCACGACCGGAACCGCATAGGAGGCGATCTGGCTCGTGTTGGAGGTCGCAGTGGACTTGTTGAAATCCCTGATCGTGTTGGTGAGGCTGACTGGCGTGAACCTGTCATCGAACTCGGCAACGCCAATCAACTTGGGCTTTTCGCGGGTTCCCACTTGGGCGAGCCGGCCAGTGTCGCGCCCGATGAAGCCCTCATCAATCCGACCTTGGGTTTGGTTGCGCAGGTTATTGTGGATACCCGCGATCACGATGATCAAGCGGTATCCGGCGTCGGCCGCCTTGCAGACAAGACCAGTATAGTTGGCAGTCTTGCCGCTCTGGACGTGTCCGACAACCATACCCTTTCGGTCCCAAGATCGACTGTCTCGTGGGTTTCCCAAGCGACCGAGTATAGTATCCGTCACCTGGTCCGTCCCATAGATGACATCCTGCGGCAGCTTGTTCTTGAAAAGCAATTTCTTGTAGCGGGACCAGTAATACCAGGGGTCGGATCCACTTTCGATCTCGGCCCTTGCATTCTCGAGCCAAGGTTCGAAATCGTCGGCCGCCACCACAAGAGATCCCAACCCCATACTGACACCGATCCGTTCCTCGATCTCGCGGGCGAGCATCTCGGCATCGTCATCGGTGACGTGCGGGAAGATCGGAGCTTGTCTCACAGAGGCGATCAGTTCGCGGATACCCTCTGGTGTCCGTCTCGCGCTGTCGGCAAGCCCGTGCGACACCATGTTGTCGAGCATGTCGAGCTGGGTGCTCATTCGTGTCCCTCCTGCTCGAGAAGTCTGGCGAGTACGGGTTCAACCCGGTCCCACTCCTTGCGAAACATTTCGGTAGTCTTCAGCATCGAGCGCACACCCGCCTCGGAGATCCCCTGTTCGAGCAGATGCGGGACCATCGACTCCAAGGCTTGCTCCAGTGCATCAAGCTCGGCTTCCGCAGCCTTCACCGTCTCGGCCTGTCCAAACAGGTCGGCATGCAACGAGCCCACAGGCAGGCCCGCACCGACAAGCGCGATGCAATTTCTGAAATCATGACGGAGGTTTTCAGGAAGACGCTCCTCGAACTCAAGCAGCGCCGGGTGGTCGGAATTCGGCTGATAGACGATCGCCCCATCCTTGATTAGCCGTCGCCACATGGGCGCACGAGTTTCATCGGTCAGTTTCTGGCCGCGCTTGCGATATGTCCGCTTGGACGTTTGGACAAAGCGCTCGACGATCTTCTTTAGCCGCTCTTTGACGGCGGGTGGGAGCTGCGCGGAGGCCTTCTTTACGTCAATTTTCCAGTCGGCATCCATCGTGTTTGGGATATCAACACGGATCCTGCAGAGCTTTGTGAGCTCGGTCTGCCGCGCCAAGCCGAGCCAACTGCCGCTTATGATAAGTCTATCGCTACGATAGATGTAAAATCCTTGCGATCTGAGATGACCCTCGGGTCCGCCAAGTTCCTCCCATTCCTCCCGCTTCATCGCCTTGTGGTGGGGAATGGTAAAGCTCTGGAAGTGAACTACACCATGCGCAAGCCGGAGTTCTTCAGGCTGATCAGGTTGCGTCTTTGGATGCTTTGATGCGAAAGGATCAATCGGTTCCAGAACGCGACCATTGATTGAAATCAAAAGCCTGCCTTTGCCGGTACGCTCCATGAATCGGTGAAAGACAATTCTCAGGTGCCTCTCTGCTGCCGCCAGCGCGCTATTGGTGTACTGCGCTTGCTTTTGGATATCATTCCGATACCCGCCATCGACCCGATCAAGCTTCTCCCAAAGAACAAGGGTCCCGCTTTCGCGCAATAGATCTGCTTGAGGGATGCCCTCGTGCTGGTCAATCAGCGAGATTTCCCAGCGGTCTTTTGCGGCAACTTCATCAAGATCCCATCGGGCTCCAGAGATCTTACCGTTCTTTCGCGACAATACCGTCAGTCGGCGACACTGGGAAAAGCTGGCGCTTTTCAAGCCCAAGCCAAATCGTCCAAGATCGAATGCTGTTCTCGTTTCACGCGGATTCCTGCTACCGGGCCTGAGCGCCTCAATCAATTCGGCCTGATCCATTCCGCAGCCATTGTCCAAGATGGCAATTGAAGCGTCTTCACCAATAGTGTCTGCATGAATGCGAACAGACGATGCGCCTGCTGTTATTGAATTATCAATGACATCAGCAAGTGCAGTGGGAAGAGTATACCCTATGTCCCTGAGGCTCTCGATCAGCGCCGAAGCGCGTGGTGTAGCATCAGCAGTCGCCAAGTTATCATCCTTCAAATCAACTATTCCCTACTGATCAAACTCAGCGATATGGGCAGCGGCGTCGATCGCCGCAAAGCAGTTGGAACGCGGAATCGTGAAATATCCCATCGGGGGTCTTTTGAACAATAGTAGGACTGATCATAACCAGGAGCACAATTCACCTTTTCGATTGAGGAGTACAATCTGCTGATCCTGCGGTCGCCGCGCGCTGGGATCAGTATCCAGTCCAAGCCGCCTGAGCGCGTAGTAGAGGAGCGCGCGCCGCACCCTGATCTTCGCCTTGCCCCCACACATGCCGTAGTCCAGAGCGATAGCCTTCGGCTGCGTTTCCGAGAGTTCGGGTTGAGGGGCGACCTCCAGCGTGACCTCGGAATGCAAGTCGCTGTCGTCGTCGGCGGATGCGTCGCTCTGCCGTGAGCCTCGAATCTTGAGCATTCGGGACAGCTGGAAGTCCTTGAAGCACTCGTCGGTCAGACAGAACGCTCGCCCGTGCCAAGGGAACCCGTCAAATTCGACGGCGTGGGGCGCGATCCACCGCCAGCGCGGCTTCGCGCTGGACAGTGACTGGTACTTCACCTCGATCGCATCGGACCGACGGACGGCGCAAACGACCGAGCGGAGCGTCACCAGGCTGACGCAACGTACAGGCATCGGGGAGGATGCGTACGATGGGAGCTTGGCAATCCAGGATTCCTCTCGGTCGAGGATACCGTCGGCGAGCGAGCGCAGCTGAGCGAGGCAACGGCTCGCATTGGGCTTGAGGAATTGCGCCGTGAAGTCCGAGCCGCGAACACAGGACCGCGCGCTCTTGTCGTAGACCATGTTGTCAGGCGCGAAGCCGATGTAGCGATTCAGGTCGGCGGACGCCTGGTTCACCGAGACGCCGAACTGCTCCGTCAGATCGCTGCGGCTCACATATCTCTCCCAGAACAGGGGGAACTCTATGAACTCGAGGCGCTGCTCGACGCCCCAACGAAGCTCCGGTCTGTAGTTCTACATCACGCTTCCCGGCTCGGGCAGTGCGCATGATGACTATGCGCGCCCATTTTCTGGGCCTAAGCCGAGGCTAGCCGAGCCTGGGATGTGGCGCAATCGAATTGCGTCGTAAATCAGGGCCTTGGGGCGGTGCACCAGGTCCGGAAGACGAGGCTGGGGTCGGTAGGCCTGAACGCCCTGATCGGACGTCGCGTTCATTGCGTCGCGCTCCAAGACCTCGATATCGGCGCTCCGATAGACGACGCGCCCGGCGAGAGCGTGAGAAAGCAATCGTATCGGGCGCTATTCCCAGAGAAACGTGGAAGGTGGTCGGCATTTGGATCTGCCCGCTGAGCGGAGTTTCTGCGTATCCCTGTCTCTCCGCCACTCCCTCTTTCGCCACGATACGTCGTCTCGCTCTCGTAGGGCGTTATTGCCCTTGGTTCTCCAACCAACGAGCACGCGGCTTCGCTTTCGTTGACTTTGCCCCAATATTACCTCAGTCGTTTTTCTAGATGGTACGCGCTGTGTTGTGGAAGTGTCTGCGCTGAGCGGGAAGCTGTTAGAGACTCTCGATCCTGGGCGGCATAGGGATGGGGCGTACCTGATCGTGGATCCCTCAGGCGCGCGGCGTTGGATTGTTCGGGTGACGGTGAAAGCCAAGAAGAGTTGCGAAGGCGCGCCCTTGCGGACGGATTTCGTGTTGTGCGGTGCGGATGTGGTGACGCTCAACCAGGCGCGGGAGCGGGCCTTGGCCTATGGGCGCATGGGACGCGGGGATCTCACCGTGCGCGGGGTCCGCAGTTCTTTCCGCGACTTGGCCGGGGAGGTCTGTGGCGCGCCGCCGGACGTTGCAGTGGCCGCGCTGGCACATCAGATCGGCTCCAGGGCCGAGCGGAGCTACGCAAGGTCCGACCTGCTGGAGCGACGTCGGGACCCGATGACGCGCTGCGCCGCGTTTCTGACATCGGAGCAGAGCGGGTGAGCGGGGTCCTGGAGACCGTCGGTCTGGACGAGTTCGAGATCGAGACGAACAACAGGATCCAGTTCCGCGTCGCGCTGAGCGAGCGCACGCATGAGGACCGCATGAAGGCGATTACGGCACTTCGATACGATCTCACAAGTATCAAACTAGAGAGTTTGATGGAATTGGATTTCTACCAAGAAACCGCAAACCCCGGAGATTACCCATTCTTGAAATGGGCCCTGGTGAGCTACTCCCCAATGTTTGGACAGTTTCCGGCGTGATCTAAGCTACTCTCTGCTCCTGCTGATCGGGTTGGGTTTCGTCTTTTCTCAGCCAATAGACCATGGCTGGCGGTTGGCCGCCAAGGGCGGAATGGGGGCGCTTGCGGTTGTAGAACTCGATCCATTTTCCGACACCCGCCGTCGCCTCTGATCCGGTTTCCCAAGCGTGCAGGTAGACGCATTCGTATTTGAGGCTTCGCCAGAGCCGTTCCACGAAGATGTTGTCGAGGAAGCGTCCCTTGCCATCCATCGAGATGCGCACGCCGGATCGCCGCAGCCGGTCGGTCCAGGCAAACGACGTGAACTGGCTGCCCTGGTCGGTGTTCATGATCTCGGGCGGGCCGAAGCGGTGGATCGCCTCGTTCAGCGCCTCGACGCAGAAGTCTGCTTCCAGCGTGTTGGATATGCGCCAGGCCAGCACCTTGCGGGTGTACCAGTCCATGACCGCCACCAGATACAGGAACCCACGCCGCATCGGCAGATAGGTGATATCTGCGGCCCAGACCTGGTTGGGCCGGGTCACCCGCAAACCGCGCAACAGATAGGGATACGTCTTGTGCCCCTTCGCCGCCTTGCTGGTGTTGGGCTTCTGGTAGATCGGCATGAGCCCCATCAGCCGCATCAATCGGCGGATACGCTTCTCGTTGACCAGATGTCCCTCGTTGCGCAGGTGCCAAGTCATCTGCCGGACACCGAAGAACGGTGTTTCCAGGAACTGCTCGTCGATCTGACGCATCAGCATCAGGTTCATCGCCGTCTCGCCCTTGGGCGTGTAGTAGAATGATGACCGCGAGATCGACAGCAGCCTGCACTGTTTGCCAATCGACAGATCGGTATTGGCTGGTTCAACCATCTTCCGCCTCACTTGCCGGTCCACGGTTTGAGCTTTCGTGACAGAAAATCATTGGCCACAGCCAGCTCCCCGATCTTGGCGTGCAGGTCCTTGACCTGTTCTTCGTCCACTTCCGGCGTCTTTCGGCCACCACGCTCGAGCACGCCAGACGCGCCTTCAAGCAGCGCACGCTTCCAGCTGTGGATCATCGTCGGGTGAACGCCAAACTGGCTTGCCAACTCAGCAACCGTCCGCTCGCCCTTCAATGCCTCAAGCGCAACTTTGGCCTTGAACTCAGGCGAATGGTTCTTCCGTTTCGACATCTCTGATCTCCTCTTCGTCGAAGATCAGCAGACAGCAATTCGTAGCTTACGTCAGTGTCCGAATTTCGGGGGGTAGCTCA
>NZ_JBNAFR010000018.1:0-55966 GCF_049800775.1 Dinoroseobacter sp. S375 | reverse complement strand
TAGGCGCGCACCGTCTCGGCGGCGGCCCGCACCGCCTGCTCCGCCGCCGCGCGCGGATCCGCCCCGGCCACCAGACCGGCGAGGAACGTACCCGCAAGGCAATCCCCAGCCCCGGTGCTGTCCACCGCCTCCACGGGGATGGCCGGGATCACATGCCGCGCCCCGCCGCTGCACAGGATCGCCCCCTCCCTGCCCCGTTTGAACACCACATGCCCGGCCGGCAGCGCCTCGAAATAGGCCAGCGTCGCCTCCGGATCCTCATGGCCGAGAAACAGCGCGGCCTCATCCTCGGAGGGCAGGACGATATCCGCCATGGGCAGAAATGCCGTCATGCAGGCTCGCGCCTCCTCCAGCGACCAGAGGCTGAGCCGCAGGTTCAGGTCATAGGAGACCAGCGTCCCGGCCGACCGCGCGATCTCAGCCGCGCGCTGCACCGCCTCGCGCATGGGGCGGCTGATCGCCTGGCTCACCGCCGACACGTGCAGCACCCGGGCCGCCTCAATGGCGGCAACCGGCAGGTCATCCGGCCCGTAGAAGCTGGCCGCCGAGCCCCGCCGCGCATAGGCAAACCGCCGCCCCGCCGGGTCCGGATCGATCACGTTGAGCCCGGTGGGATCCTCGGTCCGGCACAGAAGATGGGTGGTCGCGACCCCCTCCTCGGCGCAGAACCCGCGCACCGCATCCCCCAGCAGATCGCCCCCGACCGCCCCCAGCAGCCCGGCCCGGGCCCCCGCCCGCGCCGCAGCCACCGCCGCGTTCAGCGTGTCGCCCCCGACCCCCTGCTGAAAGAGCCCCAACGCATCGGGCGCATCCGAGGGCGGGCCGGGCAGGCGCACCATCTCGATCAGGGGTTCGCCAAGGGTCAGGATATCCGCATCTGCCATGGCCGCATTTGACGCGGTGGTCCGGCGCAAGTCCAGTGCCCTCCCCGCCCCGCCGGTCGCTGCCGCCCGGCCCAAGGCGCTGGTCACGCCCCGCCCCTTGGGTCTACAGTCGGGCTCCGCCCTGTCTCAGGAAAGGCCACGCCCCATGGACATGCCGAAGAACCGGTTCAAAGCAGCCCTGACCACCGGGACGCATCAGCTCGGGATCTGGAACACCGTGGGTGGCAATACCATCCCCGAGATGCTCGCCGGGGCCGGGTTCGACTGGGTGCTGGTGGATTGCGAACATGCGGCGGTCGAAACGGTCGAGGTCCTGCCGGCACTGCAGGCCATCGGCCAGAGCCCGGAGGTTTCGGCCATCGTGCGCCCGGCGGCCAATGACCCGGTGCTGTTCAAACGCCTTCTGGATATGGGCGCGCAGACCCTTCTGGTGCCCTATATCGAGACCGCCGCCCAGGCCCGGGACGCGGTATCCGCCATGCGCTATGGTCCCCACGGGATCCGCGGCATGGCCGGGATGACCCGGGCGACCCGCTATGGCCAGGTGGACCGCTACTTCACCGAGGCCGAGACCGAGCTCTGCCTCGTGCTGCAGGTCGAGACCGTCGCGGGGCTGAACGCGCTGGAAGAGATCGCGACGACCGAGGGCGTGGACGCGGTCTTCATCGGCCCTGCGGATCTGAGCGCGAGCCTCGGCTATCCGGGCCAGTTCAACCATCCGGAGGTTCTGGCCGCGATCGACGACGCCTTTGCCCGGCTGGCCAAGCTTGGCGTGCCCAAGGGGATCATGGCGCTCGACCCGAAGGCCGCGCAAGGCTACATCGCGGGCGGGTCGCAGTTCACCGCCGTGGGGGTCGATCTGGTGCTGTTGGCCGAGGCCACCGCCGCCCTGCGCGCGCAGTTCCCGTAGCCCCGCGCCCTATCCCTGGTAGCCGAAGACACGCGGCAGCCAGAGCACCACATCCGGCGACAGGATCAGGAAGACGAGCGCTGCAACCAGCACCGCGAGGAAGGCCCAGATCTCGGCGATGATCTCCTTGAGCGGAATGCCCGTGACCGCGTTGATCACGAAGAGAAGGATGCCATAGGGCGGCGTGATCAGCCCGATCATCGAGTTCACCACCACCAGCACGCCGAAATGCACCAGATCGATCCCCAGCGCCTGACAGGTCGGGATGAAAAGCGGCACGATCACCAGAATGATCGTCGTCGCATCCAGCACGCAACCCAGAAGCAGCACCAGCACATTGACCAGCAAGAGGAACATCAGCGGGTGGATCTCGAGCCCGGTCAAGGCCGCCGAGAGCATGGCGGGGATGTTTTCCGAGATCACGATGAAATTCAGGATCAGCGCCCCGCCGATCACGATCCCCACCGCCGCCGAGGACCGGGCGCTGTCCACGAAGATCTCGTAAAGCGTCTTGATCGAGAGCGCCCGATAAAAGAACGCCGCCAGGATCAGCGCATAGAACGCGGCGACGGCGGCGGCCTCGGTGGGCGTCGTCACCCCGCCATAGATCCCGTAGAGCAGGATCACCGGCATCAAAAGCGCGGGGAAGGCCTTGCCCGTCACCCGGGGCAGATCGCGCAGGGGCACGGGCTCTTCCCGGGCGAAGCCGCGCCGGGTCGAGATCAGGTAATTCATCCCCATCAGCACCCCGCCCATCACCAGCCCCGGCACGATGCCAGCCAGAAACAGCGCGCCGATCGAGCTGTTGGAGACCAGCGCATAGAGCACCATGGGGATCGAGGGCGGGATGATCGGGCCGATGGTCGCCGTGGCGGCGGTGATCGCGGCGGCATAGCCGCGGCTGTAGCGGCCCTCCTTGGTCATCATGCCAATGATGATCTTGCCCAGCCCCGCCGCATCGGCCACCGCCGAGCCGGACATGCCGGAAAAGATCAGCGAAGCCATGACATTCACATGGCCCAGCCCGCCCCGGAACCGCCCGACAATCGCGATGCAGAAATTCAGCAGCCGGTCGCTGATCGAGCCGGCATTCATGATATTGGCCGCCACGATGAAAAGCGGCACCGCCAGCAGGATGAAACTGCCATAGAGCCCTTGCAGGATCTTCTCGCCCGTCAGGGCCAGATCCTTGCCGGACATGCCGAGATAGACCAGCGAGGCCAGCATGATCGCATAGCCGATGGGCGTCCCGATCCCCGCAAGGCCGAACAGCGCGATCAGGCACAGGGCGAGCTCGAGGCTCATACCGCTTCATCCCCCTGCCGGATCGCGGGCGGGCCATGCTCGTGGCCGGGCAGCTCGTGATCCGCATCCGGGGGCCCGTTGCGCCAGACATCCACAAAGCGCCACGCATAGCGCAGGCCCACCGCCGCCATGAACACGATATAGACGGAAAAGATCGTCCGCATGGGGATCTTGTCGCCGGTGAACGGGTTGCGCACGGTGGTGGTCTTGCGGATCTTCATCCAGTCCACGTAATCCCAGGTCGGATAGGCCGACCAGATCAGCCCGGCCACGATCGACCCCGCCGCGATCAGGGCCAGCACCCGGCGGATCCGGCGCGGGGCGGCGAGATAGAGAATGTCGAAGGTCACCTGATCCCGTTCGCGCACCAGAAAGGCATTGCCGAAGAACACGATCCAGACCCAGAGGATCAAGCAAAGCTCCAGCGTCCAGCCAAAGGGCTGCACCAGCACGTAGCGCGAAAAGATCTGCAGCAGGAAGGTGATGAACATCGCCGCCAGAAGCGCGGCGGCGATGAACTCTGTCCCGCGGGTGAACCATCTGGTGATGAAACGCATGGGGTCCTCCCGCGAGTGTGTCGGGCGCGGCGCTTAGTTGCCGAGCGCGTTGATCTTCTCAAGCACGCCGTCGGGCCAGCTCGATGCCACTTCGCTGCCCACATACTGGGCCTGCACATGGGTGCGGAACGCGTCCAGATCCGGGGTGTAGATCTCGACCCCCTTGCTGCGGATGAAGTCGGCCAGGTTGTTTTCCTTGTCGAGCTGCTTCAGCCGGCCCCAGGCGGCGGCGGCATCGGCGGCCCGCTGGACCTGCAACTGCTGCTCCGCCGAGAGCCCGTCCCAGACCTCTTTCGAGAAGGCGATGTAGTTCAGGTCCACCAGATGGGAGGTCAGCGCGATCTGCTTGGTCACCTCATAGAACTTGGCGTCCACCACCGTGGGCAGCGGGTTGTCCTGCCCGTCCACGGCGCCGGTCGAAAGACCCGTATAGACCTCGGTGAAGGCCATGGGCGTGGGGGCCGCCCCCAGCGCCTTGCCGAGGAACTGCCACGCATCCGTGCCCGGCATCCGCAGGTTCACCCCGGCCAGATCCTCGGGAGTCTGCACGTCCAGCTCCTCGCGGGTCTGGCGCAGGTTCACATGGCGCTTGCCGAGATACATCACCGACAGAAGCTTGACGCCCAGCTCGTCCTCGACCGTCTTCTTGAACGGATCCATCAGCGGGTCGTTGAAGACGCGCACCTGGTGGGCGGCGTCCTGATGGACATAGCCCGTGGCAAAGATCGAGAACTCGGGGAAGAACTGCGCCAGCTCCTGCGCCGAGGCGATGGACATGGTCAGGTTGCCCCGGCTGATCGCCTCAAGCTCGGTACCTTGCGCAAAAAGCGTCGCGTTATAACCGGGCTGGAACTCGGCAAACTCGGCGACCATGGGCGCAAAGACCTGCGCCATGGCCTGCGACCGCTGATCCGTTTCGGAGCCTGCCGTGGCCATGGTAAAGGTCATCTTGTGGCCATCGGCCAGCCCGCCACCCGTGGTCGCGGCGACCATTCCCGCCGCAAGGGCCGCGCTCAGCGCCGCCCGTCTCGTGATCCCAGAAAACATGATATCCTCCCTATCGTTTTCGTTGTCCCGTGGGGGTCAATCATCTGCGATCCCCCCGTTTCATCAAGCTCTTTCGCGTTGCGCGCGGATCAGCCCGCCTGCGCCACCTCCCTCGGCGCGGCGGGCTGAAGCGCGATGTCCCGTCCCTCGGCGGCGGACAGCTGCATCGCCTCGATCACTTCGAGCGTGCGCAGCCCCTCGCGCCCCGACACAAGCGGGGTCGCGCCATGGGCGATGACATCGGTAAAATGGGCGATCTGGTTGACCAGCGGGTCCGTGGCCGCGCGCATCAGGCTGGTGGCCGAGATCGGCGCCCACCAGTCCGGCTCGCCCGCGCCGTGATGCCAGAGCCGCAGATCCGGCAGCGAGAGCGCCCCGCGCGACCCGCCGATCATGTAGCAACTCTCCGAGGTGGGCGGATAGATCGGATGCTCGCGCGCCGTCATCTCCCAGCTCCAGGGGGCGGCGATGCTGTCCGACACGCTCACCGTACCGATCGCGCCATTGGCAAAGGTCAAAAGCGCACTGGACAGATCCTCGTTCTCAAAGCCCCGGCGCGCCGGGGCCGCGACCGCCCGCAGCGAGACGACCTCGCCGCACAGATGGCGCAGCAGGTCGATGTCATGGACGAGATTGACCGCCACCGGCCCGGCCCCGGGGCGCTTGCGCCAGTCCGAGACGTCGAAATAAGCATCGGGCTTGTAGAACCAGCAGGTCGCCTGCACCGCGCGGATCTCACCCAGATCGCCCCGGGAAATCGCCTCCTGCGCGGCCTGAATGATCGGATTGTAGCGCCGGTGATGCCCCACCAAAAGCGGCACGCCCGCCTGCTCCGCCGCCGCGATAAGCTGCACCGCATCCTCGGCCCGGGTCGCGATCGGCTTTTCCACCAGCACCGGACACCCCGCCGCCACCGCACGCAGCCCCTGCGCCACATGGAGCGGGTTGGGCGTCGCCAGGATCAGCCCCGCCGCGCCCCCGGCGGCCAGAAACGCGTCGAGATCCGCATAGACCGCGCAGCCGAGCGCGCGGGCCGCATCCTGCGCCGCCGGCTCCGGCTCGATCACCGCCACGAGCGCCGCCGTCCCGCATTGCGCGATGGCCTCCGCATGACGGCGACCGACCAGACCGAAGCCTGCTATGGCAAGCGGCACGGCTTGCGGCATAGGCGCTGTTCCTCCCTGTTCCGCCCGGCCTTTGCGGCTCTGTCTGGCGGCTCCGCAGGGACGCTACCCGGATTCTCGGGGTCTGGCAATTCTATATGATATTTTGAAAGTTTCCGGATTTTTGGCCGAGTTGAATATGTTTCGCGTTTTGCCTAAGGTTTCCGAGAAGACCTCCAGCGAAGGGGACAGGGCATGGGCGCCACCTCCGCCACCGTCGGCGCGACCACCTATCAGCGGCTCAAGCATGACATCATCTTCGGCGTGCTCCGCCCCGGGGCCAAGCTCAAGCTCGAACGCCTGCGCGCGGATTACGCCGCCAGCCTCTCGACCCTGCGCGAGACCCTGAACCGGCTGGCCAGCGAGGGGTTCGTGGACGCCCCCGCGCAGCGCGGGTTCCTCGTCACCCCGGTCAGCCCCGAGGATCTGGCAGAGATCGCGCATCTGAGGGTGCTGCTGGAATGCGATGCGCTGGAACAGTCCCTCGCCCGGGGCGACACGGAATGGGAGGGGCGTCTGGTCGCCGCCCATCACAAGCTGCACCTGATCGAGCGGCAGATCGGTGCGGGGGATCTGTCCAAGACCGAGCTCTGGAAGCGCTATGATTGGGAGTTTCACCTCGCCCTGATCGAGGCCTGCGAGTCCCGCAACCTGCTGAGCCTGCACGCGATCCTCTATGACAAGTACCTGCGCTACCAGATGCTGGTGCTGACCAATCGGGGCGAGGCCGCCATGGCCGAGCATCAGGCCATGCTCGACGCCGCCCTCGCCCGGGATGCAGGTCGGGCGAAATCCGTGCTGACGGCGCATATCATGAACGGGCTCGACCACACCCTGCGCGCGATGGCAGACGCCGCGCCCGACGCCTAGACGCCGAACAGGCCGCCCGTGGCCCGCATGACCTCAGGCGGGCACAAGCGTATCCAGCACAAGCCGTCCCATGGCATTCGTGCGATGGGTCGAGAGCTCCACGTCCAGCGGGATCCGGCCATAGGCCGCCGAGATCGGCACCACCTCGCCGCGCCGCATCTCGTCCCGCACCAGCGATTGCGGCACCCAGCCCACCCCGGCCCCGAGCTTGATCAGTGAGACGACACTGGCGGCGAATGCGCTTTCGACCACGACCACCTCGTCCCGCAGCAGGTCCCGCGCCGGGGCATAGGCCCCGATGATGCGTCCAAATTCACTCTCGGCGGGATAACGCAGGGCCGGGACCGGCTCGGTCAGGGTCTGGTCCTCGGCCAGCAGGAAGCGCAACGCCCCGCCCACCACCGGCACAAGGGAATCCCGCCGCCAGGTCCGCCGGATCACCGTCTCGTCAAAGGGCAGGCGCGGCGCGCCCTCATATTGGTAGCTCAGGATCAGATCGACTTCGAATTTCAGAAAGAGCGCGATGATCTCGTCCTGATTACGGGTCCGCAGGCGCACCCGGTCGATCCCATCCAGCGCCTGGATGCGGGGATAGATCTCGGGGAAGACCGAAGTGGCGAGCGAATGCTGGGCTGCCGCGATGAAGCTCCGCCGCGTGCTCCCCGAACTGCGCCGAAACTGGTTCAGCGTCTCGAGGATGGCGCGGATTTCGACCTCGCGTGCCAGCAGCGCCTCGGTCAGCACGACCTTGTTCACATGGCGTTCGACCAGCGGCGCGCCGAGCCAGTGTTCCAGCGCCTTGATCCGCCGCGAAAAGGCGGGCTGGGTGACATTGCGGCGGAGGGCGGCCGCGCTCATCGTGCCTTCTTCGATCAGGGCGAGCGCGTCTTCGAGCAGGCGGGTATCCATGGCTACCCTTACCAATGGTATGGCTACTATGCCAAGTCGGCACTTTTTCCAGCGGGAATTCTCGGTCTAGCCTTCTCACAGGTACGAGTTGGGAACAGAATTGACCGTCGCAGACCTCACCAAAGGTCCCGAGACCCGGGCCCAGATCGCCATGCTGGAGCGCGCCCTGGAGGTGCATCCCCGGGTGCGGCTGGGGCAGTTCCCGA
Source organism: Dinoroseobacter sp. S375 (assembly GCF_049800775.1). Lineage (NCBI taxonomy): Bacteria > Pseudomonadati > Pseudomonadota > Alphaproteobacteria > Rhodobacterales > Roseobacteraceae > Dinoroseobacter > Dinoroseobacter sp. S375. Next base: position 48,115 of record NZ_JBNAFR010000018.1, on the reverse strand, counting down.
CGCCGATCCTGCCGCTGGACCGGCTGTCCGAGCATCTCGGCGGGCCGCGGGTCTGGATCAAGCGTGAGGATCGCGCGGGTTCCGTTCCAGGCGGCGGTGCGCCGCGCACCCTCGAATTTCTGCTGGCCGAAGCCCTGCGGATCGGCGCGTGCTGCGTCGTGACCCATGGCGCGGCCCGGACCGCCCATCTGCGCCAGACCGAGGCGGCCTCGGCGCAGCTCGGGCTGGACTGCCACGTGGCCCCCACCGCGGCCGAGGCGACGGCGCTGACCGCCCGCCTGCGGGCCGAGGGCGCACAGCCCTACCTGATCCCCGAGGGCGGATCCAACGCTCTGGGCGCGCTCGGCTATGTGGCATGTGCGGCGGAACTCAGCAAACAGGCCCAGGATTCGGGCATCCGCTTCGACGCGCTGATCCATCCCACGCAGAGCGGCGGCCGTCAGGCTGGCCTCTTGGTCGGGTTGTGCTCCACTGGCAGCGAAATCGATCTGCAGGGGATCAGCGTGCGGGCCCATCGAGACACACAGACAGACCGGATCCACGGCCTCGCCACCGCCACGGCGGATCTGCTGGGGGCGGGCGTGGTGATCCCGCGCCGGGCCCTGCGGCTCCACCCGGCCCCGCCGGCGCTTGCCAGCCACAAGGCGGGCCAGCTTCTGACCCGGCTCGAGGGTCTGACCCTCGACCCCGAGGCGTCGGGCCCGGCCCTGGCAGGTCTGATCGCGCAGTCCCGCGCGGGCCGGTTCGACGGCCTGTCGGACATCCTCTTTCTGCCCACCGGCGGCCACCCGGCCCAGACCGGGGGCCCGCCCCCCTTCGATATGCCTGAGGCTCAGGCATGACCCTTCTCATCCAACAAGGAGACACTCCATGAAACTGACCCAACTCGCTTTGGCCGGGGCGCTCGGCCTTGCCGCCAGCCTCCCTGCCGCGGCGGAGGATTTCACCGGCACGCTGGCCAAGGTCGCCGAGAGCGGCGTAATCACGCTGGGCCACCGCGAAAGCTCGGTGCCCTTTGCCTATCTCGACGAGAACCAGCAGCCGATCGGCTATTCCATCGATCTGTGCATGAAGATCGTCGAGAAGGTCTCCGAGACCGTCGGCAAGGAGCTTGAGGTCCGCTACGTCCCCGTGAACCCCAAGACGCGCCTGGCGCTGATGGCGAACGGGACCATCGATCTGGAATGCGGCTCGACCACCAACAAGCTGTCCCGGCAGGAGCAGGTCGAGTACCTCGCCACCACCTTCGTGACCGGCACCAAGCTGATGGTTCGCAAGGATAGCGGCATTTCCTCGGTCGCGGATCTGGGCGGCAAGGCCGTGGCCCTGGCGCAGGGCACCACCAATGAGCTGGCCGTGAAAGCCGCCATCGAGACGCTCGGTCTTGAAGACGTGAAGGTCCTGCCCGTGCGGGACCATGCCGAGGGGATGCTTTCGCTGGAAACCGACCGGGTCGATGTTTATGCCACCGACCACATCCTGCTCTATGGTCTGATGTCCAAGTCCAAGACCCCCGAAGACTTCGCGGTCGTGGGCGATTTCCTCTCCTATGACCCTTACGGTCTGATGGTGCGCCGCAATGACAGCGCCTTTGAACTGGTGGGCAAGGCCGCGCTGGCCGAAGTGTTCCGCACCGGCGAGATCATGGAGATCTATTCCAAGTGGTTCGATCCGCTCGGCGTGCCCGCAACCCCGCTGCTGCAGGCGTCCTTCGCCCTGAACGCCCTGCCGGAATAAGACCCTGTCGCGAGGCGCGCCCCGCGTGCGCCTCGCTCTTTTCCTCGCCCCGGAAACACATCCATGGAATATAACTGGAACTGGTCGGTCCTCTGGGCTGATCCCTATCTCGGCTGGCTGATCTCAGGGGTCCAATGGACCTTCGCGGTTGCCCTTGCCGCATGGGTGATCGCGCTCAGCCTCGGCATCGTGATCGGCGTGGGCCGCACCCTGCCGAACAAGCCCATCGCCTTTATCTGCACCTGCTATGTGGAGCTGTTCCGCAATGTCCCACTGCTGGTGCAGATGTTCATCTGGTACTTCGCCGTGCCCGAAATCATGCCCGACGATATCGGCCGCTGGATGAAGCGCGACATGCCGAACCCGGAATACGTGACCGCGGTCGTGGCGCTGGGGCTTTACACCGCCAGCCGCGTGGCCGAGCAGGTCCGCGCCGGGATCCAGGCCGTGGGCAAGGGGCTGACCGCGGCGGCCTATGCCAACGGGTTCTCGACCGCGCAAACCTATCGCTACGTGCTGCTGCCGATCTCCTTCCGGCTGATCGTGCCGCCCATGACCTCGGAATTCCTGACGATCTTCAAGAACTCCTCGCTCGCGCTGACCATCGGCCTCTTGGAGCTGACGGCGCAATCCCAACAGATCGCGGAGTTCACCTTTCAGGGGTTCGAGGCCTTCACGGCGGCCACGGTGATCTATGTCTGCATCGCCCTGATGGCGACGGTGATCGCCCAGTCGCTGGAGAAGTTCACCCAGATCCCCGGCTTCGTAGGAAAGGGCTGATCCATGGGTGATTTTGATTATGCCGTCATCTGGAACAACCTGCCGTTTCTCTGGCAGGGGTTGCAGCTCTCGCTCTGGCTGACCTTCCTTGCGATCATCGGGGGGATCGTGCTGGGCACGGGGCTCGCGCTGATGCGCCTGTCGGGGTTCTTGCCCCTATCGCTCTTCGCGGCCACATATGTGAACCTGATCCGGTCCGTGCCGCTGATCCTCGTGATCTTCTGGTTCTACTTTCTGGTGCCGCTGGCCATCGGGCGGCCGATTGGCGGGTTCTACTCGGCGCTCATTGCCTTCGTGATGTTCGAGGCCGCCTATTACTCGGAGATTATCCGCGCGGGCATCCAGTCGGTGAAACAGGGGCAGGTCCATGCGGGTCAGGCCACCGGGCTGAACTACTGGCAGATCCAGCGCTACGTGGTCCTGCCGCAGGCCTTCCGCAACATGATCCCGATCCTCGTGACCCAAGGCATCATCCTGTTTCAGGACACCAGCCTCGTCTTCGTCGTCTCGCTGCGGGACTTCATGACCGTCTCGTCCATCGTGGCCCGCACCGAAGGGCGATTGGTCGAGATGTATATCTTCGCCGCCATCGTCTATTTCATCATCTGCTTCGCCGGGTCCATGTTCGTCCGGCGGCTTCAAAAGGCCAAAACCGCATGATTACCATTGATAACGTCTCGAAATGGTATGGGGATTTTCAGGTCCTGACCGACTGCACCACCAAGGTCGACACGGGCGAGGTGGTGGTGGTCTGCGGGCCCTCCGGGTCCGGCAAATCCACCCTGATCAAATGCGTCAACGGGCTGGAGCCGGTGCAAAAGGGCACGATCCGCGTCGAAGAGACCGACGTGACCGCCAAGCGCACCAACCTGACCAAGCTGCGTTCGCGCATCGGCATGGTGTTCCAGCATTTCGAGCTCTACCCCCATATGTCCGTGCGCGCGAACCTGTGTCTGGGGCAGGAAAAGGTGCTGGGCCGGTCCTCGGACGAGGCCAATGCCAAGGCCGAGGCCCTGATCGACCGCGTGGGCCTCAAGGAGCATATCGAGAAGTTCCCCGGCCAGCTTTCGGGCGGTCAGCAGCAGCGCGTGGCGATCAGCCGGGCGCTGGCCATGGACCCGATTGCCATGCTCTTTGACGAGCCGACCTCAGCCCTCGATCCCGAGATGATCAACGAGGTGCTCGACGTGATGGTCGAGCTTGCGCAGGACGGCATGACCATGATGGTCGTCACCCACGAGATGGGCTTTGCCCGCAAGGTGGCCGACCGGGTGGTCTTCATGGATGAAGGCGCCATCGTCGAGGATCGCGCCACCGAAGCGTTCTTTGGCAATCCCGAGAGCATCCGGGCGCAGGATTTCCTGTCCAAGATCCTCAATCACTGAGGGCGCGCGCGCCCCTAGAACCGGATCTCGTGCGGCTCTGCGCAACGCGCGGGATCACTGATGCAGAAAAGGGGCCGCTCGATGAACTGGAGCTGCGTGATCGTCATCTGGATCAGGCACTCCATATGGTCGGTGATCGCGCCAGAGCCTCCGGGCTGACCCCGGGCGGCAAACTCGCAGGCGGTATCGCGGAACGGGATCCAGGCCCGCTGCATGTCGCGCAGGCCGTCCTGATAGGGCGTGCCGTCCTGGTCGGCGTCATACGCCTCCTGCTGGGTCATGCGCGCCTGATAGGTGGCGTTCAGCTTGGCATCCCACCACTCATAGACCACCTGCTGACAGAAGGCCCAGGCATTGGGCGACCCCCCGGCATTGATCGCCTCGCCGCAGAAATTGAGCGCCCCGTCCGGCGCGCAGGTCTCATCCTGCCAGCAGGCGTCCAGCATCTCGCCCATCTCGGCAACGGTTTCGGTCGGAACCTCATCGGCCAGCGCCGGCAACGGCGCCACCAGACAGGCCAGCATCGCGATCACATATCTCATCCTGCACCCCAATTCTGCGTGGTTATGCCCAGTCTTGCGGGTGCCGGGGCCGGGGGCAAGGGCCTCAGGGGGCCGCGTCGGCCTCTTCTTCGAGCACCTTGCGGGCCACGCGAAAGCATTCCAGCGCCTGGGGCACGCCGCAATAGATCCCGATCACGTGGATGATCGCGCGGATCTCGTCCTGGCTGACGCCATTGGTGCGCGCTCCGCGACAATGGATCTCCCATTCGGTCATCTTGCCGAGCGCGCCGATCATCGACAGGTTCATCATCGAGCGCGTCTTGGCGTCGATCACCTCGTCGCCCCAGCCAAAGCCCCAGCACCAGGCGGTCATCGCCTCCTGGAAGGGGCGGGTGAAGTCATCGGCGGCGGCGAGGTTTTTCTCGACATAGGCCGCGCCAAGGGTGGCCTTGCGCTGCTCGAGGCCCTTGAGGAAGAGGTCTTCGTCCATGCTGTCTCCGGAGGATCTGGGGAAAAGGGGCGGTGCGGGGTCAGCCCCGCTTGATCGCGATATTCTTGGTCTGGACATAGTTCCACAAGGCCTCGCGGCCCTTTTCCCGGCCATAGCCGGATTTGCCCACGCCGCCAAAGGGGGTCTCGACCCCGCCCGCATACCATTCATTGACAAAGACCTGCCCGGCGCGGAGCTGCCGCGCGGCGCGCGTGGCCCGGTCGAGATCGCGGGTAAAGACCCCCGCCACCAACCCGTATTCGGTGCCATTGGCGATCTCCAGCGCCTCGGCCTCGTCGCGGAAGGTCAGCACCGACAGGACCGGGCCGAACACCTCGGATTGCGCGATCTCCATCTCCGAGCGGACATCCGCCAGCACCGTGGGCGCCATGAAGGCCCCGGGCCGGTTCAGGGGCCGCCCGCCCGTGACGACCCGCGCGCCCTCGGTCTGGGCGGTTTCGACCATGGCCACGGCGCGGTCGCACTGGGGCTCGGACACCATGGCCCCCATGCTCGGCCCCGCCTCCGCCCGGTCGATCCCCGGCCCGGTGGACAGCGACTGCGCCACCGCCTCGGCCCGCGCAATCAGCTCATCGGCGCGGCTTTCATGGACGATCACCCGGCTCATGGCGGAACAGACCTGACCGGCATTGAAATAGATGCCCCAGCGCAGATCGGTCTCAAACGCCGCGAGGTCGTGATCCGCGTGAACGATGGCGGCGGATTTCCCGCCCAGCTCCAGCACGCAGGGCACCACGTTCTCCGCCGCCGCGCGGGCAATGGCGATGCCCGTGGGCACCGAGCCGGTGAAAACGATCTGGTTGACCCGAGGATGCGCCGCCAGCGCAGCCCCCGCCTCGGCCCCGCGCCCGCAAAGGATGTTCACCGCCCCGGGGGGCAGGTCCGCATCCTCGGCGGCGCGGGCGAGATAGGTGGCGCAGAGCGGGGTGAGCTCCGGTGTCTTGACCACGCAGGCATTGCCCGTGGCCAGCGCCGCCGAGAGCGAGCGTGCCGCCATCTCGAGCGGGTAGTTCCACGGGATGATCTGGGCGGAGACGCCGTAAGGCTCCATCTCGGTCCAGTCGTAATAGCCGCCCCCGAGAGGGACCGAGCGGCCCTCCACCGTGCTGGCCTGATTGCCGTAATACTCGAAATAGAGCGCCGCGCTCTCGACCTCGATCCGGGCCTCCCACAGGGGTTTGCCCTGCTCGAGGGTCAGAGCCCGGGCGATCTCATCGCGATGGGCGAGCAGGAAGCGACCGATGGCCTGCACCATGCGCCCGCGCGCGATCGGGCGCAGATCGCTCAGGGCACGGGACAGATGGACCCGGCGCGCGGCCTGCACCGCGCGGTCCACATCCCCCGCATCGGCCAGCGCCTGCTCGGCGAGGGGCGCACCGGTGGCCGGATCGCTGACCACGATCCGGCCTGCCCCGCCCGGCGACCAGCGCCCGTCGATGAAGTTGTCCCAGAGCGGCGCCAGTTGCGGATCAGCCATCCACCGCCTCCCGCATCCAGCGTTGCAGATGCAGGATCGAATGCTCGGAATTGACCCCCGAGGCCGGGTCGACCACCAGCGGCCCCGGCACATAGCCGCGGGATTTCAGCCCGCGCTGCACGCTCTCGACCAGATGGATATCCTCTTCGACCGTGGTGGCGCGGTCCTGCTGAGCCATGCGCCGCACGGTTTCATCATCGCGCCCCTCGACCGAGTACCATCCGCGCCAGACCACCACCCGCTCCGGCCCCAAGGCCCGCCAGTGGTAGGTGTTCAAAAGGTTCCCCGGATAGACCTGGAACGAGAACATCGGCCAGAGGAACCAGCTCGAATACTTGTCATGGTTGGGGTGGCCGCTCTCGATATCGTAGCTCAGCTGGTCGAGCGAAGTGCATTCCGTCCGGTGGCGCAGGCAGTGGCCCTGGGGCTGGATGTCATAGGTCTCGGGCTTGATCACACCGGTGGCAAAGGTCGGGTGGTTCAGGCTGCAATGGTAGCATTCCGAGTAATTCTCGACCGAGACCTTCCAATTGCAGTTCTCCGGGATCTCGACCCATTCCAGCGGCTTGAGGGTCGCCCAATGGGGGATGAACGCCTCCAGCTCGACCCGCGCGCCGGGGAACCAGTCCTCCATGGGCGCGGCCTCGGGGTCGAGATTGACGAAGATGAAGCCGAGAAAGACCTCCGTGCGGATCTCGGTCAGGCAGATCTTGCTGGCGTCGAAGCCGGGCACGGATTTCGCGTTCGGGGCGGCGCGCAGGGCCCCGGTCAGCTCGTAGGTCCAGGCGTGATAGGGGCAGACGACCACCCGCGTGCGGCCTGCGCCCTGCACCAGCTGATGCGCGCGATGCTGACAGACATTGTAGAAGGTCCGGATCTGCCCATCCCGCCCCTTGATGCAGAACAGGCTCTCATCGGCCATCTCGAAGGTGAAGTAATCCCCGACCGCCTCCAGCTGGCTGGCATGGCCCGCAAACTGCCATGTGCGGGCCAGAACCCCGGTCTTTTCCTGCTCGAACACGGCCGGATCCGTGTAATACCGCGCTTCCAGCGAGCGTGTCGGCCCCGGGCCGTGCGTCATGCGGGCCCCTCCCCGTCATAGATGCCCAGCTCGTGGCGGCGGCGGTGGAACTGGTCGACCCGGTCCACGATCTCGTCGCTGGCCACGGCAATCACGAAGCTCAGCAAGGTTTCGAGCAGGGCGATGGCCGAGACCGAGGACGGGAAAAACTGCGGCGTGTCCGCCGCCACCACGAAGCCATGATCGGCGGCGCGGATGATCGGGCTGGCGGGGCTGTCCGACAGGGCGATGACCCGCACGCCCTGATCCTTGGCGATGCGCACGGCCTCGATCACCTCGGTGCGGTAGGGGCGGCAGGTCATGGCGATCAACACGTCGCGCCCGTTGGCCCAGGCCAGATCATCGACCGCGGTCGAACCCGGGCGCGGGATCGCGTGGAAATCGGTCATCCCCGTGGAGGCGAGATAGGTGAAGTTGCGCGCATTGGCGTTGTTCACGCCCACCCCGAGGGTGAAGACCTGCCGCGAGTTCCAGATCTCTTCTGCGGCGCGGTTCAGATCCTCGGCCCGGATCCCGGCAAAGGTCTCTTCGAGGTTGCGCATCGTCCCCTCGACCATATCCGCATAGAGCCCGCCCAGATCCCCGGATTTGCGGATCTCCTGCAGCCAGCGCGCCCGGTCGGGGAAGCTGACCGCCCCCTGCCGGATCGCATCGCGGAACGGGGCGCGGAAATCCTCGTAGCCCTCGAATCCGACCTGCCGCGCCATGCGCACCACGGTGTTCGGTTTCACCTTCGCCGCCTCGGCGATCTCGCGCACGGTCGAGACCCCGACATCGGCGGGGTTCTCAAGCACGTAGCGTGCGGCCTTCTGCGCTTCGGGCGTCAGGGCGTCCCATTCGGCGGAAAGGCGGTCCAGCACGCTGGATGATACATCTGTCCCATTCATGATTGACTCTGGTACATATGTTCTCTAGCCCTGTCGAGGAAATTCGCCAGAGCGCCGGAAAAAGGACGCGACCATGAGTGAGACCGCCTTCCCCACACAGGTCTTCCCCACCCACGCCCGCGTGGTCATCGTCGGAGGGGGCGTCATGGGCGTCGGCCTCGCCTATCACCTGGGCCATGAGGGCTGGGGCGCCGAGACCGTGCTCTTGGAAAAGGCCGAGCTGACCTCGGGCTCCACATGGCACGCGGCGGGGCAGATCACCCACTCCACCAGCAGTTTCAGCCTCGGCACCTGCGTGGATTACAATATCGGGCTCTATTCCGGCGCGCTGGAGGCTGAAACCGGTCAGGCCGTGACCTGGCATGGCTGCGGATCGTTCCGGCTGGCCTATACCGAGGACGAGATGGACTGGCTGCGCCACACGCTTTCGGTCGGGCGTGCCCTGGGGTTCAATATCGAGCTTGTCGGGCCGGATCGCGTGGCCGCGCTGCACCCGTTCTACAATCTCGACGGGGTGCGCGGCGCGCTGCACACCCCCGATGACGGCCATGTGGACCCGACCAATGTCACCATGGCCATGGCCGCCGGCGCGCGCGCCAAGGGTGTCCGGATCATCCGCCAATGCCGGGCCACCAACATCACCCAGGACCGGGACGGATCCTGGCTGGTCGAGACGCCCCGCGGCACGATCCGCTGCGAGCATGTGGTCAATGCGGGCGGCACCTATGCCCGCCAGATGGGCGAATGGTCCGGGCTGCAACTGCCCATGACCTCCATGACCCACCATTACTTTGTCACCGACGAGGTGCCCCAGTTCCGCGATCTCGACCGCGAACTGCCGGTGATCCGCGATGACAAGAAGGTCTCGGGTTATATCCGGATGGAGCAGAACAAGGGCCTGATCGGGATCTACGAAAAGGAAAATCCGAACTCTGTCTGGCACGATCACTGCCCGTGGGAGTATGAAAACTGGCTGTTCGAGGCCGATTACGACCGGGTCATGCCCTATCTCGAGGAAAGCCTGAACCGGATGCCGATCTTTGCCGAGCTCGGCATCACCCGCGATGTCCATGGCGCGATCAGCCACCCGCCCGACGGCAACCCGCTGATCGGACCGGCCCCGGGGGTGCGCAACTACTGGTGTTGCTGCGGCACCCAGATCGGCATCGGTTGGGGCCCGGGCCTGACCCGCGAACTGGCCCGCTGGATGGTCCATGGGGCCGCCGGGATCTCGATGCGGGATTATGACCCGCGCCGCTTCGGCCCCTACGCCACCAAGGAATGGCAGGTGATCAAGGCGCGCGAGGATTACTGCCTGCGCCACGAGATCCCCTTTCCCCATTTCAACCGTCTCGCCGGACGGCCCGTCAAACCCTCCCCCCTGCACGCAACCCTCGCCGCCAAGGGCGCCGTCCATGAAGAGGTCTACGGGTTTGAGCGCCCCCGCTGGTTCGCGCGCGGCGACGTCCCGGCGGTGGATCACTACAGCTTCCGCCGCACTCAGGTGGACGAGATCGTCGCCGAAGAGGTCCGCGCCGTCCGTGAGCGCGTCGGGATCATGGATGTCACCGCCTTCACCAAGCTGGAGGTCGCGGGCCCCGATGCAGAGGCCCTGCTCGACCGGCTGACCGCCAACCGAATGCCCCGGAAAACCGGCTCGATCACCCTGACCCATATGCTCAACCGCGCCGGGACCATCGAGCTCGAAACCACCCTCGTCCGCCTTGCGGAGGATCGATTCTACCTCGTCTGCGCCGCATTTTTCGAGCAACGCCTGATCGACCATCTGGACCAGCATCGCGACGGGGCGGAGGTGACGATCACCTCCCTGTCCGAAGACTGGGGCGCGCTGGCGCTGAACGGCCCCCGGGCGCGCGATGTGCTCGCCGCCTGCACCGATGCGCCGCTCGACAATGCGTCCTTCCGCTGGCTCTCGGCCCAGCAGATCGCGGTGGCGGGCCAGCGGCTCTGGGCCCTGCGCATGTCCTATGCGGGCGAGCTGGGATGGGAGCTGCACATGCCCAAAGCGGCTCTTTTACAGGTCTATGAGGCTCTGTGGCAGGCCGGAACACCCCATGGCATCGCCGATTACGGCAGCTTTGCCATGAACGCCATGCGCATGGAAAAGGGCTTCAAGGGCGCGGGCGAGCTGACCAACGAAGTGACCCTGGCCGAGACGGATGTGCTGCGCTTTGCCCGGACGGACAAGGACTATCTCGGGCGCGACAAGACCCTGAACCGCGACACCGTCCGCTGGCGCTGCGCCTATCTGGAGATCGATCCAGATGGCCAGATCGACGGCCATGGCGGTGAGGCGGTGCTGCGGGATGGCCGCGTGGTGGGCGCCACGGCCTCGGTCGCCTATGGTCCGACTGTGGGCAAGATCCTCGCCTTCGCCTATCTCACCCCCGAGGCCGCCGCGCCGGGCACCGCGCTTGAGGTGGTGATCCACGGCACGCCCCGCGCCGCGCGGGTGCTGGATGCGCCCGCCTATGACCCCGACAGCCGCCTGCCCCGCACGGATGCCGCGCTGGAGGCCGCCGAATGAGCGCCCCGCGCCTGTTCCTCGCCCCGGCTGCCCCCGGACCAGTTCGGGCGCACGGGTACACACCGGGTGGGCGCACCCTCCCCCATGCCCACCTCCGACTGCGGTTTGGCCCCGAGGGATGGCCCCCAAGCCGCCCGATGCAACGCCTTTGCCGCCGCGTCCGTCCCGCCGCCCGTCTCGCAAAAGGCCGCGTGGCCCTGCCCTGCCCCGTCCCGCGATGAAGATCACCCGGATCCGCCTCTGGCATGTGCCGCTCACCTCCCATGAAACCTATTACATGGCGGCGGGTAAAAGCTGTGCGACCGTGGAGACCGTGGTGCTCGGCGTTGACACGGATGACGGCCGTACGGGTTGGGGCGAGGTCTGTCCGATCCCCCATTACCTGCCCGCCTATGCGCGCGGCGTCGGGCCCGCGCTGGCCGAGCTTGCGCCCGTTTTGATCGGCGCCGACCCGCTGGGGGCCGAGGCCCTGACCGCGCAGGTGGCACGCTGGCTGCCCGGGCATCTCTATGCCCGTTCGGCGCTGGACATCGCCTTCTGGGACCTCACGGGGCAGGCGGCGGGGCTGCCGCTTTACGCCCTGCTCGGCGGGCGGCAGCAGGCGGACCTGCCGCTCTATCACTCCATCACCTGCACCGATCCGGACGAGATGGCTCGGATCGCCCAGGAAGCGCAGGCCCAAGGGATCACCCAGTTTCAGGCCAAGCTCGGCGCCGGGGGCGACTGGGCCGAGGATGTTGCCCGCCTGCGCGCCGTGCGTGCCGCCATCGGGCCGGGCCCGGTGCTCTATGGGGATTGGAATTGCGGCACCACCAGCCTGAGCGCGACCCGGGTCGGGCGGGCGGTGGCCGATCTCGACGTGATGCTCGAACAGCCTTGCGAAACCCTCGACGAATGCGCCCGGGTCCGGGATGGCACCGGCCTGCCCATGAAGCTCGACGAGCTGGCCTGGGATACCGGGTCTCTTCTGGCGGCGCATCAGCTTGGCCTTCTGGACGCCGTGGCCCTGAAACTGTCGAAATTCGGCGGGCTTTCGGCCCTGCGCCGGGCGCGGGATCTCTGCCTGCATCTCGGCCCGGTCATGTGCATCGAGGACACCTGGGGCAGCGACATCGCCATGGCCGCCGCCCTGCATCTGGCCGCGGCGACCGACCCGGCGCGGCTGCTCAATGTCTGCGACCTCTCGGGCTATGTGGCCCCGCGCCTCGCCCCGGCAGGGCCCGCGCGGGCCGCCGGGCGCATCGCGCCGCCCGAGGGGCCGGGCCTCGGCCTTGCCCCCGATCCCGACCTGCTCGGCGCCCCCGACCTCATCCTGGAGTGATCCCATGCACCGCACCCATTCCCAAGCCGACTGGATTGCCCGCGCGCGCGAGGTTCTGCCCGCCGCCGGGTTTGGCAATTTCGACCCGGGCATCGTGATCGCCCGGGGCGACGGGGCCCGGGTCTGGGACGAGGATGGCCGCGACTACGTGGATTACCTAATCGGCTCGGGACCGATGCTGCTCGGCCATGGCCATCCGGAGGTGATGGAGGCCGTGCTCGAACAGCTCCCCCGGGGCATGACCTTCTTTGCCAACAACGCCCGCGGGATCGAACTGGCCGATGCGATCTGCAACGCGGTGCCCTGCTGCGAGCAGGTGCGCTTCGTGACCTCCGGCGGTGAGGCGGACATGTACGCCCTGCGCCTCGCGCGTGCCTATACCGGACGCAGCAAGATCCTGAAATTCGAAGGCGGCTATCACGGCATGTCCGCCGAAGCACAGATGAGCCTCGCCCCCGCCCGCGAGGTCAACTTCCCCCAGGCCGTGCCCGACAGCGCGGGCATCCCCGTCTCGGTCGCCGAAGAGATGCTGATCGCGCCGTTCAACGACCTCGAGGCGGTGGCCTCGCTGATGGACGAGCACGGCGATATCGCCGCGATCATTGTCGAACCCCTGCAACGCATCATCCCGCCCCGGCCGGATTTCCTGCGCGGGCTCAGGGCGCTCTGCGACCGCCACGGGGTGCTGCTGATCTTCGACGAGATCGTCACCGGCTTCCGCCTGGCCTATGGCGGCGCGCAGGGCCGCTACGGGGTGACGCCCGATATCTGCACCCTGGGCAAGATCATCGGCGGCGGCTTCCCGCTTGCAGCCCTCGGCGGCTCGGCCGAGGTGATGTCCCATTTCGACAAGGAGGCCGTGGGAGCCGAGAACTGGCTGATGCAGCTGGGCACGCTCTCGGGCAACCCGGTGGCCGCCGCGGCGGGGCTGAAGACCATGGAGGTGCTGCGCCGACCCGGTCAGTATGACCGGCTGCGCGCCCTCGGCACCTGCTTGCAGGAGATGCAGAGCACCGCCCTGCAGGCCGTCGGGCTGGCGCACCGGATTTGCGGGGATCCGACCCTGTTCGATGTGCTCTTCACCGAGGCCGAGCCGCTCGATTACCGCTCCGCGCGCCACGGGGATCCGAACCGGAACGTCACCTATAATCGGGTGCTGCGCGAGAATGGTGTCTTCAAGTCCCCCGGCAAGATGTATCCCTGCCTCGCCCTGAGCGATCTCGACCTGTCCAGGACGCTCACCGCCATCACCCGCGCCGCCGAGGCCACCGCACAGGCGGCAGGCACCGCCTGACCACGGGCATACCAGGCGCCCCTGCATGCAGGGGCGCGGACCCGCTGGGCGCCCGGGCCACCCGCGCAAACCCCGCGGGGGCGCAGGCCCCTCGATGCCACCGGCGCGTCCGCGCGCGCAACGCGCGCGCCATGCCACCCCCTGCCTCGCCCTCACGAAGATGTGGGCACCCGCCTGCCGATCCGCCGTCCCAACCCTTTGGCCTTCGACGCGAAACAGGCTACCATTGCACAAACACAGGCCCCCGACCCGCAGCCGCGACAGGAGACCCGCCATGACCCACACCCCCTTCACCCGCCGCACCCTCATCGCCGCCGCCGGCGCGACCCTCGCCACGAGCACCACCGGTCTGCGCAGCCCGGCCCGGGCCAGCGGCCTTGCCCCCACCCGCTCCATGCGCGGGGGATCCAACAATTACCGCCCCGGCGCCCCCATCGTCGACCGGATCGGCGGCGGCGGCTTCTGGATGACCGGCACGGTCCGCCGCGCCGGCGATGGCGCCCCGCTCGAAGGCCAACGGATCCAGATCTGGGCCCATACCACCGAGGGACACGAACGCGACTGGCACAGCCACGGCGCCACCCTGACCGATGCCAACGGGGTCTTCCGCCTCGAGATGCCGCAAATCGTCCCCGCCTTCGGCCAGCCCCACGGCCATCTCGCCTATGACAGCCCCGAGTTCAAAACCGTCTTCCTGCGCCCGGTCATGTCGCGCCGGGACGCCACCACGCTCGAGGCGCATTTCGTCCTCACCCCTGCCTGAGCCCCCATGCGCGCGGCGCTGATCTGGGGCGGGCTGGGGCTCGCCCTCGCCCTGCCCCTCGGCGCAGCCGCCCTCAGCCCGCTGCTCGCCTGGCGCGAGCCGGTCTATATCGCGGCGGGCTTCGCCGGGGTGATCGGGCTCGGCCTGCTGCTGGTGCAACCGCTGCTGGCGCTGGGGCTGCTGCCCGGGCTGAGCGCGCCCCATGCCCGGCGGATCCATGGCTGGACCGGGGCCAGCCTCGTGGCGGCGGTGATCTTGCATGTGGTCGGGCTCTGGATCACCTCACCGCCCGATGTGATCGACGCGCTGACCTTCACCTCGCCGACGCCCTTCTCGATCTGGGGGGTGCTCGCCATGTGGGGGATCTTTGCCACCGCCCTGCTCGCCGCAAGCTGGCGGCGGCTGCACCTGCATCCCCGGCTCTGGCGGCGCGCGCATCTCGCCCTCGCCGCGCTGATCGCGGGCGGCACCATCGCCCATGCCCTGCTGATCGACGGCACGATGGAGCTTTTCACCAAGCTCGGCCTCTGCCTGCTGGTGGGGCTGACCGTGGCCCGAGCCCTTGTCGCCCGCTGGGGCGCGCGCCGCTGACCATGGCACGCGCCGGACGCGACAGCCCGAGCCGCCAAAGGATCACACCCAGACCACAGGGCAAACGCGCCTAAACGCCCTGTTAGAGCCTGTTTCGTGCAGTCCCCGACGGCCACAGCACCCGGTCAAGTCTTAGGATCAGTCCCGGGATCGGCCCACCGCGCGCAGGGCGCCCAACCCGGCGAGGATCAACCAACCGCCTGCCGGCAGCGGGATCGGGGTGGGCCCGGGATCCACCGGCCCGCCGCCATCCACGGGCGTGATCCGCAACGCCACATTGTCGAGCACAAGCCGGCCGCAGGGTCCAAGGCAGGTGTACCAATAGGTGTCATCCCCAAGGATCCCGAACTCCGTCGCCGGGCCAAAACCGGGCAAAACCGCGATTTCCAACCGGTCGATCTCTTCGAACACGCCGGCAATCGGCCCGTCGCCATTGGGCAACGTCACCGATGGACAGCCACCAGGACCGGGCAAACAGGTATCGGGAATGAAATAGGACGCCTCCGCCACCACCGTGCCCTCCCGCAGCCCGCGCATATGGAGATTGTCGACCGCCACCGGACTCCAAAGGTTGTTGTTCCAGACATAGTCATATCCCGCCGCCGTGGTCGGATCGACGCCGCTCGGCAGAACCGTCCTGGGCACGCCCAGAACCTCGGGAAAGGAATTGATGATCTCGATCGCCAGCAGGTCAAACGAGGCCACCGGCCCCGTGGCCTCAAGCACGAGCCCCGGGAAATCGGTCTTGCCGCCGCCCAGAACCGCGTGATCCGCAGCCGCGCAGGTCCCGGGATTCTGATAGGCGATCCCGCCTTCCGTCCCGCTGGAGACACATTGGTCTGCCACCTCGTTATAAAGGGAGGAGAAAGTCACGGTCAGGGTGGTCGCCGCCAGCGCGGGCGCGCTCGCCATGCAGAGCCCTGCACAGGCCAGACCGAGTGAAATTGTCGAAAAACGTCTCATGGAAACTCCTCCGCACATCAAAAACTGACGGGTTGAGTTTACCATGAACCCGCCGCGCGGCGCAGTCCGCCAAGTGTCGCAAAGCCCCTTGTGCAGAGCCTGTTTTCGCGGGTCGCGCTCAGCTCCGGGCAATCTCCACCCGGCGGATGGCGCGGTCCACGCTCTGGGCAGCACGCAACAGGTGTTCCCCATAATCGCGCGCTACGGTCGTCGCGACAAAGGGCGAGGCCGCCGCGAGCGTGAGGCAGTCCCCCGTCCGCTCCACCTCGTCAAGCTTGCTGAACCAGGCCGCAAAGAGCGCGGGATGGCTCTCGCGCAACTGGGTTTGGATCGCGGGCCAGACCTCTCCGCCAGCGGTGATCTCCGGCAGACCATGGAGGGGGACGACATTGCTCTGGGGCACCGGGGCTGTGCCCTCGTTCATCCGGGCCTCGAAATCCGGGCCAATATGGGGCCATGCCGGGCGCGTGTCCCGCAGGATCTGCGCGAGGTCGAGCCCATGCACCGTCACCCGGCCTCGGGCCCCGTGCCGTTTCACCACGACCCAGTCCCGCGCGCGCAGCTTGGCCATCTCGCGTTTTACGGTGCGTTCGTCCACACACCAGAGCCGGGCAATCTCCCGTTGCCCCACGGCCAGCTCGTCCCGCTGCCAATTGTAGCGCGTGGTGATCAACGCCATCAGTCGCATGACCAAAAGGCGTTCATGCTTGCCCGCCGACAAACCGAACGCCATCATCGCAGACAGCAGATCATATTTCCTGGCCGACGCCGCGCGCCCGACCGGAGCCTTCAGGGACATCGCACCCTCCTTTGGGGTGGCGTTGCTATGCTGAGACGAAGACTGCTCACGCCTCTCGGGGGCTGCGGTCCGCTTATCTCAACGCTTTTCCGTCAGCTTGGCTTATTTGCGTCCGCAACTTCGATTCTGTCAACCGATTTGTCCTGCACCGCGCCACCCCTTCCCCATTCTGAAAGAGAATATTGGTATCAATGGTATTGGGGGACATACTGTCTGTCCCCCAATCGGGCTCGTATGTCCCCCAATAGGCGGGGGAGCCACGCGCCATGTCCCCCTAAATCTGGTCCCGAGATCAAGAGACCCGTCCCTCGGCTCCCTGCCCCCGATTCGCGCCGGGTCCCCTGTTTCGCCTCGCAAAACCCGGATCCGCGCCAAAACCTGAGAACAGCGTAGGAAGTGTTTTGCTCTTCTGCAAATTCGGCGTAAAAGAGGAAAAGCCAAAAATCTACGTCCGCGGAGTGTCGCACCATGTATACCCATGAGGATCTCGCCCGGCTCCAGGCGCAATCACTGAAGATGCAGAGCTGGATCCGACGGCAAACCTTCTCGCCCGAGAACACCAAGACCCTGCGCCGGTTTTCCAGCTGGGAGGTCTCGGAGCTCATCTTCAAGGTCAACCAGTCGACCTTCCGGGGCCGCCTCGCCGCGGACCCCAACCTTCCCTCCGGGGAAGTCGAGGAGGATGGCCGCCAGCGCTGGTTCAGCCTTGCCGAGATCAACGAGCTGCGCCGCCGGATGAAGATCAACCGCAAGACCCTCCTGCCCCCGCGCCCGGCGAACAAGCGCGCGATCCGCGTGGCCATCGCGAACTTCAAGGGCGGCGCGGGCAAGTCCACCGTGGCGCTCCACTTCGCCCATGCCGCTGCACTGGACGGCTACCGGGTGCTGGCGGTCGACTTTGACCCTCAGGCGACCCTCAGCCACTCCATGGGGCTGAGCGACGTGGTCGAGGACCACACGGTCTGGGGCATCATGGCCCGCGACCTGATCCACGAAACCGACCGGATGAATGCCAGCGTCGCCGGGGCCGAGAGCGGCACCGCCCTGCCCCGCCGCCAGATCCCGGCGGCGATTCGCGACCTCGGCCTCGACGCCCTGCGCATGGGCGACTTCATCCAGCCCACGGCCTGGCCGACCATCGACATCATCCCCTCCTGCGCCAATGCCGCCTTCGTGGAGTTCGCCTCGGCCCAGTACCGCCACCTGAACCCCGAATGGTCCTTCTTCGCCGCCGTCTCGCGCTTCCTCGACCAGATCCCCGATGACAGCTATGACATGATCCTCTTCGACTGCCCGCCCGCCATCGGCTACCAGTCCATGAACGCGGTCTTCGCCGCCGACATGCTCTATATCCCCTCGGGCCCGGGCTACTGGGAATATGACAGCACGACCTCCTTCATCGGCCAGCTCGCCGAGGCGCTGGAGGATCTCGCCCATGGCGCCGACAGCTTTGCGCACGGTCAGGTCACCCTTCCGAAAGTGTTTCAGGATATCCGCTTCCTGATGACCCGCTACGAGCCCGGGAACGAGCTGCACCGGGCCATGTTCGACGCCTTCCGCAAGGTGTTCGGCGACCGGGTCGCCGAGAGCCCGATCGAGATGACCCGCGCAGTGGAACAATCCGGGCGCTTCCTCTCATCGGTGTACGAGATCGATTACCGCGAGATGACCCGGGGCACATGGCGCCGGGCCCGGGCGACCTTCGACGCCGCCTATACGGAGTTTCGCGGCCATATGCTGGCAGCCTGGGAGAACCTGGAGGATAGGTCATGAGCAAGAAGCGCCGGATGTTCGACATCGACATGCCCGAAGAGGCCCCCACAGCGGAGCCGACCTTCCCCGCGGGGAAGGTTTCCGAACCGAGCGCACCCGCGCGCCGGGGGCCTATGGCCTCGGCCATCGCGGAATCCTCGGACAGTGCCCGGGATCGCGCCGCGCTCGAGGCGGAAATCCGGGCCGAGAATGACGCGCTGGCCCATGAGTTCGTGCGCCTCAAGAAGGCCGGTCTGGTGGTTGATCGGATCCGGCTCGACCAGATCGAGACCTACAAGCTGGTGCGCGACCGTTTGCCCGGCGCGGATGAGACCCTGCCGGAGCTGATCGCCTCGATCCGGGATCTGGGTCTGTCCAACCCGATCCGGGTCGAGCCGCGCGAGGATGGCCGGTTCGAGCTGATCCAGGGCTTTCGCCGGGTGCAGGCCTATCGCGCGCTGCTGGACGAGACCGGCGATGCCGAGCGCTGGGGCGCGATCCCGGCGGGGATCGTGGCCACCGGCGACGCGTTGGAGGCGCTCTATCGCCGGATGGTGGATGAGAACCTCGTGCGCAAGGACATCTCCTTTGCCGAGATGGCCCAGCTCGCCCTGAACTATGCCGCCGATCCCGGGACCGCCGAGATGGATCCGAACAAGGCCGTGGCCGAGTTGTTCCGCTCGGCCAGCTACTCCAAGCGCAGCTATATCCGCAGCTTCATCCGGGTCATGCGCGAGCTGGGCGAGGACCTGCAGTTCGCGGCCGAGATCCCGCGGGCGCTGGGGGTGCAGCTGGCTGCGCGCTTCGACGAGATGGAGGGCACGCCGGGGGCGATCCGGGCCGAGCTGAAGACGTGGGAGAACCGTTCCATCGTCGAGGAACTGGCCGTGCTGCGCCGCTTTGCCGGTGGGGACGGGGGCACGGTGGCGCGGCCCGTCACCGCGCCGCGCGCGCCTGCGGCGCAGGGCACCAAGGCCAAGACGACCTTCCAGATGACCCGGCCCCATGGCCGTGCCAAATGCACGGCCGCCAACGGGCGGGTCGAGATCCGCATGGCGCGTGACTTCTCGGCGGTGGACCGGCGCAAGTTGGAGCAGGCGGTACAGAGCTTCCTGGATCAACTCGACTGAAAACCTTCCCCGCGGGGAAGGTCTGGCCAAGACGCCTCCGGTTCGGATTGATCGCGAGACGACCCATTGAAACCTTCCCCACGGGGAAGGTTTTTTGTTGGAGTGGGGGGGGCGCGGGGCAGGGCGGGACCTTCCCCGCGGGGAAGGTTTGCGCCCCGGGCGCGCTCTGTGAACGGTTCGGGGTCAGGGGCAGGGCCGTGCGCTGCACCCGTGCGGAGTGGGGCAGGGCGGGCACGGGGACCGCCCTGCCAATGTGAGTGGTGGCTGATGCTCAGGCGAAATCGAAGGCGTCGCCCGAGATCAGGATCGTGTCCACGGTGTCGCCAGAGGCCTCGATGGCGATGATGGCGGAGTCGTCATCGCCGCCCAGATAGCGCACATCCGGATCGCTTCCGGACAGGGCAAGGGCCACCAGTTCATCCGCCTCTTCAGCGTCGATCTTGGAGCCACCGATGATCGCCTTGGCGGCGGAACTGTCCACATTGCCGTCATCGCCCGAGAAGAAGCCATTGCCATTGTCGTAGTCAAAGACCCCGATCTGCGAGGCGTTGTTCTTGAGATTGACCGTGGTGTTGAACGCCTCGAAGAAGGCGTCGCCCTTGAGGACCAGCGTGTCCACCGTGTCGCGGCTGGCTTCGATCTCCAGGATGACGCTGGAGCCGGTATAGTCGATGCGGATGCCGTCATCGGCCTGGCCCGCCTCGCTCAGGGCGTATTCGGTCAGGGCGACCGCCTCGTCCAGGTCGAGGGAGCTGCCCCCGAGGATCGCCTTGACGGCGGCGCTGTCCACATCGGCGTCATTGCCGTGAAAGGCTCGATCCTTGTCATCCTCATAGAGGTAGACGCCGATCTCGGATGTCTTGTTCTTGAGGTCGAGCCCCTTGTCGAGCGCGTCGCAAACGTCTTCGAAATCCGACAGGTCGGCGAGGAGCTTGTTGATCTGGTCGCCTTCGAAGCGGAAGACATCCGTGGACCAATCGCCATCCACCTCGATGCTGACAAAGCCGTCGCCCGCATCGAGAAAGCGGATCATCTCGCTCTCACCGCTGGCCGCGAGGGTGATCAGCGCGACGAACTCCGGGTCAAGTTCCCCGGTCTCGTTGTCGGTCAGGCCGATCTGTTTCTTCTGGAAGTTCTTGCCGTCCTGGCCAAGGGTCATGACGGCTTGCAGATCGGCATTGTGCTTGTGGTCGAGCACGTTGAGCGCGTCGAGGCTCTCCAGATCGATATGGTATTCCTTGCCCCGGTCGCCGAGATCCACGACGCCGGTATTCCCGCTTGCGGCGCTGACCTTGTTGACGCCAACCTCTTTGATCTTCAATTCGCTAGACAATTCCATCCTCCACGCCCGTGCCACCCAGGCACGGAACCTTACTGGGAGCGCGGCAGAATGGCGGCGCTCCGGATCACCGCGGCGGGGAAGGTTCGACCAGCTCCGCCGAGCCCGTGCTGACTGCGCGGGCTGTTAATATATATTTAACGAATTTTATGATGTATATAAGAAAGCATAGATTGCGTGTAAGAGCTCACTACGTAGGCGACAAGTCTGGTTTCGGGCTTATAAGTGACAACAAAACAAAGAAAATGGCGTTATTGTTTCGCTCTAGGGCGGCAACAGGGCGCCGGTTTGGGGGATTGGGGATGGAATCAGTGATCCGCTTCGGCATAGGCTGCCCTATGCCCCTGAAGACGCCCCAACCCCAGGTCGGTACGCCTCCCCCTGAGCCACGTCGCTCGGCGGATCGCGAGATGATTGCCGAGAAGATCCGGCTGGATATCACCCGAGGTATTCTTGGGTTCGGCGACCGCATCTCCGAGAGCGCCTATGCCGAGGCTTGCGGCGTGAGCCGGACGCCCGTGCGTGAAGCGCTGATGATGCTGATGTCGCTCGATCTCGTCACGGTCCGTCCGAAGCACGGGACATTCGTGACCAGCTTCACCAAGGCCAAACTGCGCGAGATCTTCGCCGTGCGGCTTCTGCTCGAGACCGGCGGCGTGGAGATGGCGAATGCCTATCAGCGCGCGACCCTTGTGCAGGATCTCGACCGGGAGCTTTCCCGGATGCGCGCCCCGGCCAGCGCGCCCGAAGAGTTCGAGTCGCGCCATGACGGGGACACGGTCTTCCACCGGCTGCTGGTGCAAGCGGCGGGCAATGCGCAATTGATCAAGATGTATCACCCGGTCGAGGTCTGTGCGATGGCGGCGCGCAGCCGGTTCCCGCAGGCCGACTGGGTCTGGGACACCGCAACACGCCACCACGAAGCGATTGTCGAGGCGTTGCGGCAGGATGACCTGCCGTTGTTCCGTGCCACGCTGACCGAGCATATCAACTGGTCTCGGGACGCGCTGATGGAGACCACCGGGCTCTTTACGGCGTAATGCGGCGATCCGGGGGCCTCGCTGGTGATGCCCAATCCAAGCCCACCTATGCGACGCCCCTCGCTCGTCCCATGTCTGCGCCCTCCATTGACCCGGTCAGCCCAGTGGACTAAGTTTAGTGGGCTAACCTTGGAGGTCCCGATGAAGACCGTGAACATGCATGATGCGAAATCCAACCTGTCGCGCCTCGTGGAGGCCGCGCGCAGCGGAGAGCCCTTCGTCATCGCGCGGGCTGGCACGCCGCTGGTCAAGGTCACGGCGCTGGAGGGGCAGGGGTCCCGCCGCACGGGCTTCATGGCCGGTCATGCAGAGATCCCCGAGGATTTCGACACCATGGGCGCGGAAGAGATCCGCAAGATGTTCGAAGGGTGAACTACCTGCTCGACACGCATCTGCTGATCTGGGCGGCCCTGCGCGAGGACATGATGTCGGCCAAGGCCGACCGCATCGTCAAGGACCCGGCCAATACGCTCTGGTTCAGCGCGGTCTCGATCTGGGAGGTCGCGATCAAGCGCGGTCTTGGCCGTCCGGATTTCACCCTCGACCCCGGCCCGCTACGCGCGGGCCTGCTGGCCAATGGCTATCAGGAGCTGCCCATGGATGGGCGGCACTGCCTTGGGCTGGGCACGTTGCCAACGCTCCATGGCGATCCGTTCGACCGGATGCTCGTCCTGCAGGCCACGGCGGAGGGGATGATCCTGCTGACGGCGGACAAACAGGTCGCGGCCTATGGCGGACCAGCCGTGCTGGTCTGAGCGGGGCCTGAGACGGGTGTCATGGCGGCTTTGGGGGTACTGGGACCGTGCCATTCGTGATGCTGCGCCACCAGAGGTGGCTTCAAAGTTGGGCTTCTGAGCCAAAAGCGGATCTTTTACAGGGGAAATGCAGCTCCCCCTGGCCCAAACCGCTTAGTTTGGATGTGTCGCCGCTGCGCTGATCGAGGGACCGGAGGACGGGTCTGCGGAGCGCGACCTGCCCTTCCTTGAACGACGTGCGCCGCGGCTCGGGTCCGCGCGGTCCGAGGTCTCGGACCGCGCCACCGACACCCGTTACTGGGCTCTCAAACAGGAGGGGCCCGGGTCCGGATGGCGACCGGGCCGCTGGTGATGCCCGCCCAAGGCCCCGTGTCAGGCAGTTCTGGCGCGGCGCAGGCGCGAGAAACCGGCGCCGCCCGCAAGCGCGCTCAGCAAGAGCATGAAGGAGGCGGGCAGGGGCACCGGCGGGACCGGCGGCACGTCGCGCGGCACCGTGAAGAGCACATTGTCGAACCCGTAGAGGTCGGTCGTCTGCTGCTTCGGAGCAGTGGCGCGAAAGACAAGGCTCATGGCCGCGTCATCCTCCAGCACCGCGCCAAAGAAGAAGGCTTGCCCCTCACCCTTGTTGGTGAACTCATAGCTGGCGATCACCGCGTCGTCGCTGTCGAGGAAATCCACGGTGGTGCTGCGGCTGCCATCGCCGATATCGCGGAAATCCGCGCCCCAGGCGGTGACCGGGGCCACGAAATCGACGCGCATGCTGGAAAACACATCGGCATAGGCGCAGACATAGTTGCTGCCATTGGGGTCGGAATTGTCCGAGCAGGAGCCGCCGGGCGCGATGATATTCGCTTCGCCCTGATCGGGATAGATCGGGATCGGCCCGCCGGTCAGGGTCATGAAACCGGTATTGAGGGGCGTGTTCTCGAAGCTTGTCCCGGCGGTTTCGCCTTCGAAATTCTCGCTGCCATTGGGGTTTGCGTCATTCGTGAAGCTCGTCCGGTCGCTGTAAAAGACCGGGGCGGCCTGGGCCGCGAGGGGCAGCAGGCCAAGGAGCAGTGCTCCGATCAGGGGAAGGGGTTTCATGGCATGTCCTTTGGGGTTGGGCCGCTGCGCGAGGGCAGGGCGGAACTGGGAGAGGCCGCGACCGGGCAGGGGCGCGGCGCGCGGGATCAGAAGAGCGCGTCTTCCATGATGAGCGGCTCGCATGTGCCGAAGGTCAGCTCGGCAATGAAGGGCTCGCAGGGCTCGGCGGTGCCGGCCGACAACTCGGACAGGAACGGGTCACAGGGTTCGTCCTCGGCGCTGGCCAGCAGGTCTTCCCCGCTCGGCGGCGACGGGTCGTGATCGACGCAATAGGGGCTCTCCGACGTGTCGTTGAACTCGAAATGGTCGAGGGCGAGTTGCTGCACCGCAGGCAGCAGGAGCGCGGCCGTCATCGGGCCCGGTGCTTCGGGGGCGTCGATCTCTGTTCCGGTGGCGCGCGCGCCGAGGGACTCTCCGGGGATGTCCTTGATCTTGATATAACCGGTCACTGGCATGTCACTATCCTTTATAAGGCTGTTTGCGGGGATCCCGCCCGGCCGGAAGGCCGCGCGGAGAAGAAACGGTCCGCAGGTTCACAGGCCCAATCTGGCCATGGCGTTGATCTATCGGTCGGGCTTATCTCTCTGATTTCGCGGCCGGTAACTGTTGTGTCTGTTTCCGCGCAAAGGCGTTATCTTTGACACAAATGATACAAATCAGGCCCTCTCGCCCCGGGGCGTTCCATGGTTCACTTGGGGGGTGTGACATGAGGGGGGCAATTCCGCATCCGGATGGCTGTTCCGGAGCTGCAAGCAGGGTGTGATGACGATGATGGTCTTGAGGATGACATGCAGGAGGGGGATGCGCGCATGACCGACGCCCCGCTCAAGATCCTGCTCTGTGATGACGAGCCGCGCCTGCGCGAGATGGTGGCGGAATACCTCACGGAGCGGGGCTATGACATCCTGCAGGCGGCCAATGCCAACGAGATGACCTCCAGCCTCAAGCGGGACGATCCGGATCTGGTGCTGCTGGATATCAACATGCCGGGGCAGGACGGTCTCTCGGCGCTGCGCGACATGCGGGTCTATTCCTCGGTGCCGGTGATCATGCTGACGGCGGCGCGGGATGTGGTGGACCGGATTGTCGGGCTCGAGATGGGGGCCGATGACTATCTGGGCAAGCCGGTGGACCTGCGCGAGCTCGAGGCCCGGATCAAGGCCGCCCTGCGTCGCCAGCAGGCCCCGGTCACCGCCGCCGCGACCGCCCGGGCCGGGGGCATGGTGCCCTTCGGGCAGTGCCAGGTCGATCTGGAGAGCGCGCGGCTCTTTGGTCCGGAGGGGGAGGAGATCCCGATCACGGCCATGGAATTCGATCTGCTGCAGCTGTTTCTCGACAACAAGGGGCGGGCGCTCAGCCGGGACCAGATCCTCGAAGGCGCGCATAAGCGCGGATGGGAGCCGTTCGACCGGTCCATCGACCTGCGGGTGTCGCGCCTGCGCCGCAAGATCGAGGTCAACCCTGCCAAGCCCAAGACGATCCGCACGGTGCGGGGGATCGGCTATATCTTCGACTAGCGCGTCACCGGGTTGGCCGCGCATCGGGCCGCGATGCGGTGGACCTGCGGGGGCGCGAGGCGCTAGACCGTTGGCATGACCCGACCTGTTCTCGACAATACCCGCGCCCGGCGTCTCTTTCTCGACCGTCATCTGCTGTTGCGCCCGGGGACCGGCCCGGGGCGGGGCGCGGATCTGGACGGGGTGCTCGATGCGCTTGGCTTTGTGCAGGTGGACAGCGTGAACACGCTGGCCCGGGCCCATGACCTGATCCTGTGGTCCCGGCGCGGCCAGTACCGGCCCCGCGCGCTGGAGGATCTGGTGGCGCGGCATCGCACGGCGTTTGAGCACTGGACCCACGATGCCTCGGTCATCCCCATGGCCTTTTACCCCATGTGGCGGCTCAAATTCGCCCGCGACAGCGCCCGGATGGAGGCCCGCTGGTCCGAGGCGCGGCGGCCCGGCTGGACCCAGGAGTTGGACCAGATCCTGCGCCATGTGGCCGATCGCGGCGCGCTGTGTTCGCGCGATGTGGGCGAGGGCGAGACGCGGGGGTCGACGGGCTGGTGGGATTGGCATCCGTCCAAGACCGCGCTGGAATTCCTCTGGCGGTCCGGCAAGCTCGCGATCTGTCACCGGCAGGGGTTTCGCAAATACTACGATCTGGCCGAACGGGTGATCCCGTCGCAGCTGCGCGGTGTGACCCTGTCGCGGGACGAGACCGTCGAATGGGCCATGGCTGCCGCTCTGGAGCGGTTGGGCTTTGCCACGAGCGGTGAGCTGGCCGCGTTTTTCGAGATCGTCACCCGGGAGGAGGCCAAGGTCTGGTGCGCCGAGGCGCTGGCGGCGGGCCGGATCCGCGAGGCGGAGATCGAGATGGCCGACGGGGCGCGGCGGCGCAGCTTCACCACCGAGGCCGCCCTTGATCAGGCCGCCGACCTGCCGGAGCCGTCGGGGCGGGTGCGCCTGTTGTCGCCCTTCGATCCGGCCCTGCGGGACCGGGCGCGGGCCGAGCGGCTGTTCGGGTTTCACTACCGGATCGAGATTTTCGTGCCCGAGGCCAAGCGGCGTTATGGCTATTACGTCTTTCCGGTGATGCAGGGGGATCGCCTGATCGGGCGGCTGGAGGCCAAGCGGGTGGGCGAGGTGCTGGAGCTGCGCGCGGTCTGGCCCGAGGCGGGGCTGCGCATGGGGCGGGCCCGGATCGCGGGGCTGATGGCAGAGCTGAACCGCGTGCGTCATCTGGCCGGGCTGTCCGAGGTGGTCTGCGCCGAGGATTGGCTGCGGCCGGCGGCATAGATCGCATAGGGATAGACTGCAGAGGGGACGGGGAGGGCACCGGGTGTCAGACACAATTGTTACAAAAAGCCCGGTCCCCCGCGCGCCCGTTCCGTGCTTGGCTTGGCGCCGGGCGGGATCCGCCGCCAACAGGATCGAGGCATGTCATGGATGATCTGCACAGCACCCGCGCGGCCCCCGGGATGGACGGCCCTTTGGCCGAGGCGCTCGACTGTCTTGACCATGGCGTGGCGGTCTATGACCCGGCGGGCGCGCTGTCCCTGGCCAACGCCCCCTTTGCCGAGGCCGTGGCGACGCCTGCGGCCTTGGCGGAGGCGCTGGCCGCGCTGCTCGGCGCGGCGGAGGGGGACGGGCTGATCCAGACCCTCGCGCAGGCGCAAGACCGGCAAAAGACCGGGTTGATCGCAGAGCTGCCCCTGCCGGAGCAGGGGGAGCTGACGCTCAAGCTCCATGCGCGGGCGGATGGCGGTGCGACGCTCGTTCTGGCGGCGACCCCGGCCCCGTCGGTCGAGACGCGGGATGCGCGGGCGCTCTTTGCCGATGCGATCGACAATGTGAATTTCGGTGTCGCCCTGATCGACGAGGCTCAGCGGCTGGTCTTTGCCAACAAGAAGTTCCGCGCCCATGGCGACCCCCGGGATGAGCTCTTGATTGCCGGGCGGAGCATGCGCCAGATCCACAGGGATGCGATCCGCACCGGGCTTTTCCCGCTGCCCGAGGGGATGGCCGAAGAGCATCTGCTGGACGCGATGGATCAGCTGATCGACACCAATGCCCGGGATTTCCCGGTGCCCAACAACCATGGCTCGGCCCTGTTGGGGAATGTCTATGACACCGAGCTGGGCGGGCGGGTCCTGACCATGCAGGACGTCACCGAGGACCGGCAGGCCGAGCAGCTGATCGTGGGCGCCATGAGCCGCCTGCCCGTGGGGGTGGCGATCGAGGATGCCAGCGGCCAGTTCACCCATTGCAACGAGGCTTTTGCCGCGCCCTACGGCCTGAGTGCTGCGGAACTGATCGCCATGCCGCCCGAGGCGCGGATGGCCTATCTCTCGCCGCAGCTGGTTTCGGTGGATAACGATGCCCGCGCCGAGGATCTGGGCGCGGCCTTTCGCGCCGCGATCCTGCAGCAGCGCGAGACCCTGAAACCCTTCGAGGTGCGGTTCAAATCCGGGCAGCAATTCCTCGTGGAACGGGGCCGCGTCGAGAATGGCGGCTGCGTGGTGGTGGTGACGGATATCACCGCGCTCAAGGATGCCGAGACCCGCAATCTGGCGGCGGTGACCGACGCGGTGCAGACCCTCGATATCGCCGTGGTGCTCTTTGACAAGGATCTCCGCATCACCTTTGGCAACGAGAAATGGGCGGAGCTGTTCTCGACCAGGGAGCCGCGGATCCGGGTCGGGGACCATGTGTTGGAGGCCACGCGCAAGCAGGCGGCGGCGGGGCATTTCGTGCTGTCGGAGGGGCGGACGGTCGATGAGTTCATCGCCTATTGGCGCGATACGGTGCTGACCTACCGCAAGGATGTGCATGTGGCCTTCAGCGATGG
Source organism: Dinoroseobacter sp. S375 (assembly GCF_049800775.1). Classification (NCBI taxonomy): domain Bacteria; kingdom Pseudomonadati; phylum Pseudomonadota; class Alphaproteobacteria; order Rhodobacterales; family Roseobacteraceae; genus Dinoroseobacter; species Dinoroseobacter sp. S375. The sequence goes on along the minus strand of NZ_JBNAFR010000018.1, from coordinate 20,026 downwards.
CCGTCATGTGGTGGCGTCCTGTCACAAGACGCGGCTCGACGGGTTTCTGGTGTCGTTCATCGACATCACCGAGCAGCGCGCGATCGAGGCCGAACTGGCGCGCCAGCGCGAGATCACCCACCAGAAAGAGCGGCTCTCGGCCTTGGGCGAGCTTCTGGCCGGGGTGGCCCATGAGCTGAACAATCCGCTCTCGATCATTGTGGGCTATGCCCAGATGCTGGAGGGTCAGATCGCGGACCCGGTGCTGCAGCGCCGGGTGGACCGGATCGCCGAGGCCGCCAATCGCAGTGCCAAGATCGTCGAGATGTTTCTCGACATGGCGCAGGAGCGGCCCTTTGAAAAGACGCCCTGCTCGGTCAACGAGATCGTCGCGAGCGCGCTTGATGTGGCCGAGAGCGGGCTGTCGGCAGAGACCCGGGTGGAGGTGTTTCTGGCCGAGGATCTCGCCCCGATCCTTGGGGATCCCGACAGCCTGATCCAGGTGATCTACAACATCCTGATCAATGCCCAGCACGCGGTGCAGCCGGTCCCGGGGCCAGGGCATCTGCGCCTGCGCAGCCGTCCGGATGCCGAGGGGGGTGCGGCGTTGATCGAGATTTCCGACAATGGGCCGGGCATTCCCGAGGCCCTGCGCAACCGGGTTTTCGAGCCGCTCTTTTCCACCAAGGAGGTGGGCGAGGGGACGGGGATGGGTCTGGCCCTGTGCCACCGGATCGTGACCAGCCATGGCGGCAGCATCACCATCACCGACAGCGATCTGGGCGGGGCGCAATTCGAGATCCGCCTGCCGATCGCCCCGCCCGGGGTCTGACCCCGGCGCCGCACCGCCCGAACGGGCTTGCATCGGCGGAAACCGGGCGTGTATCAGCGCGGCGAAACCGATGGAGCGCGATGTGGAAACGATTTACAGCGGCCTCACCCAGCTGGGTGGCGACACGAAACTTCCGACCTCCCCCGAAGATGCAGAGCTGGAGAGGGTGGCGAACCCCCAGGCGGATGTGGCCTATTGCGTGCGCTTCACGGCGCCGGAATTCACCTCGCTCTGCCCGATGACCGGCCAGCCCGATTTCGCGCATCTGGTGATCGATTATGTGCCCGGCCCGTATCTGGTGGAATCGAAATCGCTCAAGCTCTTTCTCGGGGCGTTCCGCAATCACGGGGCCTTCCACGAGGATTGCACGATCTCGATTGCCCGCCGTCTGGTCGATTTCCTCGACCCGCAATGGCTGCGGATCGGCGGCTACTGGTATCCGCGCGGCGGCATCCCGATTGATGTCTTCTGGCAGACCGGGGCCATGCCGCAGGATGTCTGGGTCCCGGATCAGGGCGTGCCGCCCTATCGCGGGCGCGGCTAGAGGGTCAGTACCAGCGGGCAGTGGTCCGAGACCTCGGGGTCGGTGACCACCTCGAAGTCCCGCACGGCCTCCGGTTCGCTGATCAGCATGTAATCGGCAAAGCGCCCGGGTTTGGTGTAATGGCTGCTGCGCGTGCCGGGAAAGCCACCCGCGGTGACGAGCTCGGTCAACCCGTCCTCGGCCAGATGGCGCAGGGTCGCGCTGTCGGCCTCGACGTTGAAATCGCCGCAGATCACCCGCAATTCCCCGCGGCGAGAGACCTGGTGGGACAGGCTGCGGAGCCGCGCGGCCTGAACGGCGCGGGCGGGCGTGTCCATCTTGCCGCGCAGGTCGCGCAGCCCGTGCATATGGGTCACGCTCAGGGCGCGGCCGGCGGCGGGGTCATGGACCCGCACCCCATGGGCGCTGCGCGAGCGGGGATGGTCGCCATAGCCATCCGGCGCGTAGTCCTTGTGCACGAAGCCCTGCACCTGGCCGATGATCGGCAGGCTGCGCTGCACGAAGGTGGCGAGCCCCCATTGCGACGGGACCGCGCTGTCGCCGTCCCAGAGCACGCCCTGGGCGGCGGGGCAGAACACCGCCACATGGTCCGGCAGGGCACGGCAGATGTCGCGAAAGAAATTGGCACGCTGGGGCAGGACATGGTCGCCATCGCGATAGGTCAGCCAGTCCTTGTCGGTGGCGGGGCTGTGGACGACCTCTTGCAAGCACAGGATGTCGGGCGCGCTCTGGGCCAGATAGGGCAGCAGCTCCTCGTGGAGCGTGCCGCCCCAGCCGTTCAGACACATGATCCGCATCGCGCGACCCCCTGTTCCCCAGAGCCTGACAGTCGCGCGTCCCGCGCGCGGCGGCAAGGGGTGGCGGGGTGCGGCGGGGCGTGACCCCGGGCCCGTTTATCCGGGATCGGACAGCGCGGGTCCGCGTGCGGACCCACGCCACCGATCTCAGGGACGCGCGGCCGGGCGGGTCATGGCGCGCAGGGCGCGGCGCCATTCCGTCGGGGTCTTGTCCGTGATCCGCTTGAAATTCGCGTTGAAGGTGGATTTCGAATTGTAGCCCACCGCCTCGCTGATCTCGAGCACGCCGAGCTCGCTTTCGGCCAGCAAGCTGCAGGCGGCCTCGATCCGGTGGGCATTCACATAGTCGAAAAAGCTCTGACCGATCTCAGTATTGAGCACCTCCGAAAGATGCATGGGCGGGATGGCCGTGGCCTCGGACAGGGTTTTGAGGGTGAGCATCGGATCCTCCCACAGGCGGGACGCCTCCATGCGGGTCTGCAGCCGGGCGGCGAGCCGGGTCAGGTCCTCGGGCCCGAGGCCGGAGCGGGCATAGCGGCCCGGCGGGGCCCCGGTTCCGGCCCCGGTCTCGTCCCCTGTGGCGGGCGGCGGTGGGGCCGGGGCGGTCTCGTTGGCGACGACCTCGGCGGACCAGTCGGGCAGGGGCGGTTTGGCCTGGATCCCGAAGAGGCCAAAGATCAGCCCCAACAGGATTTCATGCACCCCTTCGGCGGCCCCTTCGAGGAACCCGGCATCGAAGGCGAGGATCAGCACCTCGTCGGCGATCACCACCCAGGCAAGGCCGAGGATCATCGCCACCAGCGCATCGAGCCACCAGAGCGACTTGCCGCTGAGATCGGAAAACAGCGCCCGGATCGTCCGCTTGTGGCGGGTCAGGCGGCGCGCGCAGGCAAAGCCGTAGCCGATCAGGAGCCCGATCCACCCGACCCAGAAGGCGAGCACGCCCAGCTCGGCCCAGAGCACGCGCGTCTCGCCCAGATCGGTATCCACATAAAGCCCGGCGCGCTCCGGACCCGGCAGGGACAAGAAGGGCAGCAGAAAGACCAGCCCCAGCCCCAGGGGCAGCAGATGCCAGGCATCGCGCGGGCGCAGGCGCAATGCGGGCTCGGTCAGCCCGCGCACGAAGAACCACAGCGAGATCATGAAGAGCGGCAGCAGCGCATCCTGCCAGCCATAGGCCCAGAGCGGCGCGTGGATCGGCGGCCCGAAGACCAGATCATCGGCCATATCCGTGACCTGCACCGCAAGAAACACCGCCACCGCATCGAGATAGAGCGCCGGGCCGCCCGTGCGGATCCGCCGGGCCAGCACGGCGCAGAACGCGAAGAACGCCACCCCCAGGGCGGCGCTGCTCCACATCAGATCGGCAATCTCGGCGTCGGTCACGGGTGGTCCGTTGGCTGCGGGGTCAGGTCTCGGCGGGGCGCGGCAGGATCCATTCCACCCCGGCCCAGCCACACCATAGGATAGCCCCGAGGCCAAAGACCATCCCACCGCCCTGCGACAGGGGCGGCAGGTAGGTCGCGAGCCCGGCCAGCGCCACGCCCGCCCCCAGAAGGCCCGCCACCCCCGAAAGCGCGCCGATCCGCAGTGCCGCGAGGCTCGCCAGCCCGATCCAGAGCCCGCCAAGCGCTTCGGTCCGCCCGGAAAGCCCGGTTTCGATCAGGTGCAGGATCCGCCAGGTCTCCAGCGCGCGGGGCAGGTCCTGGGGGGCGAGTGCTGCAAGCTCGGCCAGCCCGGCCCGGGCGACCATGCCGCTGGCGAGGGTCAGCCCGGTCCAGATCAGCGCGGTCGCCGCCGAGGCGAGGGCGAGATGGGGCAGGTCGCGCGCCAGCGCCCGTGCAAGCCCCAGCCCGGCCAGCGCGGTGCCAAGGGCGCTCAGATCATAGATCACCGTCATCCAGAGCGGCAGGAGCCAGGGGCTCTGCCGGGTCAGCTGCAGCACGGCCGCGCCATCCATCGCCCCGGTGCCAAGCCCCAATGGCGCCAGCGGGCCGAGCACGAAGGCGATCCCGGTCAGGTAGCATCCCGCCACGAAGAGCGCGCCCAGACCGGCGGTTTGACGGGGGCTCATCCCACCCCCTCCGGTGTCAGCGCCATGAGGGGCCAGGGGTCGGCCTCTGCCTGTCCGGTGGCCGCGACGGTTGCCCATGCGCCCGCGACATCCAGCTTGAGGCCCAGCCCCCAGAACCCGCCATGGAGCGCGACCCGGGGTGCGCCGCCCTGCCAGGCGACCATGGGGCCGAGCGCCTGGTGCAGCCCGTCCGGGCGCGGGGTCTCGGCCTCGATCATCCGGGCCCATGTGCCGGGATCGGCAAAGGGCGCGCCCTGGGCCAGCAGGCGGCCAAAGCGGGTCAGATCCGTCGCGGTCGAGACAAAGCCGCCATCGGCGAATTCGAAGCTCGGGTGATGCTCCGTCAGGTCCACCGTCCCGGCATAGTGGTGCAAGGGGGGCAGCTGTGCGGCGCGCGCGGCGGGCCAGTGCTGCACGCTGTGCCATGTCCGCCCGAGACCGAGCGGCGCAAGGATGTCGCGGCGGATCAGGTTGGCATAGGCGGTGCCCGTCACCCGTTCCAGCACCAGCCCGAGCAGGTGGTAATTGGTCGAGCTGTAGCTGGTCTGTGCGCCCGGGCGTCCGGTGGGGGGCAGGCCGCGCGCGACCTCCAGCAGGTCCTGCGGCGTCCAGATCCGCTGCGGGTCATGGAGGACTGCGTTTTGAAACCCCGGGTCGTTGTCGAGATCGGGCAGGCCGCTGCGATGGCCGAGCAGGTGGCGCAGGGTAAGGGCAGGGGCCGCGTCCCCGGCCAGCCCGCGCAGGCTGGCCGCGCCCAGATGGTCGATCACCGGATCCTCGAGATCGAGCGTGCCGCGCTCGGCCTGTTGCAGCACCGCCGTGGCCGTCAGGAGCTTGCCGATGCTGGCGATGTGAAACGGGGTGGCCGGGCGCAGGGCCGGGCCGCCATCGCGGCGTTGCCGCCCGGCGGTCCAGCTGCGTCCGCCCTGCGCGGTCTCGTGGCGCAGGATCACCCCGGGCACCGCCGGATCGGCGGCGGCCCGGGTCACGGCCCGCTCAACCGGATCGCGTCCGGCGGCGGGGCGGCCGGGCCAGAGCCCGGCCAGATAGGTGAGACCTCCGGCGCAGACCATGCGCCGATCAACCGACAACCGCATGGCCGCGCCCTTTCATGCAGGCAGTGACGATCTCGGCGCGGTCGTCATGGCGCTCCAGCGCGCCGGCGGTGCCACCCACGGCCCCGCCCACAAGCGCGCCGCCCAGCCCCGAACCGTCCTCATCCGCCAACCCGGCAAGGGCCCCGATCGTCGCGCCGATCAGTGCGTCCTCACGGGTTTCCGCATCGACCAACGATTTCTGGCGTGCCACCTCCTGGCATGCAGCGAGATCGACCTCAAACCCGGGCGCGGGCGCGCCATCGGTGAGCGGGACATAGTCCGATCCGGTGCCACTACAGGCCGCCAGAAGGCCAAGCAGGGGAAGGGCGCAGAGGGAGGAGGAGAGATATGTCATGGTTTTTGTCCTGTGTGAGAGTGTGTGTGGGAGGTCAGAGAAAGGTGATGGCATCGGCATCGGAGACGCCCTGCACGATCAGCGCGTCGCCATCGCCGTCGAAGATGAAAACCACATGGGTCTGCCGTTCATGGATCTCGGTGATCTCGGCGCCGCCGAGAAAGAGCGCGTCTGCGCTGGCGTCGAAATCCCGGATCCGGTCGGTTTCAAAGCGGCCATTTCCGGTGCTGTCGCCAAAGACGAAGACATCCGCGCCCGCACCGCCGACCATGCGGTCATCGCCCGCGCCGCCGATCAGGACATCCGCGCCCGCCCCGGCCTTGAGCCGGTCATCGCCGCTGCCGCCCTCAAGCCGGTCATCGCCGTCCAGACCCTTGAGCCGGTCGTCCCCGCGGCCTCCGACCAGCCGGTCATCGCCGGACCCGGCGCGCAGGCGGTCATTGCCCTCAAGCCCCAGAAGCTGGTTGTCGGCGTTATAGGCCGCGTCGCTCTTGCGCAGGGCGATCCGGTCGGCCCCGTCGGTTCCGGTGAGCAGGATCGAGCCGTCCTCGAAGGCGAAATCCGCGCGGCTCAGAGCGTCGAGCGGGGCCTCGACGTGCAGGGCGGCGCCCTCGGCGGCGATGTCGGCTCCGTCCTCGGTCTCGGTCACAAGCAGATCCGCGGCGGAGACGCCCTGGACCTCAAGCGGGCCGTCTGCGTCCGACGGCGCCCAGGCGGGGTCCTCGGCCACAAGCTCCAGTGCGGCGGTCAGGCCGGAGAGGGCGCCGAAATCCAGATCCACGGTGGTCACGGCGGTGGAGAGGATGCGCCCGGTCTCCAGATGCAGGAAGGTGGCGCTGTCGGTGCCGAGGGTGCCGCCGGCAAAGCCCACCAGCGTGCCGAATGCTGCGTCCTGCAGCACGATCAGGCCCAGCCCGAAACCCATCCCGTCCGTGTCGGTCTCGCCGAAGGTGAGCATCTGGCCCAGAGCCTCGGGCGAGAGCAGGGTCTGATCCACCAGAAGCGCCTGCAGAAAGGTGGTCATATCGGCGGTGGTCGAGATCACGCCACCCTCGGCATACTGGTTCTGCAGCACATAGGTGACATCGATCGGGCCCGCGTCGCCCTCGAGATAGCTCGACAGGCGGGCGGCGTCGGTGCTGTGATCGTCGAGCTTGGTGTCCGCCATCCCGAGCGGGGCGAAGACCAGCGCCTCCAGCGCCGCGCCGAGGCTTTCGCCCGTCACGCTCTCGATCACCTTGCCGAGCAGGGCATAGGCGGTGTTCGAATAGGCATACTCCGCGCCCGGGGCGAAATCGGCCGGGATCCCGCGCACCAGATCCAGCGCCACGTCGGTTCCGATCACGGTGTCGGGGTTCTCGGCGGTGATCAGATCAAAGAGCTCGTTGCCGTCCTCATCCTCCAGATCGGTGTAGCTGGGAATGCCGCTGCGCATGGAGAGCGCCTCGCGCAGGGTGGCCTCGGCCGCGTTGGCGATCCCGTCGAGCATCTCGGCGGGCAGGTAGTCGCCCAGCGGCGCGTCGAGATCCACCAGCCCCGCCTCGGCGAGCTTGAGCAGTGCGGCGGAGGTGATCATCTTGGTCTGCGAGCCGATCTCGAAGGTCTGGCCGGGTTGGGCCGGGGTGCCGGTCTCGACGTTTGACAGGCCGCTGACACCATGGGCGCTGAACGCGCCATCGGTGACGCTGACGAGGGCGGCGGGCGCGCCGTTGAGGGTGAGGGCCTGGGCCACCGCGTCGGGTGTGGCGGTCAGGGCAGAGGGGTTGAAGACGGTCATGGGAAGCCTTTCCAGAAAAAGTGTCTGGAGCAGCACATGACGGTGTTTTCAGGCGTTCTCGACGGATCCAGCGCGTCCGGACGTCCGCGCCAATTGGGTCGGACTTCGCGCGCGGTCGGTCCTGGGCACGGCGGGGCCGCGCCGCGCCAGCCGGGTCCAGACCTGCTTCGCGATCTCGGCGCCATGGCGGTCGTCAAAGGGAAACGCGATCTTCGACAGCTCGCGATAGCTGGCCTCCGGCCCGGTGCCCCGGTTCTTGCGAAACCCCCGGCGCATCTTTTGCAAGCTCCCGAAGAGCTGAAACTCCTCCGCCCCAACCATGGCCACCACCAGATTCCCGTGGAGATCGATGTCATAGGTGATGTGATGGACATTGTTGCGCACTGTGATCTCGTCCGACAGCTTGGTCGTCCGCGTGCGGGGCTCGCGCGTGATGGAGATCCGGATCTTGCAGGCGGCGGCCAGGCTGGTGTCATGCCCCGCGGCCGCGCGCATCTCCACCCGGTTGTCATAGGCATAGGTCCCGCGCAGCACCTCTTCGGGGCGGGTGAAGCGGACGCCGCCCTCCCGTGTGCCGCGCAACACGACCTCCAGCGCCCGGTGGGCCTCGGTCACCAGCCGGGTCGTCCGCGCCAGCCGCAGGTCCCGCAGCACCACCGGGCAGTCCGGGCCGCTGGCCGATTGACGGCTCCGGGCCAGAACCTGCGTCATGTCCAGCGCGTAATCATAGGTGCAGTCCCCATGGGCGATCCGGAACGCGACCCGGTTCTCGCGGATCAGCACGCTCTGGGGTGTTTGCGGATCCGCATCGAGAAAGGTGATATGGGCGAGGTCCTGCCCCGCCGCCGCAAAGGATCCGCAGATGAGGCGCAGGGCCTCCTGCCAGGAGACGGAGATCTCCTTGGTGAAGAGCACATCGGTAAAGGTGTTGAGATAAGCGCCGTCCTCCGGCGCGGTGGAGGCAAAGCTGCACCCGCCCGAGAAATCATAGACCGGATAGGCCGGATCCACCCCCTCGGGCGTGCCGAACCGGGTGAGGTTGCGGGCCTGATAGCGCACCGGCGCGGCCAGCTCGGGCCCTTCATAGGTCAGCGGCTGGGATTTGAACGCGGCCCGAAACGCCGGATGGGCGAGGATCTGGCGCGCTTCGTCAGGCAGGAGCGGGCCATAGACCCGTTTGCCATCGGCCAGAACAAGCACATCCCGGTCCCCCAGCGGTGCCAGTGCCGGCGCATCAGCGATCGCGGCGGCCAGGGCCGCGCGGATCTCGTCGCGCGAGGCGTGGGGACCCGTTTTGCCGCGAAAGGCGCCGAGCCAGACCTGCCCGGGGACGGTGAGCGGCGCGAAGCGCGGGTGAAACTCGGTCGGCCCCGTCAGCGCGAACCGCGCGGGGTTCGCCGCGACCTGCGCCACCGCCATGGGCACCCAGCCGACCACCCCAAGGGAGCTGCGCACGAGGGTCCAGTCCTTGTCGCGGGCAAGCACCTGCAACACGCTGTCCGCGGCCAGGGGATCCCCGGCCACGGGCAGGGCACTGTCCGACGGCTGCGCGCGCAGATAGGTCTTGCGCCCGGCAAACGGGGTGAAGGCGACCACACTCAGAGGCGCGGGCGCCTCGGTGCCCAGCCGATCGCTGCGCAGAAAGCCCTGCATATGCGCGCCCGCCTGCACCTCGGTCCAGTCACCGACCTTGCGCAGGGCCCGAAGCTCCTGCAGGGGCCAGAGCTTCGCGACCACCTTGCCACGGGCGGACGGCGCGTCGCGCAGGGGCGCAAAGGGGGTCGCCGAGGCCACGGGATCGGGCATCTGGACAAAGACCGGCTCGGCCAAGGCGGTGGAGGCGAACTGAACGCAGAGGCAGAGGGTCAGGCAGCGAAGCAGAGAGAACACGGGGCAGGGATCCAATCGGTTGAGACGCACGGGGCGCGGGGGTCTGTCATGGGTAGGGATCCTTGCGCGCAAAAGATAGAGATTTGCTTAGGATGCAGGCAGCCGCACGGTCACGGCGCGCCGCATGAGAAGCAGGTAAGCAAGGTTATGTTGTGAAACCCGACCGTACGTCCAGCGGCGGGCGATGTGCCCGCCCTATGCCCCCCTGTTGTCAGCCGCCCGTTTCGGCCATGATGCCCTTGCGGAATTGAGACGCGAGGCGGTCGAGGGGACAAAATGCTGGATCAGACATCACCCGCACCGGGTGCGGAGGCAAGCGCGCAGGAGACCTATGCGCTTGTGGTGATCGGCGCCGGGATTGCCGGGCTGAACGCGCTCTATGCGGCGACGGAGTACCTGCCCAAGGGCGCGCGCGTCCTGCTGGTGGATGAAAAACCCGATGCCGGGGGCATGTGGAACACGGCCTATGACTATGTGCGCCTGCATCAGCCCCACCCGATGTTCGCCGTGGGAGACATGGCATGGGATTGGCGCAAACCGCGCAGCTATCTCGCCAAGCGGGACGAGGTGCAGACCCATCTGGGTCAGGCCCTGACCCCCATCGCGGCGCAGGTCGGCTTGCAGACCGCCTTTGGCTGCGTGGCGACCGCATGTGCCGAGGTCAGCACGGCCCAGGGCCCGATGGCCGAGATCCGCTATCACCCGCTGGGCGCGCCGGATCAGGAGGTCACGGTCCGCGCCACCCGGGCGATCCATGCGGCGGGTCTGAACTACGGTCTGGCCCAGCCTCTGGCGCTGCGCTCGGCGGAGGTCGTGTCGATCATCCCGCAGGAGCTGGCCGCGACCCTCGCCGCCCATCCCGGCGCGCCGGTCCATGTGGTGGGCGGGGGCAAGACCGGGATGGACACGGTGCTGGCCACGCTGGCGGCGGACCCGGCGCGACAGATCACACTCTACAAGGGGCGGGGCACGAACTTCCTGAACCGGACACGCTACCTGCCCATGGGGATCAAGCGCTGGACCTCCGGCGCGCTGGTCTCGCGGCTCTTTCGGGATGTGGCGCTGACCTATGACGGGACGCAGGACGACGCGCTGATCGCCCATATCCGCAAGACCCATTCGACCGACCCGGAGACGCCCAACGAGGTGTTCCTCTACGGGTTGCAATCGGAGGAGGAGCAGGCGCGCATCCAGTCCGGGCTGAGCGCGACCCATGCGGATTACCTGGAGGATGTGGTGGACGGGGCGACCGGGCCCGAGATCCGCCTGCGGCAGGGCGCGTCCCTGCCGGTGCCGCCGGGCAGCATCTTTGTCAATTGCGGGGGCAGTTTCTTTCGCGATGCCGAGATGCCACCCGTGATGCCGGTCCTGTCCCCGCAGGGCGCGATCCTGTCGATCAACACGCGCCATGCGTTCCACTTCCTGACCAGTGTCGCCGGGTTCTTCGGGGCGCATCTGCTCTATCGCGACCAGCTGCGCGGGGCGGGCTTCTACGCGCTCGATCTGGAGGGGCTGTTTCGCGCCGATCGCAAGGCCTGGGTCGGGGCTTCGGCGGCGCAGGCCTATCACAACCAGGTGCTGGCGGTGCAGACCCTGCCGATGATGCTGCTGGATCGCTGCGGGCTGGATCTCGACCGGTGGTATCCCCTGCCCCGGCGTCTGTTGGCGCTGGCGCAGATGCGGGCCACGGCCAAGGCGGATCTCGCCCATTGCCGCAAGGTGCTCGAGCTGGTGACGGCGCGTTACGGGATCGACGCGGGCCCGATCTAGGAGGTCGGGTTGTCCGGTCTGCTCTCGGGTGGGTCGTCATAGACCGACCAGCCAAAGCTGCCCGTGCTCTCGGGGAGCTCTTTTTCGCGCAGATTGCGCGCCATATAGGTCTTGGCGATGAAATTCGCGGTGATTGGCGCGGTCAGGAACAGGAACAGCGTGATCAGCAGTTCGTGCACCGAGACATAGCCGGTCTTGGCGAAATAGATCATCGAGGCCACGAGCACGCCGCCCACCCCGAGGGTCGTTGCCTTGGTCGGCGCATGCAGGCGCTGCACCGTGTCCTTCAGCTTGATCAGCCCGTAGGAGCCGACGAAGCCGAACACGCCACTGATCACGAGGGCGGCGGCGATGAGGAGGTCTGCGAGAAAATCCATCTGTCTACCTCACTCGATGATGTCGCCGCGGAGCAGGAACCGGCAATAGGCCACGGTCGAGACGAAGCCCACCATGGCGATCAGCATGGCGGCCTCGAAATAGATCGCCGTGCCGCGCCAGATCCCGTAGAGCACGAGCAGCGCGATGATGTTGATCACCATCGTGTCCAGCGCGAGGATCCGGTCCGCGGAAGAGGGGCCCGTCACGATGCGCCACAGGTCCAGCAGAAGTGCCGCGCCATAGCACAGGGCCGCGAAGAGCAGAGCATATTCGATCATGCGAAAATCTCCTTGAGGCGCGCCTCGTAGCGGGCCTTGATCTCGTCCCGCACCGCGTCCGGGTCGTCGGAATGCAGGCAATGCACGAGGATGCAGGCCCCATCCGCCGACAGCGTGGCCGAGACCGTCCCCGGGGTCATGGTGATGGTGCCCGCCAGCACGGTGATCGCCTCGGCGGAGGTCAGTTCCAGCGGGACCGGGATCCAGTGGGAGCGGATCTCGCGCTCGCGCTTGAACAGGATGATCATCGCCACCTGCACATTCGCCACGACGATATCCCAGAGGACCACCAGCAGATACTCGATGACCTTGAGCGGTTTGCCGATGCGCGGGCGATCCGGCCAGTAGGCGGCGGTCAGCATGGGGATGATGATGCCGAAGGCGATGCCGAGGATCAGGTTGCCCAGGGTGAAGGTGTTGACCAGCGCCAGCCAGACCAGCGCCAGGGTGATGCTCAGCAGGGGATGGGGGATCAGGCGTGCAAGCATGGGTTAACCCTCCTCCCCGGTGCCGAGCACCGCGCCGACATAGCCCGACCGGTCGAACAGTTGCGTGGTGGTGGCCTCGAGATAGCTCGAGACCGGCCCGGCAAAGATCGCAAGCCCGGCAAGTGCGACCAGCGCGATCATGGTCGGGGCCAGCTCACCGGCAGTGGCGCGGGGCGGCACCGCGACCGGGGGGGCGCCTTCGATCGGTTCGGGCAGCGGGATGGCCGTGGATTTCCAGAAGATCACGCTACCGGCGCGGGCGAAGCCGACAATCGTCAGGAGCGAGCCCGCGAGGATCGCGGTCCAGGCCCAGCCGATCACCCCCGGCGCGCGCAGGGCGTCCAGCACCAGCAGCTTGCCTAGAAACCCGCTGAGCGGGGGCATCCCGGCCATGCCGATGGCCGCCGCGAAGAACAGCGCCGCAAAGAGGCCGTTCTGCATGGTGGGGGCTGTCGGTGTCAGGCTGTCCTGGCTGCGCCGGGTGATCACCAGATCAGCGATCAGGAAGAGACAGGCCGCGGCAAAGGTCGAGTGCACCATGTAATAGAGTGCTGCGAAGGTCGCCCCGGGCGAAAACGCGGCCACCGCCACCAGAAGCGTGCCCATGGAGCCGACCACCGAGAAGGCGATCAGCGGCATCAGGCGCTTGGCCCCCAGCACGCCGAACGCGCCGATGGCGATGGTCACGATCGCCGCGGGAAAGAGCCATGTCCCGGCCAGATCCTCGGTCCCCGGGCTACCCGGGCCGAAGGCGGTGGTGTGGATCCGCAGGATCGCATAGGCCCCGACCTTGGTCATGATCGCGAACAGGGCCGCAACCGGGGCGGGCGCATTGGCATAGGTCGCCGGCAGCCAGAACTGCACCGGAAAGAGCGCCGCCTTCACCGCGAAGACCAGCAGCAGCAGGATGGTCGCCACGCGGACAAGCGCAGCCTCCTCGGCCGGGATCTCGGGGATGCGCACGGCCAGATCGGCGATGTTCAGGGTCCCGGTGGAGGCATAGAGCGTGCCGAGCGCGAACAAAAACAGCGTGGAGCCCGCGAGGTTCATCACCACATATTGCAGGCCCGCGCGGATCCTCTCCTTGCCGCCGGAATGGATCATCAACCCGTAGGAGGCGATCAGGAGAACCTCGAAGAACACGAAGAGGTTGAAGATGTCGCCGGTCAGAAAGGCGCCGCAGATCCCCATCAGCTGGAACTGGAACAGGGCGTGGAAATGCCGCCCCTTCGCGTCCCAACCGGTGGTGATCGCATGGATCAGCACGATCAGCGCCAGCGCCGCCGTCAGCAGCACCATCAGCGCCGAAAGACGGTCCAGCACCAGTACGATGCCGAAGGGCGCAGGCCAGTCGCCCAGCCGGTAGACATGGGTCGTGCCATCGGCGGCCATGCCGGCCAGCCCCAGGGCCACGGCGAGCAGGGTCACCGTCCCGGCGAGGGAGGCCGTGCGCGCCAAGGGCATGTCATAGCGCATCACGAAAGCGATCAGCGGCGCGAGCATCGCCGGAAGGATGACGGGCAGGATAATCCAATGCATCAGAACCGGCCCTCCGCTTCGAGGGATTCCGGCGTCTCACCGGGGTCCGGGGTGGCGGCGGCATCAGCCTCGTCATGGATGTCGATCCGGTCCGAATCCGCCTCCAGATAGGCGGCGAGCCCGATCATCACCAGCACCGCCGTCATCCCGAAGGAGATCACGATGGCCGTCAGGACCAGCGCCTGCGGCAGCGGGTCCGTATAGGTGGCCTCGCCGTATTTCGACAGGATCGGCGACTGGTCGATGGCCAGCCGTCCGCTGGCAAAGAGAAACACGTTCACCGCGTAAGACAGCAGCGCGAGGCCCAGAATGACCGGAAAGGTGCGCAACCGCAGCAGCAGGTAGACCCCGCCTGCCGTCAGAACCGCAACCGTGCTGGCGACAATGACTTCCATCTCAGCGTTCCACCTCGCTCTCGGCGGCATTGTCCGCCGGGTCGTAATCCATGGGCTCCACATTCACCGTCTCGCCCGCGAAACGCGCGATCCGACTGAGGCTGTAGAGCATCAACATCACCGCCCCGAGCACCGTCAGGAACACGCCGAGATCGAACAGCATGGCGGTGGCCAGCTCGAACTCCTCGATGGGCGGCAGGTGGACATAGGTATAGGCGCTGGTCAGGAAGGGCCGCCCCACCAGCCAGGCCCCTGCCCCGGTCAGACCGGCAATCACCACGCCGAAGCCGATCATGGTGTGATACTCGATCCGCTTGCGCTCCTGCGTCCAGGCAAAGCCCGAGGCCATGTACTGCATCAAGAGCGCGATGGCGATGACCAGACCGGCGACGAAGCCCCCGCCCGGCTGGTTATGGCCGCGCAGGAAGATATAGAGCCCGACCACCACCGCGATCGGCATCAGCACCCGGGTCACCACGACCATCATCATCGGGTGGCGATCGCGGGAGCGGTCCTGATCATAGTCGGCATTCCGCAGCCGCCGCGCGGCGGGTCCGCTGAGCAGGGCATGCATCAGCGCATAGATCACGAGCCCGGCAATCCCCAGCACGATGATCTCGCCATAGGTGTCATAGCCCCGGAAATCCACGAGGATCACGTTGACCACATTGGTGCCGCCGCCGCCCTCATAGCTGTTGGCGATGTGGTAATCCGAGATGGTCGAGATGTCCCGCTGCAGGAAGGCAAAGGCCAGACCTCCGACCCCGAGCCCGGCCGCCACGGCGATGATGCCATCGCGGATCTTGAGGCCCGTGGGGCTTTCTTTGGGGGTCACTTTCGGCAGGAAATGCAGCGCCAGCAGCAAAAGCATGATGGTCACTGTCTCGACCGAGATCTGCGTCAGGGCGAGGTCGGGGGCCGAGAGATAGACAAAGCCCGCCGAGATCGACAGCCCGATGATCCCGATCAGGACCAGCGCGCGGAACCGGTAATGGTGCATGCTCACGACGCAAGCCGTGGCCACGATCAGCATCAGCCAGCCGATGGCAATCACCGGCGGCACGGGCAACAGCTCCCGCGTGGGGGCCGAAAGGCCGCTGCCGGAATAGGCGATCCAGCCCATGGTCACCGAGGCCAGCGTGAAGATCGCGAGATAGCGGCTGATGGCGCCGTTATGGGTCACTTCCGTCAGGCGGGCCGAGGCGCCCTGCACCGCGGCCATGAGACGGTCGAAGATCGCCTTGGCCTCGGGGCGGCGCGCGGCCTGCCAGATCGGGTCGAGCTTGCCATGCTGGCTGAGCAGAGCGAGACCGCCGAGCGTCGCGGCAAAGGACATCCAGAGCGCCGGGGTGAACCCGTGCCAGATTTTCAGATGCGGGTACAGATCCGCGCCGGTCACCGCATTGGCTGCCGCCGTCACGATGCCTTCGGCGAGGAAGGGCGCCATGCCGATCACCAGCACCAGCACCACCAAAAGCGCGGGCGAGGCCCACATGCCAAAGGGCGGGTCATGGGGCTTGTGCGGGTAGTCGTCCCGCACCGGCCCGAGGAAGACATGGGCAATAAAGCGGAAGGAATACGCCACCGACAACAGCGCGCCCAGCGTCGCCAGCACCGGCACCGCGTAATGGCTCCCGGCCCAGCCCGTATGGGCGGCCTCCTCCAGCATCATCTCCTTGGACAGGAACCCGTTGAAGAGCGGGATGCCCGCCATGGAGAGCGCCGCGACCGTGCCGATGACAAAGGTGATCGGCATCAGGTGCCTGAGCCCGCCCAGCCGCTTGATATCGCGGGTATGGGTCTCGTGATCCACGATCCCCGCGGTCATGAAGAGTGCCGCCTTGAAGGTCAGGTGGTTGATGATGTGAAACACCGCCGCCACCGCCGCGGCCTGGGTGCCAAAGCCCAGAAGCATGGTCAAAAGGCCCAGATGGCTGACCGTCGAGAAGGCCAGCAGCGCCTTGAGGTCATCCTTAAAGAGCGCGATCCCCGCGCCCAGCACCATGGTGATCAGCCCGGTGGTGGACACGATGTAGAACCACGCATCGGTCCCCGCCAGCGCGGGCCACATGCGCGCCATAAGGAAGACGCCCGCCTTCACCATGGTTGCCGAGTGCAGATAGGCCGAAACCGGCGTCGGCGCGGCCATGGCGTGGGGCAGCCAGAAATGGAAGGGGAATTGCGCGGATTTCGTGAAGGCCCCCAGCAGGATCAGGATCAGCGCGGGCAGATACCATTCCGACGCGCGGATCTGGTCTCCGGCGGCGAGAATGTCCGTCAGGTTGAAGCTGCCGACGATATTCCCGAGGATCAGCATACCCCCGATCATCGCGAGCCCGCCCGCGCCGGTGACGGTCAGCGCCATGCGCGCGCCCTGCCGGCCTTCGGGGAGGTGTTTCCAATAGCCGATCAGCAGGAAGGAGCTCAGGGAGGTCAGCTCCCAGAAGATCAGCAGGAGCAGGATGTTATCCGACAGGACAATCCCCAGCATCGCGCCCTGAAAGAGCAGCAGATAGGTGTAGAACTGCCCCATCGGGTCGTCGCCCGACAGGTAGAACCGCGCGTAGAGGATGATCAGCAGGCCCACGCCCGTGATCATCAGCGCAAAGAGCAGGCCCAGCCCGTCAAGGAAGAACGACGCCGACAGGCCCAGCTGGGGCAACCATGGCACCTCGGCCTGGATCACCTGCCCGTCGAGCACCTGGGGCGCCAGCGATAGCAGCATGAGAAAGGCGAGCGCCGTGGGAACGGCCGTGAAAGAGGCGCATGCGGTTCGCCCGGCCCGGATCATCACCCCGGGCATGAGGGCGCCAATGAATGGCAGCAATGCGATAATGAAAAGGAGAGGGCCCCCGTGGCTCATAATATGCCCTTACGGATCTTGCAGTCTGCGCCTTGGGTGGCGCCGTTCCGATCAGCAATACAGCAAAGCATCCCCCTTAGCGAGAGACCTTAGATGGCACAATTCGCCCCAGTCCGGGGATCGCGCCGGGCCTGCGGATCCCCCCGGCGCGGTGGGTGCCTGGGTCGCCGCGGCCGATCGCAGCAGGCCCCACCGGGGCCCGGTGCAAGCGGCATGTGATCCCGCCGTTTTCACGGTTTTGTTATGCATACAGAAACAGTTGCCAAGCCATGCGGGACCGGGCACTGTCCCGCCACGGGCCCGATATTTCCGGGATCCCGACGAGAGCCGATTTTAAATATGTACCAATTTGAAAGGTGAGCCTTATGCGCCTTATCGAGTCCGATATTGCCGGATTTTCCAAGAAAGAAGCCCATGACCGCAGCCGCAACCGGCTGTCACAGCAGGGGCAAACCCGTCTCATCCGCCTGCCTGTTCTGACCTATCTCTATTCCGACGGGATGGGCGGGCTGACCGCGCTTCGCACGCTGGTGCAATCGACCCGCGCCTCGATGGATCTGGCCCGGGCCTTCTACCGCGAAAACAGCTTTGAGCGCCTCGATTTCGAGTACCGCGTCCGCTCGGGGATCCTGCCCAATCCGCGGGACTGGCGCGGCAATCTCGAGGGGATCCAACCGCGGTACAACGCGGCGAGCGGGGTGCTCGAGAATCCCGGGGACTTCATGTCCCCCGAGAGCTACACAGGCTATGCCGCCTTCCGGATCCATGGCCGCGACCCGGCCCGCTTTGGCACCGGGAACGGCAATCCCGTGCTGCGTGAGTATGGCAACATCCATCGCCGCAACATCATCGCGGATCTCATCACCGAGATCGAGGCGGGGCCGGACCATGACTGGGACGACCCCGAAAGCCTGACCGAGATCGCCGACTGGGCCTTTCCGACCGGGGGCGGCGGTTCGGTCTATGTCTGCTCAAGCCAGGTCAACCGCGCGGTCAAACGCACCCTGCCCGTGGCCACCGAACTCGCCCCCGGCATGCCCTTTCAGGAGATCGTGCTCAGCTCCCAAGGCCCGGGCGCGTCCTCGGCGCAGCTCCATGCCCATGAGCTTGGGCATCTCTTCTTCGGGATCGGCGACTATTACAACCGACGGGTGGATGGCACGCGCGTGACGCAGGAGGATGCGCTCGGCTATCTCGGCGATGCCAGCATCATGGCCCTGCATTTCGACAGCCCCCATTTCGACGGGTTTCTCAAGTTCTTCCTCAACTGGACGGACCCGCAGCTTGTCGAGCCGACCTTTGCCAGCCGCGAGATCACGCTGCGCCCAACCTATGGCGCGCCGGGCAATGCGCTGGTGATCCGCCCCGAAAAGAACCGTCGCCCCGGCGAGTTCTTCATCGTCGAATACCGCACCCGGAATGGCCGCACACCCGATGGCAGCGCGATCCGGTTCGACCGCAACCTGCGCAATCCGCTGGAAAACGGGGTCTTCGTCTATCACGTGAACGGCACCGACATCAAAGGCGGCGCGCCGGGCGAGGCGGAACCGCAGGTCACCCTGATCTCGGGCCAGTCGCGCGAGGCGACCGAGCTGCGCTCCCTGCGGACGGGTCAGAAGCTGGAGGCCAGCGACACGGCCTTTTACGGCGGGCATGAGAACGGGCTGGAGATCGAGGTGCTCGACATCACCGGGCAGGAGGCGCGGATCCGCATCAGCTGGAACCGGGCGCCCCGGCTCGATGTGGCGCGGGTAAGCGGCGGCGATCTGCATGTCTTTGCGCGCAAGGCCGATGGTTCGCCCCTCCACAAGCGCCGGACCGGGAGCGCTTGGCTGCCTGCGCGTACCGAGTGGTGGGATATGGGGGGCGAGATCACCGAGCGCCCCACGGTCGCCCAGGCGGGCGACGAGCTGTCGGTTTGGGTGCGCGGGGTCAGCGGCGCGCCCTTTTACAAGCGCATGGCCGCCGATGGCACATGGTCGCCCGCCAGTTGGCAGAACATGGGCGGCGAGATCCTCGGCGAGGTCGCGCCCAGCAAGAGCGGCGCGTTCAACGAAGCGCTGGTGCGGGGCATCTCCGGCGATATCTTCGTCAAGCAGAGCCGCAGCACAGGCTGGGCCCCGTCCCTGTTCGGCTGGCACCGGCTGGGCGGCCCGTTCGAGGGACGTCCCCATGGTATCCCCGGTCCCGACGGGCTCCATGTGGTGACGCGCCGGGCGGCGGGCACGCCGGTCCATGCCGTGATCCCCAAGGACGCCCTCACCCAGAGCCAGCCGAGCTGGACCGAGCTTGGCGGACAGCTCAGCGCCGATCCCCATGGCTGCGCCCATGATGGCGGGATCCTCGTCTGCGGCCGCGGGATCAGCGGCAAGCTCTTTGCCAAGACCCTGGGCAGCGGGGGGTGGCGCCCCTCGGCCACGGGCTGGACAGATCTCGGGGGCCAGATCATGGGCCCGCCCTGCGCCGTCAGCACGGGCGATCACGTGGTGATCTTCGCCACGGGGATTTCCGGCGGGGTCTTCGCGATCCGGGGCACTGGCGGGACCTGGAGCGACTGGGCCCCGCTGGGCGGGCAGGTCATCGACAGCCCTACCGCCATCGTGAATGGCGACCATATCGAGGTGGTGTGCACCGGGATCAGCGGTAATGCCTTCCACATGCGCTGGGAGACCAGCCAATGGCCCCCGCCCAAGGACGCCTGGAGCAGTCTCGGCGGCCCGCTGATCTGATCCGACCCCCGGAGCGGGCATCGCCGTGTTTGGCATGTATATATATAGTGTCCGGATCCCCGGCCCGCGCCCCGTACCGAGGCGCCCTATGCCAAGGGCCCGGCGGTCGCGCCATAGGCGCGCACCGTCTCGGCGGCGGCCCGCACCGCCTGCTCCGCCGCCGCGCGCGGATCCGCCCCGGCCACCAGACCGGCGAGGAACGTACCCGCAAGGCAATCCCCAGCCCCGGTGCTGTCCACCG
>NZ_JBNAFR010000017.1:0-60117 GCF_049800775.1 Dinoroseobacter sp. S375 | reverse complement strand
GCGCGACGAGGTTTGATCATTGGGCCTACCCTCCAGACTACCCCCCAAGGCAGTCCACCTTTTCAATATCCCCCGACGGAAGCGGTCAGCTTGAAGTTACTCTGAGTGGCGGCCTCATACTAGACAGAGATCCTGAAGCAGAAAACTACGGCGTTTATGTCTACTGCAACGATCGGCTAATCGCTTCCCACGTTAAGAACCACGAGATGGGCTTCTACAAAGGTGAGGCAGGTGTTCCTCACCCGGACGCATCGCTGTGTAGAGTTATTCTGCGTCTCAAAGGCTCACCTGAACTGATGCCTTGGGCGAGCAACAAGAGCGCATTGAATTATAGCCACCCTACTTTTCTGGAGTTGCGGGACAAAATTATCCACCTTACTGCGTACTACTCAACCCTTTCTCGGCGCATGAAAAACGACAGAGAGGAAGGCGTTTACAAGTATCAGTCAGGCCAAGTAGCCGACATAGACTTGAGCCAGCCGGGGACCCAAAAGCAGGTCGTTCTTCCGCCGGTGCCAAGGGGCCGTAAAAAGCCGTATCATGATCGAATAATTGAGCAGAATGCGGCTGTATTCAAGAACGCACCCTGGACTCGAGGCCTCGTTGAAGCAATGGGGGTCGTGGACGGGATCGCGCGCCGCAAGATGGATACCAAGGGGCGCATCGCGTTGATCCTTCTCGATAGCAACCTTGAAATCGGCCTTAAGGAATACATTGTTCATAGTCCTGAAAAATTTCCACCCCAAAAATACGGTGACGCTGAAATAGCTAAGATATTCAAGGCCCGTCACTTGGTGATAAATGCCGTCAAGCCGATTCCGGGCATATCTGACGCCGATTGGGGGAAGGTTTCCCACTACTACAACATGCGAAATAAGCTAATACACGAACGTGCGTCAGTACAGGTTTCCGAGAGAGACGTAGAAGACTATAGGGAGCTAGTTTCCCGCATACTGACGGCATTATTCGATTTGGATTTCCAATACTAAAATATCCGAAATTTCCCATGGCAAAAGCTTCGCAATTGGGCTTCCAGCTCATTGGAGATTCGAGAGGTTGCCCCCACCACTAGAGCAGGTTTGATCTGGAATCTTCCGGTTGTATTGCAGTGTTGAGCGGCAGCGTGGAGACCGCAAGGGTCTCAAGCGCTGGCGCGGTTGTTTTCGTCAGAAACTTGGAGCAGCCTCCAGAAAGTGGACCAACAACAGCGCGAGCCGCCGTTGCTGGGACCGCACTGAAGGGTGCCAAAGTCCGCGATGTGTCAGTAAGAGGAAGCTTGAGGTTCGCGCTTGCGGCGAACGTCAGCTATGTTGGCCGCAACGCAGCATCCGAGCGAGTATCCAATGGCAGGTCAGGGCCGTCCTCGCTGGCTATATGCACTTGACCCGCAAACGTGCTGTCAATGATCCTAAGGCAGGGAAGAGCCTATGGCGTCCCGTGATGCCGTCGCTCGCAATGTCTGCTGACGTGCAGCACCTCATATGGGTAGCTCGGAACTGGATACGCGTCTCTGATTGCTTGCGTGGACCTGCGATCCGGACGATGCGCGATCTTGCGCGCGCGCAAAGGCGCGATGATGGCGGTCAAAGCTCCCCTCCGGAGAGCGTTGACGCGAGCGTATTGCTCTTATCGAAAGAAGGGCAAATACGCCGCTCGAAACCGGGCGACGCGGTCGCCTTCGGCATCCATGAGTCTGAGGGTGCGACCGCCGATCTCGTAGCGCGCGACGCTGGACAGAATGTCTCCCAGTTGCGCTTCCAAAGCGGCGAGCGGATCGGGGCACGCCATCATCGTGCTCGACATCGGCTGCGCGAAGGACAGGTCCGACCCGGACCCTGACATGCCGCCACGGATCGTGTTGCACCCGACAGACGCTAGAAACATATCCTCACTTGGACTGAACGACATGAACGGCTCGCGAGACCCGATCGAGGGATCGAGCTCGGTGTCGCCGAGTGCGGTCATTCTCCATACCGCGTCCTGCAAATCCAGAGACCTGTTTCCGAGGCGGCAATCCTCTCCGGGGAATGCCCCTGTGAACGCCATCGGCACAACCGTCAGTCTTTCGGGGCCTTCCATTTGCGCGCGCATCTCGATCACCGCGTCCATGGTCACGAACAATGGTTCTGCAGGGCCCGCACGATCTGCCAGATACGCGCGCTCCAGCGTCAGGTAGTCTTCATCCTGCGCGACCGGGTAGAGCTTCCCCGTGGCGCAGTGCACGATCGTTGCCGCATCAGCGAAATAGGTGAGCATGCCCGAGATCGGCAAATTCAGTGCGGCGGGAGAGAAGGAGTCCGACAACTCGAAGTCCTGCGATGCGTCTCCTTGTGCCGCGACAGGGCGCAGGCGCTGAGCATTCCGGACGTCAAAGGCAAGGCTGCTCGTCCCGAGGTCGAGAACGACGGCACCCTGGCGCGGGTCGGCGTGCCAACGACCTGCATGAGCTTGCCCGTCCGAGGTGAAATGGAAACTCTGATCCGGCCAAAGATCAAGCTGTTCGGTCGTATCACCTGTCGTGCGCATGTAAGAGCCCGGTGTCATGGCGCCATGGGCCCCAACGAACGATCTGTCCTCCTGTGCCGCGACACCGAAGGGTAGCGACAGCAGAAGCGCCCCCGCGAGAGCGAATGCGATTGTCTTGGACCGAGAAGTCCCGTGAGCCATCAGAGTGTTTCCTTGAATACGCGGCCAGCCTTCATCCCGAGCCGCAGGTTCGTCTCAGGGTCCTGTATGAAATCAATGCTGGTTTCGGGGTCTCCGTCCCATACGAGCAGATCGGCATGCGCGCCCTCCTCGAGAACGCCAAGGCGGCCCTGATACGGATCACGGGGTCCCGACAGGGCAAGCAACTCTCCGGCTGCGCCCGTTGCCATGCGCAACGCCTGAAGCGGCGCCATGAAACGCGCAAGCTTGGTCAGTTGCCGCCCTTGGCTTTGCGATCCTCCGGGA
This sequence comes from Dinoroseobacter sp. S375, assembly GCF_049800775.1. NCBI lineage: Bacteria > Pseudomonadati > Pseudomonadota > Alphaproteobacteria > Rhodobacterales > Roseobacteraceae > Dinoroseobacter > Dinoroseobacter sp. S375. The sequence goes on along the minus strand of NZ_JBNAFR010000017.1, from coordinate 57,165 downwards.
TTCAACAATATGTCCGTCCCGAACGCCATATTCACCCCTTCCGCACGACCTTCTTCGAAGGCGCGGATCGTCCCCTCGGCGACCTGCTTTTGCTTGGCTTGCTGGATAGGGTCGGATTTCGGGTTTGCATCCTCGTCGGCAAGGAAGGGCTGGATCGACCACCACGCGCCCTCCTCCCGCATCATCCTGATGGTCTCGGTATCGGCCAGCTGACCATGCTCAATAGACTTCACCCCGGCGCGCAAAGACCGCTGGATGCCTTCCGGGGTGTAGACATGCGCGCAGACATACGTGCCCCAGTCGGCGGCTGCCCGCACGGCGGCGTCCATTTCTTCCTCCAGAAACTGCGCGGTATCCAAGGGATCATAAAGCGAGGACACGCCTCCACCCGCCATGATCTTGACCTGGCTCGCGCCTTTCATGAGCTGCTCACGGGTGCGGCGCAGCACCTCGTCGCGCCCGTCTGCGATCGCCGCGACACCGGTGCGCTCCGTGTGATCCGCCGGATCCCCCGGCATACGCGGCAGCGTGTTGAGAAAGCGAAAATCGCCGTGACCCGATGTCTGCGAAATCATTGCACCAGACGGAAAGACCCGGGGTCCCGGCAGTACGCCGCGATCAATGGCCGTTTTGAGACCGAAGACCGGCCCGCCCGTATCGCGGACCGTCGTGAAACCGCGCCGCAGCGTCGCCCCTGCTTCCTGCCCGGAAATAAGATGGATCAGGGCGATGTCTTGCGTCAGGGCGGCGGTCTGGCTCACGCTTGCGAGTGTTGCATGCCAGTGGCAATCGATCAGACCCGGTGTCACCGTACGGGCACCGCAGTCGATGATGTCCGCGTCACCCGGACCCGTCCCCGCGGGGAGGATCGCGGCGATGCGGCCGCCATCGACAAGAATGTCCCGGCCGGTTTGTACCGACAAGGTCTGGCCATCAAAGAACCGAAGGTTTGTAAGGAGTGTCGGGCGACCGGGTGATTGCGCCCGCACCTCGGTAGGTGCAAGCCCGAAGCCCGCGAACATGCCAATGACGGCGGACATGCCACCAATCAGTTGACGCCGTGTGATGTCAGCTTCGATCCTGTCCATCGCGGCTTGCGTCTCCGGTGCACCGCACAGGCACGGGTTGATCCACCCGGCTTCGGTCAGAACCGCTTCGCAGCACTTCATACACATGGCAAAAAACCCTCAAAAACTGGCATGGATGACAGGCCATCACCCCGCATCTTTTAAAGGATGCGGCGCTTTCTGAACTCGATCAAGGACCTCCTTGCCGTCCAGGCCCAGTCGTCGCCGTCAGACAGGGGAAGCGCCGGACCAACATCGGGCGCTTCTGACCAAGGCCTCCCGCGTTTCGGACCGCCGGTGCCCTCGGCTCAGAAAAATGCTGAATGTCGCTCAAGCGACTGCAAACGCAGAATCTTGAAAAACGATCAAAGGTCCGGAATGGGCCGCCAGCGACGACGGCGCGAGGTTTTTGGAGTTCAATGGCCTCGGTGATTGCCTGCGCGCCTTCGGGATCCACGCCCATGTATCGGACTGTGCTGTCGATCTTGGTGTGCCCAAGCAGAAGCTGGAACCGCCCGTAAGTTGCCGGTCGTCTTGAAGATCCGGGTTCCTTTTGTTCGCCGCATCGAATGCGTGCCGCAGGCACTCGCCTCCAATCCGATCCGCCGTGCCCTCCACTGCGTCTACCCGACATTGACAAGGGACCTTATCACAGGATTGCGGCGCGGCATCTGAGGTCGGCGTTGCGCCCATAGCTTCCAAATGCTGCGTCGTGCAAAGGCGTCGCATATGCTCGGAACAGAGACATGAACTGCAGACACCCGACACTCTATGATGACTGCCGCTGAGGACATTCTGCGTCTTCTCGACGAGAGCCGGGGTTTGATCGTTCTCAAAGTCTCAGTCTGTCATGTCTTGAAACCCCTGGTAGCAAACAGGCCGTAACCATCGCCTGATTGCGATGGTGCCCACGCTGCTGTGTCCGAAATTGGTCGATGCAGGATATGGCCCGCCGTGCACCATGGCGCCGGCAACATCCACGCCAGTTGGAAATCCATTCGCCAGAATCCGTCCTGCCTTGCGCTCCAGAACCGGAAGAAGTGCTTCGACCAGAGCCTTGTCGCTGGCGTCCATTTGCAGGGTGCAGGTTAACTGACCCTCAATATGGCGGGCAACGCGCATAAGCTCACTGTCGTCCTGAACACGGACCACAAGGCCGAAGGGGCCAAACACTTCATGATGCAACTGTGACGTCTCGATAAACACGTCACTCGTCGTTTCAGCGAGCCCGGGAAGGACCATTCGATCCGTCGACGTCCCGTGCGAGTGCAATTGAACGCCGGGCTGGTTTTGCACCGTGGCCAGCCCATCGCGGTAGGTCGACGCGATGCTGTCGGTCAGCATGGTTTGCGGTTCAGTATTCTTGAGAAGCGATGTTGCGCGTCCGAGGAACCGATCTCCGTCCGCGCCTTGCGGCACGATGACGAGGCCCGGGTTCGTGCAAAACTGCCCGACCCCCATGGTCAGCGATGCGACCCAATCGCACGCGATGTCTTCGCCGCGTTTGGCGAGGGCTCCGGGCAGTATGAACACCGGGTTGATTGAGCCCAGTTCACCGAAGAATGGAATGGGTACCGGACGCGCAGCACACAGATCGAAAAGCGCCCGTCCTGCCGCCAGAGAGCCGGTAAAGCCCACCGCCGCAGTCAGCGGGTGCGTGACAAGGGCATGACCCAGAGCATGCGACGTGCCTTGGATCATGGAGAAGACGCCCGATGGCAATGCGCAGTCCGACACGCTCTCGGAAATTGCGCTTGCGACCACTTCCCCGGTTCCCGGATGCGCGGGATGGCCTTTCACGACAACCGGACACCCTGCCGCCAAGGCCGACGCCGTATCGCCACCCGCGACGGAGAAGGCGAGCGGAAAGTTCGACGCGCCAAACACGACAACTGGACCTACAGGGCGCATCTTCAGTCGCAAGTCGGGGCGCGGCAGAGGCTCCCTGTCCGGGAGCGCCGGGTCGTGGCGGACCTCCAACTCTCGACCGGCTTCCACGAAATCAGCGAACATGCGGAGTTGGCCCGTGGTCCGGCCCGTTTCGCCACGCAGCCTTGCTTCTGGCAGGCCAGTTTCTTCGGTTCCGATTTCGGCAATGTCATCTGCACGCGCTTCGATCTTGTCGGCTATCCTGCGCAGCAGCGTTGCGCGCGTCGCGCCATCGGTCGCTGCAAACGCGATAAAAGCATCCTCGGCGGCGTTCAACGCAAGGTCGACTTCGTCGCTGCCGCCTTCAGAAACAGACAACGACCGGCCCGACAAAGTCTTGGATTGAAAGTACCCGGCACCCGTCTTGCTGCTTTTACCGGCGATGAAGTGCGCACCCGTAAGCGCCATCACCCCGCCTCCAGGACCTTGGCGAGAAACTCCTTGGTGCGCGGGTGTTCCGGGTTGGCAAAGAACTCGTCCGGCTTGCCCTGCTCGACAAATTTCCCGCTTTCAAAAAACAGGATCCGGTCTGATACCTCTTTCGCAAAGCCCATCTGGTGCGTCACCAAAAGCATGGTGTAGCTGTGCTCGGACGCGAGCGACCGGATCACGGACAGCACTTCACCGACCATTTCGGGATCAAGCGCAGAGGTGGGTTCATCAAAGAGCAGGATTTCCGGGCGCATGGCCAAGGCACGAGCGATTGCCACGCGCTGTTGCTGGCCACCTGACAGCTGCGAGGGGTAGTGGTCTTCCTTGTCGCTCATGCCAACCATGCCAAGCAGCTCGCGCGCCCGCTCCACCGCTTCGTCCTTTCTAAGTCCAAGCGACTGGACCGGCGCCTCGATGCAGTTCTGAAGCGTCGTCATGTGCGGGAAGAGATTGAAGTTCTGAAAGACCATCCCGATTTTCGAGCGCATCTTGCGGATGTGCGATGGTTTTGCCGAAACAAACCCATCGCCCTTTCGGACATGCGTGAAAGGTTCACCGTCCAGCGAGATAACGCCTTCCTGGATTTCCTCCAAAGTCATGAGAACGCGCAGCACCGTGGTCTTGCCTGACCCGGACGGTCCAATGATCGAAACAACCTCGCCTTCCTCGATTTCGAGGTTGAGCCCATCCAGAACGGTCAGGGTTCCATAGCGCTTGGTGACATTGTCGAAGGTGATCTTGGGGGCCATCAGTGATAGACCTTTCTGTTGACATAACGCTCGACCATGCCGACGAGTGCGGCGGCGATAAGGCTCAGAATGAGGAACAGGATCCCGGCCACGGTGATCGCTTCGGTAAAGCGGTAGGTTTCGATGCCGATGCCTTTGGCCACCTGCATGATCTCGGCCACGGCCACGAAGGACAGCAGGGGTGTTTCCTTGAAAATCGCAATGAGGAAGTTGCCGAGCGCAGGCACAATAGGGGGTAAGGACTGCGGAATAATGATCCCGGTAAGAGTTCTGACCGGGCTCAGGTTCAGGGCCCGCGCCGCTTCCCATTGTCCACGTGGCACGGCATCAAAACCAGCACGAAACACCTCCGAACAGAGCGCACTGTAGTATATGCCGATGGCGAGAATACCGGTCGTCAGTGGCGGCAATGTCAAACCGAATTCAGGCAGCACGAAAAACAGAAAGAATATCTGGACCAGAAGCGGCGTGCCGCGAATGAACTCGATGATTTCGCCAACGACAAGCGCGACGATCCTGATGGGGCTCTTGCGAAGAAGCATCAAAGGAAGCCCGAGCGCGACCGCAAGCAGGAACGAAAAAACGGTCGCCTGGATCGTCACCGGCAGGGCTTGCAGCAAGGCCGGCAGAACGCGGTCGAATGTGAATTCCCATGACCAGTCCATCAGATCGTCCTCCCCCGATATCGCGCAGCCCGAACCTCAAGCGCACCGAAACTGAATCGAACGATCTGGCTGAGAATGTAGTAGAGCAGCATCGTGATCGTGAAGATTTCAACGGTGCGGTAGTGGATGTTGTTCTGCAAAACAGAGGCATACGTGATGTCGACCAGCGTGACCGCCGACACCAGCGCTGTCGACTTGATCAACTCGATCGTCAGGTTGCCCATGCCAGGCAGCATGATGAGTGCGGCTTGGGGAAAGATGACGCGGACAAAGCGTTTCCATGGCGGCAGGTTGAGTGCAACCGCAGCTTCTTTCTGGCCCTTTGGAACGGACCGCAGGGCACCGCGCACCACCTCGGCACCATAGGCACCATAGTTCAAACCGATGGCCAGCACGCCCGCCAGCATCGGTGACAGCGTGATGCCAAATTCCGGCAAAACGAAAAACAGCCAGAACAATTGCACCAGCAGGGAGGTGCCACGAAAGATCTCGACATAGATCGCGCAGAACCATCGAAGGGGCCGGAAGGAGTGCGCCCTGCCCGCGCCCGCCAGCACGGAGGCCACAAAGAACACGACCAGGGAAAGGACCGCCACCTGTATGGTGACCACCGCGCCTTGCAACAGCGCGGGAAGGAATACGCGCAGTTCTGAAAACGTGGCGAACACCATACCCGCGACGAAGGCGAGTAACACCACGATGGCGGCCATTCTGATCGAGGTCGATGTCATCGTTCTGCCTTTCGCGCGTCACCCATGTGACTGCACTCGGTCCGAAACCATGCGTTTTGCACAGGATGTGCTACCTGTATGGTGGGGCATTCGCTGCACCAGCGTTTGGCGGGAATGCTGCGGCCAACAAGCTGATGGGCCGCAGCAGAACGGGTCACTCGCTGCAGAGTTCCGCAGTTGTGAGTTTTGGCATTTCAGTTGCTTCCATGCCGTGGGCCTCAAGCGTGGCGACATGCGCACCGCTCTCGATCCGTTCCTTCAAGGCAACATTGAAAGCATCGACAAAGGCTTGGTCCTCGGGGCGGAATGCAAAGGCCCCATGGGCCATGGCAGGTTTGCCCGCGATGTCGCCAAAGGGCTCAACAATGATGAAGTCCTGTTCGGGCACGCCCGCGACCAGTGCCCGCGCGCCCGGCGCGTCGAGTGCATAGGCATCAGCGCGACCCGCGCGCACCGCCGCGATCGCGGTGGGGTTATCGGGGATTTGCATGATGTTCGCATCGGCAATGCCGCTGTCGCGCGCATATCCAACCTGTGCCGAGCCGCTGAGCGCGGCAACCTTCAGACCTTTTTCGGCGATATCGTCATAGGTTGCGATGCCATTTGGGTTGTCCGCCGGAACCACCAGTGTCTGTGGGATACCGAAGATCGGCTCCGAAAAGGACACCACTGCGCAACGTTCAGGTGTGACAAACATACCGGCGGCAACAACGTCGAACCGGCCTGCTTTCAAGCCGGGAATGAGAGCGCCCCACTCCGTTGCCTGCGCCGTGTCGATAGAGCCGCCCATGTCCTCGAGCACGGCTTTGAGAGTGTCGACATCCGTACCGGTCAACTCGCCGCCATCTGCGTTGTAGGAAAACGGCTGGAAATTAAAAAAGGCGACCTTGAGCCCGTCGCCTTTCGCAGTTTCGAGAAGATCAGCGGTGGCGGGCAAAGCGAGGCCACAGGCAGCAACAGCGCTGATCATGATCCGATGCAATTTCATTGAACAACTCCCCTTTGGTTGAGGGCCGTCGGTGTCAGATGCCGCGTTCCACTGTCGCCCCCACGTCGAGAGCTGGGTGACAGAAGTGCCCACTTTGTCGATGTCTGGACGTTACCCAGCTCTAATATTCTGTCAACAACTTTTAGGATCGTGTTTGTATATTATAAATAGACGAAGCTGAAATTTTGTGCTGATCTCCGCATAGCAGCTGGATTGGAGGGCTCTCATGCCGCGTGATTTTGGATTGAGTGATCGCCTGAGGGGCGTCGAATGGTCTGGCATCCGAAAGATGCACGCGATGGCCGACGGAATGGATGACGTGATCAATCTCGGGATAGGTCAGCCGGACTTTGATACGCCTTCACATATTATCCAAGCCGCCAAAGACGCATTGGATGCGGGCTACACGCGGTATCCCCCGGCGCGGGGTTTCGCTGACCTCCGCGCGGCCATTGCCGAAAAGCTGAAGCGGCAGAATGCGTTGAATGTCGATCCGGCCAAGCACGTCATGGTCACGGTCGGTGCAATGCAAGTCGTGTTCAATACGATGCTCAATCACGTCGAGCCGGGGGCCGAGGTCATCGTGATGGACCCCGGATATGATTACTTCAGTCAGATCAGGTTGTTCGGCGGGACGCCTGTATCCGTGCCGCTATACGAAGAAAACGGCTTCCGATTGAACCCCGACGATCTGCGCGCCGCTATTACCGAGCGAACCGTGATGATCGTTGTCAATTCACCCTCAAACCCAACTGGGGCGGTGTTTGATCGCGAGACATTGGAGGCCATCGCGGCCATCGCGACGGATCACGATTTGCTGGTGTTCTCGGATGAGCCTTATGAGGATCTGTGCTTCGATGATCGCGCGCATGTCTCCATTGCGTCGCTTCCGGGCATGTTCGAACGGACCATGACTGCGTTCACCTTATCCAAGACTTACGCCATGACCGGCTGGCGGGTCGGGTATGTCGTCGGGCCCGAGCGGATCGTCGATGAGATGGAAAAACTCATGGAGCATCTCGTCTCCGGGGTGACGGCGGTTTCCCAACGTGCGGCGCTGGCGGCAATCACGGGGTCGCAAGACTGCGTCGCAGACATGATGGCCGCCTACGCCCGCCGCCGAGACATTGTTGACACGGGGTTGAATGCGATCCCCCGGCTGTCCTGCGTACGGCCCGAAGCCACGTTCTACGCCTTCCCGAACATCAAGGCGACCGGCTTGTCGTCTTGGGATCTCGCGGAACATTTGCTCCAGAGCCAACGGGTCATCACCATTCCTGGCCCGATCTTCGGCCCTGCCGGAGAGGGGTACATCCGGATCTCCTTCGCCGTTCCCGACGATCAACTGAAGGATGCGATTGATCGCATTGCTGCCGGCATCGCGGCCCTCCCCGCCTAATTTACCAGAGGAAGAACACCATGCCCCGCGATCTCAGAAGCCGTGTGAGCGAACTGGAGCCGGAGTTGATCGCGCTTCGACGCGACTTTCATCAGCACCCTGAACTTGGTCTGGAGGAACACCGCACGTCAGGCATCATCGAGGACTATCTCAAAGACCTCGGGCTGGAAGTCTCGCGCATGGGGGAGACTGGCGTGATCGGTCTTCTGCGTGGCGGCCAGCCGGGCAAGACGTTGATGATGCGCGCCGACATCGACGCGCTGCCAATCGTCGAGGACACCGGGCTGGAGCATGCCAGCAAGGTTCACGGCAAGATGCATGCCTGCGGTCATGACGGACATACCGCGATGATGATGGTCGCGGCGAAGGTATTGGCGGAACAGCGTGATGACCTGAAGGGCGACATAAAATTCGTGTTTCAGCCGAACGAAGAACTCGGGTTCGCGGCGAACATGGTCGAGGCGGGTGTCCTGCACAATCCCACGGTAGACGCGGTCATCGGCACGCATCTGATGACAGACCTGCCGACTGGCTCTCTATCCGCGCAGGATGGCGCGGTGATGGCGGAAGCGAACGTCTTTAAACTGACGTTGAAGGGGCGTGGGGGTCATACGGCGATCCCGGACGATGCGGTCGATCCGATTTCAGCGGCCGCCGCAGTCGTTCAGCAGGCGCAGCTGCTTCTTGCGCGCGAGATCAGCCCGCACCGGGCCTGCGCCATCGTCTTCGGTTCGATCCATTCCGGAAGCGCTGCAAACATCATCCCGGAGCAAGCCGAACTGACAGGCACCGTCCGTTGCCTGTTCGAATCGCGGGCAGACAAGGGCGAAACGGTCTTGGAACGGTTTGAGCGGATCGTGCGCAACGTCTGCGCAGCGCACCGCGTCGACGTCGAGATCGAATGGACGGCCTTTGACCCGCCTACCGTGAACGACCCCCTCCTGACAGCCACCATGCGCGAGGCCGCCGCCACGGTGATTGCAGGCACCGACCGTCAGCTTGTTCCCTACGTCACGATGATCGGCGAGGACTTTGGGGAATTCGCCATGCACGTGCCGGGAACCTTCTATTTCATTGGCGTTGGCAATCCCGACAAGGGCACCGACTGGCCCCATCACCACCCGAAATTCGACATCGACGAAGACGCGTTGGCCATCGGTGTGGAGATGCACGTCTCTGGCGCACTCGCCTATCTCGACAGTCAATTGAGCAACGAAACGCGCTGAGGCGCAGAGCAGGGAGGGCGCAGTCTTGCCAAGGCGCAATTACAATCCAAAAAACTTCGAACTCGACGTTGACCATCCTTGGACGATGGCGATGCACACCAATGACATGATCGTCTTGAACCCGCAGCTTGACCTTGATCATCCCGATGATCTGGACACTCAGACTGTGGTCGCGTGTGGCCATATCGGTCCATTGCTGGCCGAGTTTGGAGCTGGCCCTGCGGACATCGTTCATCTGCGGGTGTCCTATGTAAACACCGGCGAGGTCGACGAAGATGTTTATCGCGCGCGGGTGCTAGAGCTGATGCCCGGGCTTGATGGTGCCGTCATCGACATGGTGCCGTTCGACCGTTTGGTCCTGCCGGAACTGCTGGTCGAAATCTGCACCTATGCCATGAAGGCGCAAGACGGCCACCGACTGCCCCGCAAGGCGGTCACACAAGATACGCTTTACGCGCCCGAACGCCCCTTGGCGCACGGCCTGCGTGTCGGCAGCATGGTCTACACTGGGCTTCAATCTGCGCGCAGCACTGATGGCGCCGTTCTGCATGCGGGCGACGCACCAGCGCAGCTTGCCGTTCTGCTGGATCACCTTGCGGCGACGCTGGACGCACTCGGGGCCGACCTTGCAGATGTGGTGCGGTTGAACCTCCACTACGATGTCACCTTGCCAGACGACGCCTGGCAGAGATGCCTGCGCCTGTTGGCAGAGCGGATACCAGGTGGGGGTCCCGCACTGACGGCGATTCCCTTGCCGAGAGTGTTCCCTGACGGTTGCGCGATTAACCTGTGTGCCTGGGCCATGCGCGGCGACGATGGCACCCGGCTTCCCATGCAGCGACATCCGGAGGGACGCACGGCGCCAGGGCCACTGCTATGGCGTCAAACTCTGGTCTGCGAGGATATGGTTTTCGCCGGTGGATTGGCAGCCTTGGCAGCGGATGGCACGGTCGCGGCCCCTGGCGATCATATCGCGCAGACTCGCGGCACGCTCGACGCGATGGAAGCTTCCTTGGACGCTTGCGGCACCAGCCTTCGGGACGTTCACAAGACCAATTCCTACTATGTCCTGAACACCGTCCAGGGGTTCAACGATAACCTGCAACTGCGCAGCGACCGTTTCACCAAACCGGGGCCAGCATCTGTCGGGCTGCCCCTGGACGCGCTGAGCCTGCCCGGACAATCAATCGAAATGGAAGCAATCAGCATATTGGACAAGGACGCGCCCCAATGACGTACAGGCTCTCTCAGGTCGATCTGGCAGACGGATCGCGCGTCGTCACCGCTCGGCGGGGCGAGGACGCGGCAAGGATTCTGTCGGGTACCACAACTCTGCGCGATCTGGCTTTGGACGCAATCAATGCCGGTCGCAGCTTGCCGGACCTGATCACCGAAAGGATGACAAGCGATACGGTGTCGCTCGAAGACGCCCTGGCGCAGGGCCGTATTCGCGTTCCTATCGACCACCCGGACCCCGCCCATGTTTTGGTCGCGGGTTCTGGCTTGTCGCATCGCTCGTGGTACGAGGCGCAACCCGACCACGGACCGGACCCGGAAAAATGGCCGGATTACTACAAGATCTTGCGGCTCGGGGACGAAGGCGGGCGACCTGCCGAGGGTGAAATCGGCGCGCAGCCGGAATGGTTTTACAAGGGAAACGGGAGCATTCTGGTGCGTCCCGGCGGTGCTGTTGAACATCCCTTCTATGGTGTTGGCCCGGGTGAAGAGGCCGAGATCGCAGGACTTTATGTTGTTGGTGCAGACCTGAAACCGTACCGGATCGGCTTCTCATTGGGGAACGAGTTTTCGGACGAAGAGATGTATTTTCGCAATGTCTACCATCTGGCTCAGTCAAAGCGTCGGCAGGTGTCCCTTGGTCCCGAGGTGCTGATCGGCGCTCCGCCGTCGGATCTTCGGGCACATATCGCCCTGAGACGCGGCGAGGACGTGATCTGGGATGCACATTTCGGCACAGGCGAAGACAACATGTTGCACAGCTTTGCCAATATCGAGGCGCACACGTTCAAATATCGCGACGGCCTTAGCGAAGGGGATGTTTTTGTCCTCTACTTTGGCAACGCGGTGATGAGCACCGAAGAGGGGCAAAAGATTGAAGACGGGGATGTGTTCGAGCTTCGTGCAGAGCCTTTCGGTCTGGCTCTGATAAACTCCGTGCGCTTCGGCGCCCCGTTCGACGTGGGCCCCGCAAAAGACCTGTGGTGAGGCCAGTATATCTTGCGACCCCCAGCACATCACTGATATGCTAATGGCTCTCAGAGAGGCTGTTCCCGTGTCAGACACTATACACAACAAGTTGCGCGAAAAAATCCTGAACGGGAGTTACAGCACAGGCGCGATCCTGAAGGAAAAGGATCTCGCAGAGGAGTTCGGCGTCAGCAGGACACCGGTGCGCGAAAGTCTTGCCCGGTTGGAGTGGGAGCGTCTTGTGACGATTATCCCTCGCGCGGGCGCACTGGTTGCGCCGATTGAGATCGCTCTGGTCAAGGAAGCGTACAAGGTTCGCTACGTGCTTGACGGACAACTAGGCCGGGAGGCGGCGAAACGCGTCACGGCCCAGCAGATTGCCGACATGAAAGAGTTGCGCGAGGAGTGTGCAGGTCTCGTCGCGTCAGGCTCGCAGTCCGAACTCAACAGTGTGACCCGTCGCTTTCGTGGCGTGCTCGGAGAGGCTTGCGGTAACCGGATACTGGCCGAGCTTACCGAACAACTATTCAACGTTTCCGTTCGGGTCTGGCAAGGTTTGCACGATCCGGATTCACATTCCGAACTCGCAAACGCGCTGCTGTCGGAAATGGATTCCACCATCGCCGCGATGTCAGCCCGCGACCCGGATGACGCCGAAAAAATCATGCAGGACGCCATCGATTACTATACGGCGCGCCTACGGGAAATGTTTTAAAGGCTCGCTCCTTGGACTGATCGCAATAGCGCGAGAGTCCAATTGGAGCAGCGGATTACGACCTTCTTCGAAAGACCGCCCCAAACAGACGTCTTGGCGATATCGTTGAGAACAAGAGCAGCAAGGCGCCAATAGCCAGGAGCACCGCGCTGCCAGGCCGTTCGAGGAAGACCATCGGGTCCCCGCGGGACAACAGCATCGCGCGCCGAAAGAACTCTTCCATCATAGGTCCGAGGACGAACCCGATCAGCATGGGGGCGGGTTCGAACCTGAAAAGTCGCAGGACGTAGCCGATCACGCCGAATGCGAGTGTCGCCCAGACATCCTTCAGCGAGTTCGAGATGCCGTAGACACCGACGCAGATCATCATGATGACCGTCGGATAAAGGTAGTAATGGGGCACGCGCAGAAGCCGGACCCAAAGGCCGATCAGGGGGATGTTCAGGATCAGCAGGAACATGTTTCCAAACAGGAAACTCACAATCAGCCCCCAAAACAGATCCGGATGGTCCGAAATCAGACGCGGCCCCGGGGTGATGCCATGGATCATCAGGGCGCCAATCATCAACGCCATCGTGGTAGACCCGGGGATACCCAGTGTCAGCGTCGGGATGAACGCGGTCTGCGCGGCGGCGTTGTTGGCGGCCTCTGGCACGACCACGCCTTCGATCGCGCCGTTTCCGAACTCTGCCTTGTTCTTGTTGATCCGCTTCTCCAGGGCATAGCCGACGAAACTTGCCACGGTTTGCCCCGTCCCCGGGAGGGTGCCAAAGAACGACCCGGTGGCCGAGCCGCGCAAGGCGGGAAAGACACTGCGCAGCCATTCGGCGCGCGTCGGGAAGAACCCCCGCCACGAAAGTTTCGCGCCGGCATAGCTTTGGGTCGCGCCGCGCAGCGAGACCATCACTTCGGACACACCAAAGAGCCCCATGGCAACCACGACCAGCGAGACGCCGTCGCGCAACTCGGGGATGCCGCCCGTGAACCGGGTCTCGCCGGAATTCACGTCAACGCCAATTGTCCCCAGAAGGACGCCCAGACACACCATCATCAGACCCCGGAGCGCCCCTGTGGAGCTGACGATGGAGGCTGCGATCAGGCCAAGCACCATGACGGAAAAATACTCGGCGGGTTGGAACAAAAGGGCGAACTCTGCCAGCCTGGGCGCAAGCAACACGATGACGATGACACCCACGATCGCCCCGAAGAAGGACGCCACGGATGTCGCGAAAAGCGCGAGGCCCGCGCGCCCCTGACGTGCCATCGGATAGCCGTCGATGCACGTGACCGAGGAAGACGGCGTTCCGGGAATATTCAACAGGATCGAGGCGATGGACCCGCCATACTCCGCCCCATAGTAGACGCCCGCCAGCATCACCAAGGCCGTCGACGGCTCCAGGTAGAAGGAGACGGGCAGCAGCATGGCAACGGCGGCCAAGGGCCCGACACCGGGCAGGACCCCGATAAAGGTTCCGAGCAAGACACCGACAAAGCAGTAAAACAGGTTTGTCGGCGTGGCAGCCGTTTCGAGCCCAAGCGCGATATTTGCCAGAAGGTCCATATCAGGGCCACCGAACCGCGACGAAGGGCATGCCAAGCCCTTGCACAAAGATCAGCCAGACCCCGACCGCCACTCCCAGCGCCAGCGCCAGCCGCGGCAGCCAGCGAAAGCCCGGAATGGCTGATCCCGTGGCGAAGACGGCGATCGCGGTGGCGGGCAGCACCCCGAAGAGCGGGGTCAGAAACGCAAAGGCCCCTACCCCGGCGAACACGCCCAGAACGGCGATAGGATCGGCGCGCTCTGTCTCGACCGGTGCGCGCAGGTCCTGAAAAATGCTGATGATGGCGAGGGCCACCAGAATGCCGCCCACAAGCATCGGGAATGCCCCGGGCCCCATGCGCCGGAAGGAGCCGAGATCTAGCGTGGCCACGGCCCCTATGGTAAATGTCAGGCCCGCCGCCAGCATGATGAGCGGTCCGATCAGAGACATCACTGTGTCGCGTCGCATGGCACCTCATCCGGATTGAACTCGTCGCCAGTATACTCTTTGGGTACGGCAATCCGGCCCGTGCGAATGCCCTCGGCGAAATCCTCGATTTCGTCAGAGATCGCCTGCGGAACCTCCCGACCGAGGGACAGGCTTATGAAATCCCCCTCTGCCAAACCGAACTCGACAACATGGTCCGGAACCTGGCCGCCCACCATGTCCCGAATGGCATGACGCACCCCGGTATCTATCCTCGCGATGGCTGACGCGACGAACACAGCCGGGTCGCGCGCAACCCAATCCAAGGCGTTTCCGATTTGCCGGGTGCCGTTTTCGCGACATGCGCGGATCGCACCGCCGCGCGCGCCGTTCAGCATTGTAAACAGGATGTCGGCACCCGCAGCGATCTGTGCCGAGGCCCATCGATAGGTCACGTCACCATCGTCCTGAGTGCCACAGAACCCGGTCAGCACGCCCACGGACGGATCGGCATGCGCCACACCGGCCGCAAAGGCGGCGCGCCCTTTCAGCCCGGGCGGCACACGGTGCCCGGACAGATGGGCGACGGTGCCGCTTTGCGTCAGGCGCGCGGCGAGGCAGCCCGCGAGAAAGGCCGAGTCTTCCTGCCGCACGTCATAGGATGCCAGGTTCGGCCCGGTCTGGTTGCCTTGAACGATGGCAAACCGCTTGTCGGGACAGGCCCTGGCCAGTTCCGGCGTGGCCAGATTGCCCTGCCCCCCGATAAAGACCAGCCCGTCATGGTCTGGCAGAATGGCCGCCATCCTGTTTCGGATCTCGGGCTGGTCATAGCTGACGCCAGAGACGATGCTGATATCTGCAAGGCCCTCGGCCGACGCCGCCTGAGCTCCGGCCAGAGCGCTGGCATTGAAGCCAGCGTCCTCGACCTCTCCGACGAAAAAGACAGCGATCTTCATGGGTTATTTGAGCGCCGATTGCACAAGCGGCGTCCATTGCTCAAGCTGGCTGGCCACGTAATCCGAGAACTCCGCGCTCTCCTTCGGTGCGCGCACCAGACCCCAGCTGTCGAATTGCGCAACCACATCTTCGGAGGCCATGGCCTCTACGAGCGCGGTATCGAGTTTCGCCTTGATCTCGTCCGGCACACCGGCCGGTGCGCTGACACCGAGCCAGTTCTCGGCGACGACGTCATAGCCCAACTCGCTAAATGTCGGGACGTCTGGCAGCGAGGACAAACGCTCGGTTGCACTGACGGCGAGCGCCACGGCGGTTCCTTCCTGAACCGAAGGCAGGTTTTGCGGCACGGCGTCGAAAATGGCCGGCACGACGCCGCTCCGGAAGTCGAGCCGCATCGGGCCTGACCCTTTGTAAGGGACATGGAAGAGCTCTGTGTCGGTCACATTCTGGAAATGTTCCGCCATGACATGGCCCCAGGACCCAACGCCCGAGCTGCCATATTCATATTTTTCCGGCTCGGCCTGCGCGGCATCGATCATCGCTTCGAGCGTGTCGATGTTCAGCTCGGGCGACACGAACAGCGCGAGATTGACCGTGCCGATATAGGTGATGTGATCAAAATCCGCGATGGGATCATAGGGCGTGTCGGGAAAGCGGATTGGTGCCACATTGAACGGCGTGAGATTCGACAACATGAAGGTGTGCCCGTCGGGTTCCGCCGTCTGCAGCGCAGTCG
Source organism: Dinoroseobacter sp. S375 (assembly GCF_049800775.1). Lineage (NCBI taxonomy): Bacteria > Pseudomonadati > Pseudomonadota > Alphaproteobacteria > Rhodobacterales > Roseobacteraceae > Dinoroseobacter > Dinoroseobacter sp. S375. The sequence continues at coordinate 41,399 of NZ_JBNAFR010000017.1, read as the reverse complement.
CCGCAACCGTTCCGGCGGCGCCGGGTTTGTTCTCGACAACGAATTGCTGTCCCAGCGCGTCCGACAGTTTTTCGGACAGAAGCCGGGCCACCAGATCGCTCGATCCACCGGGCGGGAAGGACACGAGGATCCGAACCGGCCGTTCGGGCCAGCTTGTTTCGGCGAGTGTCGGGGTCGCGAGGGCGGCGATCGACGCCGCTGTGACGGCAAGGAGGGTTCTACGTTTCATCAGTATTCTCCCGAGTTGGATATGAAACCACGGTACCATCCGATCCCGGGATCGACGTAAAAAGAAACCACAGTTTCTTACCTGAAAGCCGCCCGCCTTCAATCATCGCCTGTTTTTCGGGCGGATTTCCCGCACTAATGGTGGATCTTCACTCATCGCTGCCACTGAAAATAAGCCCTCCCCGCGCACCCGTCCCTCGAATCAAGTGGTTCGGGCTTGCCTGAAATCATGCGACGACGCATTCTCTCGGAATGAAATTTGAGTTTCACGAAGATGCGTCCTTCCTGAGCAGAATCAAAGCCGCGCTGCCGGAGTTGAACCGCGCAGAGCGGACCCTGGGGACCTTTCTTCTCGAGTTTCCGGGGGATCTTGCCTCCTACGACGCGCAGGAGCTGGCGCGGCTGAGCGGCGTCTCCAAGTCAACGGTGTCGCGCTTTGTCCGGCGGTTGGGCTTCGAGAACTACGAAAGTGCCCGCCGCGCGGCCCGCGCGGAAAGCCAGCGCGGATCGCGGTATTTCCTTGCGCATTCGGAACATGTCCCCCCCGAAGAACAGCTCGCCACCAGTCTGGAGGAAGAGTTGGAGAATGTGTCCCGGACGTTCGAGCGCATCGATATGGCCGAGCTCGATGCACTGGCGACAGCCATCGCGACGTCGCGCAAGGTCTGGGTCGCCGGATACCGGATCAGCCACAGCTTTGCGTCCTATGTCTATTGGCAATTGATCAAAGTGGTTCCCGAAGCCGCCCTGATCCCGCAGGCCGGGGAAAGCCTGGGCGAGCATTTTGCCGCCATGCAACCGGACGACGTCGTGATCTGGATCGCCCTTCGCCAAAAGATGGGCAACACGGACGCCGCGCTCCTGCAACTGGATCGGTTGGGCATTCCGACCGCCTTGATCACGGATGATGGCACCGAACCGAACCACCGCATGAAATGGCATTTCCGCTGCCGGATCGAAACCTCAAGCCCCCAGTTCAACCACGCCTCCGTCACCTCCCTGTGCCATCAGATCGTCACGCGCGCGACGCTGAGAGCCGGGCTTGACGCCCGCACCCGACTGCGCCGGATTGACGAGTTCAACACGGAATTGGGCGAGGTCTAGCCACCGCGATCCGCCCAAGATCCCGGCCATCCATGGCCCTCGCGCCAGCGCTCAAACCCGACCGGAAAGCCCCGGATCAAACCGGCCCTGAGGGGGCGGAAGGTCAGAAGCGCCCGCGAGATTGAAGACCGGTTCAAGAGACGCTCTGAACCGGGACGCCTTGCTGACGGGCATCCACAGTGGGGTCCGGCGTTTGGATCACGCTGTCTGTGTTTCCACTCTTGCGATACTGCGAAGGCGTGACCCCAAACTCTCGTTTGAACGCCGTGTAGAACGAGGATCGCGAGTTGAACCCGACCTCGTAGGCGATGGTCAGGATGGTCGCCTTGCTCGTACGGAGCTGGTTTGCAGCCGCGCGAACCCGCCAGCGGTTCACATAGTCGAAGAACCGCTCACCGAGTTTCTCGTTCAGGGCCTGGGATGCGTAATGGGTCGTCACACCGATCCGCCCGGCCAGATCCCACAAGGACAGATCCGGTTCGAGATAGAGTTTCTGCTCTGCCATCAGCGCTTCGATCTTGCCGGCAATCCTGTCGAGACGGACGTCATCCAAGTTGGATTTGCCGTATTTTCGCACCGGCAGCGCGGGCTCGACCTTTGCAATATCTTGCGGGGGCGGCAGCGTTATCCCGGGACTTTGCCGCATCCCCCAAAGGGCAATGCTCCAGATCAGGATGTAATTGACCGCGATCGCCGGGAGGAGCGAGCCAAAACTATCTGCGCCCGGCTCCTCCAGGTCGAACAGGGACGCAACAATCGAGATCAGGTTGAAGCCCCAGAACACCAATACGGCGGCTGCAAGCCACCAGACCCAAGCCATTTCCCGTGCCTCGGTACTGGCAAAGAAGTCCTTCAGGCGGCGTCGATACTGTTTCAGCCGCCTGAGGATCAGGATGGCGTAGATCGGGAGCAATCCGTAGAAAAGCACTGTCGAAAGATAGAGCCCGATCAGCGCCAGTGTCTGCCAGACGACCATGTGCTCTGCACCCGGCTGGAGCCCATCCTGCAAGGCGCGGGGCAAGAGCAGGATGTAGATAGACACGACACAGGCAAATCCGACGGGAAGGCTGTGCCAGACCAAGCGCAGCCGCGTGGGTTCCCGCGTCGGATCATCGGTCAACCGAATGACGAACAGCCAGAGCAGCACGGGCTGGACCATGGTCAGGGGGATCTCGATCAACTCAAGGGCGATGTGCAGGAATGTCGGGTCTGCAGCCCCGCGCAGGGCACTGGCAGGCAGGCTCAACAACTCAATCGCATTGGCCCAAAAGAACAGCGCCAGCGGCAGGCGAACCTGCCGATGCTTGTCCGGCAATAGCAGCAGATGTCCGCAAAACGCACACAGCACCAGCAACCCGGTCCCGGTCGCCAGACGCAGGGTTTCGACATCGAAATTCAGATATGTGGGATCCATGCGAAACCCGCAGTTAATGGTGGGCGCATACTCGCATATGCGCCCCTTGGTTTCGGTCGCGCGGTCAGAAGATGAAGCAGTCTTCCGTCAACACCTCTCCGCCGGTTCCAAAGACGGTCAGGTCCGAGTCGCCGTAGCTGATATGCGCGTAATTCCCGTGGGACTTGATCTCCAGATCTTCGAAACGCAAGCCGGTTTCGGAGAAATCGAGCTGATCCTCCTCTGTGTTGAAGCCAAAGATGCGGTCCTGACCGGAATCTTCGCGGAAGACAAAATTGTCCGCGCCCTCGCCGCCCCACATGAAATCGCGCCCTGTGCCGCCGTCGATGACGTCGTCACCGTCGCCTCCACGGATTCTGTCATCGCCATGTCCACCGGACAGCATGTCGTCGCCCTGACCGCCACGGACAAGGTCGCTTCCGTCGCCGCCATCGATCCTGTCATTGCCAACTTCTCCGCGCAGGAAGTCATCTCCGGCGCCACCGGAAATGCTGTCATCGCCGTCGCGTCCTCGGATGACGTCGCGCCCCTCGCCACCGTCGATCTTGTCGTTGCCATAGCCCCCCCGCAGCAGGTCATTGCCCTCGCCGCCGATCAGTTGATTGTCGCCATGGGCTGCATCCGGAGCGTGACGAAGCACATCGATGAGGTCCTGACCATCGGTGCCGATGGACAAGGTCGACCCGTCCGAAAAGGTGAAGCGACCTGTGTCGAGATCCCCCAGGCCACCTTCGAATGTCAGGCTGGCATTGCCCAGTTCAAACACAGTGACCGGCCCGCCCGGCGCATCTTCATCCTCCGTCAACGAAATCTCGGCCGCCGTGCCCGCGATCGTAAAGCTCTCATCGGACGGGTCGAAATTGGCCCAGCTCTCGTCGTTGAAGATTTCGGCGAAGGCCGCAACCAGCAGCTCCGTCGGTTCCGCATTCGAATGGGTCGCCGCGATGGAGTAGATGGTGCCAGACTCGACATGCAGGAACGTTGCGGTGTTTGTCCCCAGCGTCCCCCCCGCGAACCCGATGAACTGTTGCCCATACGCGGTGCCCGACGACAGGCCAAGGCTCTCCCCGTCCAGACTTGGGGTGCCATCCGCGGCACGGAAGTCCAGCATTTCTTCCAGTAGCTCGGGCGGCAGCAGCGTGCGCGAGACAAGCAACGCGTCCATGAACCGGATCATGTCCGACGTGGTCGAGACCGCCCCGCCAGCCGCGCCAAAATTGATGGGGACATCCGTGACGTCCAAAACCTCTCCGGGGAACAGCTCCGCATAGGATCGCAGCATACCGTCGGTTTGGCCGTCGGATCTCATGGAGCTGTCATCCATGCCCGCGACCGAGAAGACGCGCTCGGACATCACGTCCGCAAAACTGTCGCCCGTCGTTTGTTCGATCAGCTTCTGCAGCAGCAGGTAGTTCGTGTTTGAGTAGCCATAGGAGTCCCCTGGCGCAAAGTCGGCGGGCTGATCTGACACAAGCGCCAACATGTTGTCGGGCCCAAAGGGTTGCGTGGGATCGTCCAGCAGCTGTTCGATGAAGGCCGGCAAACCCGCCTGCCCCGGGATCGCATTGAAATCGGGGATACCGGACCGGTTTTCCAGCAATTCGCGCACGGTGACATCGTTGATGTTGGGGATGTCTTCGAGGCCGGTGAGGTCCATCTGCTCGGCCAGGGGCGCGTCGAAATCGATCGCACCTTCACCGACCAGTTGTTGCACGATCACGGAGGTCATCATCTTGGTCTGCGACCCAACCTCGAACGTGTTGTCGGTGCTGGCGGCTGTGTCTCCATCCAGCGCCGTGGTTCCGGCAGCGTTCTGCACCGATAAACCGCCGCGCGCGATTTCAAGCAGCACCGCAGGTGCCGGGTTGCTGTCTGCAAACTCCTGCAAGGCCTCTGCAGGACCGGAGTTCAGGGCGTCAGGGTCGAATAGGGACATGGTGTCTATCCTCGTCGGGGTCAAAAACAGGACGGGCCACGTGGCCCGCTGCGCTGCACTAGGTTGATCTGACGGGTTCATGCGTCCGGATGGGTCGGCACGGACAAATCATCCGGTCGGACAGCCGAAACCTGGCGAGACACCCGCCCGACACGGACACTGCCGTCATCGGAGGGGCGAAACGCCCGCCCTGGCGCGCGCACAGCGCCGCACTCCGCAGGATGCGACCGCAGCGTGTCCCGCCTTTGACGGACCACACGCCGGTGACGATGCTCATCTGACACCGTCAGCTCCGGGTCGTTCCTTGCGATGAAGAGCTCAGGCTGAGGGACCTGTGCTGCACTTGCTCCGGGGTCGGCAACGACCCCAAACGGTCGAATGCCCAGCCTTGCAAGGAGGGCAGGTTCATCCGGTGCCCGGGTTTTTGGGAAAGCTTGCGGTGTCTGCACGCACGGATGACGCGATCGAAGGACACAAGTCCTGGATTGCCTGCGCTCAGGAGCCAAACACTCCGCTGAACGGAGAAGGCTTGGACGGCTCGGCGGACATGGGGCGTCAACGACGTGGACTGGATTTGAATTTTGGGGGGAGCTGTCGTCTTGGTCTCCCCCCACCATGTAGCGCCCCGGGAGGCAGGCGCCGTCATTTCGCGGTAAAGCCTCCATCGGCCATCAGCAGCTGCCCGGTGACGAAGTTCGACGCCGGCGCGCACAGAAACACCAACGGCCCGTCGAGATCGCCGTCCCGCCCATTCCGTCCGATGCAGGTCTGGGCGGCATTCCGGGCGGCCCGGTCCGGGTCGGCGAAGACCGCCTCGGTCAGTTCCGTCTCGAAAAAGCCCGGTCCGAGCGCGTTCGCGTTAATGCCGTAACGGGACCAGGCTTCGGCCATGGCGCGCGTGAGCTGGACGATGCCCCCCTTGCTCGCGCCATAGGCGATGCCCCCGGGGAAGGCCCTTGTGCTTTGGGCCGAGGCGTAGTTCACGATCCGCCCCCAGCCGCGCGCCTTCATGGCGGGCACCAGACGCTGGGACAGCGCGAAGGGCGCTGTGAGGTTCACCGCGAGGGTCTGGTCCCACCCCTCATCGGTGACGTCATCGGCGATCTGGCGCAAGTTCAGCCCCGCCGCGTGAACGACGATGTCCGGCGCGCCAAAGGGCGCCGTGAGCCGCGAGACCAGCGCGTCGAGTCCGGCTCGATCCGCCACATCCCCGGGGACGGCGCGGATACGCTCCCCCTCGAGGCTGCGCAGGGGCTCGGCCCGCCGGGCCACCGCCAGCACCTTGGCCCCCCGTCGCGCCAGGGCCAGTGCGCCCTGGCGACCGAGGCCCGAGGACGCCCCGGTCACCACGGCGACTTTGCCCGTCAGATCGAAGGGATCAGTCATCGGCGCAGATCCGCACCCGCCGGGCGGTCCGGTGGGTGACAGCTTGCGCCTCAGACACGGACAAAGACCACGCCATCGCGCACATCGACCTCATAGGTCGCCAGATCTTCGCAGACCGGTGCCGAGAGCGCCTTGCCGGTGATCAGGTTGAAACGCCCCTGATGGAGCGGGCACTCGATCACATCGTCGATCACCAGCCCCTCTTCGAGATGCTGCGCTTCATGGGTGCACATCCCGTCGGTGCAGAAAAACCCCTTTGGGGTGTTGTAGATCGCGTAAGTTTTGTCGCCGTGATCCCAGCGGATCAGGTCCTCTTCATCAATCTCCGACGTGTGACACGCCTGGATCCATTCCGACATTCTGTGACCCTTGTTTTTTTATGGAAGGTTGCTGCGGGCGCGCGCGCACCAGCCGACGGGGTCGCCGGCTGGTGCGGGGGCGGCCCCTAGGACGAGGTCTGGGGGTGTTCCCAGGTGACGCCCTGCTTGTTCGAGATCTTCTCGAGGATTTCGCCATGCACCTTGGGATAGCTTTCGCCCACCGGGTGCAGCTTGTCTTTCACCGCCTCATGCATCCGCCCCAGCGCGTGGAAGGGGACCATCGGGCAGAGATGGTGCTCGGCGTGATAGGGCATGTTCCAGAACAGGAAGTAGACCAGCCGCGAGGTTTTGGTGGTGCGGGTATTGGTCCGCAGATCCGGGCCTTCCTCGCATTCGCCATGCTCCGACAAGCGGATCCAGCGCATCAGCGGTTCCCCCACCAGGCGCGGTACGATCCACAGCCACAGGGCCAGCAGGCTCTGGAAGTAGATCGAGGCGACAAACACGGCGAAATAGATGGCCAGAATGATCCGGGCTTCGCGGGTGGCACGGGGCACTTCGCTCGCGGGGATGAAGTATTTCTGGGATTCCGCGATCTTGCCGAACGGGTGCTTGAACATCCAGATCAGGCCGCGTTTCCAGAACGCATAGGCGGACACATAGACTATGTAATCCACGACCGTCATCCGCTCGGGCAGCATGTCCGGATCCTTGCCGCGGATCTGCGTATAGGTGTGGTGGGTCGCGTGGTAGTAGCGAAAGAAGGTCGGCGGCACCATGTAGATCAGGCACACCACCCAGTAGACTGCCTCGTTCAGCCAGCGGGTCCGGAACGGCGTGCCGTGGCTGCATTCATGGCACGGGGCAAAGAGGAACGCGAGCACTGCCGCATGCATCGCCATGGTGGGCACGACCCACCATGTTCCGAGGGTCTGATAGACGAGAAACCCCGTGAAGATCATCACACCCATATGGCCGAAGAAGTTGATCAGACCCGGCAGGTCGGATCGTTTCATGTATTGCTTGAGCTCTTTCTTCGAGATCACCTGATCCCGGCCGAAAGCCAGCCCTGACTCTGGAGTGGCAGATGACATGTCCAGGCCTCCTTTTCGTTGTCTGTCTCAGTTGCGATGGCTCAAGGTTTCACGGGCCAGCACAGCGATCAAAGTCAAAACGCGGCTTGATGGATCAAGGAATTAAATCTATAAAACGGCATGGGTGGGCACGTTCCTTCGATCAATAATTTGCGGGCTTTCGAGGCTGCCGGACGCCTGGGAAGTTTCAACCTCGCGGCGGATGAGCTGAACCTCAGCCAGCCAACGGTCAGCTACCGGATTGCAAAACTTGAAAGCGATCTCGGTGTGCTGTTGTTCCAACGGCTGACCCGCCGCATTGCACTGACCAAGGACGGGGAAGAGTTCCTGCCTGTGGTCGCGGCGGCGCTGAAACAGCTGCAGGAGGGGGTCGACAAGCTTGGCATCGGCGCAAAACGCACGATTTCGGTCACCCTCAGCAGCTATCTCGCGCTGCGCTGGCTGTCGCCCCGTTTGTCCAGTTGGTCGGCGCGGAATCCGAATGTCGGCATCCATCTCGACCACGACATGCGCAAGGGCGCCGAAGACAGTGATGTGGTCATCTACTGGAGCAAGAACGCGGCTGCGCAACAGGCCGCGCAATTGCTGTTTCCCACGGACATGACCGTCCATTGCACGCCCGAGATCGCCGCGACCCTGAACCGGCCCGAGGATGTGCTCAAATACCCGCTGTTGAAGCTGGCCCCCCATCTGGATCCCTGGTCGGACTGGTTGGCCCTGGCCGGGGTGGCTGAGCCCGAAACCATCCAGAGCCTGTGCATGACCGATTCCAACGTTCGGATCAAAGCCGCGGCGGATGGGCTGGGCGTCGTGCTCGCCAATCGGTTCGCCAAGCCCGAGCGGGACGCGGGCCTTCTGGTGCAGCCGTTTGATATCGCGCTGAAGGGGCCCGGCTTCTACTACCGGACGCAATCGTCCTCGCCCGATCTGGCGGACCGGTTCATTCGCTGGTTGAAATCGATGGCCGCGAAGGACGCGTAAACTACGCGAGCTGCGCCATCAGCTTGGCGTACTCTTCGTCCGAGATCCGCACCAGATGGCCCGGCCCCGGAAACGCGCCGGACTGCACATCCTGTGCGAACTCCTGATAGGCGGCGATGCGCTCCTGCTGGAGCCGGTCATACTCCGCCTTGAAATCGCGATAGACCTTGGCGTGGCGCGGCACGCGCGGGCCAGCCTCGCCGAGGATATCGCTCGAAAAGAGATACTGGATGTCGCAACCTGTGCCCGCGCCCATGGAAATCGTGACCAGCGACGAGCGCCGCGCGATCTCATCCGCCACGCGGTCCGGCACCACCTCAAGCTCGACGGCGAAGGCCCCCGCATTCTCCAGATCCTTGATCTGCTGGAACAGCGTCAGGGCCTGATCGGCCGTCTTGCCCACAGCGCGGAACCCGCCTGTCCAACTGGCCTTGGGGGGCACCAGCCCCAGATGCCCGCAGACCGCGATGCCCTGTTTGGCCATCGCCTCGACGAACTCAAGGCTCTGGGCCGTGTAGATGATGTCCGCCCCGCATTCGAGCGCGTCAAAGGCCGCGCGCAGGCATTGATCGGCCGAGACATACTGCCCGTATTTCAGACCGAACCGATACATCGTGTTCGGCGCTGCCGCCGGGAACGTCCGCGTCTGGGGCAGGAAGGGCCCACATAGCATATCGATCCCGGCGGCCTCTGCCGCCTCGGCCTGTTCGGCCGAGGAGACGTGCACCATGGTGAGTTGAGGGGCCGAGCCCCGGTTTTTCAGCTCCAGCAGCGTCTGCTTTGCCATGGCGATGATCCCTGATCTGTTAAGTCTTCGGTCGAACCGCGACGCCGTGCGCGCTCAGGCCCGCAGCGCCGCCATCACTGTCTTTTTCAACGGCTGCTCCGGATCCGTCAGGCTGTCGGCGTCCACGGGGCATCCCGCCTTGAGCAGTTTGCGCATCAAGAGCATGTCTTTTTTCGCATTCACCCCGATCGCGCCTGTCACCTGCCGACCGTCCGTCTGGATCAGCAGAAGAGACCCCTCCGCCATGCGGTCGCGAGACATGGCGCCGTCCCAGTGCGCCGGGGTGCCGGCAATCTGCAGGTTGAGATCCCCCTGATCAGACCAGAACCAGGGCGGTTCGGTTTCGGGTGCCGGGCCTCCCATGAGGGCCGCGGCGACCCGTGTCGCCTGCTGCTCGGCATTCTGCCAGCTTTCCACCGGCCGGGTGGCGCGCGCCCTGTGGCAGGCCACATCACCGATGGCAAAAATCGCCGGATCCGAGGTCTGGCACTGGTCGTCAACAAGAATGCCGTGCGCGGTCTCAAGACCCGCCTGTTCGGCCAGTCCGGTTTCCGGCGCGATCCCGATACCGACCACCACGAGATCTGCCGGGAGTCTCTGGCCATCCGTCAGAACGACAGTGTTCACTGCGGTCTCTCCGATCAGGGCCTGCACCCCGCATCCCAACATCACTGTCGTGCCGCGCGCCTCATGGACCGCCGCCACGCGCGCGCCGATCTCTTGTGGCACGGCGCGGCCCATCAGCCGCTCGGTTGCCTCCACAACCGTTACTTCGCAGCCCAGAGCGCGCGCGCTGGCCGCCACTTCGAGCCCGATGAACCCGCCACCAATCACCACCAGCCGCCGGGCGGTGTCGAGCCGGGCGCGGAGCGCTACTGCATCCGCCATCGTCTTGAGGGACAGCACATTGTCCAGATCTGCCCCCGGCACGGGCAAGTCGCGAAGCCGCCCGCCCGTTGCGATTATGAGCCGGGAATAGGGCAGCGTCTCGCCATCCAGCAGGAAGACCTTGCGCGCGTCCCGATCGATCCGCGTGACCAGTTGGCCCAGGCGCAAGGTGACCCGGTTCTCCGCGTACCATGCAAGGTCCTGCAAATAGGTGTCGGCTTCGGATCCCGACTGCAGCAGAACCGATTTCGACAAGGGCGGGCGCTCATAGGGCGCGACGTCTTCCTTGCCGACCAGAGTGATCCCACCCGCGAACCCGTGAGCGCGCAGTCGCTCTGCCGCGCGCCCCCCGGCGTGACCGGCGCCGATGATCACGACGCTGTCCTGCTCGGTCAAAGGGGCCATCATGACCATGGCATTCTTGCGATCTCACGGATCTGGAAACGGGAGCCACAAACCGCGCGGGTCCTGCAGCTCCCGACGCGCTCAAACGTCGTGGACAACGTATTTCCCACGGGTGTTCGCCGCCTCGTTGAGTGTTTCGAAATTCGCGATGGATCCTGCGAGCTCGATCTTGAACGGGTCCCAATCCGGCAACTGATGTCCGCCCCGGGCGACCCATTCGCCCATCTCGTCATCATTGGGCACGTAGAACTGCACCCCCGCCTGACTGAGGTCCCACATGGAAAAGGCGCGCGCCGCCGGCACCTTGGACAGGTTCTGATGCGCGGTCACTTCCGAGGCAAAGAGGATCCCCTCCTGCACGTCACCGGGCAGTGCGTTGAACCAGTCGAGATTGCAGGAATAGACCTGCGTGTTCGGCACGGTCTGGGCAAAGGTGACCCAGGACAGGATCGCGTCAAAGCCAAAGATCTGCAGCCCCTGCACCGAGGGGTCCAGCGCATCGGCCACGCCTTGCGTGATCGCGCTCGGGGTTTCACCCCAGGCAATCGGCGTCGGGTTCGCGCCGAGCAGACGGTAGAGCTGCGACAGGATCTCGGAGCCCGGGATCCGCATCTTGACCCCGGCAAGATCATCCGGCGTCCGGATCGGCTGGTCAAAGCCTCGGCGCAGCGCAATCGTGCGCGGATCGATGGTGACATACCACAGGGCCTTGAAGCCGCGCGCCTCGATGCTGGGATTGACCAGATCGGCCCATTGCTGCGAGTTCACCAGATTGACCGCCTGCTGGTTCTTGCCGCACCAGTAGGGAATGTTGACCAGATCGACGATCGGCGCGAAGGGCGCGAAATTGGCGAGCGAGTGCTGCGCAGCCTGGATCGTGTTGGACTGCACGCTCTGGGCAAGGGAGCTGCCCACGCCGAGCTCACCACCCGGGGCCAGCCGAACATAGACCTTGCCGTTGGTCATGTTCTGGATGTTTTCCTTGAAATCGAGCTGCATCAGCGGAACGCTCCGCGACGCGCCCAGGACATAGGGCGTGGCCACAATCATCGTATGCTCGGCGGCGGCTTTGCGTTCACGCTCTTCCGAGACCGATTGGGCCAGCGCCGCGCTCGACATATATGCCCCGGACGCGGTTGCCACCGCTGCGGCGGTGAACCCGTATCTGCTGACGAGCCGTAAGAACGCCCGGCGGTCCATACCGGCAGGCGGGTCGTGCGGAATTGATGATGTCATTGCTTCTCCTCCCAAGGCAGGCGATCAAATCCGATCGTTCAATCCGGCGCTTGACTGTGCCAGCTCCCTGCCTGCCGATCAGCATTCCACCACCGGACAACGCACTCAAAACCAAATGACTGCTCGACGGATTAACAAATTTGATCTGTCGGCGGGCGCGTGACGATGGTCGGGCCGGGTTTGTGACAGGCCAATCCGAGCGTCCCGCTGGGTGAGTGTCAGGCACGAAAACCTTCGGCAGGCCGTCGTGGTGAGACCCTATGGCTTGACCAGATTTGCCTTTGGAATGCCGGATCTCACGCCTTCGCGGCCGCAGCGTGCGCGCGTGGAACGGGGCGTCTGCTCTGGGTGCGATCTTGGTCGCGGCCCCGCCAGCCAGTCGTCTTTGGAGACACCAGCGTCAGGTGTCGGAGCGCCACGCCAGACATACTGATCCTTGGCGGCCCGCCATGTCGACGCCTTCGATGTACCTACGCCATCTTGGGTCTAGGCCATTTACAGATCCGAAAGAGTTGCCTGCGGTTTCAACCAGAGCAGGCCCCACCGGAATCGCCAGGTCTCCTATATGATCCTCGTATTATCCATGACTGCGGACCCTCGCGCCAGAAAATCTGAGGGCAGGTTTAGCCCGCATTGCGGACCTCTCAGTTCCTTGAGGTTATGCGGCTGCAGCGAATGACTGGGCTCCGGCGGGCCACACCGCAGCGACGAACAAGGTGGCCGAACGGTAGCTTTGGGCGATCTAGCCCTTGGTTGAGAAACAGTACCTACCTGCGCGGTCAAAGTTGGCGATACCGATCATTTGAAAGATGCCACTCAAACACCACCGCCCGCCCAGTATAGGGCATTCTTATTGTAAAAATCGTCAATTCCTGCACCGCCCATGCCCTATCGGCGGCTGTGCCACGGGCAAGTTGAGGCGGGCAAACAAGGCTTCGGGAACAAAAAGCCCAGAATGTGCGCCGCCCATGCCCTATCGGCGGCTGCGGCATCACCGGTCTCGCACAGGTCGTCGCAGGACTACCGCTTCCGACAAAAGAAAACGCCGCGCCTTGTGGCGCGACGCTGTGTGATCGAGGGTCCGGGCGGGGTCCCCCTGCCCGGGTCCGTTTGGATCAGGCGACCAGATCGAACCGGTCGGCTTCCATGACCTTCGTCCAGGCCGCGACGAAATCCTTCACGAATTTCTCGCGGTTGTCGTCCTGGGCGTAGACCTCGGCATAGCTGCGCAGCACGGAGTTCGACCCGAAGACCAGATCGGCGCTGGTGGCCGTCCACTTCACCGCACCGGAGGCGCGGTCGCGGATCTCGTAGGTGCCATCGTCGAGCGGGTGCCAGCTGTTGGACATATCCGTCAGGTTGACGAAGAAATCCGAGGTCAGCGCGCCGACCGTGTCGGTGAAGACACCATGGGCGCTGCCGCCGTGATTGGCACCCATGACCCGCAGGCCAGCGAGCAGGACCGACATCTCGGCCGCGGTCAGCCCCATGAGCTGCGCCCGGTCGAGCATCATCTCCTCGGCGGAGACCGCATAGGCCTCTTTCTGCCAGTTGCGGAACCCGTCGGCCACCGGCTCCAGCACGTCGAAGCTCTCGGCATCGGTCTGGGCGTCATCGGCATCGCCGCGACCCGGGGTGAAGGGCACGTCGACCGCGTGGCCGCCCGCCTTGATGGCCTGTTCCAGACCCACGACCCCGCCAAGCACGATCACATCGGCGATGGAGGCACCGGTTTCGGCGGCGATGGGCTCCAGAATGCCGAGCACCTTGGCCAGACGCTGGGGCTCGTTGCCGGCCCAGTCCTTCTGCGGAGCCAGACGGATGCGCGCGCCATTGGCCCCGCCCCGCTTGTCGGACCCGCGGAAGGTGCGGGCACTGTCCCAGGCCGTGGTGATCAGATCCGTGGCCGACAGGCCGCTCTCGGCGATCTTGGCTTTCACGGCGGCCACGTCATAGCCGGTGTTGCCGGCCGGGATCGGATCCTGCCAGATCAGGTCCTCGGCGGGGACATCGGGGCCGTAATAGTTCGCGCGCGGCCCCATATCGCGGTGGGTCAGCTTGAACCAGGCGCGGGCAAAGGTGTCCTTGAAATACTCCGGATCGGCCTGGAAGCGCTGGCAGATCGCGTTGTAGATCGGGTCCACTTTCATGGCCATGTCCGCATCGGTCATCATCGGCATCTTGGGGGTCGAGCCGTCGCCCGCATCCACCGGCTTCTCACTGTCGGGCATGTCCACCGGGGCCCATTGCCATGCGCCTGCGGGGGATTTCACCAGCTCCCATTCATAGCCGAACAGGTAGTCGAAATAGCCCATGTCGAACTGCGTCGGATGCTTGGTCCAAGCGCCTTCGATCCCCGAGGTGAAGGCGTCAGAGGCCGAGCCGGTCTGGTTCGGGTTGCTCCAGCCGAAGCCCTGGGTCTCGTAGCCAGCCGCTTCGGGCTCGACGCCGATATCGTCACCGACCGTGGCACCATGGGCCTTGCCCACCGTGTGACCGCCGCAGGTCAGGGCCGCGGTTTCCTCGTCATTCATCGCCATCCGGGCAAAGGTCTCGCGCACATGCATCGCGGTGCGGGCCGGGTCCGGCTGGCCGTTCACGCCCTCGGGGTTCACATAGATCAGGCCCATATGCACCGCCGCGAGCGGGTTCTCGAGGGTCGAGGCATTCTCCAGATCGCCATAGCGGTTCTCGGACGGGGCGAGCCATTCGCTCTCGGAGCCCCAGTAGACGTCCTTTTCCGGACCCCAGAGATCCTCGCGGCCAAAGCCGAAGCCGAAGGGTTTCAGACCCATGGATTCATAGGCCATGTTGCCCGACAGGATGATCAGATCGGCCCAGGACAGGGCGTTGCCGTATTTCTTCTTCACCGGCCAGAGCAGGCGGCGGGCCTTGTCGAGGCTCGCATTGTCCGGCCAGGAATTCAGCGGGGCAAAGCGGATATTGCCGCCCCCCGCGCCGCCACGGCCATCCTGCATCCGGTAGGACCCGGCCGAGTGCCAGGCCAGACGGATCATCAGGCCACCGTAATGGCCCCAATCGGCCGGCCACCAGTCCTGGCTTTCGGTCAGCAGCGCTTTGACATCCGCTTTCACCGCCTCGAAATCGAGGCCCTTGACCGCCTCGCGGTGGTCATAATCGGCGTCCATCGGATTGGTCCGCGCGCCGTGCTGGTGCAGGATGTCGAGGTTGAGCGCATTCGGCCACCACTTGGTCACCGGCTTGTCCATGGAGGTGTTGCCACCGTGGTTCACGGGGCAACCACCCATCCCGTGCATGCTGTTTCCGTCCATCGTCTGATCTCCTCGCAGCTAGAAGGATTCTAAATCCACCTCCGGCATACACGGGCAATTTCATAACTACCAATTGGATATTCTTTGGCTTGTGATAAGTTGAGGTTATGATCAACGTGACACTCAAGCAATTCAGGTACTTCGACGCCCTCGCCCGGTTCGGACATTTCGGACGGGCCGCCGAGGCCTGCGCGATCTCGCAACCAGCCCTTTCGGCCCAGATCAAGGAGCTTGAGGCGATGCTCGGCGCGCCCCTGGTCGAGCGAACCGCGCGCAAGATCCATCTGACCACGCTGGGCGAGGATTTCCTGCAACGGGCCCGCAAGATCCTCGCGGATGTGGAAGAGATGTCCGAGCTCGCCCGCTCCGCCGAGGGGCCACTGAAAGGCGCGCTGCGCATCGGGGTGATCCCGACCATTGCGCCCTATCTGCTGCCGACGATCATCAAGCGGCTCAGCGGCCACCTGCCCGATCTCGACCTGCTGCCGCGGGAATCCATCACCCAGTCGCTGATTGCGGACCTGCTCGAATCGCGGCTGGATTTCGTGGTGGCCGCCCTGCCGATCTCGGAACCCGCCTTGCGGGAATTCGCCCTGTTCGACGAGGAATTCGTGCTCGTGCGCCCGATCAAGGACGCGCAGAAACCCGTCCCGAGCCCCAGCAAATTGCAGGAGATGAAGCTCCTCTTGCTGGAAGAGGGCCATTGCTTCCGCGATCAGGCCCTGTCCTTTTGCGAGATGCGCCCCTCGGATCCCAGCCTCGTCATGGAGGGCTCGTCGCTCGCCACGCTGGTGCAGATGGTCGATGCGGGGCTCGGGGTGACGGTGATCCCGGAAATGGCCGTGCCGCTGGAAACCAAGGCCGCCGGGCTCGACGTGGCGCGGTTCGCCCGCAACCAGCCCAAGCGCACCATCGGCATGGTCTGGCGCAAGACCAGCCCGCTCAGCAAACAGTTCATGGAGATCGGCGCGGTCATCCGGCAGGCCAGCCAAACCCGCCAGATCCCAGAGGCCAGCCCCGACCGCCCCCTGCCCCGCGCGCCGCGCTAGCCGGCGCGCACCGCCGTCACATGGCCCGCAAAGGCGGGATCCTGCATCAGGGTCTGGCACCGGGCGAACCGGCCCGTGGCATAGGCCCAGAAATCCTCGGCCGGGTTCTCATCGGCGAGCTGGATCAGCCCCCAGAGGGTCCAGAGCAGGTCACACATCGCCTTGTAGATCACCATCCGACCCTGTTCGGCGGCGCTGGGGGCGCGGCCGAAATAGGCGGCCATCATCTCGGCATCCTGGGCCGCATCCATCCCGGCCTCCACCGACAGATCCCCCAGATCCCAGAGCGGGTCATTCATGCCCGAATATTCCCAGTCGACGATCCACATCACCGTGCCATCATCGAGGAAATTCTCGCAAAGCGGGTCGCAATGGCAGGGCGCCAGCGGCAGGTTCGCCGCGTCCAGCGCCGCGCGCACCGGTTGGGCGGCGGCGACCACATCGTGATAGCCCTCGGGCAGGGCGACCTCCTTTGTCGAGAGGATCTTGAGGTAATCGTCGATCATCGCAAAAAGCTCGAACCGGAACTCGAAGACCTCGCCCGACCCGTGCAGCTTGGCCAGCGCCGCCCCCGCCCGGGCCGGGGATCCAGCGCGCGTGCGGAACAACTCCGGTGTCATGGTCTCGATATCCGGCACGGTTTCCGAGATCATCAAACCGCTCGCGGGATCCGCATGGATCACCTGCGCCGAGACCCCGGCCCGGGCCGCCGCGCGGGCGTTGTGGGCCTCGACCGCGCGGTCGATATAGGCCTCGGTCCCCTCGCCGGGGATGCGCACGATCACCGAGCGCGCGCCCATATCCACCCGATGAACCAGATTGGTCAGCCCGCCGAGCCGGGTGATGCTGTCCACCGCGCCAAGCGTCTCGAAGCCCGGCGCGCTGCGCAGCGCCGCCAGCACCTGTTCCTTGTGGTCCGTCATCGCGCGCCCCTCCTCTATCCTTTCAGCCTCGCATTGCCGGGATCATAGACCGGTCCCGGCACCTGTGTGATCCCGTGCCGGTCGCCGAACACCTCGAGCCCGAAATCGGTCTCGTCCCAATGGGCCCGGTCGAGATAGCCACGCAGGATCGTCTTTTGCACCGTATGGCCGAACCCGACCGAGGTGGCGAGGGACACGACCGTGTCGCCCAGCAGGATCGCCTCCCCCCCGGTCAGCGGCAGGTCGGCCTCGGTCACGAAGGTGCAGAGCCTGCGCGCCGGACCGTCGCGCTTCTGCGCCTCCAGGGCGGCGCGGCCGTTGAACGCGCCCTTGGACTTGAGATGCACGCGAAACCCGACCCCGGCCTCGATCGGCGTGTAATCGGGGGTCACATCCCCGGACCAGTAGATATAGCCCTTCTCCATGCGCAGGCTCTCGATCGCGCGATAGCCCACATTGACGATCCCCGCCCCCTGCCCCGCCTGCCAGAGCCGGTCATAGACATGGGCGGCAAACTCCGTCGGGATATGCAGTTCATAGCCCAGCTCGCCCACATAGCCGATCCGCGCCGCCAGCACCGGGGCCGCGCCGAGGATGATCTCGCGCGACGTGGCAAAGCTCAGGGCGGCATCGCTCACATCGCTTTCCGAGGCGGCGGCCAGCACCGCGCGCGCCTGCGGCCCGACAAGGTTGATCACCGCCTTGGCTGAGGTCACCTCGATCAGGTGTACCGAGCCATCCCCGGGCATGTGCCGCCGGATCCAGTCGCTGTCATGCACGCCAAAGCCCGAGCCGGTGACCATGTAGAACCGGTCCTCGGCCAGCCGGATGAAGGTCACATCCGCCTCGGTCCCGCCCGCGGTGTTGCACATCTGGGTGTAGATGACCGCGCCCACCGGCTTGTCCATGTTGGACACGCACAGCGTCTGGAGCAGGTCCAGCGCCCCGGGCCCGAGGATCTCGAATTTCGCGAACGAGGACTGGTCGATCAGCGCCACGCGGTCGCGCACGGCGCGGTGTTCCTCGGCGGCAAAGGGTTTCCAGCCGGGGCTCAGGAAGTCGAGCTGATCCACCGGCGGCACACCTTCGGGGGCGAACCAGAGCGGGCGCTCCCAGCCGTTTTTCGAGCCGTAAACCGCCCCCGCCGCCTTCAGCCGCGCATAGAGCGGCGACAGCCGCAGCTGCCGGGCGCTCTCATGTTCCTGCCCGGGATAGCGCATCTTGTAATGGTGGGCGTAATGCTCCACCGCGCGGGGATACATGAAGGCGCGGGTGCCGTGATGGGGCCCGAAGCGGCGCACATCCAGCGGCCAGAGGTCGAGCGATGGCGCGCCCTCCACGACCCATTCCGCGATCATCTCGCCCGCCCCGCCGCCCGCGGCGATCCCGTAGAGGAACCCCGTGGCCAGCATCAGGTTGTCGATCCCCGGCTGCCAGCCCATGACGAAATCCCCGTCGGCGGAATAGGGGATCGGACCGTTGATCACTTGCCGGATGCCGACCTCGTTGACCACTGGCGTGACCTGCCCGGCAAGCTCGGCGAGGGGCAGGAACCGGTCGAGGTTCTCGGGCAGAAGCTGGCGCACGAAGGCGCCGGGGATCTCCGGGTCGCCGAAGGGCAAGGTGCCCTCCTCATAGCCGCCGATCACCAGCCGCCCGCCCACATCGGGCTTGTAATAGACCAGCCGTTCGGGGTCGCGCAGGGTCGGGTAGTGGCCGATCTCCTGCCCGGTGGATTCGGTGACGATATACTGGTGCTCCACCGCGCAGGCGGGCACGCGCAGGCCCAGCTTCGCGCCAAGCTCGCGGCTCCACATGCCGGTGGCGAGGATCACGGTCTCGGCCTCGTAAGACCCCGCCGTGGTCTCGACCCCGGTGATCCGCCCGCCCCGCAGGGTGAAATCGGTCACCTCGACCCCCTGCCGGATCTCGGCCCCCTGACGCCGCGCCGCCCCCGCAACCGCCTGACACAGAGAGGCCGGATCCACATAGCCATCGGACGGGATATAGGCCGCGCCTTCGAGCCCGCGTTCGTCGATCAGCGGAAAGAGCTCCTTGGCCTCGCCCGGGCTCAGGATCGCCATCTCCAGCCCGAAGCTGCGCGCCATGGTGGCCAGCCGCTTGGCCTCCAGCATCCGGTCGCGGGTCGCGGCCAGCCGCAGGGAGCCGGTCTTCTTCCAGTCGAACTGCAGCCCCTCTTCGTTCTGCAGCCGGTCATACATCTCGACCGATTTGCGCAGCATCCGCGTCGTGTTGCGCGACGAGCGCAGCTGCCCGACCAGACCGGCGGCATGCCATGTGGCCCCCTCGGTAAGGCTGGCGCGTTCCAGCAGGACCACATCCGTCTCGCCCCGGCGCGTCAGGTGATAGGCAATCGAGCAGCCGATGATGCCGCCGCCGATGATCAGGTGCCGGGCGGAATGGGTCGCCATCGCCCTAGCCCCGCACCCGGTCCATGCCCGGATCATAGAGCGGGCTGAGCGTCACCTGCGCGGGCACGCGCTCGGTCGCGACCTCCAGTTCGTAATCCCCGCTCAGCACGTAATCCCGGTCGATCGGCTCGGTGGCGCGGACATAGCCCATGCCGATGGACTGGCCCAGCGTATGGCCATAGCCCCCCGAGGACAGCCAGCCGCAGCGCGTGCCATTGCGATAGATGGTCTCGCGCCCGGACAGGATCGTGTCGCCCGAGGCGGTGAAGGTCGCGAGGATCTTCTTCACGCCCGCTTCGCGCTGCGCAGCCACGGCCTCGCGGCCCTTGAAGGGGATGTTGGACTTCATCTTGACCGCCCAGCCGAGCCCGGCCTCGTCCGGGGTGTGATCCGGGCCGATATCCGAGGCCCAGGCCCGGTAGCCCTTTTCCAGCCGCAAGGTCTCGATCGCGCGGTACCCGGCATTGCGCAGACCGTGCGTGGCCCCCGCCGCATGCAGGGCGTCATAGACCGTCAGGGCGTATTCCGTGGGCAGGTGCAGCTCCCAGCCGAGCTCGCCCACATAGGTGATCCGCAGGGCCAGCACCGGACAGCCCGCGATGCCGATCCGGCGCGCCGTGGCAAAGGGCTGTGCTGCGTCCGAGACATCCGCCGTGGTGACCGCCGACAGGATATCGCGGGCCCGGGGCCCGAACAGGGCCAGCACCGCATTCGACGAGGTCACATCCACCAGCTGCGCGTTCAGCCCGGCGGGGATATTCCGGCGGATCCAGTCGAAATCATGGGTGGCAAAGCCGGTGCCGGTGACGATGTAATAGCTGTCATGGCCCGTGCGCACGCAGGTCAGATCGCATTCGATCCCGCCCCGATCGTTGAGCATCTGGGTATAGATGATCGCCCCCACGGGCTTGTCCACGCGGTTCGCGGCGATCCATTGCAGGGCCTCTTCCGCATCGGGCCCCTGCAGGATGAACTTGGCAAAGGAGCTCTGGTCAAAAAGCACCGCCGCCTCGCGCGCGGCCTTGTGATCGCGGCCCACCGGGGCGTGCCAGTTGGGCTGGTCAAAGGTGTAGATGTCCCGCGCCTCTTCGCCCGGGGCGGCGAACCAGTTCGGACGCTCCCAGCCAAGCTTCTCGCCGAACACCGCGCCCGAGGCCTTGAGCCGGTCATAGAGCGGCGAGCGGCGACAGGGGCGGCCGCTTTCATGCTCTTCCGAGGGCCAGGCCATGGTGTAATGCTTGCCGTAGGCCTCCAATGTGCGGGTCCGGACCCAGTCCGTATCCGTATGCGGACGCCCGAAACGGCGGATATCCACGGGCCACATGTCATAGGGCGGCGCGCCCTTGGCGACCCATTCGGCCAGCGCCATGCCCGCGCCACCGCCCGCCGCGATGCCAAAGGCGTTGAACCCGGCCCCGACAAAGACATTGGCCATCTCCGGCGCCTCGCCAAGGATGAAATTGCCGTCCGGGGTAAAGCTCTCGGGGCCATTGATCAGCTGCTTGACGCCGACCTCCTCCAGCTTCGGCACCCGGGGCAGGGCCAGCTCCACGAGTTGCTCGAAATGGTCGAAATTCGACTCCAGAAGCTGGAAATCGAACGGGTCGGGAATGCCGCTCTTGGCCCAGGGGATGCCATTGGGCTCATAGCCACCCATGACCAGCCCGCCGACCTCTTCCTTGTAATAGGTCAGCCGGTCCGGATCGCGCAGGGTCGGCAGGTCCGAGGGCACGCCAAAGGCCTCGGTCAGCATGTATTGATGCTCCACCGAGACGAGCGGCACGGTCACGCCGATGGTCCGGGCGAGGTCCCGGGTCCATTGCCCGCAGCACAGCACCAGCTTTTCGCAGGCGATGTCCCCTGCTGCGGTGCGCACGCCCACCATCTTGCCGCGCTCGGTCAGGATCTCGGTCACGGGGGTGTTCTCGTGGATCACCGCGCCCTTGGCCCGCGCGCCCTTGGCCAGGGCCTGGGTGATGTCCGAAGGGCTGGCCTGCCCGTCCGTGGGCAGGAAGGCCGCGCCGACAATGTCCGAGATATCCATCAGCGGCCACAGGTCCTGCGCCTCCTGCGGGGTCAGCAGCTGCATGTCGAGGCCAAAGGAATGGGCGGTGGTGGCCTGCCGCTTGACCTCGGTCCAGCGCTCCTGATTGCAGGCCAGCCGCAACCCGCCATTCATCTTCCAGCCCGTGGCGAGCCCGGTCTCGGCCTCCAGCCGGTTATAGAGGTCAATGGAATAGCCCAGAAGCTGGGTGATATTGGCATTCGAGCGCAGCTGCCCGACCAGCCCCGCCGCATGCCATGTGGACCCTGATGTCAGCGCCGCCTTTTCCAGCAGCACGACCTCCTCGCCCATCTGGGCCAGATGATACGCCGTCGAGCAGCCGATGATACCGCCCCCGATGATGAGGGTCTTGGCCGAGGAAGGAAGCGTCATGGCGGGTCCTTACGCATTTTGGAACTCTTGCAGCGCAGCCCGGAGCCGCGACAGGTTTTCCGCCGTGTAGGCGGCATAGTCGAAGTCGAGATCGGAATGGATCTCCGAGGTCATGGACCACAGGGCCTCGCGCATGAGCGAGACGCATTTCATCGCCTGATAGGCCCGCCAATGGGTGGCGGCGGGGGCCTCGAAATACTGCTCGAGCATCCCGCGCTCCTGCGCCTCGGAGAACCCGTTATTGCCCGCCAGCCCCGCCAGATCGAAGAGCGGCGTGTTGAAGCCGCCATATTCCCAGTCGATCAGCCAGAGCCGCGCGCCGTCATCGAGGATGTTGGCCGCCAGCAGGTCGTTATGCCCGATGACCAGCGTCACCGGCCCCGTGGCGGTCTCCAGCGTCTCCAGGGTCGCCATCAGCTCCGGCAGCGCGGCGGCATGGGCCGAGCCCTCGGCCCGCAGACGCGTGGCATAGGTGCGGTTCACCTGAAACGGCCAGAAGGCCAGCACCGGCTGGGTCAGATGCGCCCCCAGCGCGTGGTGGCTCCGGCGCAGCAGCGCGACGATCCGGGGCACCTGCGCGGGATCGCGGGCCATCTCCTCGGTGAAGGTCCGGGCCTCGATGAAGTCGAGCACCAGCACCCCGGGCGCGTGGTAATGCACCCCGGGCGAGATCCCCGCCGCCTCGGCCGCGCGGCTCAGCGCCAGCTCGTTCCAGCGCAACACGCCGTGCTCGGGGATATCCGCGCCCAGCCGCACCACGTAGCGCCGGTCCCCATCGGTGACCGCAAGGTTCACATTGGTGATCCCGCCGCTCAGCGGGACGATCTCGCCGGGTGCCTCGAAACAGGGCAGCCGCCGCGCAAGGGCAATCGCATCCTCGGTCACAGGCCCAACCTCCGTTTCTGACTGTCCGACAGGGCGTGGACGATCCGGTCCGCGATGATCGCGATGAAGGCCACCGACAGGCCCGCGACGATCCCCTGCCCCGCATTGGCCTTGGTCAGGGCGATATAGACCTCCTGGCCCAGATCCCGGGTCCCCACCAGCGCTGTGATCACCAGCATCGACAGCGCCAGCATGATCGTCTGGTTCAACCCCAGCAGAAGCTGCGGCACCGCCATGGGCAGCTTGACCCGCCACAACAGCTGGCGCGGCGTGCAGCCCGCCATCTTGCCCGCCTCCAGCAGCTCGCCAGGCACCTCGCGGATCCCGTGGGCGGCATAGCGCACCGCCGGGGCCAGCGCATAGAGCACCACCGCGATCATCGCGCTGAAATCCCCGACCCGGAACAGCATCACCACCGGGATCAGATAGATGAAGGAGGGCAGCGTCTGCAGCGTGTCCATCAGGCCGAGGATGACCCGCCCGGCCCGGGGCCGCTGCGCCGCCCAGATCCCCAGCGGCGTGCCGATCAGCACCGCGATGAAGACCGACACCCCGCAGAGATAGAGCGTCACCATCGCCTTGGCCCACAGCCCCGAGGCCGCGATGAACGCCATCATCAGCGCCGCCGCCACGCCCAGTTGCCAGCCCGCCACGCGCCAGGCGATCAGCCCCGTGGCGATGATCCCCCAGGGCCAGGGGATACCGGCAAAGAACTTCTTCACCGGCAAAAGAAGCCCCGTCAGCAGGACCGTCTTGATCGCCTCCAGCGTGTCAAAGAAATTGACATTGATCCATTCCATCCCGTCGGACCAGAACGCCCCGGTGCTGATCTCCCAGGCCGGGGGATAGCTCTGCACCGCCGGGACCACCTGCCCCAAAAGGAACGTGCCGACGATCACCGCAAGCGCGGTCATGCTCCAGGGATGACGCTGCAAGGCAGAGCCGGTCCGGCGATGGCGCACCCGCCGCTCGGCAAAGGCCTGACTGGCGCGGTCCAGCGCGATGGCCATGACGACAATCGCCAGCCCCGCCTCGATCCCGCCACCGATATCCAGCTTGCGCAGGCTCGCCAGCACGTCAAAGCCGAGCCCCCCTGCCCCGATCATCGAGGCGATGATCACCATGTTGAGGGTCAGCATGATCACCTGATTGACCCCCACCATCAGGGTCGGCGTCGCCGCGGGCACCAGCACTTTCCACGTCATCTGGCGCGGGGTCGCCCCCATCATCCGCCCGGCCTCCAGCAGGTCCTCGGGCACCCCGCGCAGGGCGAGAATGGTCACCCGGATCATCGGCGGCATGGCATAGATCACCGTGGCCACGAGGGCGGCCACGGGGCCAAAGCCGAACAGGATCAGGATCGGCACCAGATAGGCAAAGACCGGCACGGTCTGCATCAGGTCCAGAACCGGCCGCAGCAGCCGGTCGATCCACGGGCTGCGATAGGCCAGAATGCCCAGCCCCAGACCGCCCAGGGCGCCGATCGGCACCGCCACCAGCACCGAGGCCAGGGTGATCATCGCGCTGTCCCATTGCCCGAACACCGCGAGATAGAGAAAACACGCCCCGACCAGCGCGGCCAGCGCCCAGTCCCGGGCGTAATGCCCGACCGCCACCGCGATCACGATCACCGCGATCCAGCTCAGCGAGGGCGCGATCTGCACCGCCTCATTGCCGAGACCCGACTGGAACCCCTCGATCAGGATATTGCGCAGGAACTGGTAAGGCAGCTCGATCAGCCAGGCGATGCCGCGGGTGAGGTCCCGAAAGGTGAAAAGCCCGAAATTCGCGACATTCACCAGCCAGTCGAGAAAGGCGCTGATATGGGTGTCGAGGTTCAGCTGAAACTGGGCCGGAAACCGGATGATCCAGCGCGCATCCAGCGCCTTGTAGATCTGGAACGAGTATTGCGACAGAAGCCAGGTGACCGCAAAGAGGCCCAGCCAGAAGAGCCGCGCGCCCTTGAAAAGACCGCCAATGTGGCCCCTCAGATCCGCGGGCACGGATCCCGGCTTGCGTCCCGGCACGGGTCCGCGCACCTCTCCGGTCGCTGGGCGTCCGCGCTCCGGCATCAGCCGCGCCCCACCAGCACATCAATCACCGCCCGGGCCGAGATCTGGCCGATCACCGCGCCGTCCTTCATGACCTTGAACGGGGCCTCTGCGCGCTCCACCCGGTCGGCGATGGCGTCGATGGTCGCGTCATGGGGGACCTCGCCGGCAAAGTGGTCGGCGGTGGCGGGCTCCATCCGGCTGGCGGCCCGGATCACCTTGGCCCGGGTCACATGGCGGGTGAAATCGGCGACATACTCCGTGGCCGGGTTCTGCACGAGCTCTTCGGGCGTGGCGATTTGCTCGATCATGCCATCCTTCATCACCGCGATGCGGTCGGCCAGCCGGATCGCCTCGTCGAAATCATGGGTGATGAAAACGATGGTCTTTTTCAGCATGTCCTGCAGGCGGATGAACTCGTCCTGCATCTCGCGCCGGATCAGCGGGTCGAGCGCCGAGAAGGGCTCGTCGAGAAACCACAGGTCCGGCTCCACGATCAGGCTGCGGGCGATGCCCACGCGCTGCTGCTGCCCCCCGGAGAGCTCGCGCGGGTAGTACCCCTCCCGCCCCCGGAGGCCGACCAGCTCGATCACCTCATGGGCGCGGGCCTGACGGGTGGTGCGGTCCACGCCCTGGATCTCCAGCGGGAAGCCGACATTCTCCAGAACCGTCAGATGGGGCATCAGGGCAAATTGCTGAAACACCATCCCCATCTTCTTGCGGCGGATCTCGATCAGCTCTTCATCCGTGGCCCGCAGCAGGTCCCGCCCGTCGAACTCGATCTCGCCCGCCGTGGGCTCGACCAGCCGCGACAGGCAGCGCACCAGCGTGGATTTGCCCGAGCCCGACAGACCCATGATCACAAAGATCTCGCCCTGCCGGATCTGGACATTCACATCGCGCACCGCCCCGATCACATTGGCCGCCGCCAGCGCGGCCGCATCGGGGGTCTGCCCCCCGGCCAACAGAGCCTCGGCCTGGGCGCCATACAGCTTCCAGACATGGCGGCAATCGAGAATAACGGAACTGTCCATGCGGACCTCAGGCGCAGGTTTCACGCGGGCACCGGGCGCGGTCGGCGTGAAACCCGTTCATGTCAGATGTCGGAAGTCCGGGCACCGCGCGGCTCGCACAGCACCCGTCGAGACGGGGGGCACCTGCCCCGCAGGGCAGGTCCGTTCACGGGCCGCGCAGGGCCGTTTACTCGCCGATCCAGCCTTTCCAGGTGCTCTCGTTCTCGGCCATCCATGCGGCGACGACCTCCTCGACGGTTTTGCCGTTCAGGTCCACATCCGCGACCATCGCGCCCATATCCTCGTTCGAGATGGTGAAGGCCTCGATCACCGAGGCGGCCTTCGGCCATGCCTCGGGCAGCCCGGCCCAGGCGGCTTTCCAGATCGGGCCGGTGGGCTTGCCGCAATCATAGGCCGCGTTCGGGTTGATGCCCGTCGACGGGTCGTTATAGCACTCCGGCGAATAGGCCGGGAATTCCACGAAGCTGCCCTCGTATTTCGCCGGCGCCCAATGGGGGGCATAAACCCAGAGCACGATGGGATCCTGCCGCTGATAGGCGGCCTCAAGCTCGGCGAACAGCGCCGCATCCGTGCCCGCATGGACCACTTCGAAATCCATGCCGAGCGCCTCGACCCGCTCTTCGTCAAAGCCGCCCCATGTCACCGGGCCGCCCAGATAGCGCCCGAACGGGGCCGTCTCTGCCGTGGCGAATTCCGACGCGCAGGCATTCAGCGCCTCCCAATCGGGCAGCCCGGGGCAGCGCGCCTCCATATAGGCCGGATACCACCATTCCTCGATGGCGAGCATCCCGGTCTCGCCCATATTCACCACATTGCCCGAGCCCACGGCCTCGTCCAGCGCCTCGCGCCCCGTGGTCTCCCAGATCTCCATGGCCAGATGCAGATCCCCGGTCTTCAGCCCGGCGAATTGCGCGATGTAATCGGCCTGCACGTATTCCACGTTGTTGCCCGCCGCCTCCAGAACCTCGCCCATCAGCGTGGTGGTGATGAGCTGGCCGGACCAGTCATGCAGCGTCAGCTTGATCGGATCGCTGGAATCGGCGGCAAGCGCCGGGCTCGTCGCAAGGCAAAGGGCGGTCAGGGCGGACAGTTTTTTCATGAAATTACTCCGGTTGGATGCCGACGCTGCTGTTCCCGGGTCTAAAGCCCCGCACCGGCCTGATCCCTGCATTCAACAACAGTTCTGGCCAAAATCAACAAAAATCAACAAAACGGTTGCCCACTTGTTGTTTTTGATTGCGAAGTGATCTTTCAAGAGGCACATCAGATCAAAGCCCCTCTCTTGCGAAAGCGCCCATGACCGACCTGCACACCCGTCTCGCAGCCGCCCGGACCATCGCGGCAGACGCCTCCGCCGTGGCGATGGCGCGATTTCGCAAACCGCTCGATGTGACGCAGAAATCCGATGACAGCCCGGTCACCATCGCCGATCAGACCACCGAGCGCGCGATCCGCGACGCCCTGCAGGCCGCCTATCCCGGCGAGACGATCTTCGGCGAGGAATACGGCCAGACCGGCAACGATGACGCCATGTGGATCGTGGATCCGATCGACGGCACCCGGTCCTTCATCGCGGGCCTGCCGCTCTTTGGCATGCTGATCGGCTATGTGGCCGCGCAGCGCCCGCAGCTCGGCATCATCAACATGCCCGCCCTGGGCGAGCTCTATGCCGGGGCGCGCGGGGTCGGGGCGACCCTCAACGGCGCGCCCATCGTAGCCTCCGACTGCCGCGAGCTGGCCACGGCGCGGCTCTGTCTCAATGAAATGGACCGGATGCTCGCCGATATCCCCGACACCGCCCTGCGGCTGGCGCGGGCGGGCGGGCTGCGACGGCTGGGTGCTGATTGCTACCCCCATGCGCTGGTGGCCAGCGGCCATGCGGATGCGGTGGTGGATTACGGCCTGCAGCCCTATGATTACCTGCCCGTGGCCGCCGTGGTCGAGGCGGCGGGCGGCGTGATGACCGACTGGCAGGGCCGCCCCCTGTCCCTGACCTCGGACGGGCGCACGCTCACCGCGGCCACACCGGAGTTACACGCAGAGTTGCTGGAGCTTGTGCAGACATGACCGCGCCCACCTCGAAATACAGCGAAGAGATCCTGCGCCGGGTCGATATGCTCGGCACCGTGACCGTGCAGGAGCTGTCGCAGATCATGGGCGTCTCGGACCAGACCATCCGGCGCGTCACCCGCCCCATGGCCGAGCGCGGCGCCCTGCGCAAGGTGCACGGGGCGCTGGTATCGAACAAATCCGCCCTCGACCCACCCTTCCTGTCGCGCATGACCCTGAACCGCGAGGCCAAGGTCGCCATCGCCAATACGGTGGCCGAGATCGTGCAGGATGGCGACAGCCTCGTGATCGATACCGGCTCCACCTCGGCCTTCATCGCCCAGATGCTCCGCAACCGGCGCAACCTGACCATCGTGACCAATTCCGCCTTCGTCGCCAGCACGCTGGCCATGGTGCCCGGCAACAATGTCTCCATGGCCGGAACCCAGCTGCGCGACCATGACGGGGCATCCTTCGACCGCTCCGCCTTTCAGGTCGTGGAACGGAGCCAGGTGGATTACTGCCTGCTCTCGGCCTCCATGGCCCATCCCGACAAGGGGTTCCTCGTCCATGAACAATGCGAGGTCGATATGGCCTTCGCCATGATGGACAGCGCCAGCCATTGCATCATGGCCGTGGATGCCTCGAAATTTCAGCCCGCAGACCGCAAGCCCGCCCTGCGCCAGCCGGACCTGAAAGAGGGCGATATCCTCGTCACCGATGCCGAGCCCCCCGCCGCCTTTCAGCCCGGCCTGTCCCATCTGAGCATCCGGGTCGCCGGACGGCCCTGACCCCGGGGACAGGGCGCCCCCCCCCCCCTGCCCTGCCCTGCCCGGCTCAGGCGCGCACGATGTCCATCAGCGGCTCGAACATGTAAAGCGCCCCGCGCCGCCCCCGCGCCGGGCGCAGCTCGCGCAGCAGCCCGCCCTCATGCAAGAGCCGCGTGATCCGCACCGCCACATGTTTCGGCATGCCTGAGCGCTTGATCAGATGGCTGTTCTTGAACACCGGGTTCTCAAAGATCTGGTCCTGCGCCTCCACATGCCATTTCGAGCCCGAGATTTCGCGGAACGGTGCTTTCATCTCTTCGTAAAGCGCCGTGATCTCCTGCGCCGTGGCCAGGTTCGCCGCCGCCTGAGCGGCAATCGCCTCAAGAAAGAACGCGACCCAGCCGGTCCAGTCCCCGTCCCGCGACACCCCGCGCATCAGCGCGATATAGGCGTCCTTATGGGTCTCGAAATAGGCGCTGACATAGAAATGCGGTTTGTGGATCAGCCCGAACTTCCACAAGAGCAGCGTGATCAGCAGCCGCCCGATGCGGCCATTGCCGTCATTGAACGGGTGCAGCGCCTCGAACTCCACATGGGCCACGCCGATCTTGAAAAGATGCAGCATGTCGCTGGTCTCGATAAAGCGGAGCAGCTCGGTCATGGCGGGCTGCAAGTGCAGCGGGCTGATCGGCTTGAAATGGAGGATCCGGCGGCGGTCATCCCCGATATAGTTCTGCTGGTCCTTATAGGCGCCGGGCCCCTTCCCTGCCCCGCGGCCATAGCTCAGCAGCACCCGGTGGGCATTCTTGATCAGCCCTTCATTGATCGGCTCGCCATGGGCCACCGCCTCCTGCGCGCGGCGCAGAACCTCCTTGTAGAGAAACACCTCGATCGCATCGCCCCTGGCCGCGGGCCTGCCATCCTCTCCGGCCTCCTCCCCCGCATCCGCCTCGTAGATCATGACCTCGTCCACGGTCGAGATCGTCCCCTCCATCCGGGACGAGATCACCGCCTCGTTATGGCGCATGGGGGCCAGCAAAAGCTCGCTATTGGGCAGCGATAGCAGCATCTGATCATAGCGCGAGACCGCATCCTGCGCCCGCGCCAAAGGTCCGATCAACCGCCCCAGATCCAGCTCCGCCGGCGGGAAAGCGCCATAATGATATTCCACCATGTCACTCTGATCATACCTGTCTATGTGAGACACCATCTGGGATCTTTCTTTTCACAAGCGCCGTTGTGACTCACATTACACGCCAAACATACCACAAACCAGCTTATGACAGCCTCAAACACCACAACCCCCCTTGTGTTGCATTTCCCCCTATTTTCCGACCACAACCCCCGTTGCAGCACATAGCCCCCCCGCAACGCCGCCTCTCTGCGTCAAGACCCACCTAGATCCAAAGAGGACAACACCCGACGACAGCGCACCCCCGCCCCGTCATCGCTCATTACTGCCTCGGATCGATGCACGTTTGAAATAGCCATCACATGAAACTGCACCGCCTTCGATGTCTCGCGTATGTCCGCAAATGAATGCGTGTTCCTGGATCCAATCGGGCGTCCTGCGCCGCGACGCGTCCCATCTCTCGGCATGTTTGCTCCTTTTCTTTGATTGCTTTTCAAAGACGCCGATCCTTTGAAAAGACGCATCGATATTGCCTGCCAGCGCGCCATGTCAGCCAAAGCGCGCTCGTTTCTCAAGAAACCCAGTCTTGTCCACACCGCCCTCCTCAACGCGGTGTTCGAAGCAAAGAGTCTCTGATGAGTGATCTGACTCTCTTTGTGACCGACAAACCTGTCCGACAGGGGCGTCAAACCTGTCGCTCTTGGCGTCTTCAACCTCTGAGCAATCGGGTTGGCGCAGATACCAGTGCGCAAGCGGCGACAGGTCAAACCCCGAAAAAACGACCGCTTCGCCCCGCGCATTGCGGCGAGCGTAGCGGCGGCTATGCGCCGGACCAACCTTGGCCATGAGGCCTTGGTCCAAGAGCGAACTCAAGCGTCTTTGAACCGTTCGTTCGGTTTTCGCAATTCGTTCAGCCAGAACCCGGTTAGATGCATAGATAGTAGGCCGGTTTCCTGCCATCCAATCCTCAGGACGCGTAAGCCGTATCAAAAGCCTCAGGAAATCCAGGTCCTGGACTGAGAGTCCGCAACTTGGACCATAACGCTCCAGCTTCCTCAGAACACTCCACTTGTCGATGTCGCAGGGCAATCCCGCGATCAGGATCTGGGCGGTTTCAGTCTTGTGTAACTTCATATCGCGTCTCCTAGGCTTTTGCTCACTAGGACAACCGACCGACAGAAATGCCAGCGCGGCGCTCCGAGAGAATTTTGGCGCGACGGCAGAAATTCTCTCGGAAAAAACTTGGGGACAGTTAGCCATTGGACACAGTGTTTTTCTCAGACGAACATGCGGGAGAGATGGGTCTGCCCGTTCCGCAGAGATCTCCGGCATTCGAACGACATCCTTCGCGCTGCCCTTTCACTGAGAACCAATCTTCGGTGAATTGCGGTCCAGGTCCACGCTTAGGAGATCCGACAGCATCCCACGGGAGCGAGTTCACAACTGTGAACTCTTTACGCCGCCGCCTTTCGGGTCAGGCTCATGATCATCGGGCCGCAGGAAAACTGGCCGGCTGCGGCCTTCATCGTCAAGGATCTCAGATATCCGCCCGGAGACCAGATCTCAGACGCGCGTTCGAGCATCGCGGCCAGAACCACGGCGGCTTGTTCCGGGCCCATGCTGTCGCGGGCGGCGTGCCAGGCGGAGGGGGAGATCCCCATCATCGGGCGCAGGGTTTCCGCAATCCTAACGAATTCGTGCCAGTGGCGGATCCGATCCGGGGCGTAGCTCTGGATTTCGGGGCAGGAGGCCAGAACCAGACCGAGCGGCAGGTTGCAACTTGGCGGCTCTGCCCGATCGCTATCCGTCTCGCCCGTTCCGCTCTGCGCGTCATCGGACATCCGCGCGCCTTCGACCTCCGCCTTTCGCTTTTCTAAGCGGAGTTCAAGATCATGAAGATCTGTATTTGAATTCTGATGGTGCTGCTCATTCTGGATATCATTGCTGCTCAGATCTTCTGTGACAGGCGGGTCCAGAACATCCCGCGCGTCGCGCAATGCGATCTCCAGAACGGCTGCCAAATCGCCGAGATCCTCCAGAGAGAGTTTGCGCCGTAGGTCGCGGCCCGTGAGCGTGGCAAGATCCGAAAGACGGTCCCAGAGGCTCAGATCCGGGCGGATCTCGGCGCCGTAGGTCACCAGCCCCACAAGATCGCGACGCATCAGGCTGACGCTCTCCCGCAGGCGGCGATGGGCCTCTGCGGCGGCGCGGGCGGCCTCGGCTTCCGCGCAGATCTCGGCGAAGCGCTGGACCAGCGGGGCGAGGTCGAAGCCGAAGGCGATCTTCTCATCGCCGTAGCGACGGGCGTAGCGCTTGCCATTGGGGCTGTCCTTGCGGCGCAGGAGCCCCGCGGCAACCAGATGCCCCAGATGCCGGCGCATGGTGGAGCAGGGCATGCCGTTGAGCCGCTCACAGATCGATCTGTTGGAGGGGTGAACCACGAGCGCCTCAGCCTCCGCCGCGAGATCCGCGCCGGGATGGAAGCTCAGCAAGGCCTGGAGCACGGTCAGATCCCGGTCCGACAGGCCGAACGCCACGCGCGCCGCGCCCAGTTCGCGCAGGACTTCCCATTTGTTGACGGCCTCGACGGGCAGGGGGGGCGGGCTCGGATCCACGGGTTTGAGATGCGCAGCCGAAACGGCGCGCCGAAACGAGGTGATCGGCGTGTAGTGCATTTTGATTGTCACGAAGACAACAGAACAGGGCCCGCGAATCACTTAGGACTTGCGAAGAAAAGGCGGCGAGACTACCTTGAAGGTGCTAGAAACAAGTTGGGTCTCGTGGGGTCAGTCCTTGCGGGACCTTTCTTTTTGTCTGGGTCGTGCCTCCTGTTTTGTTACTGCTCGGGGTCTTCCGCGCGCGTTTGCCAGCGCGCGTGAAGGTCGGCCAAAAGGGTGTCTGCCTGGTCTTCGAGCCAGTCGGCAAACGCCCCTTCGGATATGTCGAACCGCAGGCCCTTGGCCGTGCGGGTCACGGTGGCGCGCTGCGCGGGATCCAGTTGAACCCGGTGCGCCTGTTTTCGCTTTACCTGTTTTTTCTCAATGGGTTGCGCCGGAACACGCGTCTGTGCCTCGGCCAGAACCGCCTCGAACGCGGCGACGGAGGGGTCATCCGAGGGCGGGGCGGCCTCGCCCAGCACATCGGACCATTCCGCCCGGGTGAAACTGCGCGTGGCCACATCCACGAGATCCGTACGGGACAGGTGGTGATCGGTGATCAGCTTGCCCAGCGCCTCCCACCGGGGGCGACCGATGCCATGGGCGGGCCCGATGGCGAGGACCAGATCCTCGCCCACCATGTCGAGAATGCCGAAGGCCATGGAGATCGAGGATTTCGCCACGGTCAGCACCTCGGCCACCTCGGTCTGACTGCCGAAGCCCCCCTCGACCAGTTGCCGGGCGAAGCGCGCCTTTTCGATATAGGACAGGTCGCGCCGGGCCATGTTCTCGGAAATCTGGGCCTGTTGCGCCGCCCGATCATCCAGCGTCGCGATCAGGGCCCGGACCTTGTCGACCTTGTCCGATTGCTGGATCGCCACGAGGCGGCGATAGCCATAGACCAGCAGGTATCGGTCGGGATCCTCCGGATGGCGGCGCACGAGGATCGGCACGGTCTGGCCATTCGCCTCAATCGCGTCCTGCAGGCCGGCCACGTCGCTCATATCGAGGCGATCCTGCATGCGGCCCGTGGTGTCGATGCTGGCCGGGTCGAGATCCCAGACCTTGTGCCCATCCACCGCATCCCGCGCCGAGCGCAGGGCCCGGTTGGTGGACAGCATCGAGCTCGGCGGGGCAGGGGCCCCGGCCGCCGCGAGGTTGTCCAGCATGGACATGCGTTTCTTCTTGCCGCTCATCCGCGCCCCCATGTGGTCTGGATCAGGGCCGCGATCTCGTCATTCACGGCGTTCAGGCTTTCGATCGCCCGGTCATAGGTGGCCCGTGTGAAGGCGCTGCGTTCGACCTCGTAGAGGGTCTGTTTCGTCAGGCCCGCATCGGAGATCGCGGTGGATTTGAGCTGCGTCGCGTTGAGGACCTTGTCGCCATACATGGTGCGCAGGAAGGCCGCGATCCGGTTCTGGGGCGCGTCGGTCGGCTCGAACCGGGTGAGCAGGTAGCGCATCCAGTCATGGGACAGGTCCGCGCCGCTCTCGGCGATCACATCCATCAGGTCAGCGGTCATGCGCAGGAATTGCGACATGGACATCACGTCGAGCATTTCGGGATGGATCGTCACCAGCACCCCGGTGGAGGCCGAGAGCGCCGACATGGTCAGAAAGCCCAGCTGCGGCGGGCAGTCGATCACCACCACGTCATAGCGGTCTTCGACCTGGGCCAGGGCCTCGCGCACCCGGAAGAAGAACAGACCGGCGCCGCCCTGGGCGAGGGCGCGGGGGGTCTCATGCTCGAACTCCATCAGTTCGAGATTGCCCGGGATGATGTCGAGATTGGGGATATAGGTCGGGCGGATGATCTCGGTGATGGGGCAGGGGGCCTCGTAGCGGATCGCGTCATAGAGCGTGCCGCCATCGGGCAGGTCGATCTCGGGCTGCACCCCGTGGAGCGCGGTCAGCGAGGCCTGCGGGTCGAGGTCGATGGCCAGCACCCGGAAGCCCTTGAGCGCGAGGCGTTGGGCGAGATGGGCGGCGGTGGTCGTCTTGCCCGAGCCGCCCTTGAAGTTCATCACGCCGATGACCTGCATATGGTCGCCCTCGCGGCGCCCGGGCAGGTAGTCGCCGGGTTTGCGGGCGGTCTGCTGCAGGAGCACGCGCAGGGCCTGGATATCCTCGGCGGAATACTGGCGGCGATTGCCCGGGGTCAGCTGGGGCGAGGGGCCTTTGCCATCCAGGTGGAGCTTGCGCAGGTAGCTGTCATTCACGCCCAGCAGGCTGGCCGCCTCGCCTGAGGTGAACTTGCGCATGGTCTTGGCGGCATCCGGGGGAAAGAGGTTCTCCCGCTGGGCGTGCAACTGGGTTGCCAGCCATTCGGAATGCTGTCTAATGACCGCATTGAGGGTGTCTGTGTCCTGCATCTGCTCTCATATCCGCGACGTGTTCACGGTTGGCGGCGTTTTCCCGCGATTTTTCGTGACTATTGGGCAAGGATCGGATTCGCGCAAGGGTTTTCTAGATCTTGCGGTGGGTTCGGGCATGGCCACAAGGGCCCCGTGCCGAGGGTCGGTGACATGGCCCGTACCTGGAAACTATCGCGAAGGGCTCCGGGTTTGCTAGGCTGCGGGCCAAGCGCAGCGACAGGAGCCCAGCACCGCCATGACCGAAGACACAGCCCTCGATCGCGCGCGCAAGCGCAGTTTGCACGGACGCCAGCAGGATGAGGGCGTGCTCGTGATCCGCACCGTGGCCATGCCCGCGGATACCAACCCGGCGGGGGATGTGTTCGGCGGATGGCTGATGTCGCAGATGGATCTGGCCGCCGGGAACATGGCCGGGCGCGTTTCGCAGGGCAGGGGGGCGACGGTCGCGGTGGAGGCGATGCAGTTCCTGCAGCCGGTGAAGGTCGGGGATGAGGTGACGCTCTATGCGACGCTGAAGAAGGTGGGGCGCACCTCGATGCGGATCCATGTGGATGTCTGGGCGCGGCCACGCTTTGGCAAGGAGGCGCAGAAGGTGACCGACGCGGATTTCGTCTTCGTCGCGCTGGATGAGCATGGCCAACCGCGCAAACTGCCGGACGCCACCTAGGCCGCGCACCTGCGCCACGCGCACCGCTTTGGGGTGGCGCGTTTGGGGACGCGGTGCCGGGCGGGAGCGGGGCAAGAGAGTCGCGGGTAATCGGTCTTATGGTAACTTGGTGGCGACTGGAGCTGCGGGCAGGGCGGGTCTGGTCGTGGATCAGACAGCTTTGGATGGTGTCTGTCGCGGGACCGCGTGCGGGTCGGATCGGGTGCTGTCCTTGGCCAAGGGCGCTTTTATGCGGGTTTCGCGAATTCTGAAATCCATTCACCCCCATTTATACCAATCCGTGAGTGCAATAGCTGCAGATCAGACGACATATGACTGATCACGGAGAGTCTCATGACACAATCAGTTCTGGACCGGGCCCGCAGAGTTGCCCGCCCCAGCCGGGAGGAGATGCTGCAGCGCGCGCCGTCCGTGCAGGACTTCTGGACCCGCAATGACGCGCTGTTCGAAGCGGCTTGGGCGGAATGGGACGCGACCGCGGCGCCCGGGGATTTGCCCTTGGATGACAGCCTCTATGCCCCGGCGCTGCGGCGGGCCGTGGACGCCGCATGGCACACACCCACGCAGGAGACGGAGGTGCGGGCGCTCTGGACCGAGGTCTTTCCCGGGGTCTACAAGGCCCAGTTTCTCGACCCCGAGACCCTGCCCGTCCTGCGCGCCTATCTGGACAAGGCCGCGCGCGCCGAGATCCCCCTGCGGCCG
Source organism: Dinoroseobacter sp. S375 (assembly GCF_049800775.1). Taxonomy (NCBI): domain Bacteria; kingdom Pseudomonadati; phylum Pseudomonadota; class Alphaproteobacteria; order Rhodobacterales; family Roseobacteraceae; genus Dinoroseobacter; species Dinoroseobacter sp. S375. The sequence goes on along the minus strand of NZ_JBNAFR010000017.1, from coordinate 5,165 downwards.
CCCTATGGCATCTCGCTCAACCGGGCGGGCGCCATGCTCGACCCGCGCTCCGAGGGCCATCTCGGCGCGCCCGGGTTCCAGGCCTTCTATGGCGGGCTGATGAACCGTTACATGCGCCCGATCTCGCGGATGCTCTTCCCGGATGTGATGGGGTATGACAGCCAGACCTTCGGCTTTTCGATCCAGTGGCAGGCGGATACGGACACCTCTCTGCGGCCCCATACGGATGCCTCGTCGGTGACGCTGAACATCAACCTGAACCTGCCGGGCGAAAGCTTCTCGGGCTCTGCCGTCAGCTTCATCGATCCGGCGACGCGCCGGGTGGAAAAGCTGACCTTTGAGCCGGGCACCGCGCTGATCCACCATGGCAGCGTGCCCCATGCCTCGGAGCCGATCACCGAGGGGTCGCGGTCGAATTTCGTGCTCTGGCTCTACGGGGCGCAGGGGCAGGTGCCGCCCCCGCAAGCCCCCCGGCCCGAGATCCCGCCGGAGCAGCGCTGGAGCGCCGCGACCGCGCCATCGGACGGGTTTGCGCCCTTCTGAGCCGGCGGGTCCGCACACAGGGCGCGCTCGGCCCGGGCGGGATCCCTGCCCGGGCCGCGCGCAAAGTCAATGCGCCGTTTCTAGGCGTCGCGCCAGCCGAGCACGGCGCAGGAGCCGATCTGCGCAATCAGGAAATCCATGAAGGCGCGCACTTTCGGCGACAGGACATTCGTCTTGGGATAGACCAGCCAGAGCGCCGCCGCGTCATCGACCTCGAAGGTCGGCAGGACCCGCACGAGCCGCCCGTCAGCGAGCTCGTCACTGACATTCCACAGGGAATTCATCGAGATCCCCGCCCCCGCCAACGTCGCCATCTTCTGGGTCATGCCGTCATCGGTGATGATCTGGCAATGGCCGGTCTGGGGGTCGAACTGCCCCCGCTGCCCGTCGGGCCCGGCCAGCGCGCGGGCGGTCTGGTCCTTGAAGGCCACGAGCTTGTGCCCGGCCAGCGCCTCGGGGCTGTCCGGAACGCCATGGGCGTCCAGATAGGCGGGGGCGGCACAGAGGATCCGCGTATCCTCGGCCAGCTTGCGGCCCTTGAGGCTGGTATCCTCCATCGCGAAATTGCGGATCGCCAGATCGAAGCTGCCATCGATCAGGTCATAGCGCGCGTCGGACAGCCGGAGATCGAGGGTCACTTTCGGGTGGCGCTGGGTGAAGGCGGGCAGGACCGGCGCCACATAGCGCTGCGCGAAGCTGCTGGGCGCGGTGAAGCGGATCGTGCCGGTGATATCGAGGCTCTTTTGCCCCAGCGCCGCGCGGGCGGCGTCCTCCTGGGCGATGATCTCGCGGGCGAAGGGCAGGAACTCGGAGCCCTCCAGCGAGATCGAGACCTTGCGGGTCGAGCGGTGCAGCAGGTCCGCCCCCATGGATTTCTCGAGCTTGGCGAGCCGGGCACTGGCCACGGCGGGCACCATCCCGAGCGCGCGGCCCGCGGCGCTGATATTGAGCTTCTCGGCGGCCAGCACGAAGAGGCGCAGGCTGTCAGTGTCCATGATTATATCCGTTTCGCGAATTCATAACCCGAGTTTCGCCCATTTTATTCGCGATTTGGAAGTGTAAATGACAAGGCAAGCGGCCCTGCCCGCCCCCGCGCGGGTCAGGATCCGTCGCGCGGGGGCCGCGCGGGCCACGCCTCAGGGGACTGAGCCCCGCAGAAAAGGAGACCGCGATGCCGCGCATGGGATATGTCAATTACCACGTTCACAAGCCGCACCGGCAGGCGTTCCATATCGATGCGGGCGGTGTCGCCGGCGAGATGATCTGGCCCGAGATTGCCCGGACCGCGATTGCCCTGCGCGATCTGCGCGCGGGTGAGGCGACGGTGGGGTTTGCCGAGGACGGGCTAAGCTTTGTCACCCGGCCCTCGGCGGTGACCGATTTCCGCGATGGGACCGGGTGGCAGGCGACCTATGACGCCGAGCTCACCGAACTCTTGCAGGAGACGGTCGGCGCACGGGAGGTGATCGTCTTTGACCACACGCTGCGGGTGGATGACCCGAGCTCTGCGCGCAAACCCGCCCGCAATGTGCACAGCGATTACAGCCCCGAGGGCGCGGCGCAGCGTCTGGTCGATCTGCTCGGCCCGGATCGGGCGGCGGACTGGCGGGCGGGGCATTACGCCTTCATCAATATCTGGCGACCGGTGGGGGCCCCGGTCAACTCCGCGCCTTTGGGCTTTCTGCGCCCGGCCAGCGTGCCGCGCGAGGACTGGCTGCTGCTCGATCTGATCTATCCGGATCGCAAGGGTCAGATCATGGGGATTGTCGGCGGCGCGGGCCATGAATGGCTCTATCGCTCGAAGATGACCCCGGACGAGGTGGCGGTGTTCAACATCCATGACAATCGCGGCCGTCCCTCGGTCCCCCATAGCGCGGTCGACCTGATCGAGGATGCGAGCGTCACCACCCTGCGCCAGAGCCTCGAAAGCCGGACGCTGGTGCGTTACGCGGACTGACCGCGCCTGTTTGACAGTTCACGGGCGGACCCGCCGGGCCGCCGGAGCCGGGAAAGGACCCCTGCCATGACCAAGACCATCCTCATCACTGGTGCCACCGACGGGATCGGGCGGCTGACCGCCGAGAAGCTCGCCGCCGCGGGGCATCATGTTCTGCTGCACGGGCGCAGCACGGCCAAGCTCGAGACCGCCGCGCGCGAGATCAGCGGGCGGGTGGCGACCCATGCCGCCGATCTGTCGGATCTGGCGCAGACCGCAGCACTGGCCGAGGCGATCCGGGCCGATCACGGGACGCTGGATGTGGTGATCAACAATGCGGGCGTGCTGAAGGCGCCCGAGACGCGCACGGCCGAGGGGCTCGACCTGCGTTTCGTGGTCAACACGCTGGCGCCCTATGTACTGACCCGGCGGCTGCTGCCGATCATTCCGCAGACCGGGCGGATCGTGAACCTGTCCTCGGCGGCCCAGGCCCCGGTGGAGATCGCGGCGATGATGGGCGAGACGCGGCTCGATGACATGGCCGCCTATGCCCAGAGCAAGCTGGCTATCACCATCTGGACCCGCGCGCTGGCCGACACCCTTTCCGGCGGCCCGCTGGTCGTGGCGGTCAATCCGGGATCGCTGCTGGCCTCCAAGATGGTCAAGGAGGGGTTCGGCGTCGCGGGCAGTGACCTGTCCATCGGGGCCGATATCCTGATCGAGGCCAGCCTCGGCGAACGCTTTGCCGGCATGTCCGGGCGGTATTTCGACAATGATGCCGGGGCCTTTGCCGCCCCCCATCGGGCCGCGGACAATCCCGAACACCGCAAGGCGGTGATGCAGGCGATCGAAACGCTGATCGCCTGACGCGATCCCTCCGGGGCGGGGCCGGGCGCAGCGGGCCGACCCCGGGGGGCCTCAGCCGTCGAGGTCAAAATCCACGTGGATATGGTTTCCGTCCGGATCCCAGACATTGAACGCCGCCGTGCGGGTCGCGGCCAGATCGACCCGGCGGAACGGCTCTCCGGCGGCGGTCAGCCGGGCCTCGAACGCCGCAACACCCGTGGCACGAAAGGCGAAATGCTCCAGCTTGAGCGGGACCTCGGAGCCCACGAGCTCCGGATCCTCCACGGCGATCAGATGCACCATGACCGTCTCACCAGCCGCAAGCCACGCGCCGGGAAAGGCGAAATCCGGGCGCGCGGCCTCGGTGAAGCCCAGCATATCGCGATACCAGGCGACCATCACGTCCAACTGGCGCGTGCGGAGATTGACATGGTCGAGTTTCGTAATCTGCATCTGTCACCTCATCCACCGGGCGCGCCGCCCCTGCCGCACAGATCCCCCGGGACCCCCACCTTGCCCGTCACAGCCCCGGTTGCAATCCCGGCATGGGCCCGGACAGGCGATCCGCCCGCGCATAAGCGCCCTACGCGTCGCGCCCGTCCCCGGAGGCCGCCACATCCCGAACCCCTGAGACCTGCCCCGAGGCGCCTATCCGCATCGAACCGACACGGTCCCCTCAACAACGCCGCCGCGCAGTCCTGGTCAGACTGCGACCGGGGCGTTGGACGCGACAGATCGGAGAAGGCAAGACGCGTGGAGCCGCCGTCGATCGCAGCAGTTCTCTCCCTCTGGGAAAGGAGCGCTCGGCTTGGAGGGCGGAAAGTGTGCATTCGCCGCTCTGCAGCAAGGATTTGCGGAGATCGAGAAAACTGACCTTCGACCCCACGAACCAGGGTAGGCGAAAGCCGCCATGTTGACACTGACAGGGTTTGGAGCGAGTGGGAGGATTGCCACTCCCCACATTCACTAGCGCTGGGTGCGTGTCGTACCGTTGCGCTTGGACAGCAACATGAAATTTGATTGTCAGGAGCCGAACGAGAAAAACGCTTGAAAACAAGGTAAAATCGAACAACCCTAGATGGTGCGGTAAGTTCAGCGTGGTATTCGAGATTAGTAAATTGATCGGCAGCACAGACACTATCGACGGAACGCCGGAAAAACGGATGTTCCTCTCTATAATTGCTGACTACGACCTGACCACTTCGATTTGTGAGTTGGTTGATAATGCAATCGACAATTGGACTGCAAACTCAAAGCCTGCGGGCACCCAAGTAGATATTTTCATGAATGCGGATCGGCAAAAGATATCCGTTGTCGACAATGCAGGCGGGGTACCAGCTGATCAGATGAGATTGCTGATCTCCCCGGGTGCGTCGCGCGAAATTTCAATTGAAGAGATAATCGGAACTTTTGGTGTTGGCGGAAAGCGAGCTGGTGTCGCGCTAGGTGAACGGGTCGAGATAGTTTCTCGCTACGACAGCGCTCCCGCAACACGCATCGTAATCGACAACGATTGGTTAAGCAGTGAAGACTGGGAAATTGAGGCCAAGCGTGTAGACGAAGGGGAAGTAGGGCAAACTATCGTTCGTATTTCTGAACTGCGACAAGGATTTGACCACGACGCAATTGAAGAACTTCGCAAGCATTTGGCGGCAACGTACTGCTCATTTGTCGAGAGTGGTTGCAACATTCTGATAAATGGAACCAGTATCGGCGCGACGAGGTTTGATCATTGGGCCTACCCTCCAGACTACCCCCCAAGGCAGTCCACCTTTTCAATATCCCCCGACGGAAGCGGTCAGCTTGAAGTTACTCTGAGTGGCGGCCTCATACTAGACAG
>NZ_JBNAFR010000016.1:0-63339 GCF_049800775.1 Dinoroseobacter sp. S375 | reverse complement strand
CATCATGGCTAAGGAAAAGTTTGAGCGTTCTAAACCGCATGTTAACATCGGCACGATCGGGCATGTTGACCACGGCAAGACGACGCTGACGGCTGCGATCACCAAGCAGTTTGGCGACTTCAAAGCCTATGACGAGATTGACGGCGCGCCGGAAGAGAAGGCCCGCGGGATCACGATCTCGACCGCGCATGTGGAATACGAGACGGACGCCCGTCACTACGCCCATGTGGACTGCCCGGGTCACGCCGACTACGTCAAGAACATGATCACCGGTGCGGCCCAGATGGACGGCGCGATCCTCGTGGTGAACGCGGCCGACGGCCCGATGCCCCAGACCCGCGAGCACATCCTGCTCGGCCGTCAGGTGGGCATCCCCTACATGGTCGTCTTCATGAACAAGGTGGACCAGGTCGACGACGAAGAGCTCCTGGAGCTGGTCGAGATGGAAATCCGCGAGCTTCTGGACAGCTACGAGTACCCGGGCGACGACATTCCGATCGTTGCGGGCTCCGCTCTGGCAGCCCTCGAGGGCCGTGACGACGCGATCGGCACCGAGAAGATCGCCGAGCTGATGGCGGCTGTGGATGACTACATCCCGACCCCGGCGCGCGCCGTGGACCAGCCCTTCCTGATGCCGATCGAGGACGTGTTCTCGATCTCCGGCCGCGGCACGGTTGTGACCGGTCGTGTGGAGCGTGGCGTGATCAATGTGGGCGACGAGATCGAAATCGTCGGCATCCGCGACACCACCAAGACCACCTGCACCGGTGTGGAAATGTTCCGCAAGCTGCTGGATCGCGGTGAAGCGGGCGACAATATCGGCGCCCTGCTGCGCGGTGTGGACCGTGAAGGTGTCGAGCGTGGTCAGGTTCTCTGCAAGCCGGGCTCCGTGACGCCGCACACCAAGTTCGAAGCCGAAGCCTACATCCTGACCAAGGATGAGGGTGGCCGTCACACGCCGTTCTTCGCGAACTACCGTCCGCAGTTCTACTTCCGGACGACGGATGTGACCGGGACCGTGACGCTGCCGGAAGGCACCGAGATGGTGATGCCGGGCGACAACCTGAAATTCGGTGTCGAGCTGATCGCCCCGATCGCCATGGAAGACGGCCTCCGCTTCGCCATCCGCGAAGGCGGCCGTACCGTCGGCGCTGGCGTCGTCTCCAAAATCATCGAGTAAGCCGGTTTCAACCACAAGGCTTTCGAAGGGGCGCTTCAGGGCGCCCCTTTTTCGTGGTGCCGGGCGGCTTACGGCCCCGGTGTCCGGGGGCGATGTCTGGCGCGATGCCGGGACGGGCTGGCCCCCCCAAACGACGCAAAAGCGGAGCCGCTTCTGCGGCACCGCTTGGGGTGCGCCTATTCCAGGGTGGTCTGCGTCTGGGCGCGCTTAAGCGCGCCAGTGGAGATCCGGCAGGACATGGATCTCGGGCATCGGGCGCGCGCCCGCCGGGCGCGCGCTGTGATCGTAGGGGTCAGGCGGCGGCCTGCCGTTTCCGGCGCAGGCGACCGAGGCTCATCAACCCGCCCGCAGCGGAACCCAGCAGCAGAGCGGCAGGCGGCAGCGGCACGGGGGCAGGCGCCCCCGGATCACGGACAGAGGTGAAGATGACGTTGTCCATGCCGAATCCGTCGAGGTCTTGGCTCGGCAGGCGCGCAAAGAGCGAGAAGGTCATGTAGCTCGCGCTTTCGCCTTCGAAGTCCACACCGATGAAGGTCTTCTCAAGCTCGCCCTGATCTGCGGCGACATACTCGAAGAGCAGCTGGTCCGCATCGTCATAGAACTTGAGGGCGGTCTCGCGTCCCTGGTCGCCCATATCCGAGAAATCCGCGCCCCAGGCCGAGACATCGGTCAGGAAATCGAGGCGCACTTGTGCGTGGTCAGACACACCGACACATGCGTGACGCGAGCCGTCAATGGAATGATATCCCTCGCAAAATCCGACGGGGGAGATCACGTTCCAGGTCTCGTTGCCCGGGGTCACGCCGCCCGAGAAGCGCATGGGTCCGACGCTCAGTTCCTGCCCGGAGAAGGAGGACCCGTCGGGGAGATCCTCGAAATCGATCGCGCCCGTGGGCGCCGTATCCGCCTCAAATGCGGCGCGGTCGGCGTAGAGCGTTGCGGCGCTGACAGCGCTGGCCTGTGCGAGGGCCGCGCCCGCGAGAAGGGCGGCGGCAATCAGTTGGGGTGTTTGGGGCAACATTGGGAAGGTCCTTTATCTCTCTTCGAATTGCGCCCCTTCTAGGGATGAGTCGTGTCCGCAGGATTTCGCCTGTCGTATCAGTTATGTCCGGGAGCTGAGCGGCGGACATGTTTTGCGCTTTTCCGGGCCCGGCGGCTTGGATAACTCGGGGACAGTCTCTTCCGGAGGTTCCCATGCCCTTTCCCCTGCCGGACACCCGGCACCCGATCGTCTTTCCCGATGGCACTGCCTATGAGGGCACCGTCTTTCTCAACGCGGTGCTCGACGCGCCGGGGCTGCGCATCGGCGACTACACCTATTACAGTGATGACGAGATGCCCGAGCCGGACCTCCTCCGGCGTCGGCTCTTTCCCTATCTTTATGGCGAGCAGCGGATCGAGATCGGCAAGTTCTGCTCGCTGGCCATGGGCGTGTCCTTTGTCACCGACAGTGCCAATCACCGCTATGACGGGTTCAGTGCCTTTCCCTTTGCGATTTTCGACGGGATGTCGCCGGATCGCCCCTCGATGCCCGGGCGCGCGCCGCGTCCGACGATTGTGGGCCATGATTGCTGGTTCGGGCGCAATGCGATGGTGTTGCCCGGGGCGCGGCTGGGCCATGGCGTGATCGTCGGTGCCGGGGCCGTGGTCGGGGGTGAGATCCCCGATTACAGCATCGTGGCGGGCAATCCCGGGCGGGTGATCCGCCAGAGATTCGCCCCCGAGATCGTCGCCCGGCTGCTGGAGCTGGCGTGGTGGGACTGGCCAATCGACCGGATCCTTGCCGCCGAGGCCGAGATCTGCGGCGGCGATATCGCCGCGCTGGAGGCGCGCGCAGCGGCGGTTTAGGGGGCTGGGGCGGGCGGCGGCTGCATCTGCCAGGCGATCCGCACCCCGGGATTGGTGCGCAGGGCCGCGACGGTCTTGCGGATCCGCGCGTTGAGCCCCCAAGCCGCCGGGAGCGCGTCGCGCATGGCCCGGATATCCGCCAGAAGCTCTGCATCGCTGGCCTGCGAGATCCGGCCCGCCTCGATGATCTCGGGCGTTACCGGTGCCGTGCAGAGGAAGGCGACTGTGTCCCGGGGGGCATGGGCCACGGGCGCGAAGGCGCTGCGCATGCGCCACATCTGGGCGGCGAGCCAGGGCTGGGACCAGTGCAGGAAGTCCTGCTGGATGAGCAGGCTGCGCCCGGGGATCAGCGCGGGAAAGAACTGCGCCGCGATCAGGTCCGTGGTCGTGGCGATCTTGGCGGCATCCACCGCCAGCAGCTCGATCTTGCCGCCGGGCCAGCCCAGATCCGGGATATGCCCCACATGGTAGCGCATCTGTGCCGCCCAGGGCGCAAGGAAGGATTGCGCCAGCGGCAGGATGTCCCGCCCCTCGAACGGTGCCACGCCCGCCGCGTAGAGCACATTCTGCTTGGTCTGTTCCTTGGCGGTAAAGCGGTCATAGGCATGGATGGTTGCGCCATGCCCTGCCGCCTGCGCCCCGGCGGCGAACCGCGCCGTCGAGCCGCCGGCAAAGGCCCCGAGATCCACCTGCGCCCCCGCGCCGCGCGCCCAGTCCCGCGCGGCCCAGTAGTAGAACTGTCTTTCCTGCGGGGCGAGCATGGTGGGCACGGTGATCCGGGCCTCGGCGGCCACGATCTCGGGCGCGCGCCAGGGCTTGGTGTCAAAGACGGCGCACGCCTCCGGAAGGGGCGGCGCGACAGGGACAGAGGACGGGGTCGACATCGCCGCGCAAGATGCGGCTGGCCGGATCCATATGCAAGACACCCCGCGCAGGGCGCAGGGCAAAATCAGTGGGAAAAGCGCCTTGATTTCCTCTGCCGAAACACATACCCCTCGCCTTGGTCTTAGGGGTTTAGCTCAGTTGGTAGAGCATCGGTCTCCAAAACCGAGGGTCGTGGGTTCGAGTCCCTCAGCCCCTGCCAAGACCAGTTTCCGCACAATTGCACAGACGAGCACGCGTTGAGCGCGGGCTTCGGCGTCGGTGTGCGATGTCGATTGTGCGAGTAGACCCAGGTTTTCAAAACCTATCCTGATTGCCCCACAAGCAGGCCCGACCCTGCCGCGGGCGATTGGGGGCAACCGGGCCGTATGCGATGGGCTGCCGGGGCTGCCCGACCCCTGGGCCCGTTTCTTGCCGAAGCATGTCGCCGTCCTCCAAGGCACCTCAGGACCGCGATACGCTGGCCATGTGCTTCGGCGGCACCCGGATCAGAAGGGCTGGCCCATCTCCTCCGACCCGCCAAGGGGTCGCAACCCCTTCACAGGGCCAGCCGCCGCGCTTACCTCGGATCACGACAGATGCGTCGTGCTCCTGACGAGGCTCATGCCCATTCGGTGGATCCCCTCATGGGAGCCGCCACAGGGTCCTGACGGGAGCTTACAGGATTGGCGCAGAGCCCCGCCCTCCCTGTTGCGCCGCAGCGACGGAGGGGCCATAAGGCGCAGCAAGACAGCCGGAGGGGTTGATGCAGAACTATCTCGATTTCGAAAAGCCGCTCGCAGAGATTGAGGGCAAGGCCGAGGAATTGCGGGCCGTGGCGCGCACATCGGGCACCATGGATATCGAGAAGGAGGTCTCGGCCCTCGACCGCAAGGCCGAGCAGCTTCTGGCGGATCTCTATGCCGATCTCTCGCCGTGGCAGAAATGCCTTGTGGCGCGGCATCCCGGGCGGCCCCATTGCATGGATTACATCAACGGTCTGTTCGAGGAATACACGCCCCTCGCCGGGGACCGGAACTTCGCCGATGACCATGCGGTGATGGGCGGGCTGGCGCGGTTCAATGACCGTCCCGTCGTGGTGATCGGCCACGAGAAGGGCCATGACACCAAGACCCGGATCGAGCGGAATTTCGGCATGGCGCGCCCCGAGGGGTACCGCAAGGCGATCCGCCTGATGGATATGGCCCACCGCTTTGGCCTGCCGGTGTTGACGCTGGTCGACACGCCCGGCGCCTATCCCGGCAAGGGGGCCGAGGAGCGCGGGCAGTCCGAGGCCATCGCGCGCGCCACCGAGAAATGCCTGCAGATCGGCGTGCCGCTCGTCTCGGTCGTGGTGGGCGAGGGCGGCTCGGGCGGGGCGGTGGCCTTTGCCACGGCGAACCGCGTGGCGATGCTCGAGCATTCGATCTATTCGGTGATTTCGCCCGAGGGCTGCGCCTCCATCCTGTGGAAGGATGCCGAGAAGATGAAAGAGGCCGCCGAGGCCCTGCGTCTGACGGCGCAGGATCTGCACACGCTGGGCGTGGTGGACCGGATCATCCCCGAGCCCGTGGGCGGCGCGCAGCGTCACAAGGACGACACGATTGTCCGGGTCGGCAAGGCGCTCGAAGGCATGCTGGCCGAGCTCGTCGACCGTTCGCCCGAGGCCCTGATCAAGGACCGCCGGTCGAAGTTTCTGGCCATGGGCTCGCGCGGGCTGGCCGCCTGAGGATACCGCGACGGAGGGACGGCGATGGCAGTGGGGCGTCTGGTGTGGATCGGCCTTCTGGCGCTTCTGGTCAGTGTCGGCATGGGCCGCGCCGAGATGCAGACCCTGACCGTCAAAGCCGCCTATCTCGAACGGATCGCCCTGCCGCCGGACGCGCAGCTCGAGGTCGAGCTGCTGGACACCTCGCGCATGGATGTCGCCGCGATCCGGATCACCAGTCAGCGGGTGGTGATGACCGGCATGCCCATGACCCTCGCGCTGCCCTATGATCCGGCGATGATCGATCCGCGGCTGACCTATACGGTCGCCGCGCGCATCCATTCCGAGGGGCGGGTGGTGTTTCGCACGACCCAAGCCTACCCGGTTCTGACCGGCGGGGCGGGGCAGAGCGTGGACCTGATCCTGCAACGCTCCGTTGCCAGCACCGGCCCGGCAGCCATGCCGCGCCTGACCGGTCTTTCCTGGCAGCTCGTCGCACTCGCGGGCGCGCCGGTTGCGGCGGACCCTGCACCGACCCTCGAGCTGCGCGCCGATGGGACCGTGCTTGTCTTTGCCGGATGCAACCGGTTTTCGGGCAGGGCGGAGATTGGCTCCGACACGCTCCGCTTTCCGCCCCCCATGGCCGGAACCAAGATGGCCTGTCCCCCACCGCGCGATGCCCTTGAGCAGGGGATGATCCGGGCGTTGGAGGCCACAACCCGGTTTGAGATGTCCGGCGACCGCGCCAGCCCGACCCTGCGGCTTCTGGATGATCAGGGCACGGACATCGCGCGCTTCGAGGCGGCGCCCCGCTAACGGTCAGACGCTCGGTGCGGTTCCGCAGGCCTCGAACTTGGCGACCTCTGGCGCCGCCCCGTCCAGCGAGAAGCTCAGCATCCCAGGCCCTGTCAGCCCGATCGCTTGCCGGTTCTCCGCCAGCCCGCGCAGCACATTGCCAAAGCCCCGATCGATCACCGTGAGCGATCGCCCATCGGGCGAGAGGATATGCCGGTCGGTGCTGATGGCCAGACCCGGTCCCCCCTCGAAGCGCAGGGTGAACACCGGTTGCCGTGGCCATGGGGTCGGGGCGGTCAGGGTGATCGTATATTCCGGCCCGCGCGAATCGTAGGTCAGGCGGATCTCGGCCCCGGGTTCGCTATGGGTCAGGGTGCAAAGGGGGCCTTGGGTGCCAGCCTCCCATGCGGAGACGGGCAGGGGGATGAGGCAAGCGGCGAGGAGGGGAATGATCAGGCGCATATCCCGGATATAGAGGTCCGCGCGGGCTTGGCGATGCCCTTGGCGGCGCGGCCCCGTCATGGCGCCGCCTTCGCGGGAGCATGACCCTGGCCGCTGCATCCGTGCCAGGCCCCTACGCGCTGGGCGCGGGGGTAGAGGCGCGGCGCGTCCATGGCCGCAGACTGGGCCCTGATGTCGCCGATCGCAACTCGGCGCTTGACCCGGTCGCGCCCGCCCCGCCATATCGCCGGAACCACGCGTCACCCCGGAGGATCCCATGAGCCGCATTGTCTATGTCAACGGAGACTACGTGCCCGAAGAAGAGGCCAAGATCTCGGTCTTTGACAGGGGGTTTCTCTTTGCGGATGGCGTCTATGAGGTGACCAGCGTGCTTGAGGGCAAGCTGGTGGATTTCGAGGGCCACGCCCAGCGGCTGGAGCGGTCTCTGGCCGAGCTGGAGATGCCCACGCCCTGCACCATGGATGAGTTGCTGGAGATCCATCGCGAGCTTGTCGCCCGTAACGAGGTGACCGAGGGTATGGTCTATCTGCAGGTGACGCGCGGGGCGGCGGACCGGGACTTCGCCTATCCTGCCGAGCCTGTGCCCTCGCTGGTGCTGTTTACCCAGACCAAGACGCTGGCCGATGCGCCTGCCGTGCAAAGCGGCATCAAGGTGATCTCGATCGAGGATGCGCGCTGGGGCCGTCGCGATATCAAGACCGTGCAGCTGCTCTACCCGTCCATGGGCAAAATGATGGCCAAGGCCGCCGGGGTGGATGACGCCTGGATGGTTGAGGACGGGGCGGTGACCGAGGGCACCTCGAACAACGCCTATATCGTCACGCAGGAGGGGACGATCGTGACCCGCCATCTGGGTACCGAGATTCTGCATGGGATCACCCGCGCGGCGGTGCTGCGCTTCGCCCGCGAGGCACAGATGAAGGTCGAAGAGCGTCCCTTCACCATCGAAGAGGCGCAGAATGCCCGCGAGGCTTTCATCACCTCGGCCTCGACCTTTGTGATGCCCGTCGTCGAAGTGGATGGCGCGCAGGTGGGCGAGGGCACCCCGGGCCCCGTAGCCCTGCGTCTGCGCGAGATCTATCTTGAGGAAAGCCGCGCCAAGGCGGTCTGACGGGCTCTAGCCGCGCGGGGCATCGCGCGCGATTAACGCATCGAAATGCCCGCGCAGCTCGTCTGCCGGGCGCACCCCCTGCAGGATCTGCTGCACCGCGCCCGCCCCCTCGAGCAGCACCAGTGTGACATGGGACTGCCCGTGCCGATGGGCAAAGGCGGTCCCGTCCGGGGTGCGGATGCTCGCGATCCGGTAGGCGACCATGTCGCTGTCCAACCCTTCCAGAGCCTTGCGGGTCTCGCGCTGCAATTCGATGCAGAGCGTGCATTGCGGATCGTGGATCTGCACGATGGTGGGCAGCCCCGTTCCGATCACGCTCAGATCCTGCTCGGCGATGGTGGCGCGCACCGCATTCACCGAAAACACCCCGATCCCACCCAGCACCAGCGCGCCGAGCGCACCGTTGCGAAAGGTCCTCAGGGTCTCGCGCCGTGTGGGCATCTCGGGCGCGGCGGGTGTCTTGGCAGATTTCGAGCGGGTCTTGGAGGATTTGCGCGGCATGTCGGACCTTCGGCAGACGGGGATCCCCCAGTCCTAGCCGGTTTGGCGATCACGCAGGGTCACGCTTGTGTCAGTGCGAGGGCGTGCGCGCGCGACTGGTTGTGTTAGGCTCGGGCACCTGCCGAAAGGACCCGCGATGACAGATCCGCAGACCCATGTTATGCCCGCCGAGGAGGCCCCGCATCAGGCGACCTTCATGCAATGGCCGGTCCATCCCAAGGTCTATCGCGACCGGATCTTTCGCGAGATGGTCCAGCAAACCATCACCGACATCGCCAACGCGATCGCAGAGTTCGAGCCGGTCTATCTGCTGGCCGATGGGGCCGAGCACCGCCGCGCGCGGCGGGGGCTGTCGGAGGGGGTGACGCTGTGGGATATCCCGACCGATGACCTTTGGTGCCGGGATGCCGGGCCGATCTTCGTTCAAGGCAGTGACGGAACGCTCGCGCAGCGGCAGATCCAGTTCAACGGCTGGGGCAGGCGGCAGCCTCACAGGCATGACGCTGCCATTGCGGCGCGGGTGGCCAAGCGGCTCGACCTGCCGTTTCTGCCCTCCGGGCTGATCGGAGAGGGCGGCGGGGTGGAACAGAGCGGCCATGGCCTGCTCATGGCGCATGAGAGCTCCTGGGTGAACCCGAACCGCAATCCCGGCCTGTCGCGCGACGAGATCGGTGCGCGGCTCTGCACGGCGCTCGGGGCGGAGCGGATCATCTGGAGCCCGGGCCTCGTCGGCGAGGACATCACCGATTACCATATCGACAGCCTCGCGCGCTTTACCGGACCCGAGCGGGTGCTCATCGCCCTGCCGGACAGGCCCGACCCCCGGGGCCCGTTCCACAAGGCCGCACTGGAAACCCATGACATCCTTGCCGCGGCCGGGCTCGAGATCGAGGTGATCCCCGAGCCGACCCGCGCCCGGATCGAGCATCCGGACTTCGTGGCCTCCTACGCGAATTACTATGTCTGCAACGGTGCGGTGATCGCCCCCTATTTCGGTGATGCAGAGACAGATGAGATCGCGGCGCAGGCATTGGCGCGGCACTATCCCGGGCGCGAGATCGTCATGCTCAATGTCGATCCGCTGGGCGAGCTGGGGGGCGGGATCCACTGCGCCACCCAGCAGATGCCCGCGGGCTGAGCCCTGCCGCGCGCGGGGTCGGGGCGGGTTCTGCCTTGAAACCCGGACGCGGAGCCTGCACCCCTTGGGCAGATGCGCGACGGAAAAGGACAGGCCATGGGCTGGTGGACGAAACATGCGAGCGGGATCGAGGCGATGGCCGCCCTGGTCACCGCCTGCGTGGCGATTGCGGCTCTGGTTGGGGCCAAGATCCAGCTGGATCACGCCGACCTGGTCCAGCGAGAGCAATCGGCCCGCGACGCCTATCGCGCCCATCTGGCGCTGGCGGCGACCCGGCCGGAGTTTGCGCGACCAGTCGATTCTTGCCAGTTGGTCCAGTCCAACGAGGGCGGGGCCTATATCGCCTTTGTCGATCACCTTCTCTATTCCGCCGAGCAGATGTTGGCGGTTGAGGAAGGCTGGTCCCTGACCTTTCTGGATCAACTGGCGCCCCATCAGGACTACTTGTGTTCGCTGGAGGGGGTCTTGCCCCTCGAGGACGGGGTGGCGGCGCTGATGGATCGGTTCACCGACGCCTATTGTCCGGTTGAGCCCGTCTGCGGGCCCGGCGGTTAAAGCGTTACGATGCAGTGATCCTGATGCGGGTCCGCGAAATGCGCGCGGCAGGCCTCGACCACATGCTGTACCAGACGGCGGGGGCGGGAGGTGTCATAGGCGATCGCGAGACTCAGCGCCGGGAGCGGGTCCGAGATCGGCAGGGCGACAAGCCCGTCGCCGCCATAGCTTGTGGCGCTGCGGGGGCGCATGTTCAGGATCGCGCAGCCATGGCCCGCGCCCACGAGGCTCCGCACCATCTCGGTCGAACTGGCATAGGCCGCGATATGCGGGGGCGTCGCCTGAGCCTTGAGGATCCGGGCGTAATAGGCCGCCGCAACCGGACGGTTCAGCACCACCAGCGGCCCTTGCGCGATCTCCGCGAGGGAAATCTCGGCCCGCCCGGCCAGCGGATGATCGCGCGGCATCAGGCAATAGGCCGGAGCCTCCACCAGCACCTCGTAAGAGATCATCGGGCGGACATCCTCGCTGACGAACAGGATGATGTCATAGGTCCCGTTCAGCAGGCCATCCTGCGCGCTGATATTGTCGCATTCCTCCAGCTCCAGCTGGACAGCGCCCGGATCCGCGAGGCTCTCATGCAGGATCCGGGGCAGAAAAGCGGGTGCGATGGGCGCGTAATACCCGATCCGCAAACGGCCGCCGAGCGCCTGTTTGAGATCCTCGGTCTCGGTCAGGATCGCGCGGTAATCCTCCAGCAGCCGCTCGAATTTGCGCGCGATGGCCAGCCCGTTTGCCGTGCCCTGAATGCCCCGCGCCCGCTGGCGGGTCACAAGGGTCAGGTCAAACTCTGCCTCGATTTGGTCAATGGCCGCCGAGACCGCCGAGGCCGC
Organism: Dinoroseobacter sp. S375; assembly: GCF_049800775.1. Lineage (NCBI taxonomy): Bacteria > Pseudomonadati > Pseudomonadota > Alphaproteobacteria > Rhodobacterales > Roseobacteraceae > Dinoroseobacter > Dinoroseobacter sp. S375. The sequence goes on along the minus strand of NZ_JBNAFR010000016.1, from coordinate 52,347 downwards.
GATGTTCAACTCGCCCGCCGCGCGCGCGATATTGCCATGCCGGAGGGCGGTCACGAAATAGGACATCGCACGCAAGGAGATCGCCATCGTAACCTCGGAAAATCAGGGATTATTGATCCATTAAATCTCTTTTTCATGCGAAGCGTGATCTGTCAAACTCGGGAAAAACCCATGTCGATCCCCGAGGTGCCCATGTCTGATGCTCCGCTCAAGGGCTGGAACCATGTTCCGAATGTCCCGATCAAGGTGTCCCCCTTCTTCAGCTGGCCCCTGCGCCCGGCCGAAATGCTGCGCTGGGTCTGGAACTCGTGGTTCCTGATCACCGAGAAGCTGATCATTCTCGGCATCGCCTGCGCCTCGTTCTACTGGTTCCAGCCGCCGCTTTCCGAGACCAAGACGCTCGCCTTTGGCTGGATCGCCGAGATGTGGCTGCGCAACATGGTTCTGATGAGCGTGGTGGCCGGGGGGCTGCATCTCTATTTCTATACCTTCACCAAGCAGGGGCAGCGGCTGAAATACGACCCGCGTCCGCTGATGAAGAACGGTCGGCAATTCACCCTCGGCGGGCAGATCCGGGACAACATGTTCTGGACGCTGGCGAGCGGGGTGACGATCTGGACCGCCTATGAGGTGTTGATGTTCTGGGCCATGGCCAATGGCTATGCGCCGATGCTGACATGGGCGGCCAACCCGGTCTGGTTCATCGCGCTCTTCCTGCTGATCCCGATCTGGGAGAGCTTTTACTTCTACTGGATCCACCGGTTGCTGCATGTGCCGTTTCTCTACAAGCATGTGCATGCGCTGCATCACCGCAACATCAATGTCGGGCCATGGTCGGGCATGTCCATGCATCCCGTGGAGCATGTGATCTATCTCGGGACCGTGCTGATCCACTGGGTCGTTGCGGCCCATCCGGTGCATATCCTGTTCCACATGCAGTATTACACCCTGACGGCGGCCACGACCCATACCGGCTTCGAAGGGCTGGTAGTCAAGGATGAGAACCGCCTCGCGCTGGGCACCTTTCACCACCAGATGCACCACCGGTATTTCGAGTGCAATTACGGCTCGCTCGAGATCCCGTGGGACAAGCTCTTCGGGTCCTTCCATGACGGGACGGTGGAGGCGGATGCCCGCATGAAAGAGCGCCGCAAGCGCATAATGGGGAGCTGAGCGATGGGTGGACTGACGGTCATGGACCTGCTGGCCGCCAAGGGTCAGCGCAAGCTTGCCTATGTGCAGGTCGCCCGCGAGGAAGAGGCGCGCGCCGCCGCCGAGGCCGGAATGGACATGATCGGCACGGCCTTCGTGCCGGAGCGGGCGCAGTTCGCCCGCGCCGTGCCGGACACCCATTTCCAGTACGGCCTGCCCTGGGGCAGCCATGCCTCGGCGACCGAGGCGCTGCGCACGGCCATGGCCGCCATGGGGGCCGGGGCGCAGTCGGTCTATTGCGGGATGAGCCCCGCCGTGGTCGAGGTGCTGGCGCGCGAAGGCGTGCCGGTGATCTGCCATGTGGGGCTGGTGCCGCCCAAGGCGACCTGGACCGGCGGGTTCCGCGCCGTGGGCAAGACCGCGGATCAGGCTCGCATGGTCTGGCGCCAGGTTCGGGATTTCGAGGCTGCCGGGGCCTTCGCGGTCGAGCTGGAGGTTGTCGCCGCCCCGCTCGCCCGCGAGGTCAGCGCGCGGACAAGCATGCTGACGATCTCGCTCGGGTCCGGGCCCGATTGTGACGCGCAATACCTGTTCTCGGCGGATCTGCTTGGCGAGACCACCGGCCATATCCCGCGCCATGCCAAGACCTATCGCAACTTCGCCGCCGAGCGGGCCCGCCTGCAGGCGGAGCGGGTCGCGGCCTATCGCGAATACATCGCCGATGTCACCGGCGGCACGTTTCCGGAGCCCGGCCATTCCGTCCGCATGGCGGAGGAGGTGCTGGCAGAGGTGTTTGACGCCCCCTAGCGGCCCGGTCGGGGGGCATGATCTGGCGTGGCCGCGACGGAAACCGCGCCATGGCCCGTATTACTCTCTGCATAGCCAAGCGGAGCATCTGATGATCAAGCCCTTTTCCCTCATCGCCTGTCTGGTGGCCTGTCCGCCAGTCTACGCCGCAGAGCCCTTTTTCGCCGATATCTGGGCGGATAACTGGTTCGAGATGCGCGTGAACGGCGTTTCCGTGGCCGAAGACAGCGTGCCGATCACCACCGAACGATCCTTTAACGCCGAAAGCTTCGGGTTCGAGGCCACGCGCCCCTTCGTGATCGGCCTCGTCGCCAAGGACTTCATCGAGAATGATACCGGTCTCGAATACATCGGATCGCGGCGGCAACAGATGGGCGATGGGGGCGTCATCGCCCAGATCACCAATGGCGCGGGCGAGGTTGTCGCCGTCAGCAGTGCGGCGTGGCGCTGCCTCGTGATCCATACCGCACCGCTGGACAAAAGCTGTGAGGCAGAGCCGAATCCGGTCGCGGGCGAGGGGGCGTGCGCCTTCGAGATCTCGGAGGAGCCCGCAGGCTGGGACGCCCCCGGTTTCGACGCATCCGATTGGGCCCCGGCCACGGTCTATTCCGCCCGGCAGGTCTCGCCCAAAGGGGGGTATAACCGGATCGACTGGCATCCCGACGCCGCCTTCGTCTGGGGACCGGATCTGGAGCAGAGCAACACCATCCTCTGTCGGGGGATCGTGGAGTAAAACCGCAATTGGGCGCGCGCAGATCAAAAGTCCGTCAAGGATGCCCGCGCCACATGGGCCGCGTTGAGGACCTGAGGCGCGCCCTATTTGCGCAGCGGGTGCGGTCGCCATCGTCACACGCGCTGCGGTCGGCCTCGCTCTGACATTGGCGCGGCGGGGCAGCGAATTGCCCCGGGGCTGACCCTTCCGTCCGCCCCGAGGGTATTCAGCCCTGCTTGTCGGTCACGTTTTCCTTGAAGGCCACGTCGAACTCGGCCTTCTGCGCCGCGTTGGCCTCGGTCTGGTAATTGGCTTTCCATTCGGACATGGGCATGCCGTAGAAGATCTCGCGTGCTTCTTCCTTGCCCAGCGTGATGCCCTTTTCGGCGGCGGCTTCCTGATACCAGCGGCTCAGGCAGTTCCGACAGAACCCGGCAAGGTTCATCATGTCGATATTCTGCACGTCTGTGCGTTCTTCCATCAGGTGCTTGCGCAGGGTGCGAAAGGCGGCGGCCTCGAGCTCGATCTGGGTCTGCGGGTCGATATCTGCCATGTCAGGTCTCCTCCATCTGGGATTTTGCCACCTGCAGCAGCCCGGCAAGGCGGCGTCCCCAGGCGGATTGCGTCTCTGGGGTTGAAATGAGGTCGTTGCGCAGCTCGATCAAGACATGGGGGCGTCCGGGCTGCACGCCGTGGCGGTCCATCGTGTCGCCGGGCAGGTGACCGGAATAGGGCTTGTTATCCCCGACGCAGAGATCGGCCTCGCCCTCGGCGGCGGTGATGAAGGGCCGCGCGAGCCGCGCATCCTCGGCATAGAGCACGCCGATATGCCAAGGCCGCGGAGCGCGTCCGCGCAGCTGCGGTGTGAAAGAGTGGATCGAGACCAGCAGGGCCTCGGGATGCCGCAGCAGCATCGCGCCCACCGCGTCGTGGTAGGGCCGGTGCCAATCGGCGATCCGGCGGGCGCGCTCGGTGGCATCCGCATGGCGGTTGCCGGGTATGATCGTGCCGTCATAGAGCCGCATCAGCAGCGTGGGATCGTCCTCGGACCGGTTCGGATCGATCACCAGCCGCGAGAAGGTCGAGATCACCGCAGGCGCGCCCAGTTCGGCCGCCAGGGCCCGTGTCACGCCCTCCGCCCCGGGGTCAAAGGCGATATGACGGGCCATATCCTCGGCGGGCAGGCCCAGATCGCCTCCGGCGACTGTGATCGGCACGCGGTTACGGGCGTGATCGCAGACCAGCACCCAGTCTGACTGCGCGGGGCCGGCAACCTCGAGAAAGGCGGGGCCATCCGTCTGTAATCCTGTCGTCATGCGCCTAGGCCATAGCCTCCTTTGCGGGCCGGGACCAGACCTCTGCCTGCTGCAACTGCAAAACGCCATGGAAAGCCGCTGGGCGACGTGATACCGCTAACGGCGACGGGACCGTCCGGACCGAGGGAGCCGATTGTGAGACGCCATAGAAACCTGAAAATTGTTGCAACGCTGGGCCCGAGCTCCAGTGATTACGAGACCATTCGAGAATTGTTCGAGACGGGCGCAGATGTTTTCCGCCTGAATATGAGCCATGGCAGCCACGAAGATGTGGCCGCGCGGCATGAGATTATCCGGCAGGTTGAGAAAGACACCGGGCGCCCCATCGCGATCCTTGCAGATCTGCAGGGGCCGAAGCTGCGGGTCGGGGCCTTTGCCGATGGACCGCATCAGCTGGAGCTGGGACAGGCCTTCCGTCTGGATCTCGATCCGGCCGAGGGGGATGCGACCCGCGTCTGCCTGCCCCACAAGGAGATTTTCGACGCGCTGGAACCCGGCGCGCGGCTTCTGGTCAATGACGGCAAGATCGTGCTGAAGGTCACCGATTGCGGGGCCGATTTCGCCGAAACCGAAGTGACCGTCGCGGGCGAGATTTCCGACCGCAAGGGCGTGAACGTGCCCGATGTGGTGCTGCCGCTGGCGGCGTTGTCGGACAAGGACCGGGCGGATCTTGATTTTGTCTGCACCCTGGGTGTGGAATGGCTGGCGCTGTCCTTCGTGCAGCGCGCCGAGGACGTGCAGGAAGCGCGCAAGCTGGCCGGGGGCCGGGCGGCGATTTTGTCCAAGATCGAGAAACCCGCCGCCGTCGAAGCCTATGAAGAAATCCTCGCCGCCTCGGACGGAATCATGGTCGCGCGCGGCGATCTTGGGGTCGAGCTGCCGGTGCAGAAGGTCCCGCCGATCCAGAAGCGCCTCGTGCGCGGGGCGCGGCGCGAGGCCAAGCCGGTCATCGTGGCGACCCAGATGCTCGAGAGCATGATCACTTCGCCCATGCCGACCCGGGCCGAGGTGTCGGACGTGGCTGCGGCGATCTATGAGGGCGCGGATGCGGTGATGCTCAGCGCGGAATCCGCCGCTGGCCAGTTCCCGATCGAGGCCGTGCGGACGATGAACAACGTGGCCATCGAGGTCGAGAGTGACCCGACCTACCGTCAGGTGATCGAGGCCTCGCGCCCCGGGGCCCGCTCCACCGTGGCGGACGGGATCGTTTCGGCGGCCCGCGAGATCGCCGAGACCACCTCGGGGATCAAGGCGATCTGCTGTTTCTCGGAATCCGGGACCACAGTGTCCAAGGTCAGCCGCGAGAAACCGCGCGTGCCGATCATTGCCCTGACCAGCCGTCTCGGTACGGCGCGCAAGCTCTGCCTGACATGGGGGGCCCATTGCGTGATGGTCACCGAGATCTCGCGCTTCAAGATGGCGGTGGTCGCCGCAGCACGGGCCGCGCGCACCGAGGAGTTCGCCACCGAGGCCGACCAGATCCTGGTTGTCGCCGGTGTCCCCTTCAACCAGGCGGGCAGTACGAACATTCTGCGTGTAGCGCCCTGTGAGGAACGGCTGATCTTCTCGACCGAACCGGGCTGAGGCGTCCATGCTGACGGAGCTGACACTGGTCTTCGGACTGCTCTGTGTCGTGTTCTCCGTAACGCGCAGCCTTGTGGCCTCCATCGAGGAGCGATCGCTCTGGCCGACCCTCGCCCTGGGCGGGGTCGGCCTGCTTTTGCTGGGGATTGCCTGGTATACCGATCCGGATGGCCTCCGGATCGAGGATGTGCCCATCGCGGTGGTCAAGCTTTTCCGGGCGATGTCGGACTGAGGGCGCGCGGTGGCGCAGATCCGAGATCTGCGCGGGCGCCTTGCATCGGCCGGGGGGCATGGCCACGTCTGGTGCATGACGCATCCCCCCTCCGGCCCCCCGAAACCTGAAACGCCGCGCGCTGACATTGTGGTGCGCGCTGGTTTCCCCGAGGCGCAGCGCGACCGTGCCGCCGCCCTCTACTGGCAGGCTTTTCAAGGCAAATTGCATCGGCTCATGGGCCCGGAGGCCAAGGCGCTGAGCTTCCTTCGGCAGGTGGCCGACCCGGATTTCGCGATCAGCGCTCTGGGACCGGATGGTCGGCTTTTGGGGGTGGCAGGGTTCAAGACCGCCGAGGGCGGGTTCATGGGCGGCGAGATGGCAGATCTGCGCGCAGTTTATGGCGGGCTCGGCGCGCTGTGGCGGGGTCTCGGGCTGTCGGTGCTGGAGCGTCCGGTGACGCCGGGCATTCTGTTGATGGACGGGATCATGGTCGAGGCCTCGGCGCGCGGGCAGGGGATTGGCCGCGCGCTCTTGACCGCGATCAAGCAGACAGCGCGCTCGCAGGGGTGCAGGCAGGTGCGGCTCGATGTGATCGACACCAATCCAAGGGCCCGCGCTCTCTATGAACGCGAGGGGTTCGTGGCGGGGGATACCACGGATCTCGGTCCGTTCCGGGCGCTGTTCGGGTTTCGCAGTGCGACAACGATGATCTGCCCCCTCTAGCCTCTGCGCGGCGATACTCGACAGCGGGATCCTGCTCTGACAGGCTCGCGACCATGGATCAGGGAGGGATCGATGACCACGCAAGACACGCTCGATGCACTGGCCGAGGCCTATACGGCCGCATGGAATTCCGGCGACCCGAATGCGGTCGCGGCGTTTTATGCCGAGGGCGGCGGGATCACCATCAATCGCGGCACCCCGTGGGAGGGGCGCGCAAAGGTGGCCGAGATGGCGGCGGGCTTCTTCGCCGATGTGCCAGACCTGCGGCTGAGCTGCGATGCGATCCGAGGGGCGGGCGCGCATGTGATCTATGTCTGGACCTTCACCGGCCATGACGCCACGTCCGGGCGTCCGCTCAATGTGCGCGGCTGGGAGGAATGGGAGCTCGACGCGGATCTCAAGGTCCAGAAATCCCTTGGCTGGTTCGATGCCGAGGACTACGCCCGTCAGGCCGGAGGCTGACCGCGTCGTTCCGCCCTTTGCGCGCAAAGGGCTTGCCAATTCCCGGCACCTGTCCTAAACGCGCACGCTCAAGCCCGAGACCGGCCGAAGTGGCATGCCGAGTCGCGGGATCAAGCGTAGACGACAGGAGACGCAAATGCCCAAGATGAAGACGAAGTCGAGCGCCAAAAAGCGCTTCAAGATGACGGCCAGTGGCAAGGTCAAAGCCGGTCAGGCCGGCAAGCGCCACGGCATGATCAAGCGGACCACGAAGTTCATTCGCACCGCGCGGGGCACCACGACCCTCAGCGCGCCCGATGCGAAGATCGTCAAGTCCTACATGCCCTACTCGCGCTAAGGAGACCGGAATATGTCCCGTACCAAAGGTGGAACCGTCACCCACGCCCGTCACAAGAAGGTCACCGATGCCGCCAAAGGCTATTACGGTCGCCGCAAGAACACCTTCAAGGTCGCCCGTCAGGCGGTCGACAAGGCCAACCAATACGCCACGCGCGACCGCAAGGCCCGCAAGCGTCAGTTCCGCGCTCTGTGGATCCAGCGGATCAATGCCGCCGTGCGCGCCCATGACGAGGCGCTGACATATTCGCGCTTCATCAATGGCCTGTCGCTGGCCGGGATCGAAGTGGACCGCAAGGTTCTGGCCGATCTGGCCGTGCATGAGCCCGACGCGTTCAACGCGATCGTGGACCAGGCGAAAGCTGCGCTGCCCGCGTAACGGGCCGCGGCGTTCGAGATTACGAGACCGCGCCTTTCAGGCGCGGTTTTTTTGTGCCCATTTGGGCGCGAAAATCTCGGTTTCCGACCGTGGGATCCGGTTTTGTTCTCTTTTTGTTTACCTAAATGCGGCGAGGATAGTGCCAAAGGCAGGGCAGCCCGACACAGGACCGTCACGCGGGGCCCGGCCAGGTAGACAGGCAGCAAGGCGGAGATCCCCGAACCGTGGCGCGTATCAGCGAAATGCACTACTCGAACGCCTATGCCAAGAAATCCGGCGTATCGGAGTTTCTGGAGGTTTCGCTCGATCCGTCCGAGGATCCGGGCGATTTCACGGTCAGTTTCTACAATCACAATGGCACCTCGGTGATGGAGGTGGATCTCGACCACGAGGACGTGCGCGTGTCTTATGACCCGGACTCGGGTGAGAATGTCTATGTGATCTCGCAGGACGCGTTCGGGATCCAGCTCACGGATCCGGATGGTGGCGGCAAGTACAATTCCGAGGCCTTTGCCCTGACCGATACGTCCAGTGGCGACGTCATCGACTTCTATGACATCGGGGGCGGCACCAAGAATATCGAGGCGGTGGAAGGGGCGGCTGCCGGTGCTGTGTCCACCAACATTCCCCTGCCAACCAGTGCCAATGCGTCGACCTATTCCATACAATTCAACCAGCCCGACCCGACCACGCCGGTCTTCATGGCCGTGAATGCGGGCGATAGCGGCGTGTGTTTCACGCCCGGCACGATGATCGACATGGAATTTGGCGCGCGCGCGGTCGAGGATCTGGTCCCCGGGGATCGCATCTGGACCCGCGATGCCGGGATCCAGACCCTGCGTTGGGTCAGTGCGCGGACCGTGCCAGCGGCGGGGGTACTGACCCCGGTGCGGATACCGGCGGGGATGTTCGGTCTGACCCGGCCGCTGCTGGTGTCGCCCCAGCATCGGATGCTGCTGACCGGCTGGCAGGCGGAGCTGTTGACCGGGCGGGATGAGGTGCTGGTCGCCGCGCGTCATCTGGTGGATGGCGACCGCGTGGTGCGCTGGCCCGGGGGGATGGTGCGCTACATTCACCTGCTCTTTGACACCCACCAACTGGTCTGCGCCAATGGTGCGTGGTCCGAGAGCTTTCATCCCGGACAGCAGGCGCTCGACACGCTCGATCCCGCCGCCCGGGCCGAGCTGTCGCGGCTCTTTCCGGGGCTTGTCGCGGATGCGGCCAGCTATGGTCACAGCGCCCGGATGACCCTCCGCGCCCATGAAGCGCAGCTTTTGCGGCAAGACGGGGCGGTCTGAGCGGTTGCATTCGGCCTCCGGGCTCGCTACCTCCGGGCGCGACGCAGGACGAGGCGAAAGACCATGGACGATCTCAAAGCGAAATACCTGACGGCGATTGCCGAGGCGGCGGACGAGTCGGCGCTGGAGAGTTTGCGCGTGGCCGCCGTGGGCAAGAAGGGCGAGGTCAGCCTCAAGATGCGCGAGCTGGGCAAGATGACGCCCGAGGAGCGGCAGGTCGCCGGTCCCGCGCTCAACGCCTTGAAGGATGAAATCAACTCTGCGCTGGCGGCCAAGAAAGCCGCCCTCGCGGATGCGGCGCTGGATGAACGGCTGCGCTCGGAATGGCTCGACGTGACCCTGCCCGGCCGGCAGCGGCCTGCGGGTTCGCTGCATCCGATCAGCCAGGTCTCCGAAGAGGTTGCGGCGATCTTTGCTGATATGGGCTTCGCAGTGGCCGAAGGGCCGCGGATCGAAAGCGACTGGTACAATTTCGACGCGCTCAACATCCCCGGCCACCACCCGGCCCGCGCCGAGATGGACACGTTTTACATGAAGCGCGCCGAGGGCGATGACCGCCCGCCCCATGTGCTGCGGACCCATACCTCGCCGGTGCAGATCCGCTCCATGCAAGAGCAGGGCGCCCCGCTGCGGGTGATCTGCCCGGGCGGCGTGTATCGCTGCGACTACGACCAGACCCACACGCCAATGTTCCATCAGGTCGAAGGGCTGGCGATCGACCGCGACATCTCTATGGCGAACCTGAAATGGGTGCTAGAAGAGTTCGTGCGCAGCTATTTCGAGGTCGACGATGTGGAGCTGCGCTTCCGCGCCTCGCACTTCCCCTTCACCGAGCCCTCGGCAGAGGTGGATATCCGCTGCTCCTGGGAGGGCGGTCAGCTCAAGGTCGGCGAGGGCGATGACTGGCTCGAGATCCTCGGCTCCGGCATGGTGCATCCCAAGGTGCTCGAGGCGGGCGGGATCGACCCGGCGGAATGGCAGGGCTTTGCCTTCGGCATGGGGATCGACCGGATCGCGATGCTGAAATACGGCATCCCGGACCTGCGCGCCTTCTTCGATTCGGACCTGCGCTGGCTGCGGAACTACGGCTTCCGCGCGCTGGATGTGCCGACGATCAATGCGGGCCTGAGCCGCTAGGCCAACACCCGACCGCTTTGCGGCATCGCGTGGTGGCCTAACTATGGGCCATGGCGACCCGTCTCGCGCTTGGCGCGCTCATAACCCTGATCATCCTCGCCCATATCGGGCTTTGGACCTCGGACCGCTGGCCCGTGGGGCTGAAGCTGCGTCTGACGTTGCTCAATGCGCTGGGCTGGGCGGTGATCCTGCTGCCGGCCTATGGCGTGTCGCGCTGGTTTGCCGCGCGGGAGCGGCGTGAGGAGCGCGATCCCTAGTTGAGCGGTGCGGTCCATTCGGACTTGCGCGAGGTGTCGAGTTCTGCGCCCATCTCGGCACGTGCTTCGCCCAGCAGCCCGGCCGTCAGGCCGAGGACCAGGACAAAGGCCACGCTCATGGCAAGCGTTTCAAACCGGAGGGCGCGGGGCACGGGTGCGGTGGGGATCGTCATGGAACTGTCTCTCTGGGCGGGGTTGGCCGTTAACTGGGTGTTAACTACCGACGCCCCGTGGCGGGAATGTGGCAGGGGCCGGGTTGTCTCGCGGCATGGGGCGCCTTGGCGCGGGGAATTCTCGGCCCGGCCTCTTTCCCGCGCGCATCCCTTCGGATAAGAGCAGCGGGACGTTTTACCCATGCAGGACCGGCCCGATGAAATTCACGCTTTCCTGGCTCAAGGATCACCTCGAGACCGAGGCCTCCCTTGACGACATCCTTTATGCCCTGACCGATCTCGGGCTGGAGGTGGAGGGGGTCGAGAACCCCGCCGCGACGCTGTCGGAGTTTATCGTGGGCAAGGTGATCTCGGCCGAGAAACACCCCGAGGCCGACCGGCTGAAGGTCTGTCAGGTGGAGTATGGCGAGGGCCCGACCCAGATCATCTGCGGCGCGCCGAACGCGCGCGAAGGCATCACGGTCGTCGTGGCCCGCCCGGGGGTCTATGTGCCGGGCATTGACACAACCATCGGCGTCGGGAAGATCCGCGGGATCGAGAGCTATGGCATGATGGCCTCCGAGCGCGAGCTCGAGATGTCGGACGAGCATACGGGTATCATCGAGCTGCCCGAGGGCGAGATTGGCCAGAGCTTCCCGGACTGGCTGGCGGCGCATGATCCGGCGCGCGTCGATCCGGTGATCGAGATTGCGATCACGCCGAACCGTCCGGACGCTCTGGGCGTGCGGGGCATCGCGCTCGACCTCGCGGCGCGCGGGCTCGGGACGATGAAGGCGCGCGATACGGACCCGGTGCAAGGCAGCTTCCCCTGTCCGATCTCGGTCAGCATCGACGAAGACACCCTGGGCGCGGCGCCGGTCTTCTATGGCCGTCTGATCCGCGGCGTTAAGAACGGTCCCTCGCCGGATTGGCTGCAGGCGGCCCTGCGGGCGATTGGCTTGCGCCCTATCTCGACCCTCGTGGATATCACCAACTTCTTCACCTATGACCGCAACCGGCCCCTGCATGTCTTCGATGCAGACAAGGTCAAGGGCGGGCTGCGCGTCCATGCGGCCAAGGGCGGCGAGACCTTCACCGGTCTCGACGAGAAGGAGTATGTGCTCGAACCCGGCATGACCGCGATCTCGGACGAGAATGGCGTCGAGAGCCTTGGCGGGATCATGGGCGGGCTGGCCTCGGGCTGTACCGATGAGACCGTGAATGTCTTTGTCGAGGCGGCCTATTTCGACCCGATCCGGACCGCCTATACGGGGCGCGCGCTGAAGATCAATTCGGACGCGCGCTACCGGTTCGAGCGCGGGATCGACCCGGCCTGGACCCCTACGGGCATGGAACACGCGACGCGGATGATCCTCGATCTCTGCGGCGGGGAGGCCTCGGACGTGGTCATGGCAGGTGCGATGCCGGATGTGAGCCGGGCCTATAAGCTGGATACCGACCGGGTGCAGAGCCTTGTGGGCATGGAGATCGCGCCCGAGACCCAGCGCGCGACGCTGGAGGCGTTGGGCTTCACGCTTGAGGGCGACATGGCCCATGTGCCGAGCTGGCGTCCGGATGTGATGGGCGAGGCGGATCTGGTCGAGGAAGTCGCGCGGATCGCATCCTTGACCAAGCTCGAAGGGCGGCCCTTGCCGCGCTCGGAGACCGGCGTGCCCAAGCCCGTGGTGACCCCGGGCCAGCGGCGGCAGGCCATGGCGCGCCGCATGGCTGCGGGGCTCGGCTATAATGAATGCGTGACCTATTCCTTCATCGATCAGCCGACCGCGGCGCTGTTCGGGGGGGGCACCGAGGCCACGGAGCTCGAGAACCCGATCAGTTCCGAGATGAGCCATATGCGGCCCGCGCTTCTGCCCGGGCTGATGCAGGCGGCGGCGCGCAATCAGGCGCGGGGCATGATGGATCTGGCCCTGTTCGAGGTCGGCCCGGCCTTTCATGGCGGCGAGCCGGGCGAGCAGCATACGCTGATCTCGGGCCTGCTGGTTGGGCGTACCGGGCCCAAGGATGTGCGCGGCGAGAGCCGTCCGGTCGATATCTATGACGTCAAGGCCGATGCGGAGGCCGTTCTGGCCGCGATTGGCGCGCCCGCCAAAGTACAGATCCTGCGCGGGGCGCAGGAATGGTGGCATCCGGGGCGGCACGGCAAGATTTGCCTCGGTCCCAAGAAGGTCCTTGGCGTGTTTGGCGAATTGCACCCCAAGGTCGTTGCGGCGCTGGACCTCAAGGGGCCGGTCATGGGCTTCACCATCTGGCCCGACGAGATCCCGATGCCGCGCAAGTCGAGCGCGACCCGCCCGGCTTTGGAGGCCAAAGACCTGCAGGCGGTGGAGCGGGATTTTGCCTTTGTTGTGGATGCGGGCGTCGAGGCGCTGAACCTGACCAACGCGGCCGCAGGAGCGGACAAGGCGCTGATCGAAGAGGTGCGCGTCTTTGACGAGTTCATCGGGGGTGCGCTGGGCGAGGGGAAGAAATCGCTCGCGATCACCGTGCGGCTGCAGCCGAAGGATGCGACCCTGACGGAGAAGGATATCGAGGCTGTCGCCGCCAAGATCATTGCCAAGGTCGAAAAGGCCACGGGCGGGGTTCTGCGCGGCTGATCTCGCGCGCTGCTGCGTGCGGCGCGTGGGCTGAGCGGTTGATCTTGCCTCCGGCGGGGATATTTCCTGACTTAAGATGGGGGCGGGGTGCCCCCGTTCCAGCGAACGGAGGGGGCCATGGGGCTGAACATTTATCTTTCGGGTGAGATCCACACGGATTGGCGCGAGCAGATCGTCGATGGGGCGGCGGGGCTTGATGTAAGTTTCAATGCGCCGGTGACCGATCACGCGGCGAGCGATGATTGCGGTGTCGCGATCCTCGGGGCGGAGCCGAACAAGTACTGGCATGACCACAAGGGTGCGATGGTCAACGCGATCCGCACTCGCAAAGGCATCGCCGATGCGGATATCGTCGTGGTGCGGTTTGGCGAGAAGTACAAGCAGTGGAACGCGGCCTTCGATGCGGGCTACGCGGCGGCGCTGGGCAAATCGATCATTGTTCTGAATCCGCCAGAGCATCAGCACGCCTTGAAAGAGGTTCATGCAGCGGCTCTGGCCGTGGCCGAGACCCCGGCGCAGGTCGTCGAAGTGTTGCGCTATGTGCTGACCGGGGCTTTGCCTGCGGGGGCGGCCGCGGCGGCAGAGTAGCGGCTCAGATCACCAGTGCTTCGTCGCGGTTCCGGATCGCGCGCAGCAGGCTGAAGGCGGTGGTGGCCGAGGTGCCGGGCGTTGCCGAGGGTTTCGCGGTCACCGCGAACGACATCTCGGCAGCCTCGGATGCGACGGTATAGGCGTGACTGTTGCCGGTCGCAGCCGGGTCTGCGACCAGCCGTGCGTCGGTCTTGTCAAACCCCAGCCCGGCCAGCGCCAGTGTCGCGGCCACATTGGCATTCTTGGGAAACCGCAACGCCGCCTCTCGGGCCGTGCCCTCGAACAACGGCGTGGGGCGCGTCAGGGCCACCAGGTCATGCCCTTCGGCTGCCGGGCTTCCGGCCCAGGCGCGGGGCGGTTTGGTCCCGGTATAGGTCACCGAATGCAGGGTGGATTTCGGCAAGGCGGCGACCATGTCCAGCCCGCCGAGCGCCCCTGCGGGGATCAACAATTGCGCGCCCTTCTGCGGGGCGGACCGAAACCTGTCCTCGGTCTCGGGATCCGCGAGCGCGCCGACAGAGGCAAGCAGGACGGACATCCCGTCGGCGAGAAGGGCCGGGGCATAGCTGCGCGCGGCGGCATGCCCTGCCGCCTCCACCACCAGGTCCGGCGCGAAGTCGCGCAGTGCGTCGAGGGTGCCCAGGGCGGGAACCTCCGGGGCGGTCGCACCCTGCCGTGTCAGGGCAGCCATGGTGGCCGGCTGCGCGCCCTCCCTCAGTCCGGCAGCGACGGCGCGGTTGATTGCGCCGAGCCCGATGAAGGCGATCCTCATCCGTTGCGATCCGGAATGTTGAGGCCGGTCTGCACGGCCGGGCGGGCGAGAAACCGGTCCAGATAGGCGACCAGGTTCTTGTGTTCGGACCAGCCCAAAAGCTCGCGCGTGCCGTAAAACTCGAGCGCGCGGAGCCAGGGAGCGATCGCGATATCGGCGATGGAATAGGTGCCCGCGATCCAGTCTTTGCCCTCCAGCGCCCCTTCGAGCACGGCGAGGAGCCGCTTGGCCTCGGCGATGTAACGCTCTCGCGGGCGGGGGTCCTCGATCTCGCTGCCTGCGAATTTCACGAAATAGCCCAGCTGACCCAGCATCGGCCCGAGCCCGCCCATCTGGAACATCAGCCATTGCGTGATCACGGCTTTCTCTGCCGGGCTGTTGCCGATCAGCTTGCCCGTCTTCTCGCCGAGATAGAGCAGGATGGCCCCCGATTCGAACAGTGCGACGGGGCCGTCCGGGCCATCGGGATCGATGATGGCCGGGATCTTGTTATTGGGGTTGAGCGAGAGGAACTCCGGGCTTTTCACATCCGCGTCCGAGAGGGTCACCTTATGGGGCTCATAGGGCAGGCCGAGCTCTTCGAGCGCGATCGACACCTTGATCCCGTTCGGTGTCGGGAAGGAGTAAAGCTGCAGCACCCCCGGGTTTTCAGCGGGCCATTTTCGGGTGATCGGAAAGGCAGAGAGGTCGGTCATCGGGGGCTCCTTCGGCGTTGTTCTGCACAGGTAAGCCAGATGCAGTGGGAAAACAGGGGAGCGGCTGTTAACCTCGCCGCGCAGACCATGTGCACCCATGCAGGGGCCGCGTCTGGGTCAAGAGTATTCAAGGAGAGCTTTGCGCAATGCTCAACGAGTTCAAGGAATTTATCGCCAAGGGCAATGTCATGGACATGGCCGTCGGGATCATCATCGGTGCGGCCTTCACGGCCATTGTCACATCACTGGTTCAGGACCTTATTAACCCGATTATCAGCCTGTTTACCGGAGGTTTGGATTTCTCCGGGCTCGGGATCGCCCTGACCGAGGGTGAAGAGGCGGCCATCTTCGCCTATGGGAACTTCATCATGGCTGTGATCAATTTCCTGATCATTGCCTGGGTCGTGTTTCTTCTTGTGAAGATGGTGAACCGGGTGAAAACCATGGCGGAAGAGCCCAAGGAGGAGGCCCCCGCCGAGGACCCGGGCCCCACGGAAAAAGAGCTGCTGATGCAGATCCGGGATGCGCTCGCCAAGTCCTGAGGCGGCGCTAACCCGATAGAAATCTCTCTCCATCATGCTTGTCGCAAGGACAGGTGTGATGGATCTGGTTTACGCGTATATTCGGGACTTGCTGGCGGCGCCGTTCAATATGAACCTGCGGATCTCGCTGGTGTATCTCGGTTGCACGCTCGGTCTGGCGGCGTCGATCTGGTTCTGGCGTGGGCGACCGGGGGGCTTTCTGGCATGGCTCTTGCCGGCCAAGGTCTATCGTCATCGCTCCAACCTGTTGGATATCAAGCTGTTTTTTACCAATCGGCTGGTCGATGTTTCTGGTCTGGCCGGGGCGCTGTTCTTTCCGCCTCTGGTGGCGAGCGGGGTGCTCAGCCTGTGGGCGGAGTTTGCTGGCTACGCGCCGCCGCCCGAAAGCTGGCTTCGCGTGCTGGCCGCCACCGTGATCATCGTGATGGCCTCGGATTTCTGCAAGTATTGGGCGCATCGATGGCACCATGAATGGCCGATCCTCTGGCCGTTCCATGCGGTTCATCATTCAGCCGAGGTGCTGACGCCGCTCACGGTGATGCGCGCGCATCCGGTGGAGACATTGCTGCGCAACCTGCTGATGACCCTGATCGTGGGGCTGGTGCAGGCGGTTGTGCTGATCGTGCTGCTTGGGCGGATCGATATCGTGACCATTGGCGGGGCGAATGCGCTCTACGTGGTGTTCAACGCCTTGGGGGCGAACCTGCGGCACAGCCATATCTGGCTGAGCTATGGGCGCGTGATGGAGCACGTGTTCATCTCTCCGGCGCAGCACCAGATCCACCATTCCATGGCTGTCGAGCATCACGACAAGAATTACGGATCGATCTTCGCGCTTTGGGACTGGGCCTTCGGTACGCTCTACATCCCCGATCGGCAGGAGGATCTCACTTTCGGGATCTCGGAGGCTGACGGGACACCCATTCCCCAACCGCATCGGACGCTCGGCGCAGCGTTGGTCGGGCCTTTCCGCAACAGCTTCGCCGTGCTGCGGGAGAAATCCCCCGAAGCGTCGAGACAGGCATCGGATCCGTGACCAGTCCTGCACCGGGGGGTATGACGCCGGGGTTCTCTCTCTGGCTGGATTTGTTGCGTGCGGGCGCGGCGCTGATGGTGCTGTTGGGGCATATGGCGCATCTCCGGTTCACCCGGGGCGACTACTACGTCCTGCGCGAATGGAACGTGGCGAGCGACGCGGTGATCGTTTTTTTCGTGCTTTCGGGCCTTGTGATCGCCGTGGCGGCGGCGCGTGACGGCAATCTCGGGCGGTTTGCCTTCAAGCGGCTCACGCGCATCTATGGGGTCCTGATCCCGGCCTTGCTGCTGACGGTGGTTTTCGATGCTTTGGGGCGCTGGGTCGATCCCGCTGCCTATCAGGCCCCGTTTTTTGAGCCGGTCTCCGGCGCTGATATGCTGTTGCGCGGGGTCACTGTGACGAGCGAATGGCAAGGGCTCTGGCCGCGTTTGCGGCTCGGCAGCAATGGCCCCTTGTGGTCCCTCAGTTATGAGGTTGCCTTTTACATGCTGTTCGCCACTTGCATGTTTCTGCGCGGGCTGGTGCGGGTGATCCTCGTGCTTTTGCTGGGTCTTCTCGCCGGGCTTCCGATCCTCGCGCTATTGCCGTGCTGGTGGCTCGGCGTTTTGGTGTGGCGGCGGATGGACCAGAAGGCTGCCCCATCCCTCAGTATGGCCTGGCTTTGCGCGATTGGAGGCCCGGTTTGCGCGCTGGTGCTGAAGATCTCGGGCCTGCCGGACCTGTTATCCCAACGAACGGCAGAGGCGCTCGCACCGTTCAACCATCATCTTGTGCTGAGCTATTCGGACGAGGCGCTTTGGAGCTTTGTGCTCGCGAGCTGCATCGCCCTGCATCTTTGGGGGGTCTACGGATTGGCGTCCCGGCGCCCCAGTCTAGAGCAGACCGCCCATGCGCGCGCCATTCGCTGGATCGCTGGCGGCAGTTTTTCGATCTATGTGGTGCACTATCCGAGCCTGCATTTGCTCGACGCGGTCCTCCCGAATGACCTGCCGGGTCATGATCTCTGGATGCTCGGGCTAACGCTGACCATCTGCTTCGCCTTTGCCCGCATGTTCGAGCTCCCGCTTGCCTGGCAACGGGGCTGGCTCATCGGGGTCTGGCAGCGCCTCTCGCGGGGGGCGGCGCAGGCCAAGCTTGAGATGGAGTAAGGGCGGCGTAGGGTCTGCACCGCCCGTTCTTGGTTCGTGGCCGCGGCAAGCGCGCCCTCAGGCGGCGAGCAGTTCCGCTTCGGTGACCGGGAGGCCAAGCGCTTCGCCCACGGCGCGGTAGGTCAGCTTGCCCGCATGCACGTTCAGACCGGCCCGCAGATGGGGGTCGGCGGCGATGGCCGCGCGCCAGCCCTTGTCGGCAATGTCGAGCATATAGGGCAGGGTCGCGTTGCCGAGCGCGATGGTCGAGGTCCGGGCCACGGCGCCGGGCATATTCGCCACGCAGTAATGCATGATCCCGTCCACGTCATAAATCGGATCCTGGTGCGTGGTTGCGCGCGAGGTCTCGAAGCAGCCGCCCTGATCGATGGCTACATCGACGATGGCCGCCCCGGGCTTCATGCTGCCGAGCTGCGCACGGCTGACGAGCTTGGGGGCCGCGGCCCCGGGCACGAGCACCGCGCCGATCACCATATCGGCGCTGGCCACCAGTTCGGCCGTCGCGGCGGAGGAGGCGTAACGGTTCGCAAATGTGCGGCCATGCACTTCGTCGAGATAGCGCAGACGCGTGAGCGAGCGGTCGAGAACGGTCACTTTCGCGCCCATCCCGGCGGCCACGCGCGCCGCATGGGTCCCCACGACCCCGCCGCCGATCACGACCACCTCGGCCGCGCCAACCCCGGGCACGCCGCCCATCAGAACACCGCGGCCCCCATTGGCCTTCTGCAGGGTCCAGGCCCCCACCTGCGGGGCGAGACGACCGGCCACTTCGGACATCGGCGCGAGCAGCGGCAGCGTGCCGTCCGGCGCGGTCACGGTCTCGTAGGCGATGGCGGTCACGCCGGAGGCCAGCAGATCACGGGTCTGGTCGGGATCGGGTGCCAGGTGGAGATAGGTGAAGAGGACCTGACCCTCGCGCAGCATGGCGCGCTCGATGGCCTGAGGCTCTTTCACTTTCACGATCATATCGGCGGTTGCGAAGATCTCGGCGGCTGTGTCGAGGATCGCAGCGCCCGCGGCCACGTAATCGGCATCGTCGAAGCCTGCGCCAACACCGGCACCGGCCTGCACGACGACCTCATGGCCATGGGCGATGGCCTCGGCAGCGGCAGCGGGCGTCAGACCGACGCGATATTCCTGGGGTTTGATTTCTGTCGGGCAACCGATGCGCATGAGAGCCTCCCTCGTGAGAAATGAACGCGATGGACCGAAGCTGTCACGGTTTGTCCGGGAATGCTTTGAAAAGTGATGTGTGAAATTGCTCTGATGTGATAGAATATTGCGCAAGAACACAAATTCTGGGAAAATTGTGCAAGATGACTGTCCTTGACGACAAGGATCTCCGAATCCTCGCGGCCCTTCAGACCTCCGGGCGCATGTCCAATGCGGAGCTCTCGGATCTGGCGCATCTGTCGCCCTCGGCCTGTCATCGCCGCGTGGCCCGAATGGAGGCAGCGGGTGTGATCCGGGATTATGTCGCCCTGCTGGACCCCCGGGCCGTGGATCGCAAGACGACCGTGTTTGTCGAAGTGACCCTGTCGGGGCAGGCGGATGAGGTCCTCGCGGCCTTCGAGAAGGCGGTGCAAACCGTGCCGGAGGTGCTGGAATGCCATCTGATGGCGGGCAAGGCGGACTATCTTCTCAAGGTCGTGGCGCAGGATACGGAGGCCTTTGCCGCGCTCCATCGCAGCCGTTTGGCCACTTTGCCCGGCGTCGCACAGATCCAGTCCAGCTTTGCCCTGCGCACCGTGTTCAAGACGACGGCGCTCCCGCTCTAGAGACTCTGGGGGGCTGAACGGTCGGCGCGCATCCCTGATCCGTCCACGGCCTGGTCTCAGGCAGGATGCGCCGAGCGAGACCGACCCGAAACTGCCCCGACCCGGTGGATTTTGCATTTTCCTGACAGTTTCTTGCAAAGCGCTCACGCATTGCGTGCCCATTGCCGATCCAATGGCGGCATCAAAACTGGAGGACTATATGCGCACAGTCTTATTGACCGCTTTGCTTTGCTTGGGCAGTGCTGCCCTTGCCGATCAACCGACCCCGCGCGAGATGATGATCGAGGATCATGGCACCCATAACCCCGAGGAGCTGTCCCTACGTGGCGCGCTGGCCCGGCTCAAGATCGGCGAGGCCACCCCTATGGACAGTGCGCTCGGCTATGGCGCAGCCAAGGCCGGCCTGCATGAGGAGGCGCGCGCGCTGTTCGAGGACAGTGCCGCGCGGGGCAATGTGCAGGGCATGACATGGCTCAGCTGGATGGAGGATAACGGGCTTGCCGGGCCCGAGAACCCGCAAGCCGCCGCCGAGTGGGATCGCCGCGCCGCCGAGCTTGGCAGCGAGGTCGCCATGTTCAATTACGGGCTCGATCTCTTGCGGGGGCGCGGTGTGCCCCGCGACGAGGCCGAGGGGCGTCGGGTGATTGCACGGGCCGCCGAGCTGGGCGAGCCCTCGGCACAGCATCTGATCGACAATGATTACGATCTCGACAGTGTCACGCCCGATGCGGATGCCTGGAAATACGCGCCGCATCTCTTCTGAGCGGCCCCTGAAAAACAACAAACCCCCGGGCAAGGCCTCGGGGGTCGTCGTTTTCAGCGAAAGCTGAGCGAGTTGGGCTTAGAGCCCCCCTTCGCGCTGGGCTTTCTTGCGTGCGAGTTTACGGGCACGGCGAATGGCCTCGGCCTTCTCGCGTGCTTTCTTCTCGGAGGGCTTTTCGTAATGTTGCTTGAGCTTCATTTCCCGAAACACACCCTCGCGCTGCAGCTTCTTCTTGAGAGCCCGCAGTGCCTGATCGACGTTGTTGTCGCGTACGCTGACCTGCATGTGGTTGTCACCACCTTCCTAAGTTTGTGTTGCGTCAGATTGCAGGAGGTGGCCGTATAGCAAGGGCTGGGCTAGATGTCCAGCATGCCTGATCGCCCGTTTGTTCGCCGCCGTTGGAGACCCTGATGACCGATACCCGTACCACCCCGGAACTGCGTGACGCGCTGCTCGATGCCGCACTGATCCATGTGGCGTTCGATGGCTGGTCGCCTGCGACCTTCGAGGCGGCCTGCGCCGATGCCGGGGTCGAGCCCGGTCTGGCCGAGAGCCTTTACCCCCGCCGCCATGTGGACCTGGCGCTGGCGTTTCATGCCCGGGGGGATGCCGAAATGGTCGCCCGTCTCCGGCGCGAGCCGCTGGACGGGTTGCGGTTTCGCGACAAGGTCGCGGCGGCCGTGCGCTATCGTCTTGAGGCGGTGGATGACAAGGAGGCCGTGCGCCGGGGCACGACCCTCTTTGCGCTGCCGCAATACGCGGCGGACGGGGCCAAGGCGATCTGGGGGACCTGCGACCTGATCTGGGACACCCTTGGGGACAGTTCCAATGATTTCAACTGGTACTCCAAGCGCGCGACCCTGGCCGGGGTCTATGGCGCGACGGTGCTCTACTGGCTCGGGGACAGCTCCGAGGGGGATGCGGCCACCTGGGCCTTCCTTGACCGTCGGATTGACGATGTGATGAAAATCGAAGAGGTTAAAGGGGCCGTGAACAAGAACCCTCTGCTGCGCGGTCTGATGAGCGGCCCCAACTGGGTGCTGAGCCAGATCAAGCCGCCCTCGAAACTGCCCCGCGCGGATCTTCCCGGATCCTACCGGCCGAAATAGGACGACCCCATGGACCTGCCCCAGACAATGCGCGCCGTAGAGATCACGGAACCCGGCGGACCCGAGGTTCTGCGCCCCTGTGAGCGGCCCGTGCCCGTGCCCGGGGCTGGTCAGATCCTGATCAAGGTGGCTTTTGCCGGGGTGAACCGCCCCGATGCGTTGCAGCGCGCGGGCAGCTATGCGCCGCCCCCCACGGCGAGCGATCTGCCGGGGCTGGAGGTTTCGGGTACGGTCGTGGCCACGGGCCCGGATGTGGCGCGCTGGGCTGAGGGCGATGCGGTCTGCGCGCTGACCCCGGGCGGGGGGTATGCGGAATACGTGGTGTGCCCTGCGGCCCACGCCCTGCCGATCCCTGAGGGCATGCCCTTGGATCAGGCGGCAGCGCTTTGTGAGAACCATTACACGGTCTGGTCCAATGTGGTGACACGCGGCGGTTTGGTCGGCGGTGAGCGGTTTCTGGTCCATGGCGGCTCGTCCGGCATCGGGACCGTGGCGATCCAGCTGGCCCTTGCCCGCGGGGCGCGGGTCTTCACGACCGCTGGATCGGCTGAGAAATGTGCCGCCTGCACCGCGCTGGGTGCCGAGCGCGCGATCAACTATCGCGAGGAGGATTTCGTGCCGATCCTCAAGGCCGAGGGGGGCGCGGATGTGATCCTCGATATGGTCGGCGGCGACTACATCCTCCGCAACCTCAAGAGCCTGGCTGAGGATGGCCGCCTCGTGCAGATCGCGTTTCTGCAGGGGCCGAAGATGGCGGTGAACTTCGCGCCGCTGATGATGCGGCGGCTGACGATCACCGGGTCGACCCTGAGACCTCAGTCGGATCTGGCAAAGGCCCGGATCGCCGAGGATCTGGAGCGGGAGGTCTGGCCGCTTTTGTCCTCGGGGCGCATCAAGGTGGTGATGGACAGCACCTTCGCGCTGGAGGATGCCGAGCAGGCGCATGCGCGGATGGAAAGCTCCGCTCATATCGGAAAGATCGTGCTGTCGGTCTAATCCGGCGGGCGGAGGCGCTCGTGGCAGGGGGCGGAGCCTCCGGCGGGGAAATTTAGAGACTTAAGAGAACCGGTGCCGCGTGAGAGCCCCCGCGGCCCGCGACGGTGAGGTCGCGGGCCGGACGCGTGCGGTCATTCGGCTGCGATCTTGAGCGCGACGGACCGGCTGGGCGCGTCCGCGGCCTCGGCCCCCGAGGCCGCCCTGGATCTCCGGGGGCGGATGAGGGCGAAGAGCGGTGGGGTGAAATAGAAGCTCACCACAGTC
This sequence comes from Dinoroseobacter sp. S375, assembly GCF_049800775.1. Taxonomy (NCBI): domain Bacteria; kingdom Pseudomonadati; phylum Pseudomonadota; class Alphaproteobacteria; order Rhodobacterales; family Roseobacteraceae; genus Dinoroseobacter; species Dinoroseobacter sp. S375. Next base: position 29,509 of record NZ_JBNAFR010000016.1, on the reverse strand, counting down.
GACAGCAGCACACCCCCGGCCACCGCCATGGCGAAAGGCGGCCAGAACCCTCCGCCGGCCAGGATCAGCGGCAGGAACCCCCCGAAGGTGGTCAGCGTCGTGGACAGGATATGGCGCGAGCCGTTCATCACGACTTGGGCCATGGCATCGCGATCCCCAGCCGCCGCCGCGTCATCCTGTTGCAAACCGGTCAGGATGATGATCGCTGCGTTGATCGACACCCCGATGGAGCCGATTACCCCGATGATCGCCGTGATCCCGAACGGGTATTGGAACACCGCAAGGGACAGGATGCTGAGCCCGGCGGACAGCACGGCCACCACCATGGTCACCGCCGAAAGCCGGAAGGAGCCGAAGGTCAGCACGATCGTCGCGAGCGACAGGGTCACGATCAGGCCAAGGGGCGCCATCAGCCGGTTCACCGTGTCGTTGCGCGCATCCGCGTCCCCGCCAATCGCGAGGTTGTACCCGGCCGGAAGGGCGAACCCCGCCGCATCGATGGCCGCCTGCGCGCGGACCAGCGCCTCTTGTGGCAACAGATCGGGCGCGATGAAGGCCTGCACCGTGTTCACCCGTGTCCCGTCGCGCCGCGCGATGGGGCTGTCCGAGGGCACGAGCGCGATTTCCGCGATGGCGGATAGGGGGAACGCGGGCAGGGTCTGGCTCTGACGGCCGGTCCCCGGTGGTGGTACGATGAGCATCTGTGAAATCCGCTCGAGATCGTCCCGCGTTCCCGCCCCCAGCTGCACCCTGACGGGGAGCTGTTCTGATGCCTCGATCAGAGACCCGCCGGTCACGCCATCGAGGCCTGTCTGCAACTGGCGCGCGACATCGGCGAGGCTGAGCCCGGCGAGCTGTGCTGCGGCCTCATCCACATCGACCTGCACCTTGGGCGCGCCGCCTTCGTAGCTCGCGCGCACGGTCGTGATCCCGTCGACGCCCAGCAGAATGGCGCGCAGCCGTTCCCCCTCGGCGCGCAGCACCTCGAGCGTCGGGCCTTCGAGCCGAAACTCCACCGGGGCATCCACGGGCGGGCCCTGTATCAGGCCGCGCACGAGGATACGGGCCTCGGGGTAGGCTTCGGTCAGGCGGGTTTGCAGCGGCTCCAGAAGCGCGGCCGTATCATCCGGCGATCGCGTGGTGATCAGCGCTTGGGCAAAGCTGGGCTCGCTCTGACGGGAGCCTACGATATTGTAATAGAAGGCGGGCGCGCTTTCCCCGAGGGTCCAGGCCACCCGGGTGATCCCGTCCGTGGCGCGCAGCTCGGCATCCATCGCCTCGACCAGGTCATGGGTCTCGGACAGGGCCGTGCCCTTGGCCAGATCCACTTCGATATGAAACTGGTCGCGATCCACGCCCGGGAAGAACTGCGCCGTCAGGGTGGGAAAGCTGACAAAGCCCATCACCGGCAGGACCAGCGCGAGCGCGACCGACCGGATCGGGTTGTGCACGGACCAGCGCAGGCTTGCGTGGAACACCCGGCCCGGCAGCCCCGAGGGCAGCCCCGCGCCCCGCCCGCCCTCGGGCAGGAGCCAGCCCGCAAGGGCCGGGGTGATGGTCAGGGCGATGATGAAAGACCAGACCAGCATCAGCACAACGGCAATCGCAATTGCGCCAACGAAATCCCCCGCCCCGCCGGGCAGAAGGATCATCGGCACGAAGCTCAGCGCCGTGGTCACGGTCGAGGCCAGAAGCGGCGCGGCCAGACGGCGGATCGCCGTATCCACGGCCTCCAGTCGCGTGGCTCCCTTGGCGAGGCGTTGGCGAATGTCGTCGGTCATCACGATCGCTGCATCGACCAGCAGCCCCAACGCCACGATCAGGCCGGTCACGCTCATCTGGTGGATTGGCAGGCCGATGAAGTTCATCGAGGCAATCGTCGCGAGGCTCACAAGGGGAAGGACCGCGGCCACGATCAATGCTGCCCGCACTCCGAGCGTCACCAGCAGCACCAGCACCACGAGGCCGACGCCGATGGCCATGTTCACGGCCACCTCGGTCAGCCGGTCCGCGGTATAGACGGCCTGGTCGAAGAGTTGTTCGACCACGAGGGAGTTCGGCAGGAGCGCTTCGAAATCCGCGACCTCTTCCTGCACCCAGCCCATCCAGACATCGATCTGCAGCCCTTCATTGGCCTGCACGCCCAGAAGCACGGCGTCTTGGCCATCGACCAGTGCGAGGGCCGCAGCAGGCGTGCGCGGCGTGCGCGAGATTTCGGCCACGTCGCCCAGCCGGGTCACCTGTCCTTCGGCGCCGGTGACCAGCACGATCCGGCGCAGGCGGTCCAGCGCCTCGATATCGCCCTGCACGTCGAGCAGGATGTCGGTGCTGCCACTCACCAGCCGTCCGGACTGGACCTTGGCGTCGGCGCGCTGCACCGCGCCCGAGATTGCCTCCGGCGTCAGTCCGAGGGCGGCGATCTGGGCCGGATCCAGAGTGACGAGGACCTCTTCTTCGGGGGTGCCGAAGCTCTCGACGCTTTTGGTTCCGGGCACGTTGCGCAGGCGTTCGGCCAATTCCTCGGCGGTGCGGGCGAGGACCGCGGGGTTGGCGGGCTCGGCGCTGGGCTTGACCGCAAAGATCGCGCCAAAGGCGGCGATTCCGTCGCTATCGAATTCCGGCGGCAATGCGCCGCCGGGGAAGGTGCGGGCGACATCTGTGACGCCGTCGCGGGCCTTGGACCAGATCTCTTCGATCTTGGCGGGGTCCGTGGTCTCGTTCAGCTCGAGGCTGATCACCGAGATCCCCGTGGCCGAGGTGGAGGAGATCGTGTTCATATCCGCCAGGGTGCGCATCTCCTCCTCGAGGGGCTGCGAGATCAGCGCCTCGATCCGGCTGGGCTCGGCACCCGGGTAGAGGGTCGTGATGGTGGCGTTGAGGTTGGTGATGGTCGGGTCTTCCTGCCGTCCGAGGGACAGGAAGGCCGAGGCCCCGGCCGAGATGATCACCAGCAGCGCAAGGATCACCAGTCGCGGGTTGCGAAAGGGGAGGGTGAACATGGATCAGCCCTCCGCCGCGATGGGGGTCACGCGCTGACCCGGGGCCACGCGGTGGGCGCCCGCGGGCACGTAGCGCGCGCCATGGGGGAAGGTTCCGGCGACAAAGGCCCGGCTGCCCGTGGCGTGCAGAACCTCGACCGATTCCCGACGCAGGGTGTTGCTGTCATCCAGCAGGTAGAGCGTCCAGAGGCCCTGGATCCCCTCGCTCAGCGCCGAGAGCGGAACCCAAGCCCCGGTTCCGGGCACCTCGCGGGCAAGCTCCAGCGAGACCAGCGTGCCCGAGGGCGCAGGCTGGTCGAGGGTAAAGAGTGCGGCGCGGGTCCGGGTCGCCGGGTCGAGATCCGGGCGCAGCCGGTCCAGCCGCGCCGTGCCGGTGCCCCGGGGCAGGGTCACAGTGACTTCGGTCTGCGGGGGCAGGGCGCTGGCCAGAGCATCGGGCAGGCCGACGCGCAGATGGGGCGCATCGGTTTCCTCCAGCCGCAGCACCGGCGTGCCGCTGCCAAGGCGCGCGCCCTCGTCCCGCAGCCGGTCCGACACCGTGCCCGGGAAGGGTGCGGTGATCTCGGATTTCGTCAGGGCGATGTCGATGGTCAGCAGGGCCGCGTCGAGCTGGGCGATCTCCGCCTCGGCTTCGGCAAGCCGGAAGCGGGCCTCATCCGCGCGCTGGGTCGAGGAGAAATCCGAGGCGGCCAGCCGTTTCTGCCGCTCGGCGGTCAGCTTGGCGAGATCCCGGCGGGCAATGGCGGCGTCCCGGGCGGCGCTCTGGGCGGCCCGCTCTGCCTGCAGGCTGCGAATGTCGAGCCGTGCCAGCACGTCGCCCGTGACCACCCGGTCGCCCTCATCCACCAGCACCTCCGCCAGAGTGCCGCCGGTCTCAAATCCCAAATCCGCGCTGCGGGCGGCCTCAACCTGCCCGGTAAAGGCGGCGGTGACCGCGTAGCTGTCCTGCACCACCAGCGGTGCGACCTCGACCGGCAGCACCGGGTCCTGCACCGGCGTGCTGTCCCCGGCTGCCCGTGCCGCGATCAACCCAGAGCCGCTCACCACCAGTCCCACGGCCAGCGCAATGGTCAGGCCCGTGCCGGTCAGGATCCCCAGGCGTCGCAGGGTGCGGCGCAGAAGGGACGGGCGGGGTGCGTCGTTGGAGGCGGGCGGAGCGGTGATGGACATGGCGGGTTCCTTGCAGATGGGCGACAAAGAAGTTAGAAGGTCTTACATCCGTTCTATGTAGGGCGCGAGTGTTAGAAAGTCTAACATTAATTCTTCCCATGCGCGGCGCAGACCGGGCGCAGGCGCGAAGGCGCTTGGAAAACAAGGCAGTTCGCTCGTGAAACAGGCAACGAAAGTGACGGGAAAGGCGGGGTACCATCACGGGGATCTCCGCCAGCAGCTTGTCACCGCGACTCGGGAACTGGTCGAGGAAAAGGGCCCCGAAGGCTTCTCGGTCTCCGAGGCCTGCCGCCGGGCCGGGGTCTCGACCGCGGCGCCCTATCGGCATTTTTCCGACAAGACGGATATGCTGGCGGCGGTGATCCTCGAAGGGATGACGCAGATGACCGCCGCGCTGCATGCGGCGGCGGCACCCTTCCCGCATGGCTCGGTCGAGGGGATCATCGCCTCGGGTGTCGCCTATGTGGATTTCGCCGAGGCCCATCCCGGGGTGTTCCGGGTGATGTTTTCCGAAGACTACAAACGAGATGACCTCGAGGAGGCCGGGCAAGACTGCTATGCGGGACTGTTGCTGCAGGTTGCAGCCTATCTCGGCAAGACCGAGGTGGACGAGGACGTTCTGAAGGCGTCTTTCCCGCTCTGGACCTTTGTCCATGGCATGTCCTTCCTGCGGATCGACGGCAAGGCGGAGTTTGCCAAGATGCAGACCCCGGTCGAGGATCTGGTGGCGGATGCCACGCGCCGGTTGCTGACCGGGCGCTGAGCGGAAGGTACTCGCTTCGGCGTCAAAGCCTGCTAGGCTCGACGCGGGAGGAGACACCATGACGATCTACAAAAGCGGCTACCGTGACACGCCCTTGCGCGATGTCTCGATCACTGAGGCCCTGTTCGAGGGGCTGGCCATTTCGGGGGACAATCCGGCGCTGGTTGACGGGCCCAGCGGCGCGATCATGACCGGCACCGAACTTGAGGCGCGGATCCGCGCCTTTGCGGGCGGGTTGCAGGCGCGGGGCATTGGCCCGGGCGACGTGATTGCCATCATGGCGCCCAACACGCCGGATTATGCGACCGCCTTTCACGGGGTGGCCTTTGCCGGGGCGACGGTCACCACGCTCAACCCCACCTACACCGCCGAGGAAGCCGCCCATCAGCTGCGCGACAGCGGTGCCAAGATGCTCATCACCGTCCCGCCCTTTGCCGAGCTCGCACAGGCGGCGGCTCAGGCTGCCGATGTCTCTGAGATCGTGATGATCGGGGTCGCGGGGCCCGGCGGGCTCGAGGCGCTGTTCGGCCCGCCGCTGGCGCAGCAGGTGCCCGTGGATCTGGAGACGGATCCGGTCGTGCTGCCCTATTCCTCGGGGACGACAGGCCTGCCCAAGGGGGTGATGCTGAGCCATCGCAATCTGGTGGTGAATGTCGATCAATGTCTGGATGTCATCGAAATCCGGCCGGGTGATGTGACCCTCGGGTTCCTGCCGTTCTTTCACATCTATGGGATGACGGTTCTGATGAACCTCTATCTGGCGCAGGGGGCTGTGGTGGTGACCATGCCGCGCTTCGATCTGGAGCAGTTCCTGTCGCTCTGCCAGACCCACAAGCCCCGGCAGCTCTATATCGCGCCCCCGGTCGCTCTGGCGCTGGCCAAACACCCGCTGGTGGATCAGTACGACCTGTCGAGCCTGGAATACATCGTGTCCGGTGCTGCGCCGCTGGGCGGAGATGTCGCCGACGCGGTGGCGGCGCGGTTGGGCTGCGAGATGGTGCAGGCCTATGGCATGACCGAGATGAGCCCGGTGTCCCATATCACGCCGCAGGGGCGGAATGTGACCGGGTCGGTGGGCCAGATCGTCGGCCGGACCGAATGCCGGATCGTGGAGGCCGAGACTGGTCAGGACGCGGAGGAGGGCGAGCTGTGGGTACGGGGGCCGCAGGTGATGCTCGGCTACCTCAACCGGCCCGACGCCACGGCAGAGACCATGGCCGACGGGGGCTGGTTGCGGACCGGCGATCTGGGCCGGTTTGACGATGCGGGCAATCTCTTCATCACCGACCGGGTGAAAGAGCTGATCAAGGTGAAGGGGTTTCAGGTGGCGCCTGCCGAGCTGGAGGCTGTGCTGCTGACCCATGACGGGATCAGCGATGCTGCGGTGATCGGCGTGCCGGATGACGAGGCGGGCGAGCGGCCCATCGCCTTTGTGGTCAGAACCCGCGACGATCTGGACGCCGAGGCGGTGATCGCCCATGGCGCGGCCCATCTGGCCCACTACAAGCAATTGGCGAAAGTGATCTTTGTCGAGTCTGTTCCGAAATCAGCCTCTGGCAAGATCCTGCGGCGGCTGTTGCGGGATCAGGTCGCAGCGGAGGGGTAACCAGGCTCCGCCGCGACCTGTGGGGTCGGTCTGCGGGTTCAGGCCTTACGGCGCATGAGCCCCAGACCGCCGAGACCGGCAAGCAGCAGGAGTGCCGGCGCAGGCAGCGGAACCGGTGGGATCACCAGCGGGTCCTGTTCCTTGATCGACAGGCGCAGATCGATGCCCAGGCAGGTGATCGATCCGCCCGTGGCGCAATCCGCCTGATTGTAGTTGCCCAGATCGCCCCAGAGGCTGATCTGGGTCAGATCGGTGCCGTTGGCTTCGGGGTTGTGGAACGTGTCCGCGAAGACGAAGGTCTGCGTCGTCGCGCCGAACATGCTGTCAGCGCTGAACGAGAAGTCGAGGCTTCCGGCCAGGCTTTGGTATCCGATGGAGCTCGTCGCGGTGCCGGTCAGGTCGAGCGTGCCCGAGGCCGTCCCGCCCCCACCACCCGCGAGGTCGAAGGTGAACCCGATATCGCCGGTCACGCTGTCCCAGGTGTTGAGGCCAAGCGGCGACGGTATCGCGAGGCTGAGCGTGTCAAGCACGCCGCCGGACATCTGGCCCGCTGTTTGGTCGTGGAACACCGAGCTGCCGAACCCGTTCGGATAGGGATCGGCCGTGCCGATCGTCTGGACAATGCCGGTAATGGAATAGGTGGTTGCTGCGGCGGCGAGTGGCGCGCAGAGCGCGGCGGCTGCGACACAAGCGCCGACGAGGGAACTACGAAACATGAGTGGGGCACCTCTTATACTCACAGGGTCTACAAGGCCCGATTTTATCACGATTTTCATAAACTGAACAGAAAATCGGCAAAGTCCCGCGATTTTAGTGATATTTTGAGCGAAATCTTGACATTAACACGAGCCGATTTGGCGCAAAAAGCCGAATCGGAGCCAAAACTGCTGCAATAGTGCTGATTATCTCAGTGGTGCGAACAATGCGTCGTCGAGCTGACATTCGCGCAAAACATCCGCTCCGCAGCGCCGCAGTGACAGGTCCCGGGTCAGGCAAATCCGCGCTTCCTGAATGCGGCGGTCGCGGCAGGTGATGGTGATCATATCCGGCTGCAGGTCGGGGTTTTCGCGCAGGAAGGCCTCTTCGACCACAGCGGCCGGCAGGGCGACCTCGCGATCAAGTTTGCGGAGGATCTCGGGGCGGGTGATCTGGCCATAAGCCTTGCGCGAGGCGTCGAAATACCCCTCCGCCGAGAGGCCCGAGCACCGCCCGTGCTTCTTCCACTGGTGCCAGGCGAGACCGCTCGATCCCATGATGTCGACCATATCTCCGGTCATGCGCCGGGACGGGTCCCGCGCGGAGGTCCGGCAATAGCTCGGCCAGCCCCGCTCGTATTGCGGCCAGAGCCCGTGCAGGGTCCAGCCCCGCGCCGCGCCCGGGGCGCATTCCGCCGCCTCGCGGGCATCGCCTTCGCGCAGGCACCAGTTGGGCGACCAGCTCAGCGCGAGGACGTAATAGTCGAACGCCCCGGCTTTTTCGCCATCCGCATGCGCCTGTCCGGGACCGAGTGCGGCCAGCAACAGACCGATCCAAAGCGTTACTACGCGGGGGCATGGGCGCATTTCGGGCTTCCCTCAGAATGGTTCCCAGACTATATACCCGGCAAGTTCCCCCAAAGCGAGAACCTGCACCACGGTCGGTGCCGCCGGTTTCCGGCACGGGGGGAGGTATGTCTGCGGCCCTCGACCGGCCCAGGATTTGAGGAGATGCATGCAATGGCAAAACCATTGATGACGAAGGCGACCGCGGTCTGGCTGGTCGACAACACGACGCTGAGCTTCAAGCAGATCGCCGATTTCTGTGAGCTCCATGAGCTTGAGGTGCAGGGCATCGCCGATGGTGATGTGGCGACGGGCGTGAAGGGGTTCGACCCGATCGCGAACAACCAGCTCGACCAGATCGAGATCGATCGCGGCGAGAAGAGCCCAAGCTACAAGCTCAAGCTGAAATACAACCCTGCCGCCACCGGCGAGGAAAAGCGCCGTGGACCGCGCTACACCCCGCTGTCCAAGCGGCAGGACCGTCCGGCCTCGATCCTGTGGCTGGTGAAGTTCCACCCGGAGCTGAGCGATGGCCAGATCTCCAAGCTCGTCGGCACCACCAAGCCGACCATTCAGGCGATCCGCGAGCGTACCCATTGGAATATCCAGAACATTCAGCCCATCGACCCGGTGGCACTGGGGCTCTGCAAGCAGACCGAGCTGGACGCCGCCGTGCAGAAGGCCGCAGCCAAGAAGGCCCGCGATGGCGAGCTGATGAGCGATGACGAGCGTCGCAAGTTGGTATCGACCGAGCAGTCGCTCGAGATGGAGCCGGAGCCGCGGATGCCCACGGCGATCTCGGGGCTCGAGAGCTTCACCCTGCTCGGCGGGGACGACGAGGAAGAAGAGGACAAGAGCACCCTCGTGGATGCAGACAGCCTCTTTAACTTGCCCGATACGAACGACGACGAAGACGAGCAGCCCTGATCCGGGGCGCGCGGTCTCGGCCTGCGGCGGATCAAACCGCCGTGCGCCGAGGTCTCAGGGCGTGCAATGCGCCTTGAAATCCGGGCACCGACCGCGTATCTGCACCAAATCCAACAGCGTCAGGCGATAGAGTTCCATGGCTACCACCAATCCGTTCCAGTTCCTTCAGCAGGTGCGCGCCGAAGTCTCCAAGGTCACTTGGCCGACCCGCAAAGAGGTCCTGGTCACATCGACCATGGTCTTCGTCATGGCGGTCCTGACGGCGATCTTCTTCTTCTTTGTGGACTGGACGATCCGCACGGGTCTGCAGGCGGTTCTGAACTTCTTCGGAAGTTGATCCCGGGCGCTGCCCTGCCGAGAGGCCGGGTCGCGCAGAACCCGGTTGAATTCGACCAGTAACGGGGCTAAACGCCACCGCATCCCCTGAAATAGCGTGCTGCGATTCGTGCTGCACGCTGTTTTTTGTAAGGGGGACCCGCCGGAGGTTGGTCCGGCAGACAGGAATTCTCCGGACGTTTCGTCCGGCAAGCGCCTCAAGGGCAGGGAAACGAGCGACATGGCCAAGCGGTGGTATTCGGTGAGCGTCCTCTCGAATTTCGAGAAGAAGATTGCCGAGCAGATCCGTCATTCTGTCGAGGAGGCGGGCCTCGAGGACGATATCGAGGAAGTGCTGGTTCCGACGGAAGAGGTCATCGAGGTTCGGCGCGGCAAGAAGGTCACCGCCGAGCGGCGCTTCATGCCCGGCTATGTTCTGGTGCGCATGGAGATGACCGACCAAGGCTATCACCTGATCAACTCGATCAACCGCGTCACCGGGTTTCTCGGGCCTCAGGGCCGCCCCATGGCCATGCGCGATGAAGAGGTGAACCAGATCCTCAACCGCGTCGAGGAAGGCGCCGAGGCGCCGCGCAGCCTGATCACCTTCGACATCGGCGAAGAGGTCAACGTGACCGACGGGCCCTTCGAGGGCTTCTCGGGCAGCGTCGAGGAAGTGGATGACGAGAACAGCCGCCTGAAGGTGACCGTCTCGATCTTTGGCCGGGCCACCCCGGTCGAGCTGGAATTCACGCAGGTCTCGAAAACGGCCTGAGTGCAAACGTGGGAGGCGCGGCGGTCGCGATCGCCAACCCGGACCACGGCAACCCGAACGGGTCCGCCCGTTCATGAAGCCCACCGGACGCGTCCGGCCGGGTGTTGACAAGAAGGAGAGGCCAGATGGCCAAGAAACTCGCAGGCACGATGAAGCTGCAGGTGCCCGCCGGACAAGCGAACCCGTCCCCGCCCGTGGGCCCGGCGCTCGGTCAGCGCGGTATCAACATTATGGAATTCTGCAAGGCGTTCAACGCCAAGACGCAGGACCTGGAGCCCGGCGCGCCGTGCCCGACCGTGATCACCTACTATCAGGACAAGTCCTTCACCATGGACATCAAGACGCCGCCCGCGTCTTACTACCTGAAGAAGGCCGCCAAGGTGAAATCCGGCGCCAACACCCCCTCCCGTCAGGTTGTGGGTACGGTGACCGCCGCGCAGGTGCGCGAGATCGCCGAAGCGAAGATGAAAGATCTGAACGCCAACGACATTGATGGCGCCATGCAGATCATCCTGGGCTCTGCCCGATCCATGGGCATCGAGGTGAAGTAAGATGGCTAAGCTTGGAAAACGCACCCGCGCCGCCCGTGAAGCTCTGGTTGGCAAGACCGATGTGACCGTGGAAGAGGCCGTCTCCCTGATCAAGGGCAACGCCACTTCGAAATTCGACGAGACCATCGAGATCGCCATGTGCCTCGGCGTTGACCCGCGCCACGCAGACCAGATGGTCCGCGGTGTGGTCAGCCTGCCCAACGGCACCGGCAAGACCGTCCGCGTGGCCGTCTTCGCCCGTGGCCCCAAGGCCGAAGAGGCGCAGGCCGCTGGTGCCGATATCGTCGGTGCAGAGGACCTGATGGAGACCATCCAGTCCGGCAAGATCGAGTTCGACCGCTGCATCGCGACCCCGGACATGATGCCGATCGTTGGCCGCCTGGGTAAGATCCTCGGCCCGCGCAACCTGATGCCGAACCCCAAGGTCGGCACGGTGACCATGGATGTCAAAGCCGCTGTCGAAGCCGCCAAGGGCGGTGAAGTGCAGTTCAAGGCCGAGAAGGCCGGTGTTGTGCATGCCGGCGTCGGCAAAGCCTCCTTCGATGAGGCCAAGCTGATCGAGAACGTCCGCGCCTTTGTGGACGCCGTCTCCAAGGCCAAGCCGTCCGGCGCCAAAGGGGCCTACATGAAGAAGATCGCGCTGAGCTCCACCATGGGCCCGGGCGTGACCATCGCCGTGGACAGCGCCACCGGCAACTGAGCCAGCCTCAGATCCAGTTTCAAAGGGCGGCCCTCGGGTCGCCCTTTTTCTTTGCGAGGTGGCGCATCGCGCGACCGGGTTTAGTCTCGGGCGGATATGTACGCCCAGTCCGGGCCCGCCCCGGGCGGGTACCATTTTCGCAGAGGCCACTGCCCGTTCGAACCTGTCCACTCATGTTGATGCCCAACTCGAAACATGCGCCGGGGCTGTCCGGGCCGGACAAGGGCCTGATCGCCATGGCCCTGGGATAACCGGACCTTAGGACCTTTCTGACAAGGCTTCGTGAAACCGCGAGGCCGATCCATGAGTGTCTTCGACGACAAGATAGACAATTACAGCAATGGGGCGACGGGATCGATGACGATGCCCGATGGCTCCAGCGTAGGCTACTCCGTCTCCTCCAACGCGCGGACCCGCGACTGGGGCGACGTCGATGATGGGGCGCAGATCCAGCAATCAAACGGCTTCGTTGAGGTGACGTTCGACGCTCCGGTGGCGAATACGGCGATCTACATTTCCAGCTCGAATGTCGGCGAGGAATATGTGGTGGAGGTGGACGGGCAGCCCACGGATCTCAACGCGATGATCGCCTCCGGTCAGGCCAGCTTTCATGATCTCGGCGGCAATCAGATCATCAATGCCGATGGTGAGCTTACAGCGTCGGGCAGCTGGCAGGGTATGGATACGGCGGTGCTGCAATTTCATGTGCCGGTCACAAGCATCAGGGTGTCGGGGGATGGTTCCGGCGGGGGCTGGGACATCTTCGATATCGGTCTGGCGGGCAGCGACCTGCCCTGCTTTGCCGGCGGTACCCTGATCGAAACGCCCATCGGGCCTCGCCCGGTCGAGGATATCGTGGCCGGAGATTTGGTTGTCACGCGGGATCACGGGGCGCAGCCTGTGTTATGGACGGGGCGGCGTCTGTGTTCCGAAGAAAGACTGCGTGTCTTCGAGCGGCAGCGCCCGATCGTGATTGCGCCGGGGGCGCTCGGCGAGGGTCTGCCGCGGCGCCAATTGGTGGTGTCGCGCCAGCACCGGGTGCTTTTGCATGTGGCTGGTGAAGAGATTCTCGTCCCCGCGATCAAGCTGGTGGACCGACCGGGCATTGACGTGGCCACGCCGAAGGGCGCGATCACCTATCATCACCTGCTGCTGCAGGGCCACGAAGTGCTCCTGGCAGAGGGGGCAGGCTGCGAGAGCCTGTTCTGGGGGCCGCGCAGTCCGGCGCTGTTTCCCGAAGCGTTCCGCGCTGTCCCGCCGCCGGCCCGAATACGGCTCTTGGGGATGACCCCGGCGCGCCGCTTTGTCGAGCGGAAGGCGGCTCTGCGCGCGCTCTTGCGCCCGGCCTGAGCAGGCTCTACCCGAAGCCCCCTTGCGCCGACGCCACCCGGAAGGGTCATTTGCCTGCATCCATCGGTCGAACCTGAAAACGGGCCTTGCCGTGCGCGGCGTTTCGGTCTACTTCGCCCTTCGCTGGAGTTGCGTGGATTCGCGGCTCTTTGCAGTCGTCCAAGACGGTGGGTGACCCTCAAGGTCATAATTCCTGCCCGAGACGGGATCAGACGTACCTCTGACGCGCCCACACTGTTGAGCGCCTGGTGGTGTTGGTTCCGTAGAAAAGGACCAAAACCGCCGGAGCGATCCGGTAAAACTGAGCCGGGGTTCCCCAAGCGATTGGGCCCCCAAGTTGGAGTGAAACTGTGGATAGAGCCCAGAAAGAAAAACTGGTCGAGGAACTCGGCCAGATCTTCGAAAGCTCTGGCGTTGTGGTCGTAGCCCATTACGCAGGTCTCACGGTTGCCGAGATGCAGGATTTCCGGGCGCGCATGCGTGACGCCGGTGGATCCGTTCGTGTCGCCAAGAACAGGCTCGCCAAGATTGCCCTTGAAGGGAAGCCGAACGAAAAGATCGGTGAACTTCTCACGGGCATGACCGTTCTCGCCTATTCCGAAGACCCCGTGGCAGCAGCCAAGGTCGCGGAGGCGTATGCCAAGGACAACACCAAGTACCAAATTCTTGGTGGTGCCATGGGCGAGGACTATCTGGACCCTGCGGGTGTCAAAGCTGTGGCCTCCATGCCGTCGCGCGAAGAGCTTATCGCTCAGATCGCGTCCTGCATCGGTGCCCCCGCTTCGAACATCGCAGGTGCCATTGGCGCCCCTGCTTCGAACATCGCGAGCATCCTGTCGACCATCGAGGAGAAGGCCGAAGCGGCCTGATCCCGTGGCGGAGATCTGCGTGGGGTTTAGCACCACGCGTTGGAACACATTTATACAGACGGAAACAGTAAAATGGCTGATCTGAAGAAACTTGCAGAAGAGATCGTTGGTCTGACGCTTCTCGAAGCACAAGAACTGAAAACCATCCTCAAGGATGAGTACGGCATCGAGCCCGCCGCTGGCGGCGCAGTGATGATGGCAGGCCCGGCAGGCGGCGACGCCGGCGGCGCAGCCGAAGAGCAGACCGAATTTGACGTGATCCTGAAGGCCGCTGGCGGTCAGAAGATCAACGTCATCAAAGAGGTCCGCGCGATCACCGGTCTTGGCCTGAAAGAAGCCAAAGAGCTGGTCGAAGCTGGCGGCAAAGCTGTCAAAGAAGGCGTCGACAAAGCCGAAGCCGAAGAGATCAAAGGCAAGCTGGAAGCAGCTGGCGCCGAGGTCGAGCTCAAGTAATCCGGACCTGTTCCGAATTACAAAAGGGTCGCGGGTTCCGCGGCCCTTTTTCTTTGCGTGAATGCCGGTTCCGTGTGGGTCTGCCCGCCGCGCCGACGGGCCGTGCCGGACAGGGGGGGCTGATCCGATTGCGGCTCTCAACGATCCCCGTTTGGGGGACGTTATTCCGGGATTGAAAAGCTGCGCTGCACCGGATCCCAAAGCAGGCCGGCACGCTGGGCGAAGACCGCGAACTGCTTCTCCAGCGACCGCGCGTTCAGTCGGGCGGACATGCTTCGAAGGGGGATCAGGTTACGCTCGCCATAGCCGTCGACCAGGAAGCAACCCATGCTGCCGTCCCGCGTGCCATAAACGATGTTCGAGCCGTTGATGTCGCGTGCCACGATGTGCAGATCAAACATCCTCTGCACAAAGTTGTTCAGCGCGCTCAGCAATGTCTCATCGATCTTGCGATCCCGGAGAACCCGGCCGATCTGCAGGGCGAGCTCCCCATCCGGGCCAGCAATCCGTTCGACCACAACACCGGGACCGCGATTGGTCTGAACAATTCCCATCATTCGGGAAATCGGCAAATGCCGGATTTCCTTATCCAGCCGTAGCGTGGCCAGAAACTCGCAATTCAACTCATTCAGCATGCTGCGGAATTTCATTGTCGGAAACAGCTTCCAGGCAAATCGCTTGAGCGGCTTTCTTGGGGATCTGTTTTCCGGCGTATGGAACACCTTTATCAAAAGCTCAGGCTGTCCGGGAAACGTGTAGACAGAGCGCACTGTGCCGCTGGCGACCCTCTGTGGTTCGGAAAGCTCAATGACCTCTGCGGTAAAAAGCATAGCTGCCCTGCTGTGTTATCGGGGTCCCCGGTATGGGTCTCGGGGGCGTAGAGTTGTTGTAATGACAGCAAAGCTCAAGCGGAGAAAGGGCCGTCTTACGGAGTGCTGCTATCGGTGGCGATGTGGGTGGGCTGCGTTCCGCGCACCCCGGAGCCATGCGCGCGTCTGCCATCCGGGTCGGCGGAATTTCTGGCACGACAATAAATTGCACGTGACACAGTTGCACTCCGCCATGGCCTGACCTAGATAGCTAATTCTGAGCAAGCGCGCGATTCGGGCGCTTTTTTGGCGTTTTCAGACAGAAGGAGCAACATTTTTCCGGTCACGTGAAACGCCCTTCACAGAAAGTCGCTGAAAATGCCGCCTCGCGCAAGGGGGTCAAGGTCGCAGCGCTTTTCTATGAGAGGCAAGGTCGAGCTGACATAGCATTTCATTCGGTCCCGAGAGGGCCCCAGAGACGCCGGGTTCGGAGTGTTCCGTGTCCGGCAAAACCTGTCTTGGTAAGCCGCTTGCTGCATCTGCAGGGGCCAGCGGTTTTCCCAGATGAGGTTTCCGGTTCGGGCGCGCGCCAGTGGGACGGTGCGCAAGGATAGGACCGGTCTTCATCCGACCCGGCGCGGCGAGCTTTCCCCCCAAGGCTCGCGGTGCTGCGATGCAAGAGGATACAGCGCGCATGGCTCAAACCGTTCTCGGCCAAAAACGGTTCCGCAAGTATTATGGCAAGATCCGCGAAGTTCTGGAGATGCCGAACCTGATCGAGGTGCAAAAGAGCTCCTACGATCTCTTCCTGAAATCCGGCGACCAGCTCCAGCCACTTGATGGCGAGGGGATCATGGGCGTGTTCCAGTCGGTCTTCCCCATCAAGGACTTCAACGAGACGGCTGTGCTGGAGTTCGTGAAGTACGAGCTCGAGAAGCCGAAATACGACGTCGAAGAATGCCAGCAGCGCGACATGACCTATTCGGCGCCGCTGAAGGTGACGCTGCGCCTGATCGTGTTCGATGTGGACGAGGATACCGGCGCGAAGTCGGTCAAGGACATCAAGGAACAGGACGTCTTCATGGGCGACATGCCCCTGATGACCCCGAACGGGACGTTCATCGTGAACGGCACCGAGCGTGTGATCGTGAGCCAGATGCACCGCTCCCCGGGCGTGTTCTTCGACCATGACAAGGGCAAGACCCATTCCTCGGGCAAGCTGCTCTTTGCCTGCCGGATCATTCCCTATCGCGGCTCCTGGCTCGATTTCGAATTCGACGCCAAGGACCTCGTTTTCGCGCGCATCGACCGTCGCCGGAAGCTGCCGGTCACCACGCTCCTGTATTCGCTGGGTCTCGACCAGCAGGATATCATGGACGCCTATTACGAGACGGTGAACTACACCTATCGCAAGGGCGAGGGCTGGGTGACCAAGTTCTTCCCCGAGCGGATCCGCGGCACCCGTCCCACACAGGATGTCGTTGATGCCGCCACGGGCGAGGTGATTGCTGAGGCCGGCAAGAAAGTCACCCCGCGCGCGGTCAAGAAACTGATCGACGAAGGTGCGGTCACCGAAATGCTCGTGCCCTTCGACGGAATTGTCGGCAAATTCGCCGCCAAGGACATCATCAACGAAGAGAACGGCGCGATCTATGTCGAGGCTGGCGACGAGCTGACCTGGGAAGTCGACAAGGATGGCGCGGTCACCGGGGGCTCCCTGAAGGAGCTGCTGGATGCGGGCGTCGAAGAGATCCCCGTGCTCGACATCGATAACGTCACCGTGGGCGCGTATATGCGCAACACCATGGCGGCGGACAAGAACATGAACCGCGACACCGCGCTCATGGATATCTACCGCGTCATGCGTCCGGGCGAGCCGCCCACCGTCGAGGCCGCCTCGGCGCTCTTCGACACGCTGTTCTTCGACAGCGAGCGCTATGACCTGTCGGCCGTGGGCCGGGTGAAGATGAACATGCGTCTCGCTCTCGATGCGCCGGACACCATGCGCACCCTGCGCAAGGAAGACATCATCTCCTGCATCAAGGCGCTGGTGGATCTGCGCGACGGGCGCGGCGATATCGACGATATTGACCACCTCGGCAACCGCCGGGTGCGCTCGGTCGGCGAGCTGATGGAGAACCAGTATCGCGTGGGTCTCCTGCGCATGGAGCGCGCCATCAAGGAGCGGATGTCCAGTGTCGAGATCGACACGGTGATGCCGCAGGATTTGATCAACGCCAAGCCGGCCGCCGCGGCCGTGCGCGAGTTCTTCGGGTCCAGCCAGCTGTCGCAGTTCATGGACCAGACCAACCCGCTGTCCGAAGTGACGCATAAACGCCGTCTCTCGGCGCTTGGGCCGGGCGGTCTGACCCGCGAGCGCGCAGGCTTCGAGGTGCGCGACGTGCACCCGACCCACTATGGCCGGATGTGCCCGATCGAGACGCCGGAAGGGCCGAATATCGGTCTGATCAACTCGCTGGCCACCTTCGCCCGCGTGAACAAGTACGGCTTCATCGAAACCCCCTATCGCAAGGTTGAGGGCGGCAAGGTCACCGATGAGGTGAACTACATGTCCGCAACCGAAGAGATGCGCCACACCGTGGCGCAGGCGAACGCCAATCTCGATGATGCGGGCGGCTTCGTGAACGAGATGGTCAACACCCGTCAGTCCGGCGAATACACGCTGGCCGCGCGGGAAAGCGTGGACCTGATCGACGTGTCGCCCAAGCAGCTGGTGTCCGTCGCGGCCTCGCTCATCCCGTTCCTTGAGAATGACGACGCGAACCGGGCTCTGATGGGCTCGAACATGCAACGTCAGGCTGTGCCGCTTCTGCAGGCGGATGCGCCGTTCGTCGGCACCGGTATCGAGGGCGTGGTTGCGCGCGACTCCGGTGCGGCCATCATGGCCCGTCGCGGTGGTTTCATCGACCAGGTGGACGCCACCCGGATCGTGATCCGCGCGACCGAGGATCTGGAACCGGGCGATCCGGGCGTCGACATCTACCGTCTGCGCAAGTTCCAGCGGTCGAACCAGAACACCTGCATCAACCAGCGTCCGCTGGTGAAGGTGGGTGACAAGGTCGGCAAGAACGATGTGATCGCCGATGGCCCCTCCACCGATCTCGGGGAGCTGGCGCTCGGCAAGAACGTGGTCGTCGCCTTCATGCCCTGGAATGGCTACAACTACGAGGACTCCATCCTCATCTCCGAGCGCGTGGCGCGGGACGACGTCTTCACCTCGATCCATATCGAGGAATTCGAGGTCGCTGCCCGGGACACCAAGCTTGGGCCGGAAGAGATCACCCGAGACATCCCGAATGTCGGCGAGGAAGCCCTGCGCAACCTCGACGAGGCGGGGATCGTCTATATCGGCGCCGATGTGGGGCCGGGCGATATCCTCGTGGGCAAGATCACCCCGAAGGGCGAGAGCCCGATGACGCCGGAAGAGAAGCTTCTACGCGCCATCTTCGGGGAGAAGGCCTCGGATGTCCGTGACACCTCCATGCGCCTGCCGCCGGGAGATTTCGGGACCGTCGTGGAAGTGCGCGTCTTCAACCGCCACGGGGTGGAAAAAGACGAGCGCGCCCTGCAGATCGAGCGGGAAGAGGTCGAAAGCCTCGCGCGCGACCGGGATGACGAGATGGTCATCCTCGAGCGCAACATCTACGCCCGTCTCAAGGACATGATCCTCGGCAAGGCCGCGGTGAAGGGTCCCAAGGGCATCAAGGCCGGGTCCGAAATCACCGAGGAGCTGCTCGGCACGCTCAGCCGTGGCCAGTGGTGGCAGCTCGCCCTCGAGGACGAGGCCGAAGCCCAGATGGTCGAGGCCCTGAACGCTCAGTACGAAGCCCAGAAGCGGGCTCTGACCGCGCGGTTCGAGGACAAGGTCGAGAAGGTCCGTCGTGGCGACGATCTGCCCCCGGGCGTGATGAAGATGGTCAAGGTCTTCATCGCGGTGAAGCGCAAGCTGCAGCCGGGCGACAAGATGGCCGGCCGTCACGGGAACAAGGGTGTGATCTCGAAAGTGGTGCCGATGGAGGACATGCCGTTCCTCGCCGACGGGACCCCGGTCGATTTCGTGCTCAACCCGCTCGGCGTGCCCTCGCGGATGAACGTCGGTCAGATCCTTGAAACCCATATGGGTTGGGCCGCGCGCGGCATGGGTCTGCAGATCGACGAGGCTCTGGGTGAGTATCGCCGCTCCGGCGACATGACCCCGGTGCGCGAGGCGATGCGTCTGGCCTATGGCGACGAAGCTTATGAGGATGCGATTGCCGGTCTCGATCAGGATGACCTGCTGGAGCGTGCAGGCAACGTGACTCGCGGTGTTCCGATCGCAACGCCGGTCTTCGACGGTGCGAAAGAGGCGGATGTCAACGACGCGCTCACCCGCGCCGGTTTTGACACCTCGGGTCAGTCGGATCTCTTCGATGGTCGTTCGGGCGAGAAATTCGCGCGGAAGGTCACGGTTGGGGTCAAGTACCTGCTCAAGCTGCACCACCTGGTGGACGACAAGATCCACGCGCGTTCGACTGGGCCGTACTCGCTCGTCACCCAGCAGCCGCTCGGTGGTAAGGCGCAGTTCGGTGGCCAGCGCTTCGGGGAGATGGAGGTCTGGGCGCTCGAAGCGTACGGCGCTGCCTACACCCTGCAGGAAATGCTGACCGTGAAGTCGGATGACGTTGCGGGCCGGACCAAGGTCTATGAGAGTATCGTCAAGGGCGAGGACAACTTCGAGGCCGGCGTGCCGGAGAGCTTCAACGTGCTCGTCAAAGAAGTCCGCGGCCTCGGCCTCAACATGGAACTCCTGGATGCGGAGGGGGAGGAGTGAGCCAGGCGGCAGGCTGAGGTCTGCCATTTGGCCCTTCGGTGAGGCGGGCGCGATCCCGTCCCACCGCCCCCAATGCCCGAATTCAAGGAATTGAGAATGAACCAGGAACTGACAACCAACCCGTTCAACCCGGTGGCGCCGGTCAAGACCTTTGACGAGATCAAGGTGTCGTTGGCGAGCCCGGAACGGATCCTCTCGTGGTCCTTTGGCGAGATCAAGAAGCCCGAGACGATCAACTACCGGACGTTCAAGCCCGAGCGTGACGGTCTCTTCTGTGCGCGGATCTTTGGCCCGATCAAGGATTACGAATGCCTCTGCGGCAAGTATAAGCGCATGAAGTATCGCGGGGTTATCTGCGAGAAATGCGGGGTGGAAGTCACCCTGCAGAAGGTCCGGCGCGAGCGCATGGGCCATATCGAGCTGGCCGCCCCGGTCGCCCATATCTGGTTCCTGAAATCGCTGCCGTCCCGGATCGGCACGATGCTGGACATGACCCTGCGCGATCTCGAGCGGATCCTCTATTTCGAGAACTACGTGGTGATCGAGCCGGGTCTCACGGACCTCACCTATGGTCAGCTGATGACCGAGGAAGAGTTCCTCGACGCTCAAGACGCCTATGGCATGGATGCCTTCACCGCCAATATCGGCGCGGAAGCCATCCGTGAGATGCTCTCGGCGATCGATCTGGAAACCGAGGCCGAGCAGCTGCGCGCGGATCTGGCCGAGGCGACCGGTGAGCTTAAGCCGAAGAAGATCATCAAGCGTCTGAAGCTGGTCGAGAACTTCCTCGAATCCGGCAACCGTCCGGAATGGATGGTTCTGACTGTCGTGCCGGTCATCCCGCCCGAGCTGCGCCCGCTGGTGCCGCTGGACGGGGGCCGTTTTGCGACCTCGGATCTCAACGACCTCTATCGCCGGGTGATCAACCGGAACAACCGTCTCAAGCGGCTTATCGAGCTGCGCGCACCGGATATCATCATCCGGAACGAAAAGCGGATGTTGCAGGAATCCGTCGACGCCCTGTTCGACAATGGCCGTCGTGGCCGCGTGATCACCGGGGCCAACAAGCGTCCGCTGAAATCGCTGTCGGACATGCTCAAGGGTAAGCAGGGTCGCTTCCGCCAGAACCTTCTCGGCAAGCGGGTCGACTTCTCGGGTCGTTCGGTCATCGTGACCGGCCCGGAGCTCAAGCTGCATCAATGCGGTCTGCCCAAGAAGATGGCGCTCGAGCTCTTCAAGCCGTTCATCTACTCGCGGCTGGAGGCCAAGGGCCTGTCTTCGACGGTCAAGCAGGCCAAGAAGCTGGTCGAAAAAGAGCGTCCCGAAGTGTGGGATATCCTCGACGAGGTGATCCGCGAGCACCCGGTGATGCTGAACCGTGCGCCGACGCTGCACCGTCTGGGCATTCAGGCGTTTGAACCGGTTCTGATCGAAGGCAAGGCGATCCAGCTGCACCCGCTCGTGTGTTCGGCCTTCAACGCCGATTTCGACGGCGACCAGATGGCCGTGCACGTGCCGCTCTCGCTGGAGGCGCAGCTCGAGGCGCGCGTCCTGATGATGTCCACGAACAACGTTCTGTCGCCCGCCAACGGCGCGCCAATCATCGTGCCGTCGCAGGATATGATCCTCGGTCTCTACTACATCACGCTGGAGCGTGAAGGCCTGCCCGGTCAGGGCATGGTGTTCGGCTCGGTCGAAGAGGTGGAGCACGCGCTCAATGCAGGCGAAGTGCACCTGCACACCAAGATCCAGGCGCGGGTCAAGCAGATCGACGGCGAAGGCAACGAGATCTATCAGCGGTTTGAGACCACGCCGGGCCGTGTCCGTCTCGGTGCGCTGCTGCCGTTGAATGCCAAGGCGCCCTTTGAGCTGGTCAACCGTCTTCTGCGGAAGAAGGAAGTGCAGCAGGTCATCGACACCGTCTACCGTTATTGCGGTCAGAAGGAGTCGGTCATCTTCTGCGACCAGATCATGACCATGGGCTTCCGCGAGGCGTTCAAGGCGGGCATCTCGTTTGGCAAGGATGACATGCTGATCCCCGACACCAAGTGGAACATCGTCGAAGGTGTCCGCAACCAGGTGAAAGAATTCGAGCAGCAGTATATGGATGGTCTGATCACCCAGGGTGAGAAGTACAACAAGGTCGTCGATGCCTGGTCGAAATGCTCGGATGAAGTTGCCGGCGAGATGATGGACGAGATCTCCAAGGATCGCTTCGATCCCGAGACCACCGAACAGATGGAGCCGAACTCGGTCTACATGATGGCCCATTCCGGTGCCCGTGGTTCGCCTGCCCAGATGAAGCAGCTTGGCGGGATGCGTGGTCTGATGGCCAAGCCGTCCGGCGAGATCATCGAGACGCCGATCATCTCGAACTTCAAGGAAGGCCTGACCGTTCTGGAGTACTTCAACTCCACCCACGGGGCCCGGAAGGGTCTGGCGGACACCGCGCTCAAGACTGCGAACTCGGGTTATCTGACCCGTCGTCTCGTGGACGTGGCGCAGGACTGCATCGTGCGGATGAACGATTGCGGCACCGAGAACTCGATCACCGCGACCGCCGCCGTCAATGACGGGGAGGTTGTGGCCAGCCTGGGCGAACGTGTTCTGGGTCGCGTGGCGGCTGAGGACGTGCTCGACCCGGCGACGGGCGATGTCATCGTCGCGTTGGGTGAGCTGATCGACGAGCGCAAGGCCGACCTGATCGAACAGGCCGACATTGCCTCCATGCGGATCCGCAGCCCGCTGACCTGTGAAGCGGATGAAGGCGTCTGCGCCCAGTGCTATGGCCGGGATCTCGCGCGCGGGACCAAGGTCAATGTGGGCGAGGCCGTCGGCATCATCGCGGCACAGTCCATCGGTGAGCCCGGCACGCAGCTGACGATGCGGACCTTCCACATCGGCGGCATCGCGCAGGGTGGTCAGCAGTCCTTCCAGGAAGCGGGTCAGGAGGGCAAGGTTGTCTTCCGCAACCCGAACCTGCTGGCCAATGCCGCGGGCGAGAACATCGTCATGGGCCGCAACATGCAGCTCGCGATTGTCGATGGCGAGGGCAACGAGCGGGCGAGCTTCAAGCTGGGCTACGGCACCAAGGTCCATGTGGCCGAGGGCACGGATGTGGCCCGGGGCGACAAGCTCTATGAATGGGACCCGTACACCCTGCCGATCATCGCCGAGAAATCGGGGATGGTCCGCTTCGTCGACCTCGTCTCGGGCATCTCGGTGCGCGAAGAGACCGACGATGCCACCGGCATGACCCAGAAAATCGTGTCCGACTGGCGCGCGGCGCCGAAGGGCAACGAGCTCAAGCCCGAGGTCCTCATCGCGGATCCGGAAACCGGCGAGCCTGTGCGCAATGATGCGGGCAACCCGGTGACCTACCCGATGTCCGTGGATGCGATCCTCTCGATCGAGGATGGCACCAACGTGACGGCAGGTGACGTGGTCGCCCGGATCCCGCGCGAAGGGGCCAAGACCAAGGACATCACCGGTGGTCTGCCGCGTGTGGCCGAACTCTTCGAGGCGCGGCGTCCCAAGGATCACGCGATCATCGCCGAGATCGATGGCTATGTCCGGTTCGGGCGCGACTACAAGAACAAGCGTCGCATCTCGATCGAGCCGTCGGATGACACGATGGAGCCCGTGGAATACATGGTGCCCAAGGGCAAGCACATCCCTGTGGCCGAAGGCGACTTCGTCCAGAAGGGGGATTACATCATGGATGGCAACCCTGCCCCCCATGACATCCTCCGGATCATGGGGATCGAGGCCCTCGCGGACTACCTGATCGACGAGGTCCAGGACGTCTACCGACTGCAGGGTGTGAAGATCAACGATAAGCATATCGAAGTGATCGTCCGCCAGATGCTGCAGAAATGGGAGATCCTCGACAGTGGCGAGACCACGCTGCTCAAGGGCGAGCATGTGGACAAACTCCAGTTCGAGGCGGCCAACGAGAAGGCGGTGGCCGAAGGGCGCCGTCCGGCACAGGGCGAGCCGATCCTTCTGGGGATCACCAAGGCGAGCCTGCAGACCCGGTCCTTCATCTCGGCGGCCTCCTTCCAGGAGACGACCAAGGTGCTGACCGAGGCCTCGACCATGGGCAAGCGCGACAAGCTGATCGGCCTGAAGGAGAACGTCATCGTGGGTCGCCTGATCCCGGCGGGCACCGGAGGTGCGACCCAGCAGATGCGCCGCATCGCCCAGGATCGCGACCAGAAGGTGCTGGAACAGCGTCAGGCAGAGGCCGAAGAGGCTGCCGCCCTCGCCGCGCCGGCACCGGAGGATGTGTTCGACGCCGGGGGTGATATGGACATGTCCGATATCGCCATGCCGGAGAGCCGCGAGTAAGCCGCGGCCCGATCCCAAGACTTGAAACCCCCGCATCCAGATGCGGGGGTTTTGCTTTGCCGCCCCGCGGTTCTTCCTGAGACCCAGCCATGCCCCAGCCCCTTGCCACCTCGCCCCGCGCCGCGGGCAATCTGCGTGGTGCCGCCTATATGCTGCTCGTCACGGCGAGCTTCACGGTGGGCGACGCGCTGATCCGGTCCGCCGCCGAGCAGATGCCCCTGTTCCAGGTGGTGTTCCTGCGCGGGCTGGTCGCCATGGCCCTGCTGGGCGGCATGGCCTGGCGGAGCGGGGCCTTTGCCCTTCGGATCGCGCCCCGGGACCGGCGTCTGATCGGGCTGCGCAGCGGGGCCGAGATCTGCGCCATGATCCCCTTCTTCATCGCGCTGGCCAATATGCCCTTCGCGAATGTCAGTGCTCTGCTGCAGGCTCTGCCGCTGACCCTGACCCTCGCCGGGGCGCTGTTTCTCGGCGAGCCCGTGGGCTGGCGGCGGCTCGCAGCGATCGGTGTGGGCCTTGTCGGGGTTCTGTGCATCGTGCAACCGGGCGGGGCGGGGTTCAGCGCCTATGCGCTGCTGGTGCTGCTGGCGGTAGGGTTCGTGACCTTCCGGGATCTCTCCACCCGCCGGATCGACCCGGGGATCCCCGCCGTATTCCTGGGCTTCGTCATGGCGGTCTTCGTGACCGTGGCGGCCGGGGGGCTGTCGCTGCTGACGCCCTGGGCACCGGTGACCGGGGCAGGGGGGCTGCTGCTGGTTGGGGCAGGGGTGTTCATTGCGTCGGGCTACACTTTTGCGGCGCTGGCCATGCGCCATGGCGAGATCGGATTCGTCACGCCGTTCCGTTATATGGCGCTGATCTGGGCGGTGCTGATCGGCTTTTTCGTCTTCGGCGAATGGCCGGATCCGCTGACATGGATCGGGGCGGGAATCGTGGTGGCCACGGGGCTTTACACCCTGTACCGGGAACAGGTCGTGCGCCGCCGGCGCCGGGCGCGGTAGCGCCCTGCGCGAAAAGCCCGAAGGCGCCTTCGGGGCGTGTTGACAACCCTCCCGACTCCCCCTATACCCCGCGCCACTTGAGGTGCCGGAACGCTGGTCCTCGGGCATCACAATTCGAAGTGGTCACGATCCGGGTTCACGCCCCGATCCTCTGGAATTCCACCGCGCCGGGCTCGCGAAGGGTCCGTCCGCGGTTTTGCGCTTTGCGGACGCGTGAAGTGCCTAACGCAATCCGCGCGACCGTCGCGCGATGTCATGACGAGCTAAACGGGGAACCGGAATGCCAACGATTCAACAGCTGATCCGCAAGCCGCGGCAGCCCAAAGTAAAACGCTCCAAGTCTCAGCACCTGGAAGGTTGCCCGCAAAAGCGCGGCGTCTGCACGCGGGTCTATACGACCACGCCGAAGAAGCCGAACTCGGCCATGCGGAAGGTCGCCAAAGTGCGCCTGACCAACGGCTTCGAGGTGATCAGCTACATCCCGGGTGAAAGCCACAACCTGCAGGAACACTCCGTGGTCCTCATCCGCGGCGGTCGTGTCAAAGACCTTCCCGGTGTGCGCTATCACATCCTGCGTGGTGTTCTGGATACCCAGGGCGTCAAAGACCGTAAGCAACGCCGTTCGAAGTACGGCGCGAAGCGTCCGAAGTAAGAGGAAGAGTAGATGTCTCGCCGTCACGCCGCCGAAAAACGCGAAGTTCTGCCGGACGCCAAATTTGGCGACCGCGTTCTGACCAAGTTCATGAACAACCTGATGATCGACGGCAAGAAGTCCGCCGCCGAAAAGATCGTCTACAACGCGTTTGACCGCGTTGAGGGCAAGCTGAAGCGCTCGCCGCTCGAAGTGTTCCACGAATGCCTCGACAACATCAAACCGTCGGTCGAGGTTCGCTCCCGCCGGGTTGGTGGCGCCACCTACCAGGTGCCGGTCGAAGTGCGTCCCGAGCGCCGCGAAGCCCTGGCCATCCGCTGGTTGATCAACGCCTCCCGCGCGCGCAACGAGAACACCATGGAAGAGCGTCTCGCCGGTGAGCTGGTCGATGCCGTGAACTCCCGTGGTTCCGCCGTGAAAAAGCGCGAAGACACGCACAAGATGGCCGAAGCCAACAAAGCTTTCAGCCATTACCGCTGGTAACATTCCTTCAGCCTAGGACCGAACCCAATGGCACGCGACTATCCCCTCGACCGCTACCGTAACTTCGGGATCATGGCGCATATCGATGCAGGCAAAACCACCTGCTCCGAGCGCATCCTGTATTACACCGGCAAGTCCCACAACATCGGCGAAGTTCATGATGGCGCGGCCACCATGGACTGGATGGAGCAGGAGCAGGAGCGTGGCATCACGATCACCTCTGCTGCGACCACCACCTTCTGGGAGCGCACCGAAGACGGCGCGACGGCTCAGACGGAAAAGCACCGGATGAACATCATCGACACGCCGGGTCACGTGGACTTCACCATCGAGGTGGAGCGTTCGCTCGCCGTTCTCGACGGTGCGGTTGCTGTGCTCGACGCAAACGCTGGTGTGGAGCCCCAGACCGAGACCGTGTGGCGTCAGGCTGACCGCTACAAGGTTCCGCGGATCGTCTTCGTCAACAAGATGGACAAGATCGGCGCAGACTTCTTTAACTGCGTCGAGATGATCCAGGACCGCACCGGGGCCATCCCCGCACCCATTCAGATCCCGATCGGGGCCGAGAACGAGCTTGAAGGCATCGTCGACCTGATCACCATGGAAGAGTGGGTCTGGGCCGGTGAAGACCTGGGCGCTTCGTGGGAGCGTCGCCCGATCCGCGACAGCCTGAAGGACACTGCCGACGAATGGCGCGCCAAGCTCATCGAGACTGCGGTCGAGATGGATGACGACGCCATGATGGAATACCTCGAAGGCAACGAGCCCGACGTGGACACGCTGCGCGCGCTGATCCGCAAGGGCACCCTCGAGATCGCTTTCATCCCCGTGCTGTGCGGCTCCGCGTTCAAGAACAAGGGTGTTCAGCCCCTGCTCAACGCTGTGATCGACTTCCTGCCGAGCCCGGTCGACGTGGTCGACTACATGGGCTTCAAGCCGGGCGACGAGACAGAAACCCGCGATATTGCACGTCGTGCGGATGACAACATGCCGTTCTCGGGCCTCGCGTTCAAAATCATGAACGACCCCTATATGGGCACGCTGACCTTCACGCGGATCTATTCGGGCACCCTGGCAAAGGGGGACAGCCTGATGAACACCACGAAGGGCAAGAAAGAGCGCATCGGCCGGATGGTGATGATGCACTCCAACAAGCAGGATGAGATCACTGAGGCATTTGCCGGTGACATCATTGCGCTTGCGGGCCTGAAGGACACCACAACCGGTGATACGCTGTCGGATGAGAAGGACCAGGTGGTTCTCGAAACCATGACCTTCCCCGATCCGGTGATCGAGATCGCCGTCGAGCCGAAGACCAAAGCCGACCAGGAGAAGATGTCTCAGGGTCTGCAGCGTCTCGCAGCCGAGGATCCGTCCTTCCGCGTCGAAACTGACCTCGAGTCCGGTCAGACCATCATGAAGGGCATGGGCGAACTTCACCTGGACATCCTGGTGGATCGCCTGAAGCGCGAGTTCAAGGTTGAGGCGAATATTGGTGCGCCGCA
Organism: Dinoroseobacter sp. S375; assembly: GCF_049800775.1. Taxonomy (NCBI): domain Bacteria; kingdom Pseudomonadati; phylum Pseudomonadota; class Alphaproteobacteria; order Rhodobacterales; family Roseobacteraceae; genus Dinoroseobacter; species Dinoroseobacter sp. S375. The sequence goes on along the minus strand of NZ_JBNAFR010000016.1, from coordinate 1,862 downwards.
GGTGGCCTATCGCGAGACCATCGGTCACGAGGTCGAGCATACCTACACCCACAAGAAGCAGTCGGGTGGGTCCGGTCAGTTCGCCGAAGTGAAGATGATCATCACACCGACGGAGCCGGGCGAAGGCTACTCCTTCGAGTCCAAGATCGTTGGTGGTGCTGTGCCCAAGGAATATATCCCGGGCGTGGAAAAAGGCATCAACTCGGTGATGGATAGCGGCCCGCTGGCTGGCTTCCCGGTCATTGACTTCAAGGTTGCTCTGATCGACGGCAAGTTCCACGACGTGGACTCCAGCGTTCTGGCCTTTGAAATCGCCGCCCGTATGGGTATGCGCGAAGGCATGAAGAAAGCGGGCGCCAAGCTGCTTGAGCCGGTGATGAAGGTCGAGGTGGTGACACCCGAAGACTACACCGGTGGCATCATCGGCGACCTGACCTCCCGTCGCGGGCAGGTCACCGGGCAGGAGCCGCGCGGCAATGCCGTGGCGATCAACGCCTTCGTTCCGCTGGCCAACATGTTCGGCTACATCAACACTCTGCGGTCCATGTCTTCGGGCCGTGCGCAGTTCACGATGCAGTTCGATCACTATGATCCGGTTCCGGCCAATATCAGCCAGGAAATCCAAGAGAAATTTGCATAACCGGGACGGCGGGGGGATCCCCGCCCTACCCAACACCGTAGGGCGGGGCCGACCCCGCCACCCCGACAAGAGACAAGGAGGCCATCATGGCTAAGGAAAAGTTTGAGCGTTCTAAACCGCATGTTAACATCGGCACGATCGGGCATGTTGACCACGGCAAGACGACGCTGACGGCTGCGATCACCAAGCAGTTTGGCGACTTCAAAGCCTATGACGAGATTGACGGCGCGCCGGAAGAGAAGGCCCGCGGGATCACGATCTCGACCGCGCATGTGGAATACGAGACGGACGCCCGTCACTACGCCCATGTGGACTGCCCGGGTCACGCCGACTACGTCAAGAACATGATCACCGGTGCGGCCCAGATGGACGGCGCGATCCTCGTGGTGAACGCGGCCGACGGCCCGATGCCCCAGACCCGCGAGCACATCCTGCTCGGCCGTCAGGTGGGCATCCCCTACATGGTCGTCTTCATGAACAAGGTGGACCAGGTCGACGACGAAGAGCTCCTGGAGCTGGTCGAGATGGAAATCCGCGAGCTTCTGGACAGCTACGAGTACCCGGGCGACGACATTCCGATCGTTGCGGGCTCCGCTCTGGCAGCCCTCGAGGGCCGTGACGACGCGATCGGCACCGAGAAGATCGCCGAGCTGATGGCGGCTGTGGATGACTACATCCCGACCCCGGCGCGCGCCGTGGACCAGCCCTTCCTGATGCCGATCGAGGACGTGTTCTCGATCTCCGGCCGCGGCACGGTTGTGACCGGTCGTGTGGAGCGTGGCGTGATCAATGTGGGCGACGAGATCGAAATCGTCGGCATCCGCGACACCACCAAGACCACCTGCACCGGTGTGGAAATGTTCCGCAAGCTGCTGGATCGCGGTGAAGCGGGCGACAATATCGGCGCCCTGCTGCGCGGTGTGGACCGTGAAGGTGTCGAGCGTGGTCAGGTTCTCTGCAAGCCGGGCTCCGTGACGCCGCACACCAAGTTCGAAGCCGAAGCCTACATCCTGACCAAGGATGAGGGTGGCCGTCACACGCCGTTCTTCGCGAACTACCGTCCGCAGTTCTACTTCCGGACGACGGATGTGACCGGGACCGTGACGCTGCCGGAAGGCACCGAGATGGTGATGCCGGGCGACAACCTGAAATTCGGTGTCGAGCTGATCGCCCCGATCGCCATGGAAGACGGCCTCCGCTTCGCCATCCGCGAAGGCGGCCG
>NZ_JBNAFR010000015.1:0-69710 GCF_049800775.1 Dinoroseobacter sp. S375 | reverse complement strand
GGGCAGAGGCGCAGACCTCGGATCTGGTCTCGACCAATGCTCTGCGGGTCTGTGCGGATCCGGCAAACCTGCCCATGTCCGCCAAGACCGAGGACGGGTTCGAGAACACGCTGGCCGAGCTCATCGGCTCCAAGCTCGAGCTGCCGGTCCAATACACGTGGTATCCCATGGCCACGGGGTTCATCCGCAACACGCTCAAGGCCAAGCAATGCGATCTGGTGATCGGCTATGCCCAGGGTCATGAACTGGTTTTGAACACCAACCATTACTTCACCTCGGTCTATTCCCTGATCGTGCCGGCCGGTGGGGACCTTGCGGGCGTGACCTCGCTGCAGGATCCGGCCCTCAAGGGGCGGCGGATCGGGATCATCGCAGGCACACCGCCCTCGGCCCATCTGGCGCGCAACGGGTTGGTGGGCAAGGCCAAGGCCTACAACCTCGTGGTGGATCGCCGCCACGAAAGCCCGGCGGCGGATATGCTCAACGATCTGGAGGCGGGCGATATCGACGCCGCGATCCTCTGGGGGCCCATCGGCGGCCCGTTGGTCAAGCAGAACCACCCGGATCTCAAGCTCATCCCGCTTGTAAGCGAGACGCTGCCCCCGCGGCTTTTCTTCCGGATCACCATGGGCGTACGGCAAGGCGAGAAGGTCTGGCAGCGCAAGCTCAACTCCCTGATCCGTCGCCATCAGGACGAGATCAACGCCGTGCTCTTTGACGCGGGCGTGCCATTGGTGACGGATCTGGGCAAAGAAGTGATCGAGCCTCCGCAATGATCCGGGCGCTCGCCCTTCTGCTGTGGTTGCCGCTGGTGGCCACTGCGCAGACGGTGCCCGAGCCAGATGACTACCGGATGGATCATTACCGCGCGCCGGTGCCCGCAACCTTGCGCGGGGCCACGGTGATCGGGCCCGAAGCCGCCCATGCCCTTTGGAAATCGGGGGAGGCGGCCTTCATCGATGTCATGCCCCAGGCCCCGAAACCGGCGAACCTGCCCGAGGGCACGATCTGGCGCGACAAGCCGCGCAACTCGATCCCCGGCGCCCTATGGCTGCCCAATGTGGGCTACGGCGCCGTGGCCGAGATCACGGCCGCCTATTTTCGCGACGGCCTCGCCCGGGCCACGGGCGGGGACAAGAGCCATCCGGTGGTGATCTTCTGTCTCGAGGATTGCTGGATGAGCTGGAACGCGGGAAAACGCGCCATCGAATGGGGTTACACAGCGGTCCACTGGCTCCCTGAGGGCAGCGATGGCTGGATGCTCTGGGACTACCCGCTGGAGCGGATCAAACCCGAAGAACCACAGCCTCAGGCCAACTGACCCGGCCCCTCCCCTCAAAAAGACGCGCCTCACCCTGCCGTCAGGTGTTACGCTGGTTCGAGGAGACACATTGTGAGATTCGTCCGGATCGGCCTGCGCGCCGGGGCCGGATGAAGGGGGGAGACTTTTGAACGAACTGAAAATTTTCAGCGCCCTTGGGGCCGTCATCTTTGTTTTGCTGCTTGGGGCCATGTGGCGCGGCCTGTTTGGGCAGGAGGATCCGCAGGCCATGATGGCCGAGCAGATCGCACCGGTGAGCGCCTCTGTCGCGGATCTCGATGGCCGTCTTGCAACCGCGCAGGCGCAATTCGACGAGCAGCTCGCCACGCTGCAGGGGGCCATGGACAGCAAGCTTGCCGATCTGCAAGAGAGCATGGATGGCAAACTGGCCGGTGTTCAGGCTGCGCTTGATACCCTGTCGGCTCAGGCCGCAGAGGGTCTAGCCGAGGATGATCTCGCCGCGCTCCGCACCCGGCTCGAAGAACTGGCCATGCAATCGGGCGAGCTGAGTGCGATGGTCGCTTCCCTGGGCTCTGCCCCGGCCGAAACGCCGCCTGCCGACCCAGAGCCGGAGGTCTCCCAAGCCGCAGCACCCGCCCCGGAGCCAGCCGCCGACGAAGGCGAACCAGGGTTGATGCCGGGACAGACAGCGCTCTTTGACGAGGGGTCCGTGCGGGTCTTTATCTCCCGTCTGGATCCGGGGTCGGAGAGCCTGCGCGCCTCGATCAACGGCGAACGCAAGACCTTGCGCGCCGGCATCGGTCGGACAGTTGCAGCCGCCAGTGGCCATTGCCGCATCACCCTGGACGGGGTGTCCGGAAATGGCGCGCTGGTCTCGGCGCTCTGTGGCGATGACCTGCCCGCCGCCGAAGGCATCAGTGCGGGCGAAACGGCGATGCTCAACGAGGGCAGCCTGCGGGTCTTTGCCTCGCGTGTGACCGAGGATGCGGCCCGGCTTTCGGCCAATGGCACGGATCTGGTGCTCGATGCCGGGGATCGGGCCACGGTGATGGTGGGCGAAGAGAGCTGTCGCCTGACCCTCGCGCAGGTGGATCGCGGCCATGCGCAGGTCGGGGCGGACTGCACCGACGCGGTTTGGCAGTCCGATGAGCTCGTTGCGGGCGAAGCCGCCATTCTGGGCGATGGCGCAGCACGGGTCTTCGTCTCGTTCGTGCAGCCCGATGGCGCGGCGCGGATCGCGGTGAACGGGCTTGCTCTGAGCACCGCGCGCGGCGGCGAGACGCGGGAGATGGCCGATAACTGTGATCTGACCGTGGCCGATGTGGGCCGCAGCGCGGCGCAGTTCAACTTCGCCTGCTACAACTGATCAGCGCAGGTCGCCGGGTCCGTCCCGGCGGCCTCACCCCCGGCGGGTCAGTACCCGGCGAGCTTCTGGTGCAGCTTGGAGACCGTGCCGTCGGTGTCGGTCATGGTGACATCGACCGATTGCGCACGGCTCGGCACCGACAGCCCCACGCGCGGATTTTCCGACAACGAGATCGAACCCGTCATCTCGACAAATCCGGACCCGTCCAGATCGATATCCACCGTCTCGACGTAGCGCATCGGGATGAAGAGCAGCGAGATCTGGTCCATCTGCATGCCCGAATGGGACGGGTGCGAGATGTCCACATCCATCCGCGAGAGCCGCGAGGCAAAGCTGATCAGCTCACCCCCCGCGATGCCCGGTAGAGCGCTCCCGAGGGCGACGTCCATCTCGCCCAACGAGGCGAGCGCGGCAATCGGATCGGTCCCCGGCGGCGCGGCACAGGCGCCGGTGCCCGAGGTCTTCACATAGCTTTCCTGCACGAACAGCCGCCCATCGCTGGTTTCCGCCACCACATGGAGCGGCGTCGGCCCGTTCACCCGCATGGTCACATCGAAGAAAAAGCTGGGCTGCGGCTCCTCGAGCGCAAAGACCGCCGAGACCGGCATGGGGTTCTCGTCGAGCACCACCCAGACCTTCGCGACCTCGGCCCCGAGCGGCGGGATGATCTGCGCGGCGAGATTGGCGCGCGCATCATCCGGGGTACGATAGGGCGCATCGATTGCGATCACGCTGTCGCCATCCATCAACATGCGGTCGCCATAGAGCGCGGATTTGATGTCGTCCCAGGCCTCGGACCCGGCGAGGGCGGGCAGGGCGGTGCAGCACAGAAGGGCTGTCGTCAGAGCTAGGCGGGTCATTTTGTTCCTCCCAAAACAAAAGCACCGAAGGCGCGGGGGCCGTCGCACGTCTCGACGGACGATAGCACGGCAAGGGTTTCTGCGTCGATGATCGAGAGCGTGTTGTCGAACCAGTTCGCTACGAGTATGCGCCGACCATCGGGGGTGGCATCGATCCCCTCGGGGTACTCGCCGGTCTCGAGCGTGGCCCGCGGGGCGAGCGTATCGAGATCGAAGACACTCAGGCTGTCGGCATATTGGTTGGTGACAAAGCCGCGACCGGCGGCAAAGGCGATGCCATAGGGGCGCGCGCCTGCGGGCAGGGTCGCGATCACCGCGCCGGTCTCGGGGGCCAGGACGCTGACATCATCACTGCCGACATTCGCCACGAACAGGCGCCCTTCGGGATCGAACCGCAGGCCGAAGGGACGGGTGCCCACGGTGGCTTTATGTAATGGGGCAAGGGTCTCGGCGTCGAAGATCGAGACTGCATCCGCGTCACGATCCGCCGAGGCGAGAAAGCGTCCATCGTCCGACAGGGCCAGCCCCGCGGGCGCGGCCCCCACTGCAAGCTCGGCCTCGGGGGCAAGGGTTTGGTCATCCAGCACCCAGATCCGGGCATTGTACCAGTCCGAGACGAAGACCCGGCCCCGCGCGGCATCCCGGGCGATACCGATCGGCCCCCCGTCCAGCACGGTTTCCGCGAGGACCGCCCCGCTGGAAGGGTCGTGCCGACGGACGGTCTTGGCCTCAGGCGCGACGGTAAAGACCGCGTCGGAGGCCGCGTCCACGCCCGCGGGTTTGCCGGGCACCGCCCAACCGCCCGCACTCTGTCCGGTGCCGATATCGATCACGTGGACAGCATCGCCATTCTGGCAGGTCACAAATGCGAGATCACCCGCCGCCACCGGAGTGGCGGCCAGGCACAGCATGGTCAGCAGGTCAGGAGCCCGCGGCACCAAAGCGCTCCGTCAGCGCGTCGAGCCCCATCTGATAGACCCCGGTTACCGCTGCGATGGCCGCCGCGTCGTTGAGGTTCTCGGGCGGGTCATTGTTCGGATAGCCCCGGTAGAACGCCCCGCGCCACTCGATCAGCGAGCCCCCGCCATCAAGCGGCTTGACCGTCAGATGCGAGGAGTAATTCGTCACCGGCAGGACCTCTACCAGCACATCGGTGATACGGTAGGAATAGCTCATTTTCTCGTCGGAAAACTTGTAGAGCACCTCGGCAATGGTCGGGCCATCCGCCGCGCCGAGGGTCAGCAACCGGGTCGCATCAATGGCATTGCCATTCTCGCCGGTCGAGGAAAACACCGCCGGGTGCCAGGACATGTCCTGGAAGTTGCCGAGCACCGCCCAGACCTCTGCCGGATCGGCGGCGACCTCGGTGGTCAGGGTGACTTTCTGCCGGGTTGGGCCATGGGCCGTGGCGAGCCCCGGCAGCAGAGCTGCGGTGGCCAACGCCATCATAAAGGTACGTTTTCTCATCATTCCTCCCTGAAGATGCGATTGTTCAATATGTAACGCATGCCGCGGGACCAGCTGTCATCGGTATTGCCCCGGATATCCACGACACCGCCTCTGACCAGGTCCCCACTGCTCGCATCGCGCAGCTGAAGGTTCAGGGTCAGAATGAGGTTCGAGACTTTCTGGACCTCTCCGACGAGGGAGAAATCCGCCCCCAGCCGTGTCGCGATCCGCGTGTCGCAGCCATAGCATTTCGCAAGGTTCACAACCCGCTCGATGGCCACGCGTTCTGGCTCCAGATCGACCAGCTCGTACCCCTCGCTGCGGAAGCGTGTGGCAACCGTCTCTTCGAGGGTGGCGAGCCGCGCGGCCTCGGCCGGATCCAGTCCCAGCTCGGTCGTCTGCAGCGACGTGTCGAGCATGGTCAGGCCGAAGAAGGCGACCTTGTCCTGCGCGGCTGCGCAGCCCGTCGAGAGCAGAAGAACCAGAAGAGCTGTGCGCATGTCCCTGTTCTTAAAAAATAAGAGTTACGCTTGAGGATCGGACTGTTAAGCTTCTCAGACAACCACGCCAAAAGTATCGGCTTGGGGCGGCCCGGATCTGGAGGAGACGGGCCAGCAGAGACCCGGCGCAGAAGAAGCCGGGCGAGGGGAGGACATCGTGAGACTATTGCTGGCACCGCTTTTGGCGGTCTGTGCCCTGCTGACTTCTGCTCCGATTGCGCTGGCCATCGATGTGCGGGCCGCGGTGCTGCGGATCGACTATCCGACCCTGCTGCCGATCAGCCGCTATGACCTGCGCCCCGAGGATCTGGGCTTTGCCGGCGGGGCCTTGGCGGATGAGGACAATGGCACGACCGGCAGTTTCCTGGGCCACACCTACGAGACGCGGGGCGTGGCGACCACGCCGGAAGACGCCGATGCCGCGTTGGAGGCGTTGCTGGCCGAGGGGGTGGATCTCTTTGTCATTCTGGCCCGGGCCGAGGATCTCTTGCGGCTGACGGATCGGGCGGCCGAGGCCGGTGCGCTGGTCTTCAACGCGTCCGCACCCGATGTGGCCCTGCGGGATGATCAATGTCGGGGGAACCTGCTTCATACGGCGCCGAGCCACCGGATGAACACGGATGCGGTGGCGCAGTTTCTCGTCTGGAAGCAGTGGAAGAACTGGTTCCTGATTTCGGGGTCGAACCCGGCGGATGTGGCGCTCGCGGATTCCTATCGGTTCTCGGCGCGCAAGTTCGGGGCCCGCATCACCGAGGAGCGCGCCTTCGAAGATACGGGCGGCTCGCGCCGAACGGATTCGGGCCACGTGTTGGTGCAGCGGCAATTGCCGACCTTCACCCAGGGCGCGGCAGGGCATGACGTGCTCGTGGCTGCCGATGAAACCGACTATTTCGCCCGTTACCTGAGCTATCATCTCTGGACACCGCGCCCGGTCGTGGGGTCCGGCGGTCTGGTGCCGACCACGTTCCACGGGGCCCACGAGGCGTATGGCGCCACGCAATACCAGACCCGGTTCGAGGATCTGACCGGGCGCTACGCCAAGCCCGAGGATTACAATGTCTGGCTCGCCCTGCGCGTGGTGGGCGAGGCCGTGACCCGGGCCAATACCGCCCAACCCATGGAGGTGCGGGACTACGCCATCTCGGATGCGTTCGAGCTGGCCGCCTTCAAGGGCCAGAAGGTGACCTTCCGGGACTGGAATGGTCAATTGCGCCAGCCGATCCTGCTCCATGACGGGATGATCACCGTGAGCGTCAGCCCGCAGGACGGGTTCCTGCACCAGCGCTCGACCCTCGACACGCTCGGCTTGGACAAGCCGGAATCCGACTGCACCGCTTTCAACTGAACCGCCTTTGATCCCATGGAGGGACCCATGAAATCGATCCTTCTTTCCGCCGCCGCTCTGGCGCTCTGCACCGCTCCGGCGCTTGCCGGCAAGGCCTTCGTCTCGAATGAGCGCGGCAACACGATCACCGTCGTCAACACCGAAACCTGGGAGGTTGAGACCGAGTTTTTCGCCGGAAACCGCCCGCGCGGCATCACCGTCAGTCCGGATGAAAAGCTGATCTATGTCTGTGCCTCCGATGACAACCTGATCCGGGTGTTTGACGCGACCACCTATGAAGAGCTGCCGAGCCTGCCTTCGGGTCCGGATCCGGAGCTGTTCATTCTCGAGCCGTCTGGCAAGCGGCTATACATCGCCAATGAGGACGACAATCTCGTCACCGTGACCGATACCGAAACCCGGACCGTGCTGGCCGAGGTCCCCGTGGGGGTGGAGCCCGAGGGGATGGGGATGAGCCCGGATGCCAAATGGGTGGTCAACACGTCCGAAACCACGAACATGGCGCATTTCATCTCGACCGAGGATTACAAGATCAAGCACAACGTGCTGGTCGATCAGCGCCCGCGCTATGCCCATTACACCAGTGACGGCACGCGGCTTTTCGTGACCTCCGAGATCGGCGGCACCGTCTCGGTGATGGATATCGACGATGACGGAGCGCCCACGATGGTGGGCAAGATCACCTTCGAAGTGGCTGGCCTGCAGCCCGAATGGCTGCAGCCCGTGGGCGCGCGCGTCACGCAGGACGGCTCGCGGCTCTTTGTGGCGCTTGGACCGGCGAACCGGGTCGCGGTGGTCGATGCCCGCAGCCTCGAAGTGCTCGACTATATCCTTGTGGGCCAACGGGTCTGGCAGCTCGATTTCACGCCGGATGAAAAGTACCTGCTCACCACCAATGGCAATTCCAACGACATCACCGTGATCGATGTCGAAAAGGAGCGCGCGATCCGCTCCGTTCAGGTCGGCCAGCAGCCCTGGGGCGTTGTTACCATCAAGTAAGCCAATCCCGCCGCGACAGCGCCGTCGCGCGACGAAGAAAGGAACCCTCATGAGACATCTGTTATGCGCCGCGGCCCTGGCCTGTTTTGCAAGCCCGCTCGCCGCTGCCCCGCTTTGCGATGATCTGGGCTTTGCCGGATTGCTGGCGAGCTGCAATCGCGGCGAGACGATCGAGCTGACCCTGGCCTCGGGCCAACCGCTGGGCGAGGACGTCGTTCTGGAATCCGGGGCCTATTACAAGCTGGAGATCACGGCTGATGGCTCGGCGGAACTGGCGGTTGAGGGGCCAAGCTTCTTTCGATCGATCTGGATGAACGAGATCGTCATCAACAAGATCGAGATCCGCCCCATGGCCATCGATTCCATCGAATTCGACAAGGCGGGCGTGGTCGAGTTGTCCTTCATTGCGATCAAGCCGGGCCGCCATGTCCTGCGTATCCCCGGATCCACCGGCGAGAGCCAATCCGTCACCCTGTCCATTCAGTAACCAAACGAGGAGCTATCCATGAAACCGATCATGACCCTTGCCGCCGCCCTGCTGCTCGCCGCGCCGAGCTTCGCGAGCGAGGTGGATGACGCCACCGAGATGAAGATCATGGCGATGCTGGCCGAAATGGAATGCCAGATGGATGCGGATGACATCGAGGTCGAAGATGACGGCTATGACCTTGACGACGTGATCTGCAAGGGTGGCAACCAGTTCGACATTAAGCTCGACAAGGACCTGAACGAAGTCTCCCGCCGCGCCGAGTAAGCCCGGCGGGTCCTCCCGCAAGACGTTCCTCCCAAAGACCTCGGAGATCCTAGCCGGATCTCTGGGGTCTTTCCTCGTTTCGGGAGGCCTGCTGGGCTCTGGACCGAGTGCGCGACGCTTGAGATGGGTCCGCGCGGCCCCCATTTTGACAGCATTGCTAGCACTTGCTAGACTGACGCGACTTTCATCTAGAGGCTTCCTATGGCGACTCTCACCGTCCGAAACATCGAACCCGAGCTGCACGACTTCCTGCGCCAGGAGGCGGCCCGCCATGGCCGGTCGATGGAGGCGGAGGTGCGGGCCCTCTTGCGGGCGCGGATGGCGGCGGAGGGCCGGTCGCCGCGCGACGTCGCCGCGGCGATCCGGTCGCGGTTCGCGGGCCTCGAGGGGGGCATTCCCCTGCCGGACCGGCCCAGCCTGCCGGACCCCGTGGATCTGGCCGGATAGGGCCGGACATGATCATCCTCGACACGAATGTGGTCTCGGAGCTGATGAAGCCCGCGCCGTCGGACGCCCTGATGCGCTGGTTTCAGGACACCCCGCCCGAGCCGCTGGCCCTGACCGCGATCACCGTTGCAGAACTGCGCTATGGCATCGCCATGTTGCCTGAGGGCAAGCGCAAGGCAGGGCTGGATCAGGCCGTGACCGAGATGCTGGCACAGGACTTTCCGGGCCTTGTTCTGCCCTTCGATCAGGCCGCCGCCGAGCATTATGGCCCCCTTGCCGCGCAGCATCGCGCTGCGGGGCGCAATCCCGGGCAGGCCGATGTGATGATCGCCGCCATTGCCACGGCGCAGGGCGCGGGGATTGCGACCCGAAACCTCAAGGATTTCGAGGGGCTCTATCTGCGTCTTCTCAACCCGTTTGCCGGACCCGCACAGGTCCGACGCTGATTTCAGGCGGCGTGCGAGCGCAGGGTTCGCTCGGCCTTCTGCAAGGCGCAATAGGCAGTGTATCTCGCATCGTGCCGCGCTTTCAGAGGGCCTGAGACAGGGGTCTTGCGCGATGCGATGCGCGACATCTGGGACATCGCCTCGGTCAGGCCCGGATAGGCCCCGCCGGCAACCGCGCCGAGCATCGCCGCGCCCAGTAGGACCGGCTCAGGGCAGGCAGTGGACAGGACCGGCACCCCCGCTGCATCCGCCAGAAGCTGCTGGATCGCAGGGCTCTCGCCCGCGCCGCCGCTGATGGCGATAGCCGTGGGGCGGACCCCATGCGCCGCTTGGGCCTCCATGATCTGGCGCAGCCCGTAACCGACGCCAAAGACCGCCGCGAGATAGGTGCGCAGCAAGTCCTCTTCGCCCGTATCCAGCGTCAGCCCGCTGATGATCCCGGTGGCGTTCGGGTCCGCAAATGGCGCGCGATTGCCCAACAGATCCGGCACAATCAGGCGCGGCCCGACGATGGTGACCGCGTCGCTTGGGCTGGCAAGCTCGGCGGTGACCCGACGCAGCAAAGCGGCCTGCAGCGACAGCCCCTCGGCCTCGGCCCGGGCGGTCGCCTCAGGCGCGGCGGGATGCGTATGGATCAGGTGGGCGATGGCCTCGCCCGCCGCCGATTGCCCCCCTTCGGACAACCACAGATCCGGGATCATTGCCGAGAAATACGGCCCCCAAACCCCCGGCACCCGTTGCGGCGCGGTGGAACTGGCCATGGTGCAGGCGGAGGTTCCGAACACATAAGCCATGGTCTGCTCCGGTCCCCGCTCCGGGTCCGCGCCGACCGTGCCAAGCCCGCCCGCATGGGCGTCGATCAGCCCCGCGCCCACGGGGATGCCCGGGCGCAGGTCCATGGCAGCGGCGGCCTGCGGGCTCAGTCCCTGACCCAGCGGGGCGCCCGGGGCCACGATGGTCTGGCCGATCCGGGCATAGTCTTCGCGGGGTAGGCCGTTCAGCCCGATCGCCTCGAAATAGCTGTCATCCCAGCGGTCCTCATGGGCGAGATAGGTCCATTTGCAGGTCACCGTACAGGCCGAGCGGGCGAGGGATCCGGTCGCCGACCATGTCAGGAAGTCCGGCAGGTCAAAGAACCGGGTCGCGGCTGCAAAGGTCTCGGGCATGCTCTGTTGCAGCCAGAGCAGCTTGGGCGTTTGCATCTCGGGCGAGATCCGGCCCCCCACATAGGTCAGCACCGGGTGGCCCGTGGCGTTGATCCGGTCAGCCTGATCCAGCGCGCGGTGATCCATCCAGACGATCACGTTGCGCCTTGGATCGGCCGAGGCGCTGACACTGATGGGAGCGTCACCCGGCCCCAGCACCACCAGCGAGCAAGCTGCGTCAAACCCGACCCCGGCAATCTCGGCAGCCGACACGCCGGCACGCGCCCGTGCCTCGATCACGCAGGTACAGACAGCCGCCCAGATATCGTCCGAGGATTGCTCGGCGATCTCTCCGGCCTCGCGCCACATGGCGATGGCGTGCTTGTGGCTGGCCAAGAGGGTGCCTTCGGCATCGAACACACCGGCTCGGGCGCTGCCTGTGCCGACATCAACGCCAATGAAATAGGAGGCGGTCATGGTCAAAGATCCGTTGCGTTCGGAACCAACACAAGGTCCCGGATGGTGACATTGGCCGGGCGGGTCAGCATGAACACGATGCAATCGGCCACTTCCTTGGGCTGCATCAGGCTGCCTTCGGCGAGGGCCTCTTCCATCTTGGCCTTGGGCCAGTCATCCAGCAGGGCGGTCACCACCGGGCCGGGCAGGATCGCACCGACGCGCACGCCGTCCTTGGCCACTTGCCGCCGCACCGTATGGGTAAAGGCCTGCACGGCGTGTTTGGAGGCGGTGTAGATCGGCTCCCACACCACCGGGACCACCCCGGCAATCGAGCTGGTCAGGATCACATCGCCCGAGCCTTGCCGGGTCAGGTGGGGCAGAACCGCATGGACCGAGCGGAAGGCCGCATTGATGTTGAGGTTCAGCACCCGGTCCCAGACATCTGGATCGCCCTCGGTCACCGGCCCGCCCACATAGGCCCCCGCATTGGCATGAAAGGCATCGAGACGCCCGGTCGCGTCGAGGATCCGGGGGAGCATCTGCGCGACGCTGGCCGGATCGAGCAGGTCCGTGACCACCGGATGCGCCCGGGGTCCGAGCCGATCGCAGGCCGCTTCAAGCGCCGTCCGGTCATAATCCACTAGTGCCACCTGCGCCCCGGCCTGCAAACAGGCCTCTGCGGTGGCAAGCCCGATGCCCGACGCGGCCCCGGTGATCGCAATGGTCTTGTCTTGCAGGGATTGGGTCATGGGAACCTCCGTCAGATGCTGGAATAGCCGCCATCGGCCATGATGAGCGCGCCGTTGATCAGGTCGGAGGCGGGCGAGGCGAGATAGAGCGCGAGATCCGCGATTTCCTGGGGCTCGCCAAAACGGCCCAGAGGGGTGCGGGCAAGGAAGGGGTCCTTCTTCTCGGGCGCAGACCAGAGCGTGCGCCCCATAGCGGTCAGCACCACCGTCGGACAGATCGCGTTGACCTGCACATTATGGGGCGCTGCCTCGGTCATCAGGGCCTTGGTCAGCCCGTTCAGCCCAGCCTTGGAGGCCGTATAGGCCGCGTGGTCGGGCAGGGCGATCACCCCGGTCTGGGACGAGATGTTGATGATCTTGCCGCGCCGCCGGGCCTTCATCCCGGGCAGGAGCGCTTGAGACAGCAGAAATGGCGCGGTGAGGTTGATGGCAAGGGTCTCTTGCCAGTCCGCAAGCGCATAGTCCTCGGCCGGGCCAGTCAGAGCGACACCGGCAGAATTGACGAGGATGTCGAGCGCGTCACAGGCCGCGAGGGCGGTCTCGGCGATCCGGGAAACCTGCGCCGGATCTGACAGGTCTCCGGTCACGGGGACAAAGGTCCGCCCCTGCGCGGTCACGGTCGCACCGGTTTCGGCGAGCCGATCCGAATTGCGCCCATGGCCGATCACGGTGGCTCCGGCAGCGGCAAACGCCGTGGCGATCGCAGCCCCGATCCCGGAAGAGGCCCCGGTGATGAGCGCCGTGCGCCCGGCGAGGGAAAAACGATCTGACATGGGCTACTCCAGATTGGTGTGCCGGGCGCGCATGGTTTCGGCGCTCTGACCCAGACGGTCCCGCAGGTCGAGGATCAGCGCCTCACCGAAGAGAAACAGCAGCGCCTCATAGAGCGAGCCCATGGGCAGGATCGAGGCCGGGGCGGTCTGGTCATCGGCCATGGTCTGGGCGGGCAGGGTGATGGTCAGATCCGCCAACCCGGGCAGGGGGCCACCGGGTTGCGCGGTGAAACAGCAGATCGTCGCCGCCTGCGCCCGAGCGGTGCTCGCAAGGGCGGCAACGGTCGCGAAATCCCCGGGGCCCGCGCTGATCAGCAGGGTGTCGCCCGCGGCAATCGGGGGGACGGTCATGTCGCCGATCACATGGGTGTCGAGCCCAAGATGAAAGAGCCGCATGGCGATGGCCTTCATCATCAACCCCTCGCGGCCCACGCCATAGCAGAAGATCCGCTGGCTGCGGGCGAGCCGCTCCGCGAGCGGCCCGGTCTGGGCCAGCACCTCGGCGGTCACCCCGGTGGCGAGATCGGCGAGAATGCGGTCGGCGGTCGCGTGTCCGGTCATCCCGGCGTCCCCAGGCTGATCTGGATCTTGACGTCCGTGGGGCGGGCCTCCACCGCGCGGTCAAAGGCGGCGATACTGTCGGCAAAAGCGAAAGTGTCCGAGATCAACGGTTTGAGATCCACCTTGCCCGACCCGATCAGGGCAATGGCCCGATCATAGACATTGGCATAGCGGAACACGGTTTCCATGCGCAGCTCCTTGGATTGGGCCAGCACGATATCCACGGGCACCGGATCGACAGGCATGCCGACCCAGACGACACAGCCACCCGGGGCAGCAGCCTCGAGCGCGGTCTGGATCGAGGCAGGTGCCCCGGCGCACTCGAAGACCACATCCGCGCCCCAGCCGCCGGTTGCCTCTGCAAGGGTGCGAGCCGCATCCGTCTTGGTCACATTGATCGGGTGGACATTGTCATAGCCCCCGGCGATGGCCAGTTTCTCATCCACCACGTCGGTGATGTAGACCTCGGCACATCCGCCTGCGAGAGCGGCAAGGGCGACCATGATCCCGATCGGGCCCGCGCCGGTCACAAGGGCGATATCCCCCGGTGTGATCCGCGCCCGCGCTGCCGCCTGCATCCCGATGGCAAAGGGTTCGACCATGGCGCCCTCGGCAAAGGACACACTGTCGGGCAGTTTGTAGGTATAAGCCGCCGGGTGGATCACCGATGGGGTCAGGCAGCCATGGATCGGCGGCGTCGCCCAGAAGCGCACCGCCGGATCCACGTTATAGATGCCCAGCTTGGAGGCCTTGGACCGCGGGTCCGGAATGCCCGGCTCCATGCAAACCCGGTCGCCCGGGGCGAGATGGGTCACCTCCGCGCCCACGGCCCGAACCGTGCCCGACGCCTCATGCCCCAGAACCATGGGGGCCGTGACCACGAACGGGCCAATCTTGCCATGGGTATAGTAGTGCACATCGCTCCCGCAGATCCCCACCGTGTCGATCTCGATCCGCACGTCATCGGGGCCCAGATCCTCGGGAAGCGCGATCTCGCGCAGCGCCAGCTTGTGTTTTTCTTCCAGTACCAGGGCTTGGGCCATGGGTCCCTCCGGTGTCGTTGTCAGTCTGGGCTAGGGCCCTGCTTCGGCGAGCAGGGCCTGGGCGGTGGCTTCGTCAGTGACCAGCGTGTCGACAAAGCCGCGGGCGAGTGCGGCTTTGAGGATCGGCGCCTTGTGCAGGCCGCCGGCGGCAAGGATGACGTTCTTGATCTGGGCCAGCTCATCAAGAGAGACCCCGATGACCCGGCGATTGATGTCGTGGTCGATCAGATTCCCCTGCGCGTCGAGGATATGACCGGTGATATCGCCGACCCCGCCCTTGGCGATCAGGTCAGCCGGATTGATGTCCCGGGGCAGGGCGTCCCGCACCAGAAGCGAGCTCTGCAGATCGCCGGCCGCAATCGCCACGGCGTCCGAGCCGCGGATTTTCTCGACCATCTCGGCGATCACGTCCTGCTCGCGAAACAGACGCTGGCTCTCGGGGCTGCCCGCATAGAGCGGCGCGGTGAAAAAGCTGTGCTCGGCATTGCAGAGATCCGCGAGCCGGGTGGTGATCTCGTAGCCATTCACATCCGAGCCCCGGGTCACCCCGCCCATGATCGACACGATCTCAAGTTCCGGACGGTCGAGCGGCTGCATGAAACGGGTCGCGAGGTTCAGCGTATTGCCCCAGGACATGCCAAAGCGCGTCAGGCTCTGATCGGACAGAAGCTCGCTCAGATGCGCGCCGAGCCCCGCGCTGACCAGACTGGTGACCGAGCCCGGGTTGTCCGGCGTGGGCACGACCACCGCGCGCAGCAGGCGAAAGCGCCTCTCAAGCCGCCATTCAAGATCGGCGGCCGCTGCGTAGACCGAGTTCACGCTGATCCGCAGGATGCCGCGCTTGCGGGCCTCGCTCAGGGCCTTGTTGACCTTCAGCCGTGTGATGCCGAACCGGGATGCCGCATCGGCCTGGGTCAGGCCCTCGATCTCGCACGCCCAGGCGAGCCGCACGAGCAGCTGTTCTTCCGGGTCGATCTGGTCAAGTTTGATGGAGCGCGACATGGGGCTGGCCTTTTCAGGGAGGGGGGAGGAGGTCTGATCTGCAAAAGTATCGCGGATCAGGCCTTTGTATCACTTAACAGCCCCCATGGTCAGGCCGCGCACCAGCTGCTTCGACGCCAGAAGGGCGAAGATCAGCACCGGGATCACGATCAGGGTCGAGGTGGCCATGATCTTGCCATAGGGCAGGTTGTAGCCCTCCATGAATGACACGGCCATGGCCGGCGCGGTCTTGGCCTCGCTCCGGGTCAGGATCAGCCCGAACATCAACTCGTTCCACGAGAAGATGAACGAGAAGATCGCGGAAACCGCCACGCCGGGCATGGCCAACGGCAGGCAGATCTTGCGCATGATGGTGAATTGCGACGCCCCTTCGAGCCGCGCCGCCTCGTCGAGCTCGTAGGGCAGGCCCCGGAACTGGTCGGTGACGATCCAGATAACGATCGGCAGGTTGAAGGTCAGGTAGATCAGGATCAGCGTGATATGCTTGTCGAGGATCCCGAGGTTCCGCGCGATCAGGAAGAAGGGCAGGGCGAGCACGATGGGCGACACCATGCGGTTGGTGATGAACCAGAACCACAGGTCCTTCTTGCCGCGAAACTCGAACCGGGCGAGGGCGAAAGCCGCAGGCACCCCGAGGATCAACGCCAACAGGGTGGTCGAAACCGCGATGACCAGCGAGTTGATGAGCGTGCGCAGCACCCCATCCTCGAACAGCGCCTCGCGGTAATTGTCGAGGGTCGGGGCGAAGGTCCAGACCGGTGGCGCCTCAAGGGCGACGATCTGCGTTTTGAGCGAGGTCGTGACCATCCAGTAGAACGGAAAGACACAGAGCGTGATGATCGCGAGCAGCAGCAGGATCTGCCACAGGAGGGAGCGGTTGGTGGCCATGGATCAGACCTCCTTGTAGAACAGGCGGATGTAGATCTGCGCGAGCACGATCGTCACGATCAGGAGGATGATCGCCTGGGCCGAGGCAAGCCCCTGGTCGAAGCCGCGAAAGCCCACCCTCTGGATCATCAGCGAGATCAACTCGGTCGAGGCTCCGGGCCCGCCGCGCGTCAACGTGAACACCATATCAAAGAGCTTCAGCGTATCGGCCGTCCGCAGGATCAGCACCGCAGTCAGCCCCGGCAGCAGGAAGGGCAGCTGCACATAGCGCAGGATGGTCCACCAGCGTTTGGTCTCGAGCCGCGCAGCCTCTTCGACCTCGCCGGGGACCATGGTCAGGCCCGCCAGCAGGACAAGGGCGACAAAGGGCGTCCACTGCCACACGTCCCAGAAGATGATCATGATAAAGGCGTTTGTCGGATCGCCGATCCAGTTGATATCGGCCCCGCCAAGCAGCTGGTTCACCACGCCGAATTTCTGGTTGAACATCACCTGTCCCAGAAGGCCCACCACCGCATAGGTCGTCGCCATGGGCAGCACGAGGCTCAGCCGCGCGAGGGTTTTCATCAGAGTCAGCCCCGGCTGGTGCAGCACCAGCGCGATGCCCAGCCCAAAGATCAACTGCAGGGGCAAGGCGGTGCCGAGCAGGAAAAAGGTCCGACCCATCGCCTGCCAGAACACCTCGTCGGTCAGGACGGTCCAGTAATTCTCGAGCCCGATGAACTCGACCCGCTTGAGCTTGGTCAGGTTGTAGAAATGCAGGGATGTCCACACGGCGTAAAGCAGTGGCGCGATGCCCACGATGGCAAGACCGAATACGGCCGGACCAATGAAACTGAGAATGGTGCGGCGCGATACCTGCCCACGCATGACGTCTCCCCCCAAAATGTCGTCTGTGCTGCAACGGGGTGGCGCGCGGTGACGCGCCACCCCTGTTTGATCAATGTTCGCAGGGGGTTACTGCAGGAGCGGCTTGTCGTCGTCGTAGTAACCAGCATCCTCGAGGACTTTTTCCATCCGGCTGCCGATCTCTTCGGCGCCCTCCTCGGTGGTGACCTCACCCAGCATCATCTTGGTGCCCCATTCCTGCACGATCTCGGTGATCTCGGGCCATTCGGCAAAGCGCGGACGGAACTCCGGCACGCCTTCCTGCCAGCTTTCGACCAGTGCGGGGATGAAGGTATAGGTCTCGGCCAGCGCCGGATCCGCATAGACGGACTGGCGGGCAGGCACGCCGCCACGCTCGAGATACTCTTTGGCATTGGCCTTGGAGGTCGCCCACTGGATGAAGAGCCACGCCGCCGCGCGTTCCTTGTCATCCGCCTGCTCGGCCACCGCGAGGGAGAAGCCGCCAAGCGCGGGCTTGCGGCCTGCCGGGCCCTTGGGCTCGGGCGCGATGCCCACATCCGCCGCGATCTTGGACGTATCCGGATCCACCACGGAGGAATAGAAGGCCGACCACTCGGTGATCATCGCCACATCGCCCTGGGAGAAGGCGTTCACGGTTTCCGCATGGTCATAGGCAACGATGCCATCGGGCATGTACTGCATCAGCTCCTGGCGGAATTTCAGACCGGCCTGGCTCTCGGGGCTCATCAGGTTGGACCGGAAATCCGCGTCGAGGAAAGAGCCACCGAAGGGCCAGAGCATCCGCGCAAAGCTGTCCGCGGACTGGGTCTCGTTCCGCTTGGACTGCAGGGCATAGGCGTATTTGCCATCCTTGGTCAGCGCCGGACCATAGACGTTCATCAGTTCGTCCCAGGTTTCGGGCGGACCATCGAACCCGGCATCGGCCAGCATCTGCTTGTTGTAGAACATCAGGCCGGAATAGTTGTCGAAGGGCAGGCCATAGATCGTGTCATTCCAGCCGCCAAACGCGTTGAGCACGAGCGGAAAGAAGTCATCGAGATCGAGATCCGGGTCCACGATCTCAGGATAGTCCGCCATGATCTGGTCTGCGGGTACGATCCACTCGTTCTCGGCGAAGTTGCCGATCCAGACGAGGTCGATCAGCGCGATATCCAGATCACCGCCCGCCACGAAGTCCCGCACCTGCTCGCCGAGCGCGTTCTCGTAGGGGTGCTTGATGATGTTGATCTTGATCCCCGTCTCTTCCTCGAAGGCGGGCAGCATGGCCTCGATGGCCTCGTAACCGGGGCGCAGCAGGAACACGACATCAACGGTCGTCCCCGCATAGGGGGCAGCAGCCTCCTTCAGGCTCCAGCCATGGCCATCGGCCACGGCACCGGTGGCAATGATGCTGGCACAAGCGGCGCTGCACAGAAGTTTGCGCATGTTCTTCATTGGTTTTCCTCCCAAAAGGACTTCGTTGCTCAGACAAAGAATGTATTCGCAGCCATACAAAAGTATAATTACAACTTGCGAGTCAATACAAAAGTTTCTATTGAGTTACAAAAGCACGTTTGAGAGTTGCGCCACCAATGGGGCGTCATCTGCAGGAGGCCAGCCGTGGCGGGGATCAAGATCAACCAGCTCAACAAGTTCTACGGATCGATGCAGGCGCTGTTCGATGTCACGCTGGATATCGAGGATGGCGAGTTCGTTGTCTTCGTCGGGCCATCGGGCTGCGGAAAGTCCACATTGCTGCGCACGCTGGCCGGGCTCGAAGGGGTGGATACCGGTTCGATCGAGATTGACGGGCGCGACGTGACGAATGCAGAGCCGGCGGACCGCGACATCTCAATGGTGTTCCAGTCCTATGCGCTCTACCCGCATATGACCGTGCGCGAGAACATGGAATTCGGAATGAAGGTCAACGGGTTCGACCCGGCGACCCGGGCCGAACGCATCGCCGAGGCCGCCCGGATCCTGCAACTGGGCGACTATCTGGAACGCAAACCCTCGCAGCTCTCGGGGGGCCAGCGCCAGCGCGTCGCCATCGGACGCGCCATCGTCAAGAACCCCAAGGTGTTCTTGTTCGACGAGCCGCTGTCCAATCTCGACGCCAAGTTGCGGGTGCAGATGCGGGTGGAGCTCGAAGGGCTGCACAAGCAGCTCGACGCCACGATGATCTACGTGACCCATGATCAGGTCGAAGCGATGACCATGGCCGACAAGATCGTCGTTCTGAACGGGGGCCGGGTGGAGCAGGTCGGCTCGCCGATGGATCTCTATCACAAGCCCAATTCCCGCTTCGTGGCCGAGTTCATCGGCTCCCCGGCGATGAATGTCTTCCCAGCCGATACCGGGTTGCGGGATCTGAGTCTCGATGGGCGGGCCGCCTTTATCGGCTGCCGCCCGGAGCATTTCGAGCTGGTCGATGCCGCGCAGGGCCATGCGGACGCGACGGTGAAAGTGAAAGAACGCTTGGGCGGAGAGAGCCTGCTGTATCTCGGCGTGGCTGGCGGGGGCGACGTGGTGGCCCGCGTTGATGGCGATGATCCGACAGAGGTTGGCGCAACCGTTGGCCTGAAGATCCCCGAGGGCCGCCTGCATCAGTTCGACGCCGAAGGGCGCGCGGTCTGATCCGGCGCGGCCATGAACCAGTCCGTTCCCCTTGAGCCGCCCGGCCCGCGCGACATCACCGCAGGGATCGCGGCAGTGATCTTCGATTTCGACGGGGTGATCGCCGATAGCGAGCCGATCTCGCTGGCATCGCTGCGAGACGTGCTGGACCGCTCGGGGATCCCGATGTCGCTTGAGGAGGTCCGGGACCAGTTTCTCGGCAAATCCCTGCGTGCGATCACGGAATTCGCCACGCAGCGGGTCGACGGCCTTTGCGCAACGGACTTCGCGCGGCTCTGGCAGGACGCGCTCTTTGCCGAGTTCCGCCGCAGCCTGCAACCTGTGCCCGGCGTGATCGCCCTGCTGGACCGGCTTGAGGCGCGGGGCATCCCGTTCTGCATCGCCTCCAGCGGGACCTTCGAGCGGATCGGCATCGCGCTGGAGGCCATGGGCCTGACCGCGCGTTTCCCCCGGATCCTGAGCAGCGAGCTTGTGGCGCGCGGCAAACCGGCGCCGGATCTGTTTCTGCTGGCGGCCGAGCGACTAGGCGTGACCCCGGCCGAATGCCTGGTGGTCGAGGATTCCCTCTTTGGGGTTCAGGCAGCCGAGGAGGCAGGCATGCGTTCGGTCGGCTTTATCGGTGGCGGACATCTGGTGGATGTTCAGGCCGACCACAGTGCGGCGCTGCGCGCGGCGGGCGCAGCGGTTATCATGGCCTCGTTCGATGATCTGTTCGAAGACTGACGCGCCGGGCGGGGGCCCGCGCGGTTCGAGACGATCACACCATCTGCAAACGGAGCCGGTCGGGGAGGGCGGTGCATGAGTTATCTGGGGATTGATCTGGGGACCTCGGGTCTGAGGGCGCTGCTTGTCGGGACGGATGGGGTGCCCATCGGCTCCGCCGAGAGCAGTTATGCGGTCTCGAACCCAGCCCCGGGCTGGGCCGAGCAGGACCCTGCGGACTGGATCGCGGCGCTGGACATGGCCGTCGAGGACCTGCGCGCGCGTTATCCCGCATTTGCCGAGCTTCGCGGGATCGGCGTGGCCGGGCATATGCACGGGGCGACCTTGCTCGACGCCGGGGGCGCTGTGCTGCGACCCTGCATCCTGTGGAATGACACCCGATCCGAGCAGGAGGCCGCCGCGCTCGATGCGATGGCGGATGTCCGGGCGCTCTCGGCGAATATCGTCTTTCCGGGGTTCACGGCGCCCAAGCTTCTGTGGGTCAAGCACCACGAGCCCGAGATCTTTGCGAAGATTGCAAAGGTCCTGTTGCCCGCAGCCTACCTGAACCACCACCTGACCGGGGCCCATGTGGCGGATATGTCCGACAGTGCGGGCACCTCATGGCTGGATGTGGGGGCGCGGTGCTGGTCTGATCGATTGCTCGAGGCCGGTGAGATGCGCCGAGACCAGATGCCCGATCTGGTCGAGGGATGCGCCCCGGCCGGAGATCTGCGCCCCGAGCTGCGCCGCCGCTGGGGCTTGTCCGGGCCCGTGGTGGTCTGCGGCGGGGCAGGCGACAATGCCGCCGCGGCCTGCGGGATCGGCGCGTTGCAGGAGGGGGCGGGGTTCGTCTCGCTCGGCACGTCCGGTGTCGTGTTGCTGGCCCGCGAGCGGTTCAGCCCCGCGCCCGAGACCGCCGTACACACCTTTTGTCACGCGGTGCCAGATCACTGGTATCAGATGGGCGTGATGCTCTCGGCGACGGACAGCCTGAACTGGCTGTCGCGGATCACCAGCACGCGCCCCGCCGATCTGACCGGAGAGCTGGGCGACGCCCTGCAGCCGCCCGGCGATGTGCGGTTTCTGCCGTATCTCTCGGGCGAGCGGACACCGCATAACGACTCGCGGATCCGGGGCGGGTTCACCGGGATCGCCACCAGCACCGACCGCGCCGGTCTGACCCGCGCGGTGCTCGAAGGGGTGAGCTTCGGATTGCGGGATTCCCTCGAGGCTCTGAAATCCACCGGGGCGGATGTGGGCGCACTGACGGCCATCGGCGGTGGCAGTGCGTCGGAATACTGGCTGCGCCTTCTGGCTACGGTGCTGGGCGTGCCGCTCATCATCCCCGCCGGGCGGGAATTCGGGGCGGCTCTGGGGGCGGCGCGACTGGCGCAGATCGCGGTAACGGGGGCACAGCCGGCGGAGGTGATCACCGCTCCCGAGACCCGCCGCGAAATCGCACCCGATGCGACCCTCGCCCCGGCGTATGATGCCGCCTACCACGCCTTCCGCGCGGCCTATCCCGGCCTGAAACAGATCCAGTAAGGCGAGGTGATGCCGGTCTCGCGCCCTCCTCCGAACACAGGGAGCTGTCGCCTTGGCCGGATCACCGCCGGTATTTCGACCGGCTGGGGCGTGTTTCTGCGGGTTTCGGACCCGCAGCGTTTGACATCCCGGTCAAAGCGCGAATGCTTCTGCGCGAGAAAGCAGCACCCGCTGCCTGAGGGACCGCAACGCGCCCCAGGCGTCGCGGTCCGACCGTTTCGACCCCTTTTGCCCGATTGGAAGACCCCATGACCAACGCCCTCGCGCAGCTTCAAACCATGACCGTGATCGTGGCCGACACCGGCGATGCGGCCCTTGTCAAAGAACACAAGCCTCAGGATTGCACGACGAACCCGTCTCTGGTTCTGGCCGCGCTGGACAGCCCCGATGCCGAGGCGCTGATCGCCGCTGAGGTGGCCGAAGCCAAGGCCAAGGGGCAGGATGCGCGCGCGCTCTGCGATACACTGACCGTAGCGATCGGGGCGACACTCTCGACGTTGGTGCCGGGACGGGTCTCGACCGAGGTGGATGCGCGCCTGTCGT
Source organism: Dinoroseobacter sp. S375 (assembly GCF_049800775.1). Classification (NCBI taxonomy): domain Bacteria; kingdom Pseudomonadati; phylum Pseudomonadota; class Alphaproteobacteria; order Rhodobacterales; family Roseobacteraceae; genus Dinoroseobacter; species Dinoroseobacter sp. S375. Next base: position 47,363 of record NZ_JBNAFR010000015.1, on the reverse strand, counting down.
TTGACACGGAGGCCTCGATCCGGCGCGCCCACGAGATCGTCGAGGATTACGCCCGCCGCGGCGTGGAGAAAGACCGGATCCTGATCAAGCTAGCCTCCACCTGGGAAGGGATCCAGGCCGCCGCGACACTGGAAAAGGAGGGGATCAACTGCAACCTGACACTCCTTTTCGCCATGGAGCAGGCCAAGGCCTGCGCCGATGCGGGTGTGTTCCTGATCTCGCCCTTCGTGGGGCGGATCACCGATTGGTACAAGAAGGCCAATGGCGTCGACAGCTATGCCCCGGACGAGGATCCGGGCGTGCAATCGGTGCGCGAGATCTATGCCTATTACAAATCCCACGGCATCGACACCGTGGTGATGGGCGCGTCCTTCCGCAACACAGACCAGATCAAGGCACTGGCCGGTTGCGACCGGCTGACCATTGCGCCGAAACTGCTGCAGGCCCTGCGCGAGGATGACAGTGCGGTGCCCCGCATCCTCTCGCCCGGCGCGACCAGTGGCGCGGCGAACCCCACGCCGGAGACAGCGTTCCGCTGGGGTTTGAACGCCGACGCCATGGCCACCGAGAAGCTGGCCGAAGGCATCCGCAATTTCGACGCCGACCACCAGAAACTGCTGACGCTGTTGGCCGCGCGGCTCTGACCCCGCAGGCTGTGCGGTCCGACCCGGGGACCGACGGGCTAGGTCTGGGGCTCGGCGCAGACCGCGTGGGCCTTGCGAACGCGTTCGGTTGAGGCCGGAAACCGGCTGAGCTTTTCCGGCGGACGCACCGGGCGCGGCACGAAATTGCCCCCGCAATTCGGGCAGGTATTGTCGAACCGGTGCTCCGCGCAGGTCGCGCAGAATGTGCATTCAAAGGTGCAGATGCGGGCCTCGCACGAGGCGGGCGGCAGGTCCTTGTCACAGCATTCGCAATTCGGTTTCAGGTTCATCATCGGGCACACTCCGGGTTGTCTCTCTGTCTAGACTAGTCCTGTGAGCTCTGGCAGAAATGCCAAGATGCCGTCAAAAAGTGCCAAACCAGATCACCCGAGCCAGACCCCCAGATCGGTGGTCTTCGTGGTCTATCCCGATATCACCCTGCTGGATCTCGTCGGCCCGTTGCAGGTCTTTTCCCATGCCGAAGATCCCGCGACGCAAGACAAGGGATATGCCTGTCAGGTCGTGTCCGTGCCCGGCGGCATGATCGGGACGAACACCGTACTGTCGATCCCGACGCAGCCCGCGTCCGGCCTACAGGGGCATCCCATCCACACCCTGATCATCGTCGGTGGACAGGGGGCAATCCCGGGGATGCGCGACCCGCAGCTCGTGGCCGCCGTGCGGGACCTGGCCAAAGGGGCCGGGCGGGTCGCCTCCGTCTGTTCCGGGGCTCTCGTTCTGGCGGCGACGGGGCTTCTGGATGGACGGCGCGCCGTCACCCATTGGGATGATTGCGCCCGGCTGGCCGAGACCTTTCCGCAGGTTCAGGTCGATCTGGACCCGATCTTCATTCAGGATGGACAGGTCTGGACCTCCGCCGGGATCACCGCGGGCATCGATATGGCTCTGGCGATCGTGTCCGAGGATCTGGGCCGCGCCGCCGCGCTCAAGATGGCTCGGGCCATGGTCGCGCAGATGGTCCGATCCGGGGGGCAGTCCCAGTATAGCCCGGCCCTGACACGGCAGCTCCGCGATGGCGCGGGACGGTTCGAGCGCTTGCACCAGTGGATCTCGGACAATCTCGACGCGCCTCTGACCGTCGAAGCGCTGGCCGCCGAAGCGGGCATGAGCGCGCGCAACTTCGCGCGCAGCTACGCGAAATCCCTCGGCACGACCCCGGCCAAGGCCGTCGAGGCAATGCGGGTTGAACGCGCCCAGGAGCTTCTGGAAACATCGTCCAGAAGCGCCAAGCAGATTGCGACGCTCTGCGGCTTCCGAAGCGAGGACCGCATGCGACGCGCCTTTCTGCGGGGCCTGGGCGTTTCGCCCACGGACTACCGGCAGCGCTTTTGCGCTGAGGCCACACCCGGCAACGCAGGCTCCGCCTGAGTTGCACGTCTCAGGACGGGCCCTCCACCGTGTCGCTCTGGTCAATGATGCTGATGATCTTGCCATCCTGCACCCGGAAGGCGGATGCGCCTTGAAAGCTGAGCACTTGCCCCGCCACCCAGCCATTAGGCAGATCCATGGCCACTTCGGCGCGATAGCCGATCTCAACCAGGGTTGTATCCGCGACCGTGATCGCGTGGCGCACCCTTTGGGAGCGGCTTCGAAACGCCTCGGCCCCGGCGCGGGCCAGCGTTTCAAAGGCGGCCCGCCCCACGGTCTCTGCCGTTACGACCCCGTCCGAGATGTTCTGAAACGTCACCTCCTGCGCAAGACAGGCCAGCATGACCTCGACATCCTTGCGATTATAGGCGTCCAGATAGGTCTGGATGATTTCGGGCAGCCGGGTCATGTGATCTCGCGCGCCGCACCGGACACGCTCACAGAAGCGCCCGGTGTATCATCCAGGGCGACCTTGATCAGGGACGGACTGCCCATGTCTTCCCCTTGCCTAATGGTGAACCCGCCGCCATGGGGCCAGCCCGCATCGCGCAGATAGCCTGCGAATGCGGCGGCGGCGGCTCCTGTGGCCGGGTCCTCGAGCACGCCGCCCGAGGCAAAGGCATTGCGGGCGATGAAACTGCGACCCTCCTCGATATAGAGCAGCATGACAGTCACAAGGCCATGGGCACGCATGACCGATCGCCCGGCATCGAGGTCATAGGACATGGCGGCCAGACGGGCCCGGTCCCTCAGCGGCAGGACCACGTGATCCGCGCCACCATGGATATGCGCCGGCGCAAGGCGCGGGTCGAGATCGGCCCCGGTCAGATCAAAGAGGGTCAAGACATCGCGCAGCTCCGCCTCGGACAGCGCGCGGCTCTTGGTCGGGGGCGAGGACAGGGTCGCGAGCATCCCATGCTCTGTCGCCTCTGCCGCAACGCTGATCGTGGCGTCGTTCAGAACAAGCGTATAGCTCCCCGCGCCACCCTGCGCGCCAAGCGCCGCCCCAAGAGCAATCGTGGCATGCCCGCAAAAGGGCACCTCGGATTCCGGCGAGAAATAGCGCACGCGCCATGTCCTTGCGTCGCCTTCCTGCGCCACGGCAAAGGCGGTCTCGGAATAGCCGATCTCAGCCGCGACACGCGCCATCTCGGCGGCGCTGACGGCGTCCTGCAAAAGGACAACACCAGCCGGGTTGCCCCCTTCGGAGCCTTGGCTGAAAGCGGCAATGCGTTGAATGTCCATGGGGACCTCCTGACTTTCATTTGCGGGGAAGCTACCCGATCCGGCAGGTGCATGTCCCCGCATTCTCAATGGCGGTTTCTCCTTTTTGCTTTCTGATTGATGCTTGTTTGCCTATCCTTCCTTCATGTCCAAATCCCTTGATCAAACAGACTACCGCATCGTGGAAATCCTCGAATCTCATGGCCGGACCAGCCTCGCCGAGATCGGCAAGGATGTCGGCCTTTCGGGCCCGGCGGTGGGCGAGCGCCTGCGCAGCCTGCAGGAGCAGGGCCATATCACCGGCTTTGGCGGTCGGATCGACTTGCGGCGGTTCGGATACAGTATTCAGGCGCTCGTGCGGATCAAACCGCGCAGCGGCCAACTGCACGCGGTGGAGCGCATGATCGAGGAGCAACCCCGTTTCATGGCCTGCGACCGGGTCACCGGGGAGGATTGCTATGTCGCCCGACTGGCGCTGCGGGACATTTCCGAGCTGGACGATATCCTCCTTCCTTTCCATGACCGGGCAGAGACAAACACCGCGATCATCAAATCCTCGATGTTCGATCCGCGATTGCCGCCCTTGCAGGAGGGGGTCTGATCCGGTTGGCCCGGGCTTCGCTGGCCAAGGGGCGGGCGCGAACAAGTGCGAGGCATTCGATCGCTCCGCCCTGTCAGCGCACAGGTCACTGGACCACTGATCGACGTGATCACCTCTGGCCGCACGGGATGGTTCGGCGCTTTCGTAGGAAAGTGGCCATCCCCGAGCGGTGAAATCGCTGCAATCTTCCGGGTCAGCGCGACAGGGACCGGACCCGGTCCGACCCCGACCCAAGGCAGGTGACACGGATGACCCAACTCTCGGTGAACATGAACGTGGCGGCTCTGTTGCGGAACCGGCGCGGCCACCCCTGGCCGGATGTGCCCGGGCTCGCCCGCGCCGCGCTGACCGCTGGGGCCGCTGGTCTGACCCTGCATCCGCGCCCCGATGCCCGGCACGCCACTGCCGAGGATGCCTGGACCTTTCGCCGGATGATCGACGCGCACTTTCCGAATCGCGAGTTGAACATCGAGGGCTATCCGGATCCACGCTTCCTGTCCCTGGTCGAGGCCGTGCGCCCCGAGCAGGTGACCCTTGTTTCGGATGCGCCGGATCAGGCGACCAGCGACCACGGATGGGATTTTCGGGCACAGGCGGCGGAGCTCGCCGACTGGGTTGCGCGTCTGAAATCAGCGGGCTGCCGGGTGGCGCTCTTTGCCGATGCGGAAGCCGCGCACATGTCCGATGCGGCGGCGACAGGGGCAGACCGGGTAGAGCTCTATACCGGACCCTATGGCAGCGCGCATGCCGATGCCGGTTTGGCCGCGCACGAGTTGCACCGCTTGGCGCAGGCGGCGATGGCCGCGCGGGGGTGCGGTCTTGGGGTGAATGCCGGTCACGATCTGACGGTGCCGGGCACGCGTGCTCTGCTCGCGCAAATCCCAACGATAGACGAGGTGTCGATTGGTCATGCGCTGTTTTGCGATGCGCTGAGCTTCGGGATGACCGAGACCGTACGCCGCTACCTGTCGGCCTGCCAAACCGCCGGACTGTCTGCCGAGCCCCAGTGATCCAGACGCGATGGTGTCATGGCCAGAGCAGACTGGCCGTGAGTACGAGCCCCAACCCTGTGACCGCCTGCAGCGTCGCCCCGCTGGCCAGCACCCAGAGCGCGCGCGTATCCCGCGGCTCCCGCCCAAGGGCATCCCGGCGCACCAGCCAGAAATAGCTGTCATTGGGCAAGATCGCGATGAAGGAGCCGAGACAGATGGCATAGACCGCGGCGACCGGATCGAGCCCGGCGGCGGCCACGACCGGTGCAGCGACCGGCGCCACCGAGGCAAAAGTCGCCATGGACGACCCCTGGACCAGCTTGAACACCACGGTCAGACCAAAGAGCCCGATCAGGGCCCCGATCCCGCGTCCATCGGGGACGAGATCCGCCAGTGGCACCAGATGCGTCAACACCGCGCCAAAGGCACTGGCCGCGCCGATCACAAGCAGGAGCGACCCCGTTCGCCCCAGCGCAGCATCCCAACACGCGCGCCGGTGCCGCGGTGCGGTTTGCAACAAGGCCAGACCCGCCGCTGCCAAGAGCGCACCCTTCGGTTGCAGCAGGAAATCGACGAGGTTTTGCCCCGTCGGCCCCATCGCAGCCCCCATCCCCAGCAAGCCCGCCAGCACGCCGAACGCCGCGAAGGCCCGCACCACCTTGCGGGTCGCAGCATCGGGCACGGCTGAGGCAGGGTCCTTTCCGGATCCGTCATCCGGCGCTCGGGTCACCCGCCCCCAGAGCACACCGACCGCCCATACGGGTAAAAGGAGGGCAATCCCGGCCAGTGCCAGATCTGCGGCCAGACCGTCCTGCCCCGTGACGCCCAGCCCCGTCGCCACCAGAAGCGGCCCTGCCGGATAGAGCAGCTTGAACCCGGCATAGGCCCCAAAGGCCACATCGATCTTGTGCCTCCCCGCGGCGGGGGAAAGCGCAGCATAGGCCGTGTCCGGGCAGATCATGCCCGCCCCCGCAACCGGAGAGGCCAGTGCCGCCACTCGCCCCGCATTGGGGGACGCGATCTCTGCATGGCCCAATGCGGCAGCCAGCACGAAAGATGGCAGCAGGATCAGCGCGAACTCGCCAAGGGCAAGCCCGAAACTGGCATTATAGGTGCGCACCAACATCTCAGCGCTGAGCCCACCGGCCAAGCCGAGCGCCAGCGTTGCCAGCACCATCCATACGACCAGCGGCAGATCCGGGACCGCGCGGCGCAACAGGCCAGCCAGATCCCGCCCCGGGATCTGCCCTTGTGCTTTCGGCTCGGTGACGCGCGACATGGATCCCTCCACTTGGATGCTTATCACTCATGCTATTGCCCCGAATTGATTTGACGAAATGAGTAGTTTACGATCTCAACATGAGTTTTTCTCATCATGATCGGCGGCCAGACCCGCGCCCCTCCTTGCGGAGCCTCGAGGTCTTTGTGGCGGCGGCCGAGCATGGCAATTTCACCGCGGCCGGGCGCGCGCTCGGCATCACCCAGAGCGCGGTGTCGCGCCAAGTGGCGGATCTCGAGTCGATGATCGGGGTCGTGCTGTTCTTGCGCCGGGGCGCGCGGCTCAGCCTGACCCCCACAGGTGGCCGCCTCGTCGCAGGTTTATCCCCCGCGCTGGCGGATGCGCGCCGGGCCGTGGCTGAGGTGGCCAGCGCGCAGGCGGTCGTCACGCTCTCGATGTTGCCATCGGTGGCCGCGAAATGGCTGGCGCCCCGGCTTGGCGGGTTCGTGTCAGCCCATCCCTATATCGACCTGCGGGTCAGCGCATCGCGCCATCTGGTGGACTTTGCCGCCGAGGGGATCGACGCGGCCATCCGGTATGGACCGAAGCCCGCGCCCGGGCTGGTGGCGCACCCGCTTGCGGAGGAAACCGTCACACCGGTCGCCGCCCCCGGCTATGTTCGGGACCACGCCTTGCATGCCCCCGCGGATCTCGCACGCGCGACGCTTCTGCATGGGGACATTCCGGAGGATTGGCCGGAATGGTGCGCCGCCGCCAGCGTGCCAATGCCGCCCCCGGAGGGACCGCGCCTCGGCGATGACACCACCATCTTGCAGGCCGCCATCGAGGGCAACGGCGTCGCTCTCGGGCGGTCCCACCTGATCTCCGAGGACATTGCGGCGGGGCGGCTGGTGGCGCCGTTTCCCACCCACCTGAAGGCGCGCTACGCCTACTGGTTTGTGTACCCGGAGGGTTTGGAACCGACCGCTGCCCTGATCGCGGTGCGGGACTGGACCATTGCGGCCTTCGCCGCGACATAAGCATGATCAGAGGGTCAGGCTCAGGCGATACTCGACCCCGATACGGCCCTGATGCGCTGCGCCACTGTCTTGCATTCCCGCGCCACGGTAGAGTGCCAGCGCAGCGGCATTCTCCGCATCGACCGCGAGGCAGAGCCGGCGGGCATCGGACCAGTGCCGCGACACGGTCTCAACCGCGCATTCCAGAGCCTTCCACCCCAGACCACCGCCCTGATAGGGCGTAGCGATCTTGAACCCGTGGAGCGACACCGCATCACGCGCAACCCAGTCCGGCGAAAGCGGTGGTCGTTTTAACAGGACCAAACCGATCGGCATTTCGTCCCGCAGAAAAGCCAACCCCAACAGGCACCGGGGCTCGGATGTCCGCCACTCCGCGAGCGAGGCATCGAAACTGCCTCCGAACTCTTCTTGGTCCGGCGTCACGCTCAGCGCGGCAAGTGCCGCCAGATCTCTGGCAGCCAGCGCTTCAAAGGCGACCGCCGTCACAGCGTGAGGTCGGGCCGCGCCCGTCATGTGAGCGCCCGGCGGGGTTCCAAACCAAGCGGGCCGTCCCGCCAAGGCGCAAACCGACAAAAAGCGCGCTCAAGCGTGGTGCCCGACCCCGTGGCGAGCAAACCAGTTTTCCTTGGTAGCCTGCCTAAAGTTGCGGTTGCTATCCGCTGCGAACTGATCGAACGCAGTGCGCCGACCCCATCCCAGATCGCCCAGCGATGGGATCCATCCTGTTCCGCTCGGCGCGGGATAAGCGCGAAGGGCATCGGGCAGGCTCCTGTTATGGGTCGAATACGCGCAGTTTACCCGGTCAGGCAGGCACCTGCAGGGACAGCTTTGGGGGAAATCCGCGGACCACTTGTCAGGACGGCCCTCTCACAGCTCGGGCAGGGCCTCTGCAATGGCGGTGGCCAAACGCGCGGCGGCACTCGGGTTTGCCCGCGCAAATCCGATGACGAGGCCACGCGCCGGGCTGTCGATGCAGAGCCGCGACAGGGGCAGGACCTGAAACCCCCGTGCCCAGAGGTGGTCCTTGATCCGGCCATCATCCGTGCCGTCGGGCAAGCGCAGGCAGATCTGCAGCCCGCCATCCGGTTTCGAGACCGCGATATCCGCGCCCAAACGACTGTGCAGCGCATCCGTGAGGCACAGCATCCGATCCTGATAGATCCGTGCCGTCGTCCTGAGATGTCGCGCGAAACGACCGGAACTGATGAACTCTGCCATGGCGGCCTGAACATGGGTGTTCACGCTGGCCCCGATCGCGCGGTGGGCGCGGCGCACAGGCGCCACCAGATCCGGCGGCACGATCAGCCATCCCAGGCGCATGGCCGGCATCAGGCTCTTGGACAGGGTCCCAAGGAGCGCCACGGACGCCGCCTTGTCCAAGGCAAAGACGGGTGGCACATCCGCGCCTTTCCAGACGAAATCACCGTCATAATCATCCTCGATCACGATGGCATTCTGCGCCTCGGCGAAGGCAAGAACATCCAGCCGCCGCGCGAGCTGCATCCGGGTTCCGGTCGGGTATTGCGTCGACGGCGTGACATAGATCAGCCGGGTCCGCTCCGTCGTTTCGGCCCGGCGCAGATTCTGAGCCAAAGCACGCGTCCTAAGGCCCTTCGCCTCGAACAGGGCCTTGCCGCCTGCATAGCAGGGATCCTCCATCACGACCGTATCGCCGGGATCGCTGAGCAGATCCGTTATCAGCGACATGCCACTTTGCGTGCAGGGCAGGATGAAGAGCTGCTCGGGCGAGACAGAGACGCCGCGGCTGCGCTTGAGATGCAGCGCGAGCGCCTCGCGCAGGAGCGGCAGGCCCTGGAACGATTCATACATGTCGAGCCCGCCACGATTGCGCCGAGCCACGCGCCTCAGGCAGATCGCCCAATCGTCGCGAGGAAACAGGCTGGGATCCGGCAGGCCCGGCGCAAACGCCTCAACCTTGCCCGTTTCGTAGCCTGCGCGGTGATCCGCGCTGAGGGCCCGGCCCCGCTCGGAGAGGAAAATCGCAGTTTGTCGGGCTGTGCGCTTGGGCTGCAACTCGGGCAGGGCGCAGACCCTGGGGCGCGCGCCGCGCCGGGTCTCAATCACGCCTTCGGCCTGCAAACCCTCATAGGCCTCGATCACCGAATTCCGCGACATCGCCAGAGCATGGGCCGCCTTGCGCGTAGAGGGCAGTTCATCCTGCGGCCTCAGAACCTGTTCGGTCACGCCCCGCCGAATGGCCAGACGCAGGGCGCTGACCTTTCCCACATCGGGGGGCGCGTATTTCTCGATCAGGGCGGCGATCTCAAGTGGTTCTATCATCTGGACAGCTTTTCGGATAAATCTGAGACTAGCTTGAAGGCTGAACCGCGATCATTCAAGCCAGAAAGGTCAGCAAGAGTGACCTGAGCGGTGCGCGCCTGCGATATGGCGATCCTGCTCTTCGAAGAAGTCGATAACGGTTCAAGCTGACATCGTGTTGCGCCGGGTTACCGCGCTCCGGTCTTGATGGGCTCTGGGTCGGCTCGGAAGCCTGAAAAGTTACATAACTCTGATTACCCGCGAGACGGTCTCACTCTTTCGGCCAGCCTCACGTCCCGCTTTGCTTACGCCAGCTCACGAGGTTGAGCGCCGCAAAGAGGATCGCCGCAACGCAGACGATGGAAGGCCCCGCGGGCGTGTCGAGCAGATAAGCGCTCTGCAACCCTGCCACCGCCGAGAGCGCGCCTATGGCAGCCGCAATCCCGGCCATGGCTTCGGGTGTCCGCGCAAGACCGCGCGCCGCAGCAGCTGGTATGATCAGCATGGCTGCAATCAACAGAACCCCCACCACCTTGATCGCGACCGCAACCGTGATCGCGAGGGACAGGGTCAGGATCAACTGCTCGCGCTTGGGGTCCAGCCCGCTGGCATAGGCCAGCTCGTGGTTCAGCGTCGAGGTCAAGAGCGGCGACCAGCGCCACACGATCAGGGCCACCACAAGGGCCGCGCCCCCCCAGATCACCAGAAGATCCGAACGCGACACCGCAAGGATGTCGCCGAACAAATAGGCCATCAGGTCGATCCGGATGCCTGACAGGAAGGACACCGCCACCAGACCGAATGCGAGGGCCGAATGGGCCAGCACGCCCAGCAGCGTATCCATCGCATAGCCGCGCCCAGCCAGCAGGGTGACGGTCATCGCCATGATCAGCGCGACAATCATCGCCCCGGCAAAGACCGACACTTGCAGCGCCAGAGACAGCGCCACGCCAAGGATCGCCGCATGGGCCGTGGCGTCGCCGAAATAGGCCATCCGGCGCCAGACCACGAAACACCCCAAAGGGGCCGCCGCAAAGGCCACACCAACCCCGGCCAACGTGGCGCGGGTCATGAAATCGTCGAGCATTACTGGGCGGCCTCGTGGCTATGCGCATGGTCGTGATCATGGGCATGGTCGTGCAGATGATCGTGGCTGTGGTCGTGGTCATGGTCGTGCCGGTACAGCGCCAGCGCGCCGCCCGTCCCGGTGCCGAACAGCGCCCGGTATTCCGGCGCCGACGCCACCACGGCAGGCGCGCCCTGACAGCAGATATGCCCGTTCAGACAGACCACCCTGTCCGATGCGCTCATGACCACGTGCAGTTCATGGCTGATCATTAGGACGGCACAGCCGGTCTCGCGCCGCACGGTCTCGATCTGTCGATAGAACGAGGCCGATCCCGGCTGATCGAGCCCCTGGGTTGCCTCATCCAGCAAGAGCACATCCGGCTGATTGATCAGCGCCCGCGCCAACAAAACCCGCTGGAATTGCCCCCCCGAGAGCTGGGACATCTGCCGCTTCAGCAGGTCCGGCACGCCCGCGGCCTCCAGCGCCTCCTTGCATGCCACACGGGACACACGATCCGTCAGCTGCATGAAGCGCGAGACGGTCATCGGAAGCGTCGGATCGATATGCAGCTTTTGCGGGACATAGCCGATCTTGAGCCCCGGCTGGCGCGTGACTGTCCCGCTCGCCGGGGTGGCTGCCCCGATGATCGCGCGCAACAGGCTCGTCTTGCCGGACCCGTTCGGGCCCACAATCGTGACGATCTCGCCGCGAAACAGGTCAAGCGAGACATGCTGCAACACGGTATTGGCGCCATAGCGGACGCTCAGGTTCTGGACAGAGATCAGGCTCATGAGCCGACCTTGTCGATGCATTTGGGGCAGACGCCCTCGGCCTCGACGACCGTGCGCTCGATCTGGAACCCGGCCGCCCGCGCGGCTTCGCCCAGCGAGCCCCGGGCGGGGGTGGATCGGGTTTCGGCAACGGCTTCGCAGAGGCGGCAAATCATGAAGGCAGGCATATGGGAGGTTCCGGGATGGGCACATGCGACAAAGGCGTTGAGCCGCTCGATCTTGTGGACGAACCCATGCTCGGCCAGAAAATCCAGCGCGCGATAGGCCACGGGCGGCTGTGATCCGAACCCCGCCTCGCGCAGCAAGTCGAGGATCGCATAGGCCCCGAGCGCGCGATGCTCCTGCAACAGGATCTCGAGCACCTTGCGGCGCACCGGTGTCAGGCGCAGACCCTCGGCCGCGCAGCGCGCCTCAGCGGCGGCCAGCCCAGTACCGACACAGGCGGCATGATCGTGCTGTTCAAAGCCGACGGGCGCGGGATTTTCACCGGACATCTGCTCCCTCTCTCTTGTCATGTTATCTTATATCATATACCGAGATCGAAATGTTATAAGATCACGCAGAGGTTCCAATGTCCAGAATGCTTCTCCCGCTCTCCCTGTCGGCTGCCCTGCTGGGGGGCACGGCAGTGGCCGACGCCCCCAGTGTGGCTGCGGACATCGCGCCGGTCCACTCGCTCGTTGCGCGGGTCATGGCTGGTGTGGGGTCTCCGGACCTTGTCATCCCGGCGGGGGCCTCGCCCCACCAGTACAACCTGCGCCCATCCGAGGCCAAGGCGCTTCAGGATGCAGATCTGGTGTTCTGGCTTGGTGAGGACCTGACGCCCTGGCTCGAAGATGCCGTGGACACGCTGGCCGCGACTGCCTCGGTGACAGCCCTGCTCGAGGCCGAAGGCACGATCCTCCATGACTTCCGGGAGGGCGCCCTGTTCGAAGCCCATGATCACGGGGATGAAGAGCATGGGCATGAGGAACACGCGGACCACGAGGATCATGATCACGAGCACGGCCACATGGAAGCCAAGGCCGAGGCTCACGACCACGACCACGACCACGACGAGCACGCCCATGATGAGCACGATCATAACAAGCATGCGAACGAGGACCATGCCGAGCATGACCATGATGAACACGATCATGAAGAGCACGCAGAGCATGATCATGATGCCCATGATCACGAAGACCATGCTGAGCACGATCACGACAAACACGATCATGAGGAGCATGCCGGCCACGACCACGATGCACATGGCCATGAAGGCCATGACCACGGTGACCATGACCCCCATGCGTGGCTCTCGCCGACCAATGCAGCAACCTGGCTGAACGTGATCGCAGCCAAGCTTTCGGCCGCCGACCCCGAGAATGCAGGCACCTATTTCGCCAATGCCGCCGAGGCCCGTGCGGAAATGGACGCGCTCATTACCGAGGTGACCGCCATTCTGGAGCCCGTGAAGGGCGGTCGTTTCATCTCCTTCCACGATGCGTATCAGTATTTCGAAATGGACTTCGACTTCCCCGCCTCCGGGGCGATCTCGCTCGGGGATGCAGCGGACCCGAGCCCGGCGCGCATCGCCGAGGTACAGGGCCGTGTGCAGAATGAAGGCATTCAATGCGTGCTGGCCGAACCTCAGTTCAACCCGGGTCTTGTGACCACCGTGCTCGACGGCAGCTCGGCCAACACCGCGGTAATCGATCCGCTTGGCGCGGATCTGGAGCTCGGGGCCGATCTCTATCCGCAAATGATCCGCAACATGGCCACCGCGCTGGCCGGTTGCTTCTGACCCTTTGAGGCGGCCCGCATTTGCAGGGCCGCCAATGATTGCCCCCGGCGAAACGCCCGCCGGGGCACATCCAGAGTTTCACAACCACTATCTGCCCATGAATTGAAATGTTATTACATCAGCTCCGAGCGCCCCGATGACCGACTCCCCTGCCCCCGCCCCAACTGACCTGCGCGTTCCCGTGACCCTGCTCACCGGGTTTCTGGGCGCCGGGAAAACGACGCTGCTGAACCGGGTCCTCGAAGACGCCTCGGACGGCAAGGTCGCAGTGATCGTCAACGAGTTTGGCGAGGCGGGGCTCGACCATGACCTGATACAGTCGGTCGAGGACGAGGTTGTCCTGATGCAATCTGGGTGTCTGTGCTGCTCGGTGCGCGGCGAGCTGCCGGAAACCATTGCCCGCCTGCTGGACCGGCGCGAGGCCGGCGCGCTGCAATTCGAGCGCATCGTCATCGAAACCACCGGCATGGCCGATCCGGGGCCGATCCTGAAGATCATGATGATGGACACGACCCTGTCGCGGCACACCCGGGTCGACGGGGTTGTCACGCTGGTGGATGCGGTCAATGGCGCAACCACACTCGATGCGCAATTCGAAGCCGTCTCGCAGGTCGCTCTGGCCGATCTGATCCTGATCAGCAAGACGGACCTCGCATCCGAGCCGAAGACCAAGGCGCTGACCGAGCGTCTGCGCGCGCTGAACGAGACCGCCCCCATCCTGCACCCGGTCCTCGGGGAGCTGCCGCCAAACACGCTCTGGAACCTGACCAGCGTCCGCGAGGATATCGCGGTCGATCACGCGCTGGCCTGGACCACTCCGCAACAGGCGGACCCTTTCGCCAACCTCTCGGGCCTGTCGTCAAGCACGCCCATGGCCGAGCCCGCACCGCTCCATGATCAGCGGATCGGCAGTGTTTCCGTGGTGCTGGAGCACCCGCTGACCGATGCGGCCTTCGATCTGTGGCTCAACACCCTGACCGCCCTGCGCGGCAATGATCTGTTGCGGGTCAAGGGCATCGTCTTCCTCGAAGGGCTCGACATCCCCTTCGTGTTCCACGGCGTGCAACAGGTTTTCGAACGCCCGGTGCCCCTGCGCTCCTGGCGCGGCAGCGATCGACGGTCCCGCATCGTCGTGATCGCGCGGGACATGACCCGCCCGGAACTCATGCGCAGCCTCGACATGCTCCGCGCCACTCAGCCCCAACCCCAGGAGACCTAGGCCATGACCGACCCACGCCTGCCTGTCACCGTCCTCTCAGGATTTCTCGGTGCCGGCAAAACCACGCTGCTCAACCGGGTGCTCAACAATCGCGACGGGCTCCGGGTGGCGGTGATCGTCAATGACATGTCCGAGGTGAATATCGACGCGGATCTGGTGCGCGCCGAGACCGAGCTCAGCCGCACGGATGAGACGCTGGTCGAGATGTCCAATGGCTGCATCTGCTGCACCCTGCGGGACGACCTGCTGGCGGAAGTGCGCCGCCTTGCCGGGGAAGCGCGGTTTGATTACCTGCTGATCGAATCCACCGGGATATCGGAACCCCTGCCCGTGGCCGCGACTTTCGACTTCCGGGATGAGGCCGGGGCGAGCCTGTCGGATGTGTCCCGGGTCGACACGATGGTCACCGTGGTGGATGCGGTGAACCTGCTGCAGGATTTCTCGAGCCATGATTTCCTCCATGATCGGGGCGAAGTCACGGGCGCAGAAGATGAACGAACTCTCGTGCATCTGCTGACCGATCAGATCGAGTTTGCGGATGTGATAGTCCTGAACAAGGTCGAGGATGCGGGCCCCGAACGCACGGATGCCGCGCGCAAGATCATTCGCAGCCTGAACGCCGATGCCGAGATCCTCGAGACGGACCATTCCGTGGTCCCCGCCCACAAGATCCTGAACACCGGCAAGTTTGACTTCGACAAGGCCCATGCCCATCCGATGTGGGCGAAGGAGCTCTATGGCTTTGCCGATCACGTACCGGAGACCGAGGAATACGGGGTGGCGAGCTATGTCTATCGCGCCCGTCGGCCCTTTGACCCTCAGCGTATCCACGATTTTCTGAACGGGGACCTGCCTGGGGTGATCCGCGCCAAGGGACATTTCTGGATCGCGACCCGCCCGAACTGGGTGGCGGAGTTTTCGCTGGCCGGGGCGCTTTCCTCCGTGGCCCCGATCGGGACATGGTGGGCCTCGGCACCGCGGGAACGCTGGCCCGACAATGACGCGGTGCGGGCCTATATCGAGCATAACTGGGACGAGCCCTGGGGGGACCGTCGTCAGGAGCTGGTCTTCATTGGTACCGGGATCGACTGGCCGAGCCTGAAGGCGCGGCTGGACACCTGCCTTGTGCCGGAAACCCTGGCCGCTGGCCCTGCCCAGCTGCCGCTGGACCTGTCGGATCCCTTCCCCGGCTGGCGGCGCGTGGAGGATGCGGCATGAACATCGCCCACACACACCCGCGCCACGATGCCGGAGCCGCGGTCGTCACAACCGACACCATGAACGGGCTCTACGCGATCCGCGACCCGGGCTGCGCCGCCGCGATCTGGCAGCGCGCGCCGGCACCCGGTTTTCAGGACTGGATCGACGGGCTCGACCCCGATGCCTTGCCCTCGGCCCGGCTTGTTCTGCGCCCCGAGGCCGTGCCCGACGCGCTGACCCGGCTGGGCGACACCCATGGCCTGCCCACGGGTCCCGAACGCGACTGGCTCGAGGCGGATATCGCCGAGCTCGCGAACCGGTTCGCGACGGTGATGCGCGCGCCCTATCTGCGCCTGCGGCTCGATGTGGTGACCACAAATGCCTGCGCGAAGTTTCATATGGATGCGATCTTTGCCCGGCTGGTCTGTAGCTATCGCGGTACCGGCACCCAATATGGGCTCTCCCAGGACGGGGGTGATCCGGACCCGGTCGAAACCCTGCCCGCCTGCGCCCCGATCGTGATGCGCGGCTCTCTCTGGCCAGCCAAGACCAGCACGACCTTTCTGCACCGCTCGCCGCCTATCGCGGGCACGGGCGAGACGCGCCTCGTGCTGGTGCTGGACCCGATCTTCGATGTCGAGGATGCCTGATCATGCGCCGCAATCTCGGAGAAACCCGCCTGCGCACCCGCAAACGCACCGAAGACCCGATGCGCGCCTTTGACAGGCTGCCCCCGGACCTGCGGACATGGCTGGCCAATGCCGCCCTGCCCTGGCGCCCGCGCTCGGTACAGCGGGCCTATGACCGCGCGCTTGCGCGGACCGGGGATCCCGACAGGGCGCTGGCAGAACTGGACCGGATGCAGCACTCGAAACTGGCCAGGGACAACCCGTTGGAGAGCCTCGCGCGCTAGACCACGACCCCGCGACGCTTGCACTCGCCAGAGAATTTCCCGAACACTACCGGGATGACAGCCGGTCCCGCCCGCCCCGCAATCTCGTTGAAGCTGCGCCTTTCGCTGGGGGCGGCTCTTCTCGGGGCGGCGACGATCCTGACCGCGGGGATCCTCTATCTCGGTCTGACCGAAGTTGCCGAACGGCTGGACACGGCGCTCGCCTCGGAAAAGCGCATGGCGCGTTATGCGACGGCCTCTACCCAGGCGGCGACCTTCCTCGTTGTGGCGAGCGAAGCCGTTCAGGCCGGTCTGCCCTCGGACATCCGGGCCGACCGGATCTCACCAGTGGTTGGGCAGTTACAGGACACGTTTGCCCTGCTCCACACAGATGTGGAGGACGCCGTGCTTGCCGCCCGCGCCCTCGGCATCGACGAGCAGTCCCGCTACGGCACGCAGTCGCTCGGCGTGGCCCGCATGGAAGCGACGCTGAATCAGACCGTCCGGGGTCTGTCGGCAGACACGCAGGATACCGCGCGGTTGCGCGGCTATATCGACAGTTTCGCGGCCAGTTTCGACCCATTGCTGGGGCAGGCGATCAATACGGAGCGGCTCTTTCGCAGCGAAATCTTGTCCGGCATCGACGCCCTGCGCGCCCAACTGGCCTGGATGGCCCTCGCCATTGCGCTTGCCGCGGGGCTGAGCGTCGCGGCCTTCTATTTCGGCCTGATCCGCCCGCAATTCTACCGGCTCGACGCGGTGCGCAGCGCGGCGGACCAGATCGGCCGGGGCGATTTTTCCGGCGTGCTGCCTGTGAGCCGACTGGATGAGATCGGTCAGCTTTCCCAGCAAACCAACCGCATGGCAGCCGCCCTCTCTGCGCGTCAGGCCGAGGTCGAGGCGGAATGGGCCCAACTCAACGAGACCATCGCCACCCGCACCCGGGAACTCGAAGAAGCCAATGCCCGGCTTGAGAAGACGGACGAGAACCGCCGCCATTTTTTCGCAGATGTCAGCCACGAGCTGCGGACGCCCCTGACGGTCATCCTGATGGAGGCCCAGATCGGCAAGCAGGCGTTGCCCGAAGCGGCCGAGGCCTTTGCCACCATCGAGACCCGGGCCGAGCGGCTGAACCGCAAGATCGACGACCTGCTCCGCCTCGCACGTTCAGAAACCGGTCAGCTGGCGATCGAATGCACCCCAGTGGCGCTCGATACGCTGGTGGACGCGGTCACCCGCGAGGTTCGGGCCGAACTGGACAATGCGGGCATGACGCTCGATCTCGCGCCCTGTCCCGACACGTTGGTGAGCGCGGATCCCAACTGGCTGCGTCAGGTGCTGGTGGGGCTGGTGCGCAACGCGATCCGCCACGCCCGGAGCGGCGCGCAACTGCATCTCGGCCCCGTGACGGCGGAGGGAAGAACCGGCATCGCTTTGACCGATAACGGCCCCGGCATTCCCGAGCCCCTGCAGGAGCATGTGTTCGAACGGTTTTCCCAGGGGCCCGGTGCCTCCAGCGCTCAGGGTTTTGGCGTGGGGCTCGCGCTCAGCCGCTGGGTGATCGAAGCCCAAGGTGGCGAGATCCGGCTGCAAAGCCCCCTGCCCCGCGCCGAGGCGCTCGGGTCCAACCCGGGTCTCAGGGTCACCGTTCTGCTGCCGCCCGCGCAGGCCGCCTAGCACGTCAGAAGGTCGCGGTTGTCACCTGCGATAGCAACTTTCACAGTGAGCCCATGAAGCCACGACTCCTTATTGTCGAAGATGACCCCGAGATCACCTCGGCCCTCATCCGGGGGCTGGCCCTCTATGATTATGAGACCGAGGCCGAGAACCGGGCGGACCGCGCCCTGCGCCGCCTTGAACAGGGCAGCTATGCCGGCGCCATCGTGGACGTGATGCTGGGGTCGGATTCCGGGGTCGAGCTTGTCCGATCCGCCAGGGCCCAGGGCGTGACCCTGCCGATCCTGATGCTCTCGGCGCTTTCGGATGTGGAAGACCGGGCCACCGGGCTCGAGGCTGGCGCCGATGACTATGTCATCAAGCCCTTTCACTTCGATGAGCTTGTCGCCCGCCTCCGCGTGCAAGAGCGCCGTGCCGCCGCGCAACGCCCGGCCCCGGCGCGGCTGATCGCGGCGACCCGCAGCCTCACAAGCGGCTCGGACAGCGTGACCCTGACCGAGCGGGAGTTCGACCTTTTGGCCCTGCTGACCCTTTCAGGCGAGGACCCGCAGCCCCGCAGCAAGCTCTATGACACCCTCTGGGCCGCCGAAGGCGCCAATAACGAGAACGTGGTGGATGTCTATGTGGGCTATTTGCGCCGCAAGCTTGAAACCGCGGATTTCGGGTTTGAAATCAAGACAGTGCGCAATCGCGGCTTCTGCCTGTCCGGGCATATGCCGGACATGTCCGACAGCTGAGAGAGGCATACGCGATGAAGTTCTTAGAATATAAGAGTCGCTTGCGCCGCGTCACTCTGCCACCGTGGAAGGACACGCAATGATCCCCGAGGGAGGAACTACTCATGGCATGGACCAAGCCCATCATCCGCGAAATCGAGTGCGGTATGGAAATCAACATGTACGGCCCGGACTTCGACGAAGAGCGCGAAGTTCTGTTCTAAGACACTTGCAGCGCGGGATGGCGTGAATGGCATTCCGCGCGCAGATTTTAGGGGCCGCTGCCGGAGGTGGGCTCCCTCAATGGAATTGTGGTTGTGACAACTGCAATCTCGCCCGATCTGGCACCATCCCCCCGCAAACCCAGTCTTCGCTCGCTGTGACCGCCGACGGCGTGTCTTGGGCCGTGCTCAACGCATCGCCGGACATTCGCGGCCAGCTCGCCGATACCCCTGCCCTGCACCCGACCGACCTGCGCGAACTGCCTCTGCACAGCGTGCTGGTCACCAATGGCGATATCGACCATGTGGCCGGCCTGCTGACCTTGCGCGAAATGCAGCCCTTTCGGCTCTTTGCAACGGCGGGCATCCACGAAGTGCTGGCCGAAAACCCGATCTTCAACGCGGTGAATGCCGATGTGGTGCCGCGCGAGACCATCGCGCTGGACACGCCCTTCGAGCTGACGCCGGGCCTGACGGCGACCCTCTTCCCCGTCCCCGGCAAGGTACCCCTCTATCTCGAAGGCGAAACGGTCGAGACCGAGCTGATCGGCGACCAGACCGTGGGCGTCCGCCTCGAAACGGCGGAAAAGACGGCGTTCTACATCCCCGGCTGCGCGCTCTTGAATGACGACCTGCGGGACCGGCTCGAAGGGGCCGATACTCTGTTTTTCGACGGCACGCTCTGGGCCGATGACGAGATGGTCCAGGCCGGGCTCAGCCACAAGACAGGCAAGCGCATGGGGCATATGTCCATGAGCGGCCCTGACGGCTCTCTCGCAGCCTTCGCAGGCCTGTCGATCCGCCAGAAGATCTTTGTCCACATGAACAACACGAACCCGGTGCTCCGCCCCAGTTCGGTCGAAAAGGCGCAAGCCGAGGCCGCAGGCTGGATCATCGGCCAAGACGGTATGGAGGTGTCCTGATGGCCCAAACCCGTGAGCAATTCGAAGCCCGCCTGCGCCAGATCGGTGCCGAGCGCTACCACGACCTGCACCCGTTCCACGACCGGCTCCATGGCGGGTCCTGCACGCCTGATCAGGTGCGCGCCTGGGTGATCAACCGCTATTACTATCAGCATTCGATCCCCATGAAGGACGCCGCCTTCATGTCCCGGGTCGAGACCCCGGATTTGCGCCGGGCCTGGCGCTCGCGGATCGAGGACCATGACGGCACCGCCGAGAATGAGGGGGGCATCCGCCGCTGGCTGCGTCTGGCCGAGGCGGTGGGGCTGGACCCCGACTATGTCGCCTCCCGCGAGGGTGTGCTGCCGGCCACGAAGTTTGCCGTGGACGCCTATGTGCGCTTCGTGCGGGAAAAGACCCTGCTGGAGGCCGTGGCCGCCTCCCTGACCGAGCTCTTCGCCCCCAAGATCCATGCCAACCGCATTCAGGGCCTGCTGAAGAACTACGCCTTCGCCGATGACAGCTCGCTCAGCTATTTCCGCAACCGCCTGAAAGAGGCCCCCAAGGATGTGGCGTTTGGCCTGTCCTGGGTGCTCGATCACGCGGACACGCAGGAAAAGCAGGACGCGGCGGCGAATGCCCTGATCTTCAAGACCGACGTCCTGTGGGCCCAGCTCGATGCGCTGAGTGCAGCCTATGTGGAGCCGGGACGGATCCCCCCCGGCGCGTGGCAGCCCGATCAGGGCCTTGCCCAGCACAAGCGGGCCTCCTGATGGAGGCCACCGACATCCCCGCCCTGCCCCGCGGCGTGCGGCTACATTTCGACAAGGTGCGCGACACCTGGGTGCTGCTGGCGCCCGAGCGCGCGGTCACCCTCGATCAGGTCGGCCATGCCATCCTGTCCGAGATCGACGGCGCCCGCAGCTTTGGCGAGATCACCAAGGCCCTGTCCGAGGCGTATAACGCCCCGCAGGACCAGATCGCGGCGGATAGTGCCGGGTTCCTCATGGCCCTGCGGAACCGCCGTTTCCTGGATGTCGAGGCATGACGGCACAGATCCCCAACGCGCCCCCGCCCCCCATCGCCATGCTGGCCGAGCTGACCTATCGCTGCCCGCTCTCCTGTCCCTACTGCTCCAACCCGATCGAGATGGCGCGCAAGGAGTCCGAGCTGGATACGGACACCTGGGCCCGGGTCTTTCGCGAGGCCGCGGAGCTGGGCGTGCTGCAGCTTCACCTGTCGGGCGGCGAGCCCGTGTCGCGGCGTGACATTGTCGAGCTTGTAAGGGCGGCCCGCGACGCGGGGCTTTATACCAACCTGATCACCTCCGGGATCGGGCTGACCGAACGCCGGCTGGCCGAGCTCGATGCCGCAGGGCTGGATCATATCCAACTGTCACTGCAGGGCACGAACCCGGAAATGGCCGATGAGATTGGCGGCTACAAGGGCGGCTTTGCCCGCAAGATGCAGGTGGCCGGGTGGATCGGCGCCATCGGCTTTCCCCTGACCCTGAACGCAGTGCTCCACCGGCGCAATCTGCATCAGCTGCCGCGCGCGCTTGAGATGGCGCAAGAGATGGGCGCCCGCAGGATCGAGGTCGCCACGGTTCAGTTCCACGGCTGGGCACTCAAGAACCGGGATGCGCTCATGCCAACCCGCGAACAGGCCCGGGAGGCGACGGCGATCGTGGCCGAGGCTCGGGCCCGGCTAAAGGGCACGCTGGTCATCGATTACGTCCCGGCAGACTACCATGAGGACTATCCCAAACGCTGCATGGGGGGCTGGGGCACGTCCGGGCTCAACGTGACGCCGGATGGTACCGTGCTGCCCTGTCACGCCGCGCAATCGATCCCGCATCTGAGCTTCGACACGGTGCTTGACCGGGGCCTGTCCGAGATCTGGTACGAGGGCGCGGCCTTTAACGCCTATCGCGGGACGGAGTGGATGTCCGAGCCCTGTACAAGCTGCGAGCGCAAGACCATCGATTTCGGTGGGTGCCGCTGTCAGGCCATGGCGATCCTCGGGGATCCGAATGCGACGGACCCGGTCTGCGTGAAGTCACCCCATCACGGCGCGCTCCAGAGTCAGGCGGACGACCACGCGGCGCAGGAGGATGCACCGCTGGTCTACCGTGTCTTCCCCAGCAAGAACACGGAACCCGCCACCTAGATCACTCGGGCCCGGCGTATTTCTGAACCAGCTGTGCGATCTCATCCATCAGGCGGTCCAGATCCTCTTCAGAGATCTGGGCCCGCTTGACCTGTACGAGGTACCCATCCCGCTGCTTCTGGGCCTCGTAGAGCACCCCTGCAATCTCTCGGGACTTAGAGGACCGGGAGGAGGCCGTGCGCGGCGCGGCCCCCGGCCCCACCGGCTCGCCCCGCTTCAACTTGGGCAGCAGGGCGCGGTACTGCCGTTTCGGCGTCGTCGTGATATCCACCTGCGCCAGGATGTCATCGCGGTACTCGAGGCATGCGAGCCCGAGCGAGACATCCCCCTGCCCTACCCCCAAACGCTCGGCAATTTCGGTCTGGGTCAGCTCCTGAAGACTCCGCGCCAGCAATCCCACCGAGACCAGCTCTTCGAACCCATTGAGGTTGCGCCGCATGGTGTTCTCGTGAAACCGCTCCTCAAGATCGGCAAGGGCCTTGTCGCCCTGCTCCGTCGAGACGACCGCCCGAACCTTGCGCCCCAGCGCGCGACAGGCTTCCAGCCTCCGGCGCCCTGACTGCAAAAGGAACTTGTCTTTTGTATCCAGTGGGTTATCAGAATCCGGAGCCCATTTCGCGGATTTCGGACGCACACGAATGGGTTGCGTTTGCCCCCGCCGCTTGATGTTGGCCACGAGTGCAGCGAAATCCTCATCCTCTTGCCACGGGGTGAGGCGGTCGCTTCCCAGCGCGTCCTCGATCTGCCCCGGTTCAAGCTCCAAGGCGACGGTCCCGGCAAGGATGCCCTGCTGCAACGAGCCATGCGCGTCCTCGATCCGCTGCTTGAGCATGTTCATGGCAGACCCAGCCCACATTCCCCCCATATTGCTCTTGGGAGGTTCCGTGCTGTCCGGCTCCTGCGTCGGATCGGCGAGAGAGGCGTTGAGTTTGCGTTTGCGTGCCATCAGGTCCATCGCTCCTCAATGAAGGATTTGGCATAGTCGCGTGGGGGAAACTCCGGCCAGATCCGTTGCACCAGCCCGTCATTCACCGCATTGGCATTGGCCAGGAAGGCCTTGGCCGATGCGCGGCGCGTTTTGGGCGGCATGTATTCGTAGATGCTCTTGTACTCTTCGGACGCATTCGCAATCGCATCCGAGCGCGTGTACCAGACCTGCATCACCTCGCGCGGTGCCTTGCGATAGAGATCCAGGATCTGATCCGTGTCCTGGTTGTTCTGTTCCTGCACGATCGTGGGCAATACCATATGCTCCCCCGCGCCGATCTCGATATCCGCCTCGTAGCCCATGATGAATTCGAGATATTCCCCGATATTGGCCACATAGGTGGACAGGGTCGCAAGATCGAAGCCCTTCATCGTTTGCGGGATCACCACGCTATCTGCGGCGATCAATCCGTTGAGCTGCATCAGCGTGAGCGATGGCTGCTGATCGATGACGATCACATCCACGGTCTCGGCCAGTGCCGCCTCGAAGGCAGACGTATCGAAGCTTCCATCGGGCTGACGCAAGCTGTCCAGACGCGTGGCTGGTGGATGGGCGTCAGACCAGAGATCGATAGCGTCCTTCAGGACCCGGTAGACCGGCACCTTCGCCTGCTGCGACATGAAAAAGAGGCTGATATCCCCGTTCTGGATGTTCGCCCCACCTGGGATCAACCGAATTCCGGGCCAGGGCGTGGGTTGCCAGATGGCGTTAAGGTCAGCGCCTTCGCGCTTGCCCAGATCCGTGGCGGCCGGATCCTCGACCCCCATGAAATCGGCCAAGGTCGGCGTGTCAGGCTGGAACAGTGGCAGGTTTTGATCCGCGAAATAGAGGCTCACCGTGGCCTGAGGATCCGCATCGATGATCCCAACCCGAAGACCGTAATGGAGGTTCACATATTGCGCGAAATGGGCCGCGCTGAGGGATTTCCCGGTCCCGCCTTTCTGAGCCCCAAAGGTCACAACCTTGACCGGCTGATCCGGCGTGCGCCAATGAAGATACGCCCGCTTGGCCGCAGGATTGGATCCGATGATCGCCCGGATCTTCATGATCTCAGACGGGGAGAAGGTCCGCTCCCGCCCGCGGCGCTCGCCCTCTGGAAACGCCGGGTCCTCGTTCGACATTCGGGACAGATAGGTTGTGTCCACGGACAAAAGCGCCGACACCTCGACCAGAGAGAAACGCCGCGCAACGCGGGTTCTGAGGGTCAAATCCCTTTGAAGCTTGGTGTTTACCGCCCCCATGACCCGGGTCATATTGCGGATAAACTGTTCGAACTGCCCGTATGCCATCGTTATATCCACGGATATAGGGTCAAGAAGCCAGTTGATCTGGCGTTATAGCTGCTCTCACAGAACAGGATGCTGCGGTGTGACGCAAGCTCCTTTCCGCCATTCTCCACCGTTTCAGATGGCTCCTGAGCAACGCGCGTTTTTTGCTTTGAGGCCGGACCCCAGTGTCCTTCAGCAGTTTCTCCAGCTGAGCTTCCGTGGGCAGTTTCCGCCAATGGCCGGGCCATTTCTTAGCGATGCGGCACAAAACGGACTGCAACTCCTCTGGGGAAAGATCGAGACGTCTGAGGTGGGTTTGAACCAGATGCAATCCGGGCCTGTCGATACGAACCCCGAGACCCTCAAAAAGAGTTTTTAGGTCCGGCGTTATATCCGCGGATATAGGCTTGGGTTCGGCGAACTTGATCGCTTTCGACGTCTCGCTCACAAGCTGTGGGTCAGGCGCGTGCTCGGTCTGAGGATAGGGGGCCCTTCCAAAACACTGACTCCATTCACGCAAAAGATCATCAAATTCATCCACCCTTGTTTGGTTTTCATGATTCTGATTTTTATCCTCTGTATTGCGTTCAACAGGCTGAATGCTGCGTTCAGCTTTCTGGGCACGCGAATTGCTCAGGGAAGCGCGCCAGTCCGCCCAGAAGGTGACCTGATACTTGAGGCGATAGTTGTAGCCATTCGCCGTGCGCTGCTCTTCGGTGGCGACAAGACCCACGCCCCTCAATTCCTTCAGATAGCCGGAGATGGCTGATTTTGAACGACCCAGACGATCACTGAGCTGAGTGAGCGATGGCCAGCAATAGCCTTCCATGTTCGCCATGCGGCAGAGTTCGACGAGTGTGCGAAAAGCCCCGGGTGACAGGTCCATGTCAAGGACACCCACAGGGAGCGCGACAAAGCCTTTGTCGCGGTTGAATGAGATCTGCTCGGACATATTTTCCTCATTCCCGCAATGCAATTTGCTTGCGGGTTGGGTTTCGCCGGGCTATTTTGAAGATGAGATGTGAATAGCCGGCTAGGTTATGATCATGCCCGTGCCGAGTGGTTGCCGCCGCTCGGCACGGGCATTTGAAGGGTCGTCTTCTCCTCTATGCGTGACAAATGCTCCGCAGACCGGAACACACACTGAAGTGACGCAAGCATATCAGGGGCCTGTATTTGTCCCGTGACGGGGTGCCTGCCAATGCACGGTCTTTCGCCGCGTACTCTTGGTATTAGGAGCAGTATATCCTCAAAAGACAAGACTAAGGCAAGATATTCTTGTTTTTGAGGGCTGCGCCCTGCATTGCCCGCCGAAATACCTTGTTTTCAAGGGCCTTCGCTTGAGGCTGGCGGCCTGGTCGACTGACCCCGCCAGTCCAGGATCGCGCATAAATCACGAAAACGCCCCTGTTTTCTGCGAATCTCTTGGGCAGAGACCGGGATCCAGCGGCTACGCGTCCCGGAGAACATCCAGAAAAATTGGACGTGGGCGGGGTAGCCCCCTAGGTTCGGGGCATTGGAGGCCCCCTATGCGATCCCTGCTTCTGACTGTTTTATGCGCTGTGGCGTTTGCCACGGTCGCCCATGCTGACCGTGCAAGCTTTGTCGATCTGGCCAAGCGTGGCTGGAACTACGAGTTGCGCACGACCATGGTGGGTCGGGACATGTCGATCCCGGTCCATATCAACGGCCGCGATCTGGCCGGTGCCAGCCTGTGTCTCGTGGGGGAGAGGCCCCATCCCGCATCGCTCGAGATTATCAACGCCTTTCGCGACCTCGCGCATCATGTTTTCGGCAAGCCGCTGACCATGCGGTATGCGGGTCGCAGTGCCACGGCTTGCGGGGCGGGGCGAACGGTCGTTTTGCGGCTCTATTCCGGCTATCCCCCCAATGGTGATCTGTCGAACGATCTTGGCTGGCTGAACCAGACCTATCAGTTGGGCTTGCCCAAGCGGCGCGCCTACGCGGTGTCCTCCCCCGCGATGGCGCAGACCTTTTTCGGACGCAGGGGGCTCGGCACCCATATCATGGTCAAGCAACCGGCCTTGGAACGGGTCGGCGCCCTCGAGGCACTTTTTTACAAGTCGATCCTGATCGAAGAGCTGTTCCAGTCCTTTAGCTTCGGCATGGATATCATCCTCTTTGACCGCGCGGCAGAGTTTCAGTCGAAACTCCAGGAACTGCCCACAAACCTGCACCGGTTGAACTGGGAATCCCGGGCCTTCATGCGGGCGCTGCTGAACTCAAACCCTCCCGGGCTCTGCGCATTTGATGTGTTCATGCTCCATGCGGTGGCGCAGGCGCCCGTGGATCAGACTGTCGATCCGGCCTTCATTGAATATATCGATCTGGAATATGACCGCCTGCTCATCGAGGCGCAGCACACCATGCAGGACCCGCGCTTTGCCGCGATCATCTCCCCGGGTTGCCAACGCCCCGAGATCTAGGCCCCGGCTCCCCTTCACCAGTTAAGACTTTCTGCGGTGTTTGCGGACTCCCTCTCCTCGGCTACCCTCGCGGGTACGCCGCAAAGACGGCGATGAGGAGGACACATGGATACAAGACCGACCCCCCGCGATGCGGGTGTTGCGGCGCTGAGCGCACAACTTGCAGCTGGTCTTGTGGGCCATGAGAGCCTGATCGAACGTTTGCTGGTGGCTCTGCTGGCCGATGGTCATCTTCTGATCGAAGGTGCGCCTGGGCTGGCCAAGACCCGCGCGGTCAAATGGCTGTCGGATGCCGTGGAGGGCAGTTTTGCCCGCATTCAGTGTACGCCTGATCTCATGCCTTCGGATGTGACCGGCACCCCGGTCTACAAACCTCAGGACGGCGTGTTCGAGTTCGTGCGCGGTCCGGTGTTCAACAACCTTGTTCTGGTGGATGAGATCAACCGCGCCCCGCCCAAGGTGCAATCGGCCCTGCTCGAGGCGATGGCCGAGCATCAGGTGACCGCAGGTGTCGAGACCCATCCCTTGCCCGAGCCCTTTCTGGTGGTCGCCACCCAGAACCCGATCGAGCATGACGGCACCTTTCCCTTGCCCGAGGCGCAGCTTGACCGGTTCTTGCTGCATATCGTGCTCGACCTGCCGGGGCTTGAGACCGAGCGGCAGATCCTCGATCTGGTCGAGGCCGAAACCCAGACGGGCGCGGCCCCGGCGCAATCGCTGTCGCTTGAGGCGTTGAACGCCGCCCGGGCCGAGGTGCGGGCGATCCATCTGGCCCCGGAGTTGCGCGACTATATCGTTCGGCTGGTCATGGCCACGCGCGAAGGGCCTCTGGCGGCGGATGTGGAACATGCGGTTTCCCCGCGTGGCTCGCTCGCCCTGGCCGCAGCGGCACGGGCGCGGGCGCTGCTGCAGGGGCGCGACTATGCCATTCCCGAGGACGTGTCCGAGCTCGCCGGTGACGCGCTGGCCCATCGCATGGTTCTGAGCTGGCGCGCGGTGGCCGATGGGCGCACGCCACGGGATGTGGTGCGCGACATCCTCGCCGCGGTCGAGCCGCTGTGAGCGAGGCGCTTTCTGCGCCGGGGATCGCGCTGCGGGCGGACCCCTTGATCGCCCTGCGCCGAAGGGTCCTGTCGGCAGAGACTCCGCCGGTTCTTGCCGCGCTTCCCGGCGGCTTTGCGACACGGCGCAAGGGGCATGGGCTCGAAGTGGCGGATATGCGCGAATACGTGGCCGGGGATGACATCCGTCATCTGGACCGGGGCACCACCGCGCGCACGGGGCGTCTGCATATCCGCGAGTTTCAGGAAGAGCGTGATCGGGTCACCCTTCTGGTGGCTGATTTCCGACCCGCCATGCTCTGGGGTGTGCGCCGGGCCTTTCGCTCGGTCGCGGCGGCGGAGGCGCTGGTCCTGATCGGCTGGAACGTGATCGAAAGCGGTGGACGCGTGGGCATGATGGCACTGGGGCAGGGGGCTCCGGTCGTGGTGCCGCCCGCCGGGCGCGTGCGCGGGATGCTGAATGTGATTGGCGGTCTTGTGCGGGCCCATGAGGCCGCGCTTGCCGATATGGCGGCGGGGCAGGGCGGCGACCCGTCCCTGGATGCGGCCCTGTCGCGGGCGGATCGTCTCGTCCCCTCGGGCAGCGAGATCGTGATCGCGTCGGGCTTTGATGTGCCTGGCCCGGGACTGGCGGATCGACTGAACGCCTTGGCGCGGCGCCGGGTGCCCCGGCTTGTCATGATCCGCGACGGGCAGGACCTGCCCCGGGGTGTCTATCCGATCGTCACCCGGGATGGGCAACGCCTGCGCGTTGCTTTGGGCGGGGGCGCAGAGGCGAAAGACAGCACCGCCGCGCCGGTCCAGACGGTGGCCGGGCATAGCGCGCTCGTGCTGGATGCCGGGGCCGAGATCGAGGCGACCGCACGACGTATCGCGGCGGCCTTCCCGGCGGAGCGCGCGGCATGAGCGACCGCGCTCTCAGCGAAGAGGCCATGCTGGCCAGCCTGCGGGACATCCACTTGCCAGCCCTCGCACCCGGCGGTTCCCTGGCCGAGCTGTGCGTGGCGGTGGGGCTGGCGGCCCTCGCGGCGCTGGTGCTGGCGGCAGGTCTCCGGGCCCTGACGGTACGGCGGCCCCGCCCCGCATCCAGATCGCTGCAGGACCGGATCGCGACGCTCCAGACCCTGCCTGAGGACGCGCGCCGCGTCGCCCTGTTGCACCTGATCCGCGAGCATGCGCCCGACCGCTATGCCGAACTGCGCGGCACGCTCTATGCGCCTGACGGTGGCCTGCCCCTCGGCAGTCTCGAAAGCGAGGTGGCGCGCCTTGTTTGATCTTGCCGACCCCTGGATCCTTTTGCTCCTGCCGCTGCCGCTTCTGGCGCTGCGTGTGGCACGGGCGGGGCAGGTGACCGGCAGCGCCATCCACGTGCCCGAGCGCATCGGCGATGCTCTGGTCGCGGCGGGGCGGCCCAAGGGGGGCGCGCAGCTGGTGAACCGGCGCAGCATGGCCCTCTGGCTGATCTGGGCGCTGGTGCTGTTGGCGATCTCCGGACCGCGGGATCTGGCCCCGGTCTCGGCGCTCAAGGTCTCGGGACGGGATCTGGCCATCGTGCTGGACCTGTCCGGATCCATGGTGCGGGACGATTTCCATCTGGGCGACCGGCCCGTCACGCGGCTGGAGGCCGTGACCACCGTGGGGGCGGATTTCGCCCGCCGCCGGGCCGGGGACCGGGTGGCACTGGTTGTGTTCGGGTCCGAGGCCTATTTCGCAGCCCCCTTCACCTTTGACACGGACTCCGTTGCACGCCGGATCGAGGAAGCGACGATCGGCATCTCGGGGCGGGCCACGAACATCTCGGATGGGCTCGGCCTCGCGCTCAAACGTCTGGCGACCAGCGAGGCGGAAAGCCGGGTGGTCATCCTGCTCTCGGACGGGATCAACAATGCCGGGGCCACCAATCCGCGCGGTGTCGCCGAACTGGCCGCCCGTCGCGGGGTGCGGGTGCACACGATTGCGCTGGGGCCCAAGGACCTGACCACGGCCGAGGTCGGAGAGCGCGGCGTGGTCGACGCCGCCACCTTGCGTGCCATTGCGCAAATCTCGGGCGGGGAAAGCTTCCGGGTGCGCACCACCGAGGACCTGCTGGCCGTGACCGAGGCGCTGGATCGTCTCGAGGCGACCGATAGCGAGGGGCTCGCCGCCGAGATCTATCGCGAATACTGGGTCTGGCCCGCGACACTGGCCGCGATGATCGGGGTCTGGTTCGGCTGGCGGGAGCTGTCATGACCGGGCTCGACGTGACCCTCTTGCGGCCTGTCTGGCTGCTGGCGCTTTTCGCACTGGCCGGGTTCGGCTGGTGGGTGCTGCGCCGCCGTGGCGGTCTCGGCGATTGGCAGCGGGCGGTGGATCCCGCGCTTCTCAGGGCCATGGCCGCCTTGGGCCGCGTCGATAGCCAAAGCAGTCGCGCGCCGCTCTGGGCGCTTCTGACCACGCTGGCGGTGATCCTTCTGGCGCTCTCGGGACCGGCTATCGAGCGGCGTGAGACCCTGTCCTATCGCAATCTCGACGGGGTGCTTTTCGTGGTCGATGCCTCGGCCAGCGTCACAGAGGATGCGCGCTGGCCACAGATGCTGACCATGGGTCGGTTCGGACTGGCCGCTCTGGGCACGCGGCCCGGGGGGCTGATCGTCTATGGCGGTGATGCCTATGTGGCGACGGACATGACCGGCGATCACCTGCAGCTCGGGCAGACCCTGTCACTGCTGAGCGCCGAGACGGTGCCCGATGGCGGCTCGCGCCCGGAACGCGCCCTTGCCCTCGCCGCGCAACTGCTGGCCGATGCAGAGGTGATCGCAGGGGATGTGGTCCTCTTTACCGATGGCGACGGGCTTGGCCCCGCCTCTCTCCGGGCTGCCGGAGAGATCGCTGCACAGGGCGCGCGGCTGTCGCTGGTCTCGCTGCTGGAGCCGCGCCCGGGCTTTGCCACCCATGCGGCGGCGGGGCAGGGTGCTGTTTTCACGCTGGAGCAGACCGACGCCTTTTCGGACTGGGTTCAGGAGGATGCCCGCACCCGGCTGGAGGCGCAGGATTACCCGCTGCTTTTCTGGAAGGACATGGGCCGGTATCTTCTCGCGCTGGCGCTGATACCGCTGCTGCTGCTGTTCCGAAAGGGGGCCGCATGAAGGCGCTGGCCATTGTCGCTGCCCTGGCCTTCGTGCTTGCGGCGCTGCTCGGTGGGGGCGCGCCCTATGGCCGGGTCCTTCTGGCGCTGGGGATGCCGGGTCTGGCCGCGCCGTTCTTCGCGGATGTCGAATGGCAGGGGGTCGCGCACTACAGGGCGGGGGACTATGACGCCGCCGCCGGGCTCTTTGCCGAGGCGCGCGCCTTCTACAATCTGGGCAATGCCGAGGCCCATCGCGGGCAGCATGCCGCCGCGCTGGAAGCTTTCGATCTGGCCGATGCGCGGGGCGACCCGGATGCGCGGGCAAACTTCGATGTGGTCGCGGCCTATTACGCAGGGCTGGGCATCGACCCCGAGGCGCTGGGGCTCTTCCCCGAGCGCAAGGAGGGGCCGCAGGAGGACAGCTTCGTGGCGCGCGGCGATGCTCGCGCGGCGGGCACGGGCAGCGAGGTGACGAACTCCAACACCATGCTGGGTCTGGCCGAGCTCGACAGCCGGGGCCGTCTCGGGGTGCGGCGGGTCTTTGACGACAAGTTCATGATTGCCGATGAACGCTGGCTGGAGCAGCTCAGCGATGTGCCGGGCGAGTATCTCGCCGCGCGGATCTCGGCGGAATTCAAACGGCGCCAGAAGCTCGGCCTCTCGCCCCCCAAGGCGGAGGATCCGCGATGAAGGCCCTGTTCCTGTGTCTGCTCCTGCTCGTACCGGGGCTTGCCGCGGCACAATCCAGTCAGGTCCTGCCCGAGGAGCTGGAAATCTGGGTCGAGCTCGAAGAGACCGATTATATGCCCATGGAACGGGAGATGGTGCTGATCACGCTCCGGGGGATCTATCGGCGGCACATCACCCGCGAAGAGATCGTGCAGCCGGATTTCGAAGGGTTCAGCTGGACGCAGCTTGGTGCGGATACCTGGCGGGAAGAGCGTCTGAACGGTGCCAAGGTCAAGACCTTTACCCGGCGCATGGCGGTCTATCCGGACCGGGCGGGCCGTCTGACAATCGGCGCCTTCACCCACAAGCTGACCCTGACGGATGAGGCGGATGAATGGTTCGAGCATCGGATCGAGACCGCGCCGGTGACGATCGAGGTAGCCCCGGCGCCCGCGACGCAGGGCGCGGACTGGTGGTTCCCGGTCAAGACGCTGCAGGTGTCGGACAATTGGTCGAACGCGCCGGATCAGCTCGCCCCGGGCGAGGGGGTCTTGCGCATCGTGCGGGTCGAGGCGCTGGGAGTGACGCCCGAGATGATCCCCCCGATGCCCGATCTGACCTCGCCCTCGGCGATGATCTTTCCCCATCCGGAGAAACGCTTTGTCGAGCTCTCACCCCATGGGCCGATTTCCTATGCGTTCTGGCGCTGGACGATCCGGCCCGGCAATGACACCTCGACCATCGTCGAGCCGTTGACCTTTCGCTATTTCGACACGGACAACCGCGAGGATCGGTCGGTCACGATTTCGGCGCAACGGGTGGCCTTCGGCACCGTGACCCCGGAGGCGCCTGAGACCTCACAAGCGCCTGCAGCGCTGGTACAGGCCAGCTTGCCGGGGTGGCCCGTTGGCCTTCTGGCGGCGGTGGTCTTTCTGGGCGGGGCCGGTTGGGCGCTTCTGGGGCGTGCGTTTCGGGGGCTGTCGGCCCTGCACCGGTTTGCCCTGTTCGACCCTCTTGCGCGGGGGATGCGCCGGGCCGCGCGGGCCGGTGAGGTCGCGCAAAGTCGCAGGATGGCCCGGCGGATCGTGGATCGGGACGGGCCGTCCGAGGCCCGGCTTGCCCTGCTGCGTGGCTTGGATCAGGCGGTGTTCGACCCGCGCGCCACGGCCCCGGATCTGACGGCCTTCGCGCGGTCTTTTCTGGCCGAAAAACCATGAGGCCGCGCGGGCCATCGCAGGGGGATGTCCCCTTCGACAGACCGTTCCGACACGGTCCGATGACGCGGCACCGTTGAAATGATTTGATTTCTAGGTAGGGTTGAGTCCCGGGGGAGGAAAACATGCAAACGCTACGTTCGGCGATCGAAGCCCGACCTGTGTCATCGATCCTTATCGTGGATGACCATCCGCTCTATAGCGATGCGCTCGAATCCGCGCTTGAGATGATGTTCGCGGGCTGTGATATCCGCAAGGCGCAGACCCTGAATGCGGCGCTGGAGACTGCGGAGCAGGGATTTGACCCTGATCTCGTGATGTTCGACCTCAAGCTGCCGGACGTGACCGGTGTTTCGGGGTTCAAGACCCTGCGCAATCGCCTGCCGAACTCGCGCATCCTTGTGATCTCGTCCCTGGCCTCGGTCGAGCTGGTCCAATCCCTGCTGAGCGAGGGGGCCGCGGGGTTTCTGCCCAAGGACACTTCCGCTTCGCAGCTCCGCTCGGTGCTGGCCAAGATTGCCGCCGGGCGCACCTATGTGCCCAAGGATTTCCGCAAGGCCGAGACCGAGGATACCGAAGGTCTCGCCGCCGAGTTCGACCACCCGAAGCTCGCCGAGCTCACCCCGCAGCAACAGCGCATCATGCGCCTTATCTGCAAAGGCAAGCCGAACAAGGAAATCGCCTATGAGCTGTCGCTTGCCGAGGCCACTGTGAAGGCGCATATCACCGCGCTCTTGCGGCGGCTGGGCGCGCGCAACCGCACCGAGGCGGTGGTGGTCGTCGAAGAGGCCATGGCCGAGCAGCGCGGGGATGAACCCGAAGCCCGCGCCTTCTTGCGTCGATAGGGAAGGGAGCGGATGCGCGATCATTTCATGGATCCCTCGATTGTGCAGGTGGCGGTCTCGCACCTGACCTCCGCGCGCGAGGCGGCGCTGGACGCTGCGGCGCGGATCAGCCTTGCAGAGACCCGCTTCGTGCTGGCCTTCGTGCCCGGTGACATGCCGAAGGACGACGTGGCCAGCGCCTTGGACGAGGCCTTGGCCGGGGTGCCTGTCTTTGGCTGTTCAACTGCGGGCCAGATCACGGATCAGGGCTACGAGACCCGGGCGCTTCTGCTGCTGGCCTTTCCCAAGAAGCATTTCCGCTGTTCCTCGGTCCTGCTGGCGCCATTGGATCCGATTGCGCCCACGGCGCTGGCCACGACCGCGCAGCGCCATGCGCAGGAGTTCCAGCACACGGCAGGCTGGAAACGGCTGGGCTTGATCTTCTCAGACGGGGTGTCGCAGCAGGAGGACGTGCTGGTCTCGACCCTCGAGGCGGTGCTGAGCGATCTGCCGATCTTTGGCGGCTCGGCGGGGGATTCCCTGCGGTTCGAGCAGACCTTCGTTCTGCACAAGGGCGTGGCGCATACCAACTCGGCGGTCCTGCTGATGCTGGAGACCGATCTCGAATTTCAGGGCGTGGGCTTTGACCATTTCCTGCCCTCGGGGGCACCTCTGGTCATCACCGGGGCGGATCCGCTGGCCCGCAAGGTGTTTGAGATCAACGGCGCGCCGGCGGCCGAGGAATATGCCCGGCTGGTCGGCTGCAAGCTCGAGGATCTGTCGCCCACGATCTTTGCCGAGAACCCGATGCTGGTGGAGTATCGCGACCGTCACTATGTGCGCGCGATCTCCGATGCGGATGATGATGGGGGGCTGTCCTTCATGGCCGCCATCGATGACGGATTGATCATGACCCTCGGCAAGGGACAGGAGATCCTGCAAACGCTTGAGACCGGGTTGCGGCGACAGGACCGCCTCGGGGAACAGCCTGACTTCATTCTCGGGTTCGACTGCGTGCTGCGCAAGCTCGAGATCGAGCAGAAACAGCTGGCCCGCGCGGTCTCGGATATTCTCTGTTCCTCCCGGGTGTTCGGGTTCAACACCTATGGCGAGCAGTATTGCGGCGTTCACATGAACCAGACATTCGTGGGGGTCGCCTTTTTCGGGCCGGGGCGGGGCTATGTCATATGAGCATGGTCAACCCCTATGATCCGCCGCAGGTGCAGATCGAGAAACAGGCCCGCATCATCGACGCGCTCGTGCGCCGCGCCAACCGCCAGAGCGAGATCGGGCCCTCGGCCTACCGGGCCTTCCAATCCGCCATCGACCTGCAGCAGCAGGTGGCCGCCCAGACCTTGGAGCTCGAGACAGTCCGCTCCGAGCGCGAGCGCACCCGCAAGACGCTGGTCGAGGCGCTGTCCTCCATGGGGGAGGGGGTCGCGCTCTTCTCGGATGAGCGGCTCAATATCTGCAACGACCTGTTTCGCGGGCTGCTGCCGGATATCTCGCACAAGATCATCCCGGGCCTGTCCCTGTCCCATTACCTGGAACTGGTCGAGATCAGCGCCCGCGTGGTCTCTACGGACCGCAAGCTGTCGGTCCTGCGCCAGACCCTGAAGGTGCGCCAATCGGCAGGCGCCACCACTGCGCTGGTGGTCGAGCTGGTCGATGACCGTTGGTACCAGCTCAGTATTCAGCAGACCTCGGTCGAGAACACCGTGGTTCTGATGACCGAGATCACCGCCCTCGTCCGCCGCAACCGGATGGAGAAGGAACACCTGATCGACCGGCAGGCCGATTACCTGGCAGCGGTGTTCCAGAACATGGGGTCGGGGGTCTGCTCCTTCTCGGCGGAGGGCGAGGTGATCATGCAGAATGGCCGCTTCCGCGAGATCCTGGGCGTGCCGCTGACCCTGTTGCAGCCGGGCACACCGCTGAGCACCCTGCTCGACTTCCTGCGCACCCGGTCGCTGATCTCCGAGGATGCCTGGCTGCGGGTGGATGAATGGCGCGACGAGCTGCGCCGCAAGGGCGCGCTGGTGCGGCGGGTGAACCACGGATCGGACCGGGTGCTCGACGTGCATGCGAATGTGCTGCCCGATGGCGGGTTTCTGGTCGAGCTCAAGGATGTGACGCTCGAGACCCAGACCACGGAGCTTCTGGAGAACCGGGTGATGGCCCGCACCGCCGAGCTGACCCGGGCGAATGAACAGCTCACGGCGCAATACGAGGAAAAGGCCCGGGTCGAGGAAGAGCTACGCCTGTCCAAGGAGCGGGCCGAGGCAGCGGTCTCGTCCAAGACCCGGTTTCTCGCCGCGGCGAGCCACGACCTGTTGCAGCCGATCAACGCGGCCAAGCTGCTGATCTCGACCCTGCAGGAGGCCACTCGCGAGACCGGGTTTCAGCCCATGGTCAAGCGGCTGAAGGGGGCGTTCTCCTCGGCGGAGAACCTGTTGCACTCGCTGCTCGACATCTCGCGACTCGAGAGCGCGGATCCGGACGCAGTCTCGGTCATGGCGGTGGATCTCGGCGCATTGATGGAAAGCGTGCGCGACGATCAGTCCCCGCTTGCAGCCCGCAAGGGCGTGCGGCTGACGGTGGTGCCCTGCTTACTCTTTGTGCGCTCGGATCCGGTCTACCTGATGCGGTCGATCCAGAACCTTGTGGTGAACGCCGTGCAATACACCGAACCCGGCGGACGGGTGCTGGTGGGGGCGCGGCGCAGGGGCGATCACGTGGTCGTCGAGGTCTGGGATACGGGGGTCGGCATCGCCGAGAAGGATCAGGCGCGGATCTTCGAGGAATTCACCCGGGGCGACGACGTGCAGCTCGGCTCGGGTGTGGGGCTTGGCCTGTCGATTGTCGACCGGGCCTGCCGCCTGCTGGGCCATGAGCTGTCGGTGCGCTCCAAACCCGGCTGGGGCTCTGTGTTCCGCATGAACATCGCCTTGGCGGATGGGGTGCCGATCCGGCGCGAGGCCCAGAGTGCTCTGGCCGATGAGAGCGGTCACCCGATCGATCACATCGTGATGGTGATCGAGAATGACGAGGATGTGCTCTACGGCACGATCCAATGGCTGGAGCAATGGGGGGCGAGCGTGCTCGCGGCGCGCTCCACCGAAGAAGCGCTGGCCCATGTGAACGACATGGGCATTCCGCCGGATATCATCCTCGCTGATTACCAGCTCGACGGTCCGGATACGGGCATCATGGCGATCACCGCCATCCGCGAGATCACCGGCAGCGATGTGCCCGCGATCATGATCACCGCCGATCGCAGCGAACTGGTGCGGCGTCTCGGGCTCGAGAATGACCTGACGGTGATGACAAAGCCCGCCGCGCTCAGCCGGTTGCGGCCCCTGATCGATTGGAAGATCCGCCGCCACGCCGCCGCCGCCGCGCATCAGAGGGCACAGGTCGAGACGCAACTACAGACAAAGGTCGGCGGTGACAGGGCATAGCGACGCCCGCACAGTCGGTTCAAGGGGAGGACAAGAATGAAAAAGACAATGTTGAGCCTGGCGGTCGGAGCGGTGTTGAGCGCCTCGGTCGCCGTCGCCGCGCCTCTGGAAGGCGAGAAAACCTACGAGATGCTGTTCCGCAACGGGACCCTGGACACGGTCGCGCGGGATGCCGAGCTGGTCTATAGCCGGACGGTCAGCAACAGCCTGAAACCCGAAGCGGCCGAGCGCGATACGGGCGCCGTCGCCCTCAGTTTTCGCGAGGGAGAGGCGGTGATGGCCATGCTCGAGTTCCGGCAGGATGGCAAGCATCGGGCGCTGGGGACCTTCCCGGCCAGTGTGGGCAATCCGATGATCATGTATTTCTACGAGACCGTCGTGCGCGACATGGCCGAGGCCGCAGGCGGCAGCCCGTTTTACATCCGCAACCGGGTCAAGGAGGCGCTGGTCAAACCCTCGGACATCACCGCCGGAGAGGCCGTGATCGATGGTAAGACCGTCGAGACGCGCACCATCCGGATGATGCCCTTCGAGGGGGATCCGAATGTGGACCGGATGCGCGGTTTCGGAGATCTGGAATTGCGGGTCACCATGTCGGATGCCGTGCCCGGCTGGTACATGAGCCTTGAGGCCGAGGCCGCAGGCGGGGAGGTCTACAGCAACACCCTCGCCTTCGACCGCCTCGACACGGCGCAATGAAGGCGCGCGCCCTGATCGCCGCGGCCAGCGCGGCCCTGATTCCCGCCTTGATTCCGGCGCTGGTCCAGGCCGAGAGCGTGGCCGAGCGGCTCAACGACTACCCGACCGCGGCGCGGGCGGATTATGTCTTTGCCTGCATGGTCACCAATGGCCAAACCCGCGAGATGCTGGACCGTTGCTCCTGCTCGATTGACGAGATCGCGTCGATCCTGTCCTACGAGGATTACCTCGCCGCAGAGACGGTTCTTTCGATGCGGCGGGTCGGTGGCGAACGGATGTCGTTTTTCCAGAACGCCGCCATGGCCGAGAACATCGTCGCGGATCTGCGCCGGGCCCAGGCCGAGGCCGAGGTGATCTGCTTCTGATCCTGACGGGTCACGAAAAAGGCCGCCGCCCCGATAGCGAGGCGGCGGCCTGATCCTTGGCGCGGTATGCGTCTAGCCGGTCACGCTCTTGGCGAGCACGGATTCGAAGCTATTGCCATCGGTATCTGTCGCCTTGACCGTCAGGGTCTCGGCCCCGTTGTCGTTATAGCCAAAGCGGAAGACCGGGTTCTCGGCAATCGAGATGCCGCCATCCATGGTGAAGAGGAGCTCGTCACCCTGCCAGACCTCCAGATGGTCGATGAAATGGGCGGGGATGAAGAGCTGTGTGATCTGATCCCGCTGCAGGCCGGAATAGTTCGGGTGGCGCACCATGATCTGAGCCTCGCGCCGGGGCGTGGACATCTGAGCGCTGCTGTCGAAGGATTTCAGCTTCATCTTGCCCATATTGGCCAGAGCTGCCGCCGCGTCCTTGGTCGCCGGGGCCGAACACCCGCCCGAGGCTTTCACATAGCGGCCCGTCATGTGGAACCCGTCCTCGGTCTCGGCGATGACGCGCACATTGGAATACTGATCCACCCGGACCCGCAATTCGAAATCCAGCGCGCCCATGCCATCGCCAAAGGTGAAGACCCCCGCAACCGGCGCAGGGTTTTCGTCCACGACCACAGTGGCCGCGCGAATTTGCGCGTTCGGGTCGGTTTGTTTCAGTTGGATCGGCACGGTCGCGGCATCATGGGCGCGGTAGGGCGCGTCCACGGACAGGATCCCGTCGGCCGAGGCCAGAGCCACATCGCCCAGCACATCCTCGCGCAGATCCTCCCAAGTGGCGCTCGCGGTCAACGGATTCTGAACAGCGTCTCCCGCCCAGACCGGTCCTGCGGTCAGGGCCGCCAAGGCAGCAGCGCAAATCAGTTTTGGGGCCATAATCTTCTCCTCCCGGGTGAAAACTTGACACTTATGCCATAAAAATACGCAAAATGACACAGGATCCCGGGAGGCGACGGGTTTCACAATCGCGTGTATCCGCCCTGCAGGAGGACAGCCCCCGTGTTTGAAGCCATCGTAACCCTCTGTGTTTCGCTTGAGGCGGGCCCGTGCCGCGACCATCTGCTGCCGGGGTTCGAGGCCGCCAGCCAGGCGGCCTGTCTCCGGCAATTGCAAGATCGCGCGCCCGATCTGGGCATCGCGGGGCTCCTGCCCAAGGGCGCGCCCGAATGTGCGCCGGTGGGTCCGCCGCTCGAGATGACCGAGGTGGCGGCAGGGGTCTTTGTCCATCGCGGGGCGATTGCGGAACCGGACACAACGAATCGCGGGGATGTCTCGAACCTGGGCTTTGTGGTCGGCGAGACCAGCGTGGCCGTGATCGACAGTGGCACCGCCCGCTGGATGGGCGAGGGGACCTGGCGCGCCATTCGGGCGGTGACCGACAAACCCGTGAGCCACATCATCCTGACGCATATGCATCCTGACCATGTCTTTGGCGCGTCGGTCTTCGTCGAGGCTGGCGCGCTGGCCGTCGGACACGCGGACCTGCCCCGGGCCCTGATCAACCGGCAGGCCAACTATCTCGAGAGCCTTGGGCGGCTCATGGGGGCCGAGGCCTTGCTCGGGACCAAAGTTACGACGCTCGACCAGTTTGTCGAGTCCGGGGCCGAGATCGATCTGGGGGGGCGGGTGCTCCGGCTCGAGACCTGGCCGACCTCCCATACAGGGACGGATCTGACCGTGCTGGATCAGGGCACGGGCGTGCTCTTTGCCGGGGATCTGGTTTTTGATCAGCATACGCCCGCGCTCGATGGCAGTCTTCTGGGCTGGCGCGCGGTCATGGCGGAGCTGGCGCAGCGCGAGGTCACCGGGGTGGTGCCGGGTCATGGCGGCCCGCTTCTCGACTGGCCGGTGGGGGCCGCGGACATGCTCCGCTATCTCGCAGTGCTCGAGCGGGACACGCGACAGGCTCTGGATGAGGGCGCCCGGCTCGGCGATGCGGTCGAGGTGATCGCGGCCGAGGAAAAAGACCATTGGCAGCTCTTTGAAGCGTATAATCCGCGCAACGCCACCGTCGCCTTTACCGAGCTGGAATGGGAATAGGCGGCCCTACTCGACCACCGCCACGCGCTGCAACATCTGGGCAATCCCGAAGAGCCGCCGTTCCAGCAGGGTGGGGGTCTCGCATAGATAGGCGATGTTGCGCTGGCGGTCCGTATAGATGATCTGGTCCCAGTCGATCTTCTCTTCCAGGGCGTCCACCGCGTCGAAATCCGGCGCATCCTTGGCCATCTGCACATCCATGGCGACGCGGTTCGCGTCGATCTGTTCGGCCAACGCGATCTGGCTCAACGAGAAGTCCCCAATACCGTTGATGATCCGGCTGCGGCGCTTGGACAGGGTGTCGAACACCGTGTAGAACGCCAGCCCCAGCGCCTCGGGATCCCCGCCATAGGTCTCGGCAAAAGCCGCGACGCGAGGCTCCAGTTCTTCGAGGGGGACCCGGCGCAGGGACAGGTATCCGGCCAGCTCGCGCACATCTTGGTCGCGGGCCTCGTCCGGGGCCACCGCAGCAGGGTCCAGAGGAAAGGCCCACATCAACCCCGGGGACAGCGTTTCGACTTTCCGTTGGACGCATGGCCAAGTGGGATCCGAGTAATCCGCCGCCAATGCGGGCAGGGACGGGGCCAGAAGTGCAAGGGAAAGCGCCAGAGGTCTGAACATGGGACATCCTTTCTCAGGTGTCCCCGCAGTATGACCAACCGGCTTTCGCGTGTCCAATCTTCCGAATACCCACCATTGTCTTAATTGATGGATTGAACCTCGCCCGCCCATAGTCATCCTACGACCATGGTGGCATGCGTCACCCTGGTCAGTGGGAGGACAATTTATGAGAACACGCGCTGCGGTGGCTGTGGCCGCTGGGAAGCCTTTGGAAATCATGGAGGTGAACCTCGAAGGCCCGAAGGCCGGCGAGGTCCTCGTCGAGGTCAAGGCAACCGGCCTGTGTCACACCGATGAGTTTACCCGGTCCGGTGATGACCCCGAGGGGATCTTCCCCGCCATCCTCGGCCATGAAGGCGCAGGCGTCGTGATCGAGATCGGTGAAGGCGTGACATCGCTAGAGGTCGGGGATCACGTGATCCCGCTCTACACTCCGGAATGCCGGGAATGCGAATACTGCCTCAACCCCAAGACGAACCTCTGTCAGAAGGTGCGCGCCACGCAGGGCCAGGGCCTCTTGCCTGATGGCTCGACCCGGTTCTCGATGCTCGATGGCACGCCGATCCACCATTACATGGGCTGCTCGACCTTCGCGAACCATACGGTGGTCCCGGAGATCGCGCTGGCCAAGGTCCGCAAGGACGCGCCCTTTGACAAGATCTGCTATATCGGCTGCGGCGTGACCACGGGGATCGGCGCGGTGATCAACACCGCCAAGGTCGAGATCGGCTCGCGCGGGATCGTCTTTGGCCTCGGTGGCATCGGCCTCAACGTGATCCAGGGCCTGCGTCTGGCGGGTGCGGATCAGATCGTCGGCGTTGACCTGAACGATGGCAAGGTCGAGATGGCCACCCATTTCGGCATGACCGATTTCGTGAACCCCTCCAAGATCGAAGGCGATCTGGTGGCGCATCTGGTCGAGCTGACCGGGGGCGGCGCGGATTACACCTTCGACGCGACGGGCAATGTGGGCGTGATGCGCACGGCGCTCGAAGCGGCCCACAAGGGCTGGGGCGAGAGCGTGATCATCGGCGTGGCGCCTGCGGGGGCCGAAATCTCCACCCGTCCGTTCCAGCTGGTCACGGGCCGGGTCTGGCGTGGCACGGCCTTTGGCGGTGCGTCCGGACGGACGGATGTGCCGAAGATTGTCGACTGGTACATGGACGGCAAGATCGAGATCGATCCGATGATCACCCACAAGCTGACCCTGGACGAGATCAATCACGGCTTCGACCTGATGCACAGAGGTGAATCCATTCGCGCCGTCGTGGAGTTCTGAGGCGTGGTCGATCTGGTTTCAGAAAACCGGAGCTTCGGCGGGACCCAGAAGGT
Source organism: Dinoroseobacter sp. S375 (assembly GCF_049800775.1). Taxonomy (NCBI): domain Bacteria; kingdom Pseudomonadati; phylum Pseudomonadota; class Alphaproteobacteria; order Rhodobacterales; family Roseobacteraceae; genus Dinoroseobacter; species Dinoroseobacter sp. S375. The sequence continues at coordinate 5,231 of NZ_JBNAFR010000015.1, read as the reverse complement.
CTTCACCCATGCCTCGGCCACCTGTGGCTGCGACATGACCTTCGCAGCCTATCTGCCGCCGCAGGTGGCGGATGGGCCGGTGCCGGTGCTGTGGTATCTGTCCGGGCTGACCTGTACCCATGAAAACGCCATGGTCAAAGGCGGCTTCCAGGAACACGCGGCAGAGCATGGCGTCGCGGTGGTCTTTCCCGACACTTCGCCCCGGGGCGAGGGGGTGGCGGATGACGATGCCTATGATCTGGGGCAGGGGGCGGGGTTCTATGTGAATGCCACCCGCGACCCGTGGAAGCCGCATTTCCAGATGTATGACTACATCCTGCAGGAGTTGCGCGGGCTCGTGGTCGAAACCCTGCCCGTGCAGGACCGCCACGGCATTACCGGCCATTCCATGGGCGGGCATGGCGCGATCACCATGGCGCTGCGCAATCCGGACATGTTCACCTCGCTCTCGGCATTCGCGCCGATTGCCCATCCGACTCAATCCGATTGGGGCCGCAAGCAGCTCAGCGCCTATCTCGGCAATGACGAGGCAGCCTGGTCCGAGCATGATTCCACGATCCTGCTCAAGGAGCATGGCTGGAAGGGCGACCTGCTGGTGGATCAGGGCGCGTCGGACCAGTTCCTCGACCTGCTCAAGCCCGAGGCCCTGGCCGAGGCGCTGACCGCCCGGCGCCAGCCCGGTCAGGTCCGTATGCAGGCGGGCTACGACCATTCCTATTTTTTCGTGAACACCTTTGCGGGCGACCATGTTGAATGGCACGCCGCGCGCCTGAACTGACATAACGGAAAGGGAGATTATGATCCGGAACCTCCTCGCAGCGACCTGTCTTCTGACGATGCCCATGGCCGCGCTGGCCGATGGTCACATCGCCGGAGACGCGGCAGCAGGCGAAAAAGTGTTCCGCAAATGCAAGGCCTGCCACCAGGTGGGGGCCGATGCCAAGAACCGCGCGGGACCCGTGCTCAACGGCGTGGTCGACCGCGCAGTCGGTTCGATTGAAGGTTTCAAATACTCGGACGCGCTGGCCGGCCTGAATGCCGACGGCACCGTCTGGAGTGTTGAAAACCTCGAGGCGTTTCTCACCAAACCCAAGGATTATGCAAAAGGCACGAAGATGGCCTTTGCCGGTCTGCGGAAAGAAGAGGACCGCCAAAACGTGATTGCCTATCTCGCCTCCTTCGGGGCGGACGGGATTTAAGGCAAGACTTTCTGCGGGGTCGAGGAGGAACGTGGCCCCGAAGAAATGAACGACAAGATGCTCGGCCCAAATCGGGGGCGACCATCACTCTTGCGGTGTTTTCACCGCTTTTCTGGGAGGAATATTGATGAGAAAGCTTTCGCTTCTAACATCAGGTATAGCTCTTTGTGCCGCCTCGGTTGCGTATGCAAATGACGACCTGATCGCCCAAATGGACAATTCGGAACAATGGGCGATCCAGACCGGCGACTACAAGAACCAGCGCTATTCCGAGCTTGACCAAATCAATGCTGACAATGTGGGCGACCTGCAGGTGGCCTGGACATTCTCGACCGGTGTGCTGCGGGGCCATGAGGGTTCGCCGCTGGTGATCGGCAACACGATGTACGTGCACACGCCGTTCCCGAACATCGTCTACGCGCTCGATCTGGCCAATGAAGGCAAGATCATCTGGAAGTACGAGCCCAAGCAGGATCCGGACGTGATCCCGGTGATGTGCTGCGACACGGTGAACCGTGGTGTGGCCTATGCGGATGGCAAGATCTTCCTGCACCAGGCGGACACCAAGGTCGTCGCACTCGACGCTAATACAGGTGACGTGCTCTGGGAAGCGCAGAATGGCGACCCCGCCATTGGCGAGACCAACACCGCAACGGTTCTGCCTGTGAAAGACAAGGTCATCGTCGGCATCTCGGGCGGTGAGTTCGGTGTGCGTGGGCACGTGACGGCCTACAACATGGAAACCGGCGAGCAGGAATGGCGCGCCTATTCCATGGGACCGGACAGCGATATCCTTGTTGATCCGGAAAAAACCACGCATCTGGGCAAGCCTGTTGGCGTCGATTCCGGTACGAACACCTGGGAAGGTGATCAGTGGATGATCGGCGGCGGCACCACCTGGGGCTGGTATTCCGCGGATATGGACGAGAACCTGTTCTACTACGGAACCGGTAACCCCTCGACCTGGAACCCGGCGCAGCGCCCGGGCGACAACCGTTGGTCCATGACCGTCATGGCGCGGGACATCGACACCGGTGAAGCCAAGTGGTTCTACCAGATGACCCCGCATGACGAGTGGGATTATGACGGCGTCAATGAAATGATCCTTACGGAGCAGGAAATTGATGGCGAGGAGCGCAAGCTTCTGACCCACTTCGACCGCAACGGTCTGGCCTACACCATGGACCGCGTCTCTGGTGAGCTGCTCGTCGCCGAGAAGTTCGATCCGGTTGTGAACTGGACCACGGGTGTCGACATGGACCCCGAGTCCGAGACCTATGGTCGTCCGGCGGTTGTGGCCCAGTACTCCACCGAGCAGAACGGCGAAGACGTGAACTCCACCGGCATCTGCCCGGCGGCTCTTGGCACCAAGGACCAGCAGCCTGCGTCCTACTCGCCCAAGACCGAGATGTTCTACGTCCCGACCAACCACGTCTGCATGGACTATGAGCCGTTCCGCGTGTCCTACACCGCTGGTCAGCCCTATGTGGGTGCGACCCTCGCGATGTATCCGGCGCCGGACAGCCATGGCGGTATGGGCAACTTCATCGCCTGGGACAACATCAATGGCGAGATCAAGTGGTCCATCCCCGAGAAGTTCTCGGTGTGGTCCGGTGCTCTGGCCACTGCGGGTGACGTGGTGTTCTACGGCACGCTCGAAGGTCACCTGAAGGCGGTGCACGCGGACACGGGCGAGGAGCTCTATCGCTTCAAGACCCCGTCCGGCATCATCGGCAACGTGATGACCTATGAGCATGACGGTCGGCAGTATATCGGCATCCTGTCGGGTGTTGGTGGCTGGGCCGGGATCGGCCTTGCGGCTGGCCTGACCAACCCCAATGACGGTCTGGGCGCTGTTGGCGGCTATGCCGCGCTGAGCGACTACACCGCTCTGGGTGGTCAGCTGACCGTGTTCGCCCTCCCGAACTAAGCCCGGTTCGTGAAGAGACTGGGGTTGGCGCGTCCCGCGATGCGCCAACCCCGTGGTCCAACCCCTAGCTATTGAAAGGCCAGCAGAATGATGCGCTCCGCAGCCCCCCTCGCGATCGCCGCAGCCGTCGCGGCCGCCTTGACCGCAACCGTTGTTTACGCGGCAAACTGGTCCGATCAGGACGTCGATCCGGCGGGTGAGTACCCGGAAATTCCGGTCGCCTACACCGAGGATGGACGGTATTTCACCGAAGAAGACATCCCGACCTACAACATCGCCGAGGACGGTACCGTGGACTGGCTGACCTTTAACGGGTTCCGCCGCTATCACGCCGAGTGCCATGTCTGCCACGGCCCCGACGGAGAGGGGTCGAGCTACGCCCCCAAGATCAAGAATTCCGCCATCAACATGGGTTATTACGACTTCTTCGACGTGGTCGTGAATGGTCGTCAGGTTGGCAACTCGGTCATGCCCCATTTCGGCGACAACAAGAACGTCATGTGCTACCTCGACGACATCTACGTCTATCTAAAGGCCCGTGCCGTGGATGCCGTTCCGCGCGGCCGCCCCGCCAAAAAGGAAGCCAAGAGCGACCTGATCCGCGAGGAAGAGAATGGCTGCATGGGCTAAGACGCTTGGCACCCTGGCCGCGACCCTGGTGATCGGGGTCGCGCTGGCCGATGGGGCAGAGGCGCAGACCTCGGATCTGGTCTCGACCAATGCTCTGCGGGTCTGTGCGGATCCGGCAAACCTGCCCATGTCCGCCAAGACCGAGGACGGGTTCGAGAACACGCTGGCCGAGCTCATCGGCTCCAAGCTCGAGCTGCCGGTCCAATACACGTGGTATCCCATGGCCACGGGGTTCATCCGCAACACGCTCAAGGCCAAGCAATGCGATCTGGTGATCGGCTATGCCCAGGGTCATGAACTGGTTTTGAACACCAACCATTACTTCACCTCGGTCTATTCCCTGATCGTGCCGGCCGGTGGGGACCTTGCGGGCGTGACCTCGCTGCAGGATCCGGCCCTCAAGGGGCGGCGGATCGGGATCATCGCAGGCACACCGCCCTCGGCCCATCTGGCGCGCAACGGGTTGGTGGGCAAGGCCAAGGCCTACAACCTCGTGGTGGATCGCCGCCACGAAAGCCCGGCGGCGGATATGCTCAACGATCTGGAGGCGGGCGATATCGACGCCGCGATCCTCTGGGGGCCCATCGGCGGCCCGTTGGTCAAGCAGAACCACCCGGATCTCAAGCTCATCCCGCTTGTAAGCGAGACGCTGCCCCCGCGGCTTTTCTTCCGGATCACCATGGGCGTACGGCAAGGCGAGAAGGTCTGGCAGCGCAAGCTCAACTCCCTGATCCGTCGCCATCAGGACGAGATCAACGCCGTGCTCTTTGACGCGGGCGTGCCATTGGTGACGGATCTGGGCAAAGAAGTGATCGAGCCTCCGCAATGATCCGGGCGCTCGCCCTTCTGCTGTGGTTGCCGCTGGTGGCCACTGCGCAGACGGTGCCCGAGCCAGATGACTACCGGATGGATCATTACCGCGCGCCGGTGCCCGCAACCTTGCGCGGGGCCACGGTGATCGGGCCCGAAGCCGCCCATGCCCTTTGGAAATCGGGGGAGGCGGCCTTCATCGATGTCATGCCCCAGGCCCCGAAACCGGCGAACCTGCCCGAGGGCACGATCTGGCGCGACAAGCCGCGCAACTCGATCCCCGGCGCCCTATGGCTGCCCAATGTGGGCTACGGCGCCGTGGCCGAGATCACGGCCGCCTATTTTCGCGACGGCCTCGCCCGGGCCACGGGCGGGGACAAGAGCCATCCGGTGGTGATCTTCTGTCTCGAGGATTGCTGGATGAGCTGGAACGCGGGAAAACGCGCCATCGAATGGGGTTACACAGCGGTCCACTGGCTCCCTGAGGGCAGCGATGGCTGGATGCTCTGGGACTACCCGCTGGAGCGGATCAAACCCGAAGAACCACAGCCTCAGGCCAACTGACCCGGCCCCTCCCCTCAAAAAGACGCGCCTCACCCTGCCGTCAGGTGTTACGCTGGTTCGAGGAGACACATTGTGAGATTCGTCCGGATCGGCCTGCG
>NZ_JBNAFR010000014.1:0-70514 GCF_049800775.1 Dinoroseobacter sp. S375 | reverse complement strand
CCCCCAGAAGAACATCATTGCCGTCTCCGGCAAGGAGCCGGTCATTGCCCGCGCGCCCCCAGAGGGTGTCACTGCCAGCCGCCCCTATCAGCGTGTTGACCGCGCTGTCCCCGCGCAGATCATCCCGGTACTTGGTGCCCTGCAGGTCCTCGATGTTCTCATAGACATCGCCCGCCGCATCTCCGGTATTGGCCTGGCTGTTCTCCAGATCGACCATGACCCCGGCGGATGCCGTCCAATAGGCGGCACGGTCCGTCCCCGCGCCGCCATCGAGATAGTCGGCCCCCGCGCCACCCAGAAGAACATCATTGCCCCCCAGGCCCAGCAGGGTGTTGTCCGCCGCGTTGCCATGGATCGTCTCGCCCGCCGCGCTGCCTTCGAACAGGATCTGCACCGGGTCCGGGGTCAGGCCGTCGAACATGGTCAGATGCACCCGGCTGAGATTGAGCACATCGAGCCCGGCCAGCAGGCTCGGATCATAGGCCCCGCCCTCCGGGTTGTGCAGGATCAGCACCTCCTCGCCAAAGCTGAGGCGGGCGCCATCGCTGGTCTGGGTGATGGCAATCTGATCCATGCTGCGCAGCATGGTCCAGGCCGAGAGATCCAGCACATCCTCGCGCGGATCGAAATCGAGGATATGATCCACCGCCCCATCGGCATCCAGCAGGAAGAGATCCGCGCCGGCACCGCCCTGCATCCGGTCCTCTCCGCCGCCATCGAGCAGCAGATCCGCGCCCGCGCCACCTTTCAGCAGGTCGGCCCCGGCACCGCCCACCAGCAGGTCCGCCCCCGCCGTGCCCGTCAGGGTCGCCCCGCCATCCCAGGCGAGCTGCACCGCCCCGGTCGTGCCGAGCGAAACCTGCAGCTGGGTCACCCCGGGCTCCCGCTCGGATCCGGCGAAGATCTGCAGGCCGTTTCCGGTCTCCTGGGCGGCCAGGGTCACCACATTCACGAGGGACATCTCGGCACTGTCGGCCACCGTATCGAGATGGACGAGCCGCCCCCCCGGCAAAAGCTCGAACAGGGACAGGCCGTCATCGGCCCCGCCCGCAATCACATAGCTGCGCCCGTCGACCTGCAGGGTCTCGAGGCTGGTAACCCGGGAGAACCGGGTCTCCATATCGTCGATGACATGGTCCCGGGGGATCAGCTCCCCCGTGGCGGTCACCTCCAGCACGCTGAGGGAGGAGGACCCGGCCCCGCCGATGATGGCATAGGCCGTGCCTGCGACCTCCAGCACCTCAAGCTGCGTGGGGGTCGACAGGCCCAGACCCTGCTCCGCCCCCATGGTCGCGACCAGATCGGATCCGCCCGTGGGATTCAGGCGAAAAAGCTGCACCGCGTGATCCGGATGGTCGAGCACCACCCGGTATATCTGCCCGTTCAGGGTGACCACGGCCTCCGGCGCGTCCGCACCCCCGCCCCCGGCAGAAGGCGGATCGGTCAGCGCCTGCTGATCGACCAGGGTCGCCGACCCGCTGCCCGAGAGCGCATAGGCCGTGACCACGCCCCCCGCAGGGCTGCTCGCATAGAGCAGCGCCCCGTTGGCGGTCTGGCCGATCTCCAACGCGGTGACCGGCGCAGCGGGCTGGTCCACTGCGACCGGATCGGTCAGTGTCGTGACATGAACAATCTGCGCCACCTTGGCCCCCCTTGGACAATCTGCGCTTCGTGCGCGGACAGCATTCCCCCCCGCGACGTCACGGGCCGGGCGAGGGGCAGGGCAAAAGGGTGGCGTTTCGCGCGAATTTTAAGGGGCGCGGGACGTCCGCATCCCGGGCCCCGGATGCGGGCCGGGATCGCCAACCTGCTGGGCGCCCTCCTGCTCGGCGGGGGGGTCGGTTTGGGCGGGAGCCTCGGCTTGGGCCCGGGGCCGGGGCTGGCCCAGACCCCCGATGCCGGAACCCTGCATAACCAGATCTATCGCCCGGAGCTCAGTGGGATCTGCGGCGCCGGGCGGCAGGGGGAGGCGGGCTGTGCCGCGATCCGGGGGCGCGAGATCCTCGATGCCGGGACCGCGCCCTGGCGGGCCATCGGGCGGGTGAATTTCGCCAGCCTGCAGATCCGCAGCCATTGCACCGGCACGCTAGTGGCCGAGGCGGTGGTGCTGACCGCGGCCCATTGCCTGTATAACTACGCCCGCAAGGCCTGGATCCCGGCCCAGAGCCTGCGCTTTGTGGCAGGCTACCAGCGCGGCACGGGGCTCGGAGTGGCGGGGGTGCGCCGCTATGTGCTGGACCCGGTACAGGATCCGGCAAGCCGGGATTTCCGCGGCGGGATTGCCCGGGATTGGGCCCTGTTGGTGCTCGACACCCCCTTGGGGGCAAGCGCCGGGATCCTGCCCATGGCCCGCTCCGGGACCGGAGGCAGCGCGACGGCGCTGGCGGGCTATGCCGGGCTGCGGCCCCATGTTCTGTCCCTGGCCCGGGCCTGCGGGCCCGGCCAATTGCGCGCCGGGGGCGCCATCCTCGAGACCCCGTGCCCCGCCATGCAGGGCGATAGCGGCGCGCCGCTTCTGGCCCTGACCGAGGCGGGACCGGTGATCCACGGGGTGCTCTCGGCGGTGGCCAGCACCGAAGACGGGCTGCGCAGCCTGAGCATTCCGGCGGCGCGGATCCCCGATCCGGCGACACTGACCCCATAGCGCCGGAGACCGCGGGACAGGAGGGCAGGGGCACCTCCCCCTCGGGCGCAATCGGCGCTAGACAGGCATGAACGGGCCTGAACGGGCCCCGCGCGGGACCTGTGCGGGGCGTCACAAGGCCCCTCCTCAGGCTCTTCAAAAGGCGGATACGCGGTGCAGACCCCCTATATCTCGGCGATCTACCCGCTGCCCGGGCCCGATGAGACCCGCCCGGTGGCGCAGTTTCTGAGCGAGACGGGGCAGAATACCGGCAACCTGATCTTCTCGGCGGCGGTGCTGCGGCTGGTGCGCGGGCTGGCCCGGCCGCCGCGTGAGATCACCGATCTGGGCGAGATCGCCGAGGCTTGCGACGGGGTGGTGCTGGCGGCGGCCAACTGGCTGCAACCGGCCCGCGATCTGGGCGAGATGGCCGCCCTGGTCGAGCAAATGGACAAGCCCACCGTGGTGCTGGGGCTCGGCGCGCAGGCCCAGGAGGACCGGATCCCCGAGCTGCCCAGGGGCAGTTTGCGGTTTCTCAGCGCGGTGTCCGAGCGCAGCGCCTCGATCTCGGTGCGCGGCACCTTCAGCGCCGAGGTGCTGGACCATTACGGGATCCACAATGTGACCGTGACCGGCTGCCCCTCGCTGCTCTATCACCTGGACCGCCCGGCGCAGATCGCGCCCCTCGCGCCGCCGGATCCCGACCGGCCCCTGCGGCTGGGACTGAATGGCGGGCTGCCCGGGGACCGGATCCCGGCCCGGGACAGCCCGCGCCATGTGCTGGGCCGGTTCATGCTGGGCGAGGCCCGGCGGCTGGGGGCCGATTACACGGCCCAGACCGAGCTGCCGCTGATGCGGCTGGCGCGGGGCGCGCTGCCACCGGAGGATCCGGCCTGGCCGCTCCTGTCCCAGGCCCTGGGGGAGGCGGATCGCGCCCGGCTGGCGGGCTGGGCGGCGGCCCATGTGAAGCTGTTTGGCCGGGCCGAGGACTGGATCGCGTGGGCCGCCAGCCGCGATCTGGTCATCGGCACGCGGCTCCATGGGGTGATCGCCGCCCTTCTGGCCGGGCGGCCCGCGATCCTGCTGACCCATGACAGCCGCACCGCCGAGATGGCCCGGCAGGCGGGCATCCCGGCCCGGCCGGCCGCGCAGGCACTCGACGCCGGAGCCCTGGATCCCGCGCGCCTTCTGGCCGAGTACGACCCGGCCCCGTTCAACGCGCGCCAGCCGGACTATCTCGCGGGGTTTGCAGCGTTTCTCGACCGCAATGGCGTGCCACACAGGCTCACCCCGCCCGCCGGGTCGCGCCATTGACAGGCTCCGAACCGCCCGTCAGAACACCGACAGTTTCGTGTTGACAGCGTAAAGGCCCCCCATGACTGAAACGATCCTTCTGACCGGTGGTGCGGGCTATATCGGATCCCATACCTATGTCGCCCTGAAGTCTGCGGGCTACGAGGTGGTGATCCTCGACAATTTCTCCAACGCGGCCGATGACGTGCCCGACCGGCTGGAACTGATCACCGGCGGCCCGGTGCGGCTCTACAGGGGGTCGGTGCTGGACCGGGCCCTGCTGGCGCGGATCTTCACCGAGACCCGGATCGACGCGGTCGTCCATTTCGCCGCCCGCAAGGCCGTGGGCGAGAGCGTGGCGATGCCGCTGAACTATTTCGAAACGAACTGTTCCGGGCTGGTCGGACTGCTTCAGGAAATGGACGTGGCGGGCGTCCACCGGCTGGTGTTTTCCTCCTCGGCCACGGTCTATGGCATCCCCGATGAGACGCCGACCCCGGAGACCGCCCCGCACCGGCATACCAACCCCTATGGGCTGACCAAGATCACCGGGGAGCTGGTGCTCGACGCCCTGGCGCAATCCGATCCCAAATGGGCCTTCGGCATCCTGCGCTATTTCAATCCCGCAGGCGCCCATAGCTCGACCCTGATCGGCGAGGATCCGTCCGACATTCCCAACAACCTGATGCCCTATATCGCCCAGGTGGCCATGGGCCAGCGGCCCCATCTGCAGGTCTTTGGCAATGATTACCCGACCCCGGACGGGACCGGGCTGCGGGATTACATCCATGTGGAGGATCTCGCCGAGGGGCATGTGCTGTCCCTGCAGGCGCTGCTCAGCACTCAGAAGGGCCATCTCGTCAATCTGGGCACCGGACAGGGGCACTCGGTCCTCGACATGATCGCGGCCTATTCCAAGGCCTGCGGGCGGGATCTGCCCTATGAGATCGTGGCGCGCCGGCCCGGGGATGTGCCGGTCTATTGCGCGCAAGTGGACAAGGCGCGCGCGGTTCTGGGGTTTGAAACCAAGCGGGATCTGGAGGCCATGTGCGCCTCGAGCTGGGCCTGGGTGCAGGCCCGGGCGCGCGGCAACACCCCCTGAGGCCAAGACCTGCGCCGGGGCCGCCCTTTGGGGGCATTCACAACATAACAAAGCTTATGCCGCAAGTCTGACCCCGGGGGCGGGCTTCCCGATCCGGCGGGCCAAGGCGGCTCGATCCGGCGGCGCGCAAGGACGACGGCAAGGCCCGGAGGGCGCCCGCTCAGCGCCGGTGAGACCGGGACCGATGCAGACGCGCGGGCCGCAGAGTGCCGACCGGCTGTCGACAGCAACTCGGCACGACCTGCGCGCCGAGACCGGCCGGTGACGTGTTCGGAGCGCACGACACCCGGGCCGCCCACAGATTACGCCCGGGGACCTGCCCGGCCCGGCAGCGGGCCCGCCGGGCTCGTCAATGCGTCGGCAGATCCGGAGCTCAGGCGGCGAACTGTCCGGTGAACTGGTCGATCCGGTCCCCGGGCAGGGTCAGCTCGGTTTTCCAGCCCCCATCGATGAGCTTGGCAAACTCGCCGGGCACCTTGTCCCGGGCCAGCACCGGCAGGTTCGTCTCGGCCCCGATATCCCGGGCCCGGTTGTCGATCGACACGGCGAGGATCCGGCGGCCATGCTTGAGCCCGCGGATCGAGCCATGCAGCCGGGTCCCGGTCACATCGATCGGACCGGAGGCCAGCAGCGCATCATAGGCGGCCAGATTGGGGGCCAGCACGGTGATCCCCTCGAGGCCCGCGATCTCCTGCAGATAGGGCAGGTCCCGGGGCTGCTGCGGCCAGAAATAGACCTCGTCATATTTCTGCTTGAGGATCTCGATCATCTGCGCGTCTTCGGCGGCGGGCTTGTGCTTGGTCAGGGTGAAGACCACCCGGTCCGCCTTGCCCTCGGGCACGACGGGCGGGGTCTTGGCATAGCCCCAGAGCGTCGGGCAGCTGGTATTGGTCACCTTGAAATCGAGCATCTCCATGAGCTTCTGGCCCTGGGCGTCGCGCACCGAATGGGTGTGGCGCGAGGACAGGATCGTGGAGAGCAGCCGCTTCTGGCGCCAGTTGATCTTGTCGAAATCCCGGTTGGCCCCGACCCCGAACAGCACGACCTTGTCGCGCAGGGCCTCGACATCCTTGCCGCGCACGGTCCAGACGAAGTTGAACCGGCGCTGGTCGGCCGGTGTCAGCCCGTTGGTGCCGATCAACAGGGCGACATCCGCATCCGCAACCAGTTCACGCCCGAAATGGCCCAGGCCGTCATGGCTGGCCGAGCGCGAGATATAGGCATCCGGAAAGGTCTGGGCGATGATCGCCTTGGAGGCATCGACGATGATCTCATCACCCACATTGTCGGTCGCAACCGACGTATCAAGAAGATGTACGTGACGTACCATAAACGCTCCTTGCGATTGCGCCCGCAGACGCCTCGCCCATTTTGGAAGAAAAGAAATTGTCGGGGCACAATTCCCTGATGCCCGAGAGATGATCCAGATCCAGTCTTGAGGTCAAGAGACTCTCACTCCGCAAGAAAAACACCCTCTTAACGCGCTCAAACGGTCACGGTTGCCCGGTTGCGCGCGGGCAGGACACAGGGCCTCGGGCCCCTGTGGTCCCGGCGCCAGCCCCCCCGGGCCCAGCGATGCGCCCGGGCCCAGCAAAGGCCCCGCCGCGCCCGAATCACAGGCGGCTATACGCCGCGGAACCTGCGGCTTGTTGGCCCCCGGGGCGGTTCGTACTGTATCGGCACCTGCCGCCCCAGGGCGCCGTTAGATGTGTTCCATGTCATGTTTGCTCTTGCTTCACGCTATTTCGGACTGGTGTCCGAAACGTTCGTCACCGCCCATGCCATGCGCCTGGCCCCGGGACGCTCTGCCTTCGTCACACATACGGAAGCCCCGATCCCGGAATTCAACGGCCCCTTCCTGTGCGATATCGGCCAACGCCCGCGCAGCTATGGCACGGACGGCACCCCGACCAGCGCCCGCCCCGCCCTGCCCCTGGGCCGGATCAAGCCCCTGCGGGACCGGGCCGTAGCCGGGTTCCTGCGCCAGACCGGCACCGAGGTGATGATGACCGAATTCGGCGGAATGGGGGTCGAGATGGCCGCCCCTGCCGCCGCCGCCGGGGTCAAACTGCATGTGCATTTTCACGGCTATGACGCCTCCAGCCATTTGCGCTTTCCCAAGATCGTCAAAGCCTATCAGACCCTCTTTGCCCAGGCAGAGGGCTTCATCACCCCGTCGCGCTTCATCGCTGACAACCTGGTCGGGATCGGCTGCCCCGCCGACCGGATCACCGTGGTGCCCTGCGGTGTCGAGGCCGAGAATTTCCCCCCCTCCAGCCGCAGCCCGGGCCTGTGCATGGCCGTGGGCCGCTTTGTCGAAAAGAAAGCCCCGCTGACCACGATCGGCGCCTTTGCCAAGATCGCCGAGGCCCATCCCGAGGCCCGGCTCGACTATATCGGCGACGGCCCCCTCTGGGAGGAGGCCAAGGCCGCGGTGGCCCAGGCCGGGCTGGAAGACCGGATCCGGCTGCTCGGCAGCCAGCCCCATGACGTGGTGCGCAAGACCATGGGGGAGGCGTCGTTCTTCCTGCAGCATTCCGTGACCTCCTCCAATGGCGACACCGAGGGCCTGCCCGTGGCCATCATGGAGGCCATGTCCGCCGGGCTGACCATCGTCTCCACCCGCCATAGCGGCATCCCCGAGGCGGTGATCGAGGGCGAGAGCGGCGCGCTGGTGGACGAGCATGACCTGGACGCCATGGCCCGGGAGCTTGACCGGCTGCTGGCCGATCCGGACATGGCCGCCGCCTATGGCGCGGCCGCCCGACAGCGCCTGCTGGAGAAATTCACCCTGAACCACGCCATCGACAAGCTGCAGCACGCGATGGGGCTGGCCTGATCCCCCGACCCTCTGCCCGATCCCAGGGCAACGGGGGACAAGCGGGCCGCGAGAGGAGATTGCCTCGCCCTGCCCCGCGCTCCATACTGGCAGGACTGCATCACCAAGGCCGCATCTGCGCGCATAGGGGCGGCGCATGGAACAGAAATGGGCGACGGTCTTGCCAGGATGCCGATGCATTTGCATGACACCCCCTGTTGAACCTCGGGGGCGGCAGCCTTCGGGACCTTTTCCTTACGGCAACGCGGGATTAGCCTGCCAAGCCAGATCGAATAGCGCCGCAAGACGGCATGACGCGCCGTGCTCCGGCGCTTTTTTCAAAGGGTGAGCATGTCCGAAATTCGCGCGACGCCAGCTCAGGACAGTGCTTTGCCGGACGACCTGCAGGCTTTGAAGACCCGGCTCCGGGACGTGACCGACCGATGCGCGGTGCAGGATGGCGAGCTGGCCACGCTGGACGCGGCTCTCAAGGACGCACGGCTGACCGCCCATGACCGCGAGACCCGGATCCTGGAGGCCCAGGTCGAGATCCGGATCCTCGAAGACGCCCGGGACGCGGCCCATGCCCGGCTCGAGACCGCCCGGGCCGAGGTGCTGACCCTGACCCGTCTGCTGGCCCAGAGCGAGCCGCGCGCCGGGGGCGATCTGGCCCCCGAGACCTTCGCCCGCACCCTCGACCGGCAGGCCCAGCAACTGGAGGCCCAGACCCGCGAGATGGCCGAGCTGACCCGGCTTCTGGCCGCCAGCGAACATCAGACGCGGGCCCTGCGAAAGGCCAAGGACCGGATGATCGCCTGGCTGCCCGAGCTGATGGAGGCCCTGTTGCAGGGGGCCGGTGCTGCGGATCCTGCCGCAGACGGGGCCCGGCTGGAGGATGCGGATTATGCCGACTGCGCCCGGCGGCTGATCGCCACCGGCGCGTTTGATCCGGAGCACTATCTGACCACCAACCCGGATGTGGCCGAGAGCGGCACCGATCCGGCCTGGCATTTCGTGAAATACGGGCTGACCGAGGGCCGTGCGCCGCGCGACCTGACCCAGCCGCGCACGCCGCCCACACCTCCGGCGCCGGAAGCGGCCACCGGGGAGGCGTGCGAGGATCCGGATCTGGACTTGGATCTGGACGGGGACGCAGCGGCGGCACCCGACGCAGACGCACAGACCGAGATCGGGACAGAGGCACAGATCGGGGCAAAAGCCGAATCCGAAGCCGACGCTGGCGAGACGATGATGGATGGGATCCCCCCTGCTGCAGAGACCGGGGCGGAGACCCGCACAGAGGCCCCTCCGGCAGAGATCGCGCCCGCATCGGACGGGGAGCCGTCCGCAGAGACCGACACAGCGCCCCCGGCACCGGACCCTGCCCCGGATCATGGCCCAGATCATGTCCAGAACCATGACCCGGAGGACCCTGCCCAGGCCCCAGAGACACCCCCTGTTCCCGCAGCCCTCGACGATCCGGCAGGATCGGACGGGCCCCGCCCCACGCCCGCGGCAAAGACAGAGGCAAAGACAGAGGCAGAGGCAGAGACAGAAGCCCCCTCCTCCGAGCCCCGCCAATCCGAGAGCGGCCATGGCCCGTCCTGAGACCAGAGCCCCGGCATGACCTCCGACGATCCGAATTCCGACCGCGCCGATCTCGAGGCATCGGGCCTCTTTGATGCCCTGTGGTACCGCAACACCTATCCGGATGTGGCGGCTCTGGGCATGGATCCGATGGAGCATTTCCTCTGGCTCGGGGCGCGGCTGCTGCGCAATCCGGGGCCGAAATTCGATGCCATGGCCTATCGCAGCGATTATGCGGATGTGGCCGAGGCGGATTACAATCCGGTGCTCCATTACATCCGCTATGGCCAGCCCGAGGGCCGTGTGGCCCGCCCCCCGACCCGCCCGGTCCTGCCGCCGGCGCGCAGTGCGGGGCTGCGGGCGGAGATCACCCGCCTGCCCGGCCACCGGGAGCGGCAGCCCATGCGGCCCACGGTGCTGCTGGTGGCCCATACGGTGGGCGATCAGCTCTATGGCTCCGAGCGCAGCCTGCTGGACATGCTCGACGCGCTGACGGCCATGGAGATCAACGTGATCGTGGCCGTGCCCGGGGATGGCAACAGGGCCTATATCGAGCTGTTGCGCAGCAGGGCCTGTGCCCTGGCCGTGCTGGCCTATGAGTGGTGGCAGCTGGACAGCCCGGTGGATGAGGCAGCGGTGACCAGCTTTGCCCAGCTGATCGCCGAAGAGCGGATCGATATCGTCCATGCCAATACCATCACCCTGCGCGAGCCGCTGATCGCGGCCCGGCGCATGGGGCGGCCCGGCGTGGTGCAGGCGCGCGAACTGATCACCCATGACACCTCCCTGCAGGAGATGCTGGGCGCGGATGCCGACCGGATCATCGCCGCGCTATGGGGCCATTGCGACCGGATCATCGCCAATTCGCGGGCCACGGCCGCCTGTTTCGACCGGCCCGGGCGCGGTGCCGCGGTGGTCTATAACACCGCCGATATGAGCGCGCTGCAGAGCCTGCCGCCGCCGCCCGTGGACGGCCCCCTGCGGATTGGCATGATCAGCTCGAACATGCCCAAGAAGGGCATTGCCGATTTCGCCGAGATCGCCCGGCGGGTCGCCCCAGACCTGCCCGACGCGGAATTCCTGCTGATCGGACCCGAACACAGCCATACGGCGGCGCTGCAGGCGCGGATCGATGCCGGGGAGCTGCCCCGCAGCCTGCGCATCGCGGGCTATCGCGACACCCCCGCCGAGGCCATGGCCGAGCTCGACCTGGTGCTCAGCCTGTCCCAGTTTCAGGAAAGCTTCGGGCGCACGGTGCTCGAAGGGATGGCCGCCGGGCGTCCGGCAATCGTCTATGACCATGGCGGGCCGCCCGAACTGCTGATCCCGGGCGAGACAGGCCATGTGGTGCCTGCGGGCGATACCGAGGCCGTGGCCGCCAGGATCCGGGCCTACGGCGCGGACCGCAAGCAGCTGCTGGTGGACGGGCTGCGCGCCGCGGCCCATGCAGAGACCGCCTTTGGCCGGGCGGCCTATAACGCGGCCATGGCCGAGGCCTATGCGCCGCTGCTGGCGGATCTGGCCGCCGGGACGGCCCCTGCCCCCATGGTGCTGCCGGCCCGCGCCCTGCCCCGGCAGATCCCGCGCGCGGATCTGAAACTGGCCTATTACTGCACCCATTTCCCGGTCCCCTCCGAGACCTTCGTGCTCAATGAGCTGCGCCTTCTGAAGGATCAGGGCATCGATGTGCAGGTCTTCTGCCGGGCCTCGCCCTTTCCCGATTTCGCCCCGGATTTCGACATCACCTGGGAACAGGTGCAGGATGCCGACCATCTGGCCGCGCGTCTGACCGAGACCGGGCGCACCATGGTCCATGGCCATTTCATCTATCCCACGGTGACCGACATGGTCTGGCCCGCCGCGCGCAAGGCCGCCATCCCCTTCACCTGCATCGCCCATGCCCAGGATATCTTCCGCTACAAGAACGTGGTGGCCAACCGGCTCGACGAGATCAGCGCCGACCCGCTGTGTTTGCAGATCTTCACCCTGTCGCGCTTTCACCGGGACTATCTGGTCGATCGCGGGGTGCGGGCCGAGAAAATCACGATCAACTCCAACTGCATCGACCCGGATCTCTTTGCCGGCGGCAAGACCCCGGACCGCCCCGCGCGCCGCCACAAGGCCGTGGCCGCCGTGTCGCGCTTTGCCGAGAAGAAGGGGCTGGATGTGCTGGTCCGGGCGGGCAAGCTGCTGGAGCGCGACGGGATCACGATCAACATCCATGGCTATGGCCCGCTGGAGGATCTCTATCGCCAGATCATCGAGGATCTCGGGATCACCAATGTCACCCTCCATGGCCCGGTGAAGGGCCGCGAGGCCCTGATGGAGGTGTTCCGGGCCCATGATCTGTTTGCCGTGCCCTCGGTCCGGGCGGCGGATGGGGATATGGACGGTATCCCCACCACCCTGATGGAGGCCATGGCCGCCGGGCTGCCGGTGCTGACCACCCCCATCGCGGGGATCCCGGATCTGGTCCATGACGGGATCACGGGCATGCTGTCGGAGGATGTCACGCCCGAGGCGCTGGCCGAGAAGATCCGCGCCTATTACGCCCTGCCCGAGATCGCGGTCGCGACCATGATCGAGGATGCCGAGGCCCATCTGCGGCGCAACCATAACGGGGCGGATCTGGTCAACACGCTGCTGCGCTTCTGGGCGGGCGAGACGCTCGACCTGATGGTGGTGTCCTGGAACAACCTCGCCCAGACCCGCGAGGTGATCCGGCGGCTCTATGCCAATACGGATCTGCCCTTCCATCTGGTGGTCTGCGACAATGGCTCGGACGCCCCGGCCCTGGCCCATCTGCTGTCGGTCTATGGGGCGCGGGACAACATGACCCTGATCCTGAACCGCGCGAATGCGCTGGTGGGGCCCGGCACCAATCTGTGCATGGCCCACGGATCGTCGGATTACATGATCTATGTCTGCGGCAAGGAAGGCATGACCTCCCGCCAGGGCTGGGAACGGCCCTTTGTCACCTATCTCGACGCGCATCCGGAGGTCGGGCTGGCGGGGACCTTGTGCTATTCGCCGAGCTATCTGCATGGCCGGGATTACCCGTCGCGGATCGCGCTCTTCGACGATTTCCGCAATCCCGCATTCGCCACCGACAATCCTGACCGGGCCTTTTCCCACGTGCAGGGCGGGTTCTTCGCCCTGCGCCGGGCCATGTACGAGACGATCGGCGGGTTCTCCGAGGCGGTGCCCCATGCCTATACGGATGTGGAATACTCCTTCTACGTGGAGAGCTGCGGCTGGAAACTGGGCGAGGTGCCCGGGCTGATCTCCCTGTTCAACAGAACCCGGCCCGGGCTGGCTGCCCGGGTGGATGAACATCACGGCGCGCTGCATCCGCCGAACCTGGTGGATCTGGGCTGGCTCGACCGGATCGCCCGGCGCGAGGGGCGCCATTGCAATATCTGCGGCCATCAGGCTCCGGATTTCGAGGGCGGCGATGTGGCGGCGCGCTGTGGCCAATGCGGCTCGGACCGCCGGGCGCGCAGCCTGCACCGGGTGCTGGCCGAGACGATCCTGCTCTATCGGCGCTTGCCGGGGCTGGGGGTGAACATCCCCGCCGCCCTGCAAGGCTTCTGGGATCAGCAGTTCCGCGGGCCCATGCTAGCCCCCGAGAGCTTTGCCGAGGCCCTTGGTGGCGCAGAAGGCCGCCTGCCCAACGAGGCCGGATCCCTGAACTTGGCCTGCCTGAACGAGACCCTCGACGACCCCGAACTGCGCGGGCCTGCCCTGGCCGAGGTGGCGCGGCTGCTGGCCCCCGGCGCGCCGCTCTTCGTGGTGGGGGACACCCCGCTCGCAGCACTGATCCCCGAGATCACCGCCGCCGGCTTTGCCCTGGAGGCGCGCAAGCGGCCCTCCTCGGCGGTGCTGCGCTTTGACTGGGCCGAGATCGGGGTGTTTCACCGGGTCTGACCCCCGCGTCCCCCGCAGCCGCCCCGCGCCCGCAGCTTGCCTTCCCGGGGCGGCCCTGTAGAACTGGAGGCCATGCGATCCCGCCCCGTTTCCCCTACGGCACCCTGCCCCGGGTCCCGCCCTTCTGTCCGGCCCTGTCTCGGCGCAGCGCGCGTCCCGGCCCCCTAGCCCGGAGGCGGCGGTGACATCCCTGATCCTCCATGCGGGCTTCCCGAAATGCGGCAGCACCTCGATCTTCAATGCGATGGTGGCCCAGCTTCCGGCCCTACGGGCCCGCGGGGTGCGGGTCTTCAACCGCGATCTCGACCTGCCCGAGGATCCAGCGCAGCTGCAACCGCCGCTCTGGCCCCTGCAACAGGCCATGGAGAGCCCCGAGGCCGGGGTCGCCTTTCAGGCCCGCCTGCGCGGCCAGATCACCGCCGCAGGCCCCGACGAGACGCTGGTCCTGTCCTCGGAAAACCTGGCCGATCTGCGCGCGCCCGCCCGGCTCTTTGCCGGGCTCGACCGGGCCTGCGACGTGACCGTGGTGGCCTATATCCGGCCCCAGATCGACTGGATCCCCTCGGCGTGGAAGCAATGGGATCTCAAGGACGGGCTGACGCTGGAGGCCAGCGTGCAGCGGCATCTGCGGGTCAACCAGCCCAATTACCTGCGGATCATGCGGGCCTGGCGCGCCGCCCTGCCCGGCGCGCGGATCCGGCTGCGGCCCTTCCTGCCGCGCCGGATGGTGCGCGGCCAGCCGGCCTATGACTTCTTCGCGCTGTTTGACTGGCCCGCCGGGGCCGCGGCGGTCTTTACCGAGGCCAGCAATCCCAGCGTCGATTTCGCCCTGATGCATTTCATGATGCGCCACCATGACGTGTTCTTCGACAGCCGCCATGACGCGCGCTTTGCCCATCGGCTGACCCGGGCCCTGCCCCCGGCCTATCAGCGGCCCAATGCCCGGATGCTGTCGGCGGATCAGGCGCGGCGGATCCGGGATCACTTCCTGAACGAGAATTTCGCCCTGGCCAGCGGGTTTCTGGACGATGAGGATCCCGAGCACTTCGTGATGGCGGAGTTCGGACAGATCCCGGAGGGGCTCGCCTATGGCGAGATGTCCGAGGCGCAGATCCTGCGCCGCGCCCATCGCATCCTGAGCGAGGTCTTTGATCTACCCGGGCAGGACCGGCCTCTTGCCTTGGCCCTCCGGGCCCGGCTGATGGACGACGCGATCGCCTGAAGGCGGCGTATATCGCTTGAAAAGAGCCTGTTTCAGAGCCTTTCAAGGGCGCTCACAGCTGTTGGCTGCGCCCGGGCAGCCCGTGCAGGTCGATCCCCGCGAGACGCGCAGTCCTCGCCGCCCGCGCGGCCGCCAGACGGGTGGGGGCGGGCGGGGTACAAGACGAGATCTGCGGGGTTTTGAACCGGGCCCGGGTCGCAGCCCGGGCCAGTCGGACCATCATCTGGTTGTGGGACACCGCCCGGTCCGGATCGATGCCGAACGCCTGATCGGTATAGTGGATGCCCGGGCGCGCGAGACCGCGACGGCCCTGGAAGAGAGAGCGCTGCAGGGCGGTGGAGCCGCAATTCGGCCCCCCGATATGGAAGAGCAGGACCGGCGCCTCTGGCCGGTGCGCCCTGCCCCTCTCCTTGATCTCTGCCTCTGCCGGGCTCAGCTCTCGCCGAAGAGGTCCCGGGTGAAGACCTTGTCTTCCACATCCTGGATCAGGTCATCCATGCGGTTGGCGACGATCACATCCACACCGGATTTGAACGCCTCCAGATCCCGCTCCACGGGGCTGTTGAAGAAGGTGTCATCGGGCAGTTCGGGCTCGTAGACGGTGACCTCGATGCCCTTGGCCTTGAGCCGCTTCATGATCCCCTGGATCGAGCTGTCGCGGAAATTGTCCGAGCCGGCCTTCATCACCAGCCGGTAGATGCCGACCGTGGCGGGTTGCTGGGCGAGGATCTGTTCGGCGATGAAATCCTTGCGGGTGGTATTCGCATCGACGATGGCCGAGATCATGTTCTGGGGCACGGTGGCGTAATTCGCCAGCAGCTGCTTGGTGTCCTTGGGCAGGCAATAGCCGCCATAGCCGAAGGAGGGGTTGTTATAGTGGCTGCCCACCCGCGGGTCATGGCAGACCCCCTCGATCACCGAGCGGCTGTCCAGCCCATGGGCCAGGGCATAGCTGTCGAGCTCGTTGAAATAGGCCACGCGCATGGCGAGAAAGGTATTGGCAAAGAGCTTGATCGCCTCGGCCTCGGTCGGCTGGGTGAAGAGCACCGGCACATCCGCATCGAGCGACCCCTCGACCAGCAGATCGGCAAAGACCCGGGCCTCTTCGGTTTTCGCCCCGACCACGATCCGCGAGGGGTGCAGGTTATCCCAGAGCGCCTTGCCCTCGCGCAGGAATTCCGGGCTGAAGAGGATGTTCTGGACCCCGAGCTGGCTGCGCAGGCCTTCGGTATAGCCTACGGGGATGGTGGACTTGATGACGATGGTGGCGTCGGGTGCGAGCTTGAGCGCGCTCTCGATCACCGCCTCAACCGAGCTGGTATCGAAGCGGTTGGTTTGCGGGTCATAGCTGGTGGGGGTCGCGACCACGATGTAGCGGGCCCCGTCAAATGCCTCGGCCGCATCGGTGGTGGCCCGCAGGGTCAGGCTTTCCTCGGCCAGATAGCGCTCGATCTCGGGGTCGGCGATCGGGGCCTCACCAGCATTGAGCCGGGCCACCCGGTCTTCGGAGATGTCGAGGGCGACCACCTCATGGCGTTGGGCCAGCAGAACGCTCAGGGACAGGCCAACATAGCCGATTCCAGCAACAGCAATTTTCATCTTGGGAAACCTATAACAGTCGAGCTTGCCGGGACTTTAGCGGCACGCCCAGGGCACGTCACCGCGACAGAGGAGACCCGCAGATGGGTGCGGCCCTGACGCGACATTCTGCGGCCCCCCTGCCCGCAGAAAGCGAAAAGCGAACCCGGGCGGGTTCGCTCAGAGACTGGAGATCCTCCAGCAATGGACCCGATCTGTCACAGCAGATCAGTCGCAACCGATCCCGAGGATCAGTCCGCGTCAGGTGCCGTGGTTGTGGTGCTGTCGCTGCTGCCGCTGGCGCCAGCCACGATCACGGCGCCAAAGGCGGTGACGCCCACGGCGGCTGCGGGCACGGTGGTGCCGGCGATCACGACGGTGCTTCCCGTCGCTGCCTGGCTGGAAACAGCCACATTCAGCGGAACTTCGGACGTGGCCAGAGCAGGCGCCGCGGCGGCAGCTGCCAGAACCAGGCCGGATGCAAGAGCAGTAAAGGTCTTCATATCGGATACCTCGAATGGGATTCGCAATTGGTTTCAACATATGTGCTGCACTGTGGCGAGACAATGAACAAAGCCGGGCAGGCCCCGGTGATACGCGGGTTTTCGCGGCTTTGCAGCGACAGAGGCCTGCAAGTCACAGGCCCGGCCAGACACGGGGCAGAACTGCCTATTTTTTGAGCAGCTCGATAACCAGATGGCCGATCTCGGGCCCGGACCACTGCCGGGATTGCCACAAGGTGCCATCCCCGCCGCGCCAATAGGTGTTGCGAAACGCGCCCTCGGGCCCGCTGCAGCTCTCTTCCAGCCGGGTGGTGTCCCGGCGCTGGCCCACCAGGGTCAGGGTCTCCGCCCCCGCAGCCTGCAGCGTGCAGTCAAAATTCAGGGTCCGGCCACGGGTATTGCCCTGCAACACCACATAGGAGCGCGCATAGCTCCCGCCGCCGCTGCGCAGCGCGGCCTCGGTCCCGCGCACATCCGCCGACATCAGGTCATCCCCGGTCCCCCGGGTCGCCACGAGCAGGCCGCTGCGGGTGGTGAAGGTCGCTCCATCCGCCCCGCGCCAGACCATGACCGGCGCACTGGCCGAGCCCCGGCGGCTGACCCCGGCCAGGGTCGCGCTGGACCCGACCGACAGGTTCCGCGTCCGGATCAGCGGAAAATCGACCCCCGCCAGAAGTTCAGGCGTCAGCTCCGGCGCCTGGGGTGTGGGCCCGCGCTGCGCGATCAGGATGCGTCCGGTATCGCGGATCTCGGACCAGACATTGTCCTCTCCGCCCGGCCCGGTGGAGGTACAGGCCACCAACCCGCCACAGCACAGCAAGGCGCCAAGCCCGCGCAGGACACGTCCCGATCCCCGGGATGACCGGGCCGCAATCAGGCTCTGTATCAGGGGAAATGCCCCGCGCATGGCCGCGGCGCGGTCCCGGATCCGATCTGTAGGGATCATTGCCATACCCGCTCCCATTGCCGCGTGAGGGCGCGGGCATGCTGCGCGCGCACCGGATCATAAAGCCGTCCCGGCACCGAGAGACGCTGGCCGCCATCGCGCTGCACCGGGCGGATCGTGGTGGACAGGCCCGCCTTGCTCGGGCTGCCCAGAAGCCAGCCCACGGGGATCGACAGCAGGATGCCCTTGTCAAAGGACCCCTCGCCGAAATCCTCGGAAGAGACATCCGTCAGGGTGAAGAAGGCCCCCAGCTCCCAGCCATTGTCGAATTCCCGCGACAGGGTGAAGGTCGCGCCCGTATCCCCGGCCAGGTAGCGGCCCACATCGACCTGACCCAGATAGCCATCGCCGAACTCGTAATAGGCCGAGGCATGGCCGGTCACCACGTCATAATCCTGGAACCCGAACCGCTGGTCGAAATCGCGCTGGCGGGCATAGTTCAGCTCGACCCCGAGGCCGAGACGGCTGTCCACGGGCTTCCACAGAAGCTCCGCCGAGACCCCGCCGAACATCGCCTCGAGATAGCCTGCGGTCACCCGACCGTAGATGTCCTCGCCCGGGCGGAACGTATAGGCCAGAACCAGATCCTCGATCCCCGGATCCCCCTCCTGGGCATAGCGGAACTGATCCGTCCGGACCCGCGGCAGAACCGAGTTCGATTCCCGGTCGCTATCGGCGATCGTGCCCACGATCTCCTTGCTGACCGTGCCGGACAGGGTGAGGTTCGGGCTGAAACGATAGGCCGCCGTGGCCTCGATCCCGATCTCGAAACGCCAGGGATCATCGGGATCAAAGAAGCTCTGCTCAAGATAGGGTCCGATCCCCCAGGTCAGGGGCTGGACCACCTCATCGGTCAGGAGCGCCTCGGGGGGCAGCTCCGCCGCCTCGGAGATCTCGGCCGCCGCCAGGAGCCGGGCGCCCGCCTGGGGCGCGAATTCCAGGGTCTCGAGATCCGAGCGGCGCAGGGTGACCTGGCTCGCGGGCATGCCGCCGACCACGGGGGTCAGATGGAAGGTCTCGATGGAGGGCGGCAGGATCTGGGCCAGCACCCGGGCCGCCCGCCCCACCCCATTGGCCGAGGACAGGTAGCGGTTGTTGGTATAGCGCAGGTCGATGCTGCTGCCCGTGGCGGACAGGCCGCGCAGCTCGAGCCCCTCCTCGGCCAGGGCCGGGGCGAGGGCATCGCGCAGGATCTGCTGGGCATCGGGCCGCGCGCTCCAATCGGCGCTCCAGAGCGCGGGATTGGCCGCCCGGTCCGGGCGCAGGGCCACGGGCTCGGGGGCGGGCACGCGCATGGCCTGGGGCGGGCCCTTGGGATTGAACTGGAACTGGGCCATCACGCCCAGCTCGGCCCCATAGAGGTAATAGGCCCCCAGCCGCATGGCGTCATTGACCTGGTATTCGAGGCCGAAATTCCAGTCGGACTTGCGGTCGAACACATCGCGCTGCCCGGCCTCGGGTTCATAGGCATCGCTGGAATACTCGAGCTTGACCCCCAGCTGATCCGTGACCTGCCATTCCAGGCCGCCAAAGACCGATTGCGGTCCGCGGAACCACTGATCCGTCCCGAGCTCGCCGCCACGGCTGTCCACGTCGAAGCCCGGCCGGTCATCAGAGACGATGCCCCCGAAGTTATTCGCACTGCCCAGACGGCCCCAGCCCAGACCCACGGTCCCCTTGATCCGCGGCGTCAGGGTCTTGGTGGCCACGATATACTCGCCCGCATAGATGCCAGTGCCGACGAAATCCTGCAGACCGATGGTGACTGCGGGCAAATACTGGCTCTCTTCAAGGGCGAGAAGGCGCACATCGAAGCTGCGGTCGTAATAGGTATCGAACCCGTCTGAATCCCAGTCCTGAATGGCCGTGTAGCGGAAGCTGCCCGACAGGCGCGGCGCGAGCTGAAAGGTCAGGGTGGTGCGGGTCTGGCCGGCAAAATTCGACACGCCCACGGCGATCTGCCCATCGGGCAGGGCCTCGCCCGAGGGCATGTCGATCAGCCCCGGCGCGCCGTAGAAGTTCAGGCTGGGCGGCGAGAGCACCGCCTCGGGCGTGGGCCGGAAGGCGTAATCGGGCTGTTGCGCTGCGGCCCGGGCCTCGCCCTCGGTCACAAGGAACGGGGCGGGGGCCAGCCCTTCCTGCGCCCGGGCGGTCTGTGGCGCGAGGGTGCCGGCGCACAGGGCCGTCCCGCAGAGCAGTGCCGTGATCCGTTCGGACATCCGCGACCGGCGCTCTGCGGCAGCGGAGGCGGGGGCAGGGACGCGCGGGGCAGAAACGGGCAGCAGGCACATGGCAAAGGATCTCACAGGGGATCTCACGAGAGTTCTCACGGAGCGGGTGAGACCGTCCCACCCGTTGGTGCAGTGAGACCATGCCTGCGCCCCCGCCTTCAAGGCGTTTTCCCGGCCCGGGGCGAGATGGGCGGGGGGCTGTGTCCCCCCTGCCCCGGCACGCCCCGGCGCAGGCGCAGCGGCCTCTGTCAGAGCGCCTGTATCAGGCTCGATTTCGGGGCCCGCGCCGGGGGCGCAGCCTTGTCCGGGGGTCACGACTGGACGCGCTGGGGGGCCGCGACATAGCCCTCGACCCAGCGGTCGATGACCGCGCGGCCCGCCACCGGATCGCTGGAGGCCACCGCATGGCGCAGGGCGCGCAGGATGCTGGCCACCTCGATCTCGGAAACGCTCTGCTCGCGGGCGCAGAACAGTTTGGGATGCCGGGTGCCGATATGATCATCCGTGAGGGTCAGCTCTTCGTACATCTTCTCGCCGGGGCGCAGCCCGGTGAAGACGATCTCGATATCGCCATCCGGCGCATCGCTGTCGCGCACGGTGTAGCCCGCGCTCTCGATCACCTGGCGGGCCAGTTGCACGATAGGCACGGGCCGCCCCATATCCAGCACGAACACCTCGCCCCCCCGGGCCATGGAGCCCGCGGTCAGGACCAACCGAACCGCCTCCTGCACGGTCATGAAATAGCGGGTCACATGCGGGTCTGTGACCGTCACCGGTCCGCCCCGGCGGATCTGCTCCTGAAAGAGCGGCACGACCGAACCGGACGAGCCCAGCACATTGCCGAAGCGCACCATGGTGAAGACCGTGCCCGGGCTGCGCGTGGCAAGATCCTGGATCACCAGCTCGGCCAGCCGCTTGGAGGCCCCCATGACATTGGTCGGCCGCACGGCCTTGTCCGACGAGATCAGGATGAAGCGTTCGACCCCGCTCTCGGCGGCCTCGCGGGCCAGGGTCTGGGTGCCGAAGACATTATTGGCGAGCCCGGCCAGCGGATTGGCCTCGACCAGAGGCACATGCTTGTAGGCCGCCGCATGGAGGACGACCTGCACCCCGTGCTCGGCCAGCACGCCGCGCACCTGACGCGGATCGGTGACCGAGCCCAGCACCGGCACCAGCTCGGTGCCCGTGACCTCGGCGAGGCTGCGCAGCTCCATCTCCACATTGTAGAGGGCCAGTTCGTTGAGCTCGTAGAGCACGAGTTTCGCAGGGCGACAGGCGAGGATCTGACGGCAGAGCTCGGACCCGATGGAGCCCCCGGCTCCGGAGATCAGCGCCACCCGGCCCGCATAGCTCTCGCAGCCGCGCTCGAGCTCGTCGCAGACCTGCTGACGCCCGAGGAAGGTATGGCTCTCGACCGGCTTGAGCTTCTCGACCAGTTGCTCCTCGCCGATGAGCTGCGAGAAGGAGGGCAGGGCCTGCACGTCGAGCCCCATCTTCTGCAACCGGCGGGCCAGTTGTGCCTGCTTCGGCTGGCTCAGAGATGGCACCGCCAGCAGCAGGCGGTCGATTTGCTTGGCATTGGCCAACTCACGGATCCGGACCGGCGAATGCACCGGCAACCCGGCCACGGTCAGCCCATGCAGCGCGGTATTGTCGTCGACAAAGGCCACCGGATAGATCGTCTTATGCGCGTTGAGCGCCGAGACCAGCTGCGTGCCCGTGGTGCCCGCCCCGTAGATCAACACCCGGGTATGGCCCTCGTCCCGGCGATAGATCGCGGTCAGGATCTGCAGCATCACCACCCGGCTGGCGGAGGAGAACAGGAAAAAGCAGCCCGCGAAGATCACGTAGAGCCCGCCCGGCAGGCCAAGCCCGGCAATCTTGCCCAGCACCAGCGCGATGATCCCGTTGGCCACCGCGTATTGGGCCGTCTTGCCGACCGCCCGGCTCTCATAGGCGTTCAGGCGCACATAGGGGATGCCCATCCAGAAGGAGACCAGCGCGCTGGCCGCCAGCAGGTAAGGCAGGATCGGCAGGATCAGAAACAGCGTCTCGCGCAGGGGTAGGGGTTCGGGCTGCAGGGCAAAGGTCACCAGAAGCGCCATCGGGATCAGCAAGAGATCCACGGTCAGCAACGTGATAGCCTTCTGACCCAATGTCAGTGATTTGACGAAATTCAACACGTCGCTCAGCCCATGCCCCTGATCTGTCGCGCGGATCCACGCCATCCGCTCGAGATCTGCTCAATTACCTAAAACCGGAGATATCGGACCCCATCCGACTGCTCCCAATTTCATCAACTGCCTAATTCCACCACAGATTGTGTAGCGGATCGCCGGATATGGCCACAAGGGGGTAGGTGACGCATCCGCTGGAAAACGCCGATCCGGCGTGAACGCCCAAATCTCAGGCAGCCCGCAGCAGGATTGGGCGGGCGGCGGACCTGGTGGGGTGCCAACGCGCACTGCCCGCAGTTAGTCAAGAATCTCTGGAGTCTCGTTTCTTTTAAAATCAATGTGTTACAGAAATTTGTTTCGCGTGCGAAACGTTTCGCATCCCTGAACCCGCCGTAAAACATGTACCGGGAAGGTCAGGATCCGCCCTCATGCCGAAGCCAGGCCGTCAGCCGCGCGCGCAGCTCCGGCGTGACCTGCGGCCCGGACAGGGTCAGTGCCGCAGAGCCCCCGGCAGAGCTATGCGCCAGATAGAGACCCGGAAGAATCTCCTCCCCCTCGGGCGCCGGTGTCCCACGCCCCCCTGACGGGGTGGAGGGCCGGGCCGTCACGGGGCGAGGCTCCGCAGTCGGGCGCAGAGCGGCCTCCAACAGGGCGGCTTCGGCGTCAGGATCCTCGACCCCGGCCTTGCGCAGGCGGGTCCGCAAGGTGCGGGCCAGTTCCGGATCTGCCTCCAGCGCCTTGGACAGGCGCAGGCCCAGCCGTTCCGTCAGGCTGCCGGGGAACCGCAACGCGCCATCCAGCGCGGCCACCACGGTGAGGAATGAGCCGATCTTGGAGCGTTTGGCCCGGGAGGCCGACGCAAACAGGCTCTGCAGCGCGCGTTTATGGGTCGGAAACACGCCCTGTTCCACGGCCTTGGCGACGATGCGCGCCCGCTCATAGGGGCTGAGCCCGACGCGGATCTCGTTTTCCTCGACCATAGCCGTATAGGCCGCCTCGGAGGTCTCGGGCGTCCGCAGGAGGGCCTGCACCCGGGCGAAACGCTCCTCGCCAGTCTCCGCATGGAGCTCGCCCAGGGCGGTCACCCGGCGCCACCCCGAGATCAGCCCGAATTGCCCATCGCCCAGATCCACCACTTCGATCGGGGTCTGCTGGCCGCGGCTGCGCAGGCTGTCCTTGAGCACGGCCATTTCGTCCGCCTCAACGATCAACCGGTCCCGGACCAGATGGTCCCGCTGGATGGCGGCGAGGGGCAGGGCCTGGATCAGGCGTCCTTCGGCCCGGGCCGTCTCAAGCTCGGCCGTGACCTCCGCCAGGGCGGCCGAGGCGGCACTGTCCCGTGCCACCTGGGCGATGGGGGGGATCGACGCGGGCCCGGTCGCGGGCTCTGCCGGGGCAGGGGCGGCAAAGCCCGGGGACAGACTTGCGCTGCCCGTATCGAGATAGCCGGGTTGGGCGGGGGTAAGGCGTTTGCGTTTGGCCATGATGTCCTCCGTGACAGCGGGCTCAGGGGCGCGTGGATGGGGGCAGGGGAGGTGTCGGTGCCTGAAGCTCACAGGCCCTAAATGGGGGTTTAGAGCCTATTTTGGTCACGCGGCGGCGTCCTTGGCTGCGAGTTCCTCGCGCCGCCAGACCCCCAGAAGGAGCCGCTTGAACGCCGCATAGGTCGCGTCAAAGGTCTCGCGCCCCCGGACATAGGTCTCGCGGTTGAAATCCCGGTAATCGGCCTCGTAGATGCCCGAGACCTGCTCGCCGGCCTGCCCGATCAGCGCGGTGAAATCCTGCCGGTGGGGGCTGAGGGTTCGCCCGAGATAGGCCTGCATCAGCCCGGCCAGTTCGGCTTGCTGAGCGCCGTCATAGCGGGTCACCACCGCGCGGACCGCATCCCATTCAAAGGCCAGCTCCTCGCGCCCCAGCGCCCGGGCGGCCATGTTCTCCCCCTCCTCGATGGAGTGAAAGGTCGAGTGCAGCATGTCAAAGAACCGCCCCGTGCTGTCAAACTCCAGAAAGGAGGCGCCCATGGGCACAAGCAGAATGTCCGAGGCCGCGAGCCCGTTGATCGTGAGATAGCCGAGCGCCGGGGGCGTATCGATGAAGACGAGGTCATAGGCGTCGAGGATCCCGTCCGCCTCAAGGCTTTCGGTGAGCGCATCCCAAAGCTTCCAGGAGCGCGCCTGCATCCGCCAGACCGGGATCTGGAACTCCGCCCAATAGAGGTTCAGCTGCGCGCCGATCAGATCGATATTAGGCCAATGGGTGGGCTGGATCAGGCTCTGCGCCGTGACGTCCAGCGCGTCCCCGAGGGTTTCATCCAGCGGAATGGGGGCCTCGTTGCGGTCGAGCCGGCGCTGGTTCTCACCGCGCAGATGCCGCGCATAATGCCGGGCGAGCAGGGGAAAGACCGTCGCCCATTCATCGGCCACTTGTCCGCCGAAGATCGATGTCATGGAGCCCTGGCTGTCCAGATCGAGCACCAGCACCTTGTAGCCGTCCAGGGCGGCGGACATGGCCAGGTGGGCACAGGTGGAGGTCTTGCCGACCCCGCCCTTGAAATTCGCCACCGCCACTAGCTTCGCGGGCAGGCCTTCGGGGCGGTAGGGTCGGTATTCCTTGGCCTTCGATCCGCCCTCGGCAAAGAACGCCCGCAGGCGGAGCACCTCATCGAGGGTGAACCATTTCGCGCCACCGGCCGTTTCGCTGCGCCCTTGGGGCAGGTCCGGGTTCTGTTTCAACACGCGCCGGAAATGGGCCTGGGCCACGGGGATCAGGTATTTGGTGATCTCCCAGGTGGAAAAGAGGCGCAGCTCTTTCTGGCCAGCCTCGTTGAGCCCGCGGGAGGCGAGATCCGACCGTCCGCGGGCGCAGGCCTCTGCGATGGCGGCAAAGCCCGCACTGTCTGTGGAAGGACCCAAATCCGACAAGGCCGCATCGGGGTCGATGTTGAAATAGGGGGGCTGTTGCTCTGCGAGGTCTTTGGCCATGAAAACCGCCTCATGTGTTGTGTTTTTCTAAATATACTCAAAAACACCGCACATGGAAGGAAAAGCGGAACCCGGCCTTCATTTTCTTAGCAAATTCCGGGGTTTCCGGCCCGTACTGGCATGGGATCTCGGGGCGGAGAGATTTTTTCTGCCTGTTAGAGTCGTGTTATATATGTGTTAAGCGAATAGGCGGTTTTGGGAAGCCCTTTTGTTTGCAGGCTTTTTTGCTCTTCATTTTGTCCTGCCCGACTCTGAACCCCCGATAAAGCGACTCTGATCCCACGCTCGTGCGACTCCGAACCCCCGATGCCAGCGGTTGCGCGGCGCTGTGGATAACCCTAGCGTGGTGTCAATAAAACCACGATAAATCTGAGTCGAGCAGTGACATCAGACCTGACAGCCTCACGCAGCCTCTCCCGGGGAGGGCTCGCGCCGGATCGATATCTGCAGGCGGATTTCTTCGTCTGCGATATCTTTGACGCGATCCCCAAGGATGATCTGGCGACCATGGAACACCCGGTCTTCTCGCTGGCCACCCGACCGGACCGGCGGGTGCTCAGCTATGCCCATAACGGGGTCGAGATCGAGGTGACGCCGAGCGTCAAAGGGTTGGCCACGATCCACGACAAGGACATCCTGATCTTCTGCATCAGCCAGCTTATGGCGGCGCTGAATGCGGGGCAGGCGGTGAGCCGCACGCTCCAGATCAAGGCCCATGACCTGTTGGTGGCGACCAATCGCGAGACCTCGGGCGATGCCTATCGGCGCCTGCGCGAGGCGTTCGAGCGACTGGCGGGCACGCGGATCACCACCAATATGGCGACCGGCGGTCAGGAGATCACCCGGGGCTTCGGCCTGATCGAGAGCTGGGAGATCGTGCGCAAGGCGCGGGGCGGGCGCATGGTCTCGGTCAGCGTGACGCTGTCGGAGTGGCTCTTCAACGCGGTGGTCTCGAAATCGGTTCTGACGCTGAGCCGCGATTACTTCCGGCTTCGCAAACCGCTGGAGCGGCGGATCTATGAGCTGGCGCGCAAGCATTGCGGGCGGCAGGCGCGCTGGGTGGCCTCGGTGGATCTGCTCTTGAAGAAATCCGGCTCGGCCAGCCCGCGCCGGGTCTTTCGCAAGATGTTGCGGGACATGATCGCCGCCGATCACCTGCCCGATTACGAGATGGCCGAGCTGCCCGGGGACAAGATCGCCTTTTCCCTGCGCGGCGGGCTGGTGGAGGAGGCGGGCCCGACCCTGCCGCCCCTGGCCGCCGAGACCCTCGACGAGGCCCGCGCCCTGGCGCCGGGCTGGGATGTCTATGCGCTGGAGGCCGATTGGCGGGCCTATTGGGTCGGTTCGGGCCGGCCGCGCCTGCGCAGTGCCGACAGGGCATTCCTGGGCTTCGTGCGCGCGCGGATGGTCCAGGAGAGCTAGCCGGACCGGGCCGCAGGCCCCGGATCTGTTGTGCAACTGCGGCATATCGCGAGAACCGGGGCGTTTCGCGTGCGGTCGCAGTGACTCCCCTTGGGGCGATTGGTATATTCCGCGGCGACCGGAGGGTAAGCCTCTGTTTTAAATTCACTATTTTACGAGGTTCCCGGTGAAGATCGAAGACACCCCCTTGCCCGGTGTGAAAATCCTGACCCCGGCGCGGTTCGGGGATGACCGTGGGTTCTTTTCCGAAAGCTACTCTCGGCGGGTTCTGGCCGATCACGGCATCACGCTGGATTTCGTGCAGGACAACCACTCCATGTCTGCACAGGTCGGCACCGTGCGGGGCCTGCATTTCCAGTCGCCCCCCCATGCCCAGGACAAGCTGGTGCGCTGCGGGCGCGGGCGTCTGTTCGATGTGGCGGTGGATATCCGCAAGGGATCGCCCAGCTATGGCCAGTGGTTCGGCACCGAGCTGAGCTTTGACAATGGGCGGCAATTGCTGGTGCCGGCGGGCTTCCTGCATGGCTTTGTCACTCGGGAGCCCGATACAGAGATTGTTTACAAGTGTTCGGACTATTATGCGCCCGATTGCGATGGCGCGGTCCATTGGGACAGCTGCGGCATCGACTGGGCCTTTGATGGAGAGCCGGTCATCTCGCCCAAGGATGCGGCCGCCCCGGCGCTCGCCGATTTCGACAGCCCGTTTGAGTATGAGGGATAAGCGATGAAACTTCTGGTGACCGGGGGCGCGGGCTTCATTGGCTCGGCGGTGGTGCGGCAGGCGATCCGCGAGGGCCACAGCGTGGTCAATCTCGACGCGCTGACCTATGCGGCCTGTCTCGACAATGTGGCCTCTGTCTCGAACGCGCCGGGCTATGCGTTCGAGCAGGTGGATATCCGCGACCGGGCCGAGCTGGACCGGGTCTTTGCCGCCCACAAGCCCGATGCGGTGATGCATCTGGCCGCGGAATCCCATGTGGACCGCTCGATCGACGGTCCGGGGGATTTCATCGAGACCAATATCACCGGCACCTACCAGCTGCTGGAGGCCGCGCGCAGCTATTGGACCGCCCAGGGCAAGCCCGAGGATTTCCGCTTTCACCATATCTCCACCGATGAGGTGTTCGGCTCCCTTGGGGCCACGGGGCAGTTCACCGAAGAGACCCCTTACGATCCGCGCAGCCCCTATTCTGCCTCCAAGGCCGCGTCGGACCATCTGGTGCGCGCCTGGCACGAGACCTACGGCTTGCCCGTGGTCATGACCAACTGCTCGAACAATTACGGCCCCTTCCATTTCCCGGAAAAGCTGATCCCGGTGATCATCCTCAAGGCGCTGGCCGGTGAGCCCCTGCCGATCTATGGCGATGGCTCCAATGTGCGCGACTGGCTCTATGTCGAAGACCATGCTGATGCCCTGCTGACCGTGGTGCAGAAGGGCGAGCTGGGCCGGTCCTACAATATCGGCGGCGAGAACGAGCGCACCAATCTCGAGCTGGTGCAGACCCTCTGCGAGATCCTTGATGAGCTGCGCCCGGGGCCCAAGCCCTATGCCGAGCAGATCACCTTTGTCACCGACCGCCCGGGCCATGACGCACGCTATGCGATCGACCCGACAAGGATCGCGACCGAGCTGGGCTGGCGGCCTTCGGTGACGGTGGAACAGGGCCTGCGCAAGACCGTGGAATGGTATCTCGACAACGAGGCCTGGTGGCGCGCCCTGCAGGATCGCGACGGTGTCGGCGCCCGGCTGGGTGTAAAGGCCTGAGGGGGCGGGGCGGTGCCGTTCTTCCGCCTGCGCCAGCAGCTGATCTATTTCGCCCATGTGCCGAAATGCGCGGGCACCTCGGTCGAGGCCTATCTGCAGCGCCGCTTCGGCGCGCTCGCCTTTCGCGATCAGCGCCATTACCGCGACCCCGGTCCGCGCTGGACCGTGACCTCGCCCCAGCATGTGACCGCCGCCGATCTGGAGCGGCTGATCCCGGTGAAATACTTTGCCGCGCGCTTCACGGTGCTGCGCCATCCGGTGCCCCGTCTGGTCAGCGTGTTCCGGTTCCAGCGCGACTGGGAGCAGCGGATCCCGCCCCGCACCCGGTTCAGCGCCTGGCTCGAGGATCTGCGCGCCGGGGGCGGACCGACCCTCCATGCCTTTGACAACCATACTTTGCCCATGAGCGCCTTTGTCCCCGAGGGCACGGATGTGTTCCGGCTCGAGGAGGGGCTGGCCCCCGTGGTGACCTGGCTCGACGGTCTGCAGGGGGAGGAACAGGCCCCCCGCGAGATGCCGGTGATCAACACCCATGGCGGGCTGATGGCCAAGCGCGGCAGCCGGCCGGCCCCGGTGGCGGTGTCCCCGGCGGATCGCGAGATGATCGCCGAGATCTATGCCGAGGATTTCACCCGCTTCGGCTATGACCCGGCGAGCCTGCCCCTGGAGCAGCCCCGGACCGAGCAGCCCCTGCCGCCCAAGCCCAAACCTGCCGCGCCCCCAACCCAGGAGACGCTCTGATGATCGGTCTGCGCGATGCCCCCCGTCTTGAGACGCGGTCCCGGGGGCGGGACAACCATTTCAACCTGATCCGGATGTTCGCGGCCTCGGGTGTCCTGATCTCCCATGCCTATCCCATCGCCTGGGGCCCCGGTGCCGAGCAGCCGCTGTCCAGATGGCTGGACATGACCCTGGGCACTGTCTGCGTCTATATCTTCTTTGCGATCTCCGGGTTCTTCATCGCCAAGAGCTTTGACCGGGGGCAGAGCCGGGTGCGTTTTCTCGAGGCGCGGGCCCTGCGGCTCTTTCCGGCGCTGATCACCGTATTGGTGCTGACCGTGCTGGTGGCGGGTCTGTTTCTGACCACGGCCCCGGCGGGGGTCTATTGGGCCGATGTGCCGGGCTACCTGATCCGCAACCTGACCCTGGTGAGCCTGGATTACGACCTGCCGGGCGTGTTCGAGACCGTGCCTTACGGACCGCCGATCAACGGCTCGCTCTGGACGCTGTTTTACGAGGTGGTCTGCTATGCCGGGGTGTTCCTGGCGGGTGTGCTGGGCGTGCTGCGGGCGCCGCGGCTCTTTGCCGGGGCCTTTGCGCTGGTGGTGCTGGCCTGTGTCGCGGCGCCCTATCTGCCCTTGCACAGCAAGCTGGCCTCGTTGGCCAACTTGGCGCTGCCCTTTGCCATTGGCACGGCCATGTATGTCTGGCGGGCGCAGATCCCGATGCATTGGAGCGTCACGCTGGGTCTGGTGGTGCTGGCGGCTCT
The DNA here is from genome assembly GCF_049800775.1 of Dinoroseobacter sp. S375. Classification (NCBI taxonomy): domain Bacteria; kingdom Pseudomonadati; phylum Pseudomonadota; class Alphaproteobacteria; order Rhodobacterales; family Roseobacteraceae; genus Dinoroseobacter; species Dinoroseobacter sp. S375. The sequence goes on along the minus strand of NZ_JBNAFR010000014.1, from coordinate 40,850 downwards.
GGCCCATGGCAGCGCGGCCTTTGCCCCGCTCTTCGTGCTGGCCCTGTCCTATGGGGTGCTCTGGCTCGGACTAGCCGAGATGCCGGCGCTGCTGGCCTATAACCGGCTCGGGGATTATTCCTACGGGATCTATATCTATGCCTTCCCGCTGCAGCAGCTTGCGGCCTCCATGGGGGCGGTCACCCCGCTCGGCAACATGGCCGTGGCCTTCCCCCTGACCCTGATCTGCGCCGTGCTCTCGTGGCATCTGGTGGAAAAACCGGCCCTGCGGCTGGTGCGGCCGAGCCGGCCGGCGGATGCGGCTCTGAAAAAGGTGAACTCATGACGATACTTGTTTTCGGAGAGACCGGGCAGGTGGCCCGGGAATTGGCGGCCCGCGCGCCGCAGGCGGTCTGTCTCGGGCGCGGGTCGGCGGATCTGTCGGACCCGGCGGCCTGTGCGGCGGCCCTGCATGCGGCCAGCCCTTCGGTGGTGATCAATGCCGCCGCCTATACGGCCGTGGACAAGGCCGAAGAGGAAGAGGATCTCGCCACCACCATTAATGGCGCGGCCCCCGGGGCCATGGCGGCGGCCGCGGCCGAGCTGGGCGTGCCCTTCGTGCATATCTCGACCGATTACGTATTCGATGGTGCGGGGACTGCGCCCTTTGCCCCCGACGCAGCCGTGGCCCCGCTCGGGGCCTATGGCCGCTCGAAACTGGCGGGCGAAGAAGCCGTGCGCGCCGCGGGCGGGACCCATGCGATCCTGCGCACCTCCTGGGTGGTCTCGGCCCATGGCAACAATTTCGTCAAGACCATGCTGCGGCTCGGGGCCGAGCGGGACGCGCTGACCATCGTCGCCGATCAGGTGGGCGGGCCCACTGCGGCGGGTGATATCGCGGCGGCCTGTCTGGCCATTGCCGAGCAGTTGGTCGCCGATCCGGGCAAATCCGGGACCTATCACTTCTCCGGCGCGCCGGATGTGAGCTGGGCCGATTTCGCGCGCGAGATTTTTGGTCAGGCCGGACTGACCTGCGCGGTCACCGATATCCCCTCGGCGGCCTATCCGACCCCCGCCAAGCGGCCCTTCAACTCGCGCATGGACTGTTCCAGCCTCGAGGCCACCTTCGGCATTGCCCGGCCCGACTGGGCCGAGAGCCTGAGCGGGATCCTCAGTGATCTCGGGGTGACGCCGCAGCCATGATGCCCCTGTCTCTGCCCCGTCTGGCCCTGCTGGAGGCCCGCCCATGAGCGCCCCGACCGGCGATCCCGGGGCCTCGCCGCGCCTGTTGCGCCATGCGCGCGGCCAGCTTGTGACCCTGTCCAAGAACGGCCCCCATGTGACGGCGGCGACCCAGGCGCTGGTTCATTACCCCACGGGCGCTGTCTATAGCTTCATTCCCAAGAATGCCTGCTCGACCCTGCGCTACAGTCTGGCGCTGGCCAATGGCTGCATCGCGGGCCCCGAGGACTGGGCCTGGATCCATCCCAATAACGGCACCTTCCGGGCCTCCCTGCGGGAGCTGGTGACCGCGCCCTATACATTCGTGGTGCTGCGCTGCCCCTATGCCCGGCTGGCCTCGGTGTTTCTCGACAAGATCGTCGGACGCTACCCGGATTTCTGGGGGCTGCACCGGATCACCGGGGACAGGCTTGATCCGGAAAAGACCACCTTCCGGCAATTCGTCACCACCCTGGCCAAGTACAAGGCCCTGACCAAGAACATCCATTGGCAACCCCAGAGCGATTTCCTGGTCTATGAGCGCTATGACGATGTCTTCGCGCTTGAGCAGTTCGCCGCGGCCATCGAGACATTGGCCGCCCGCGGCATCGCCGTGGCCGATGCCCGGCCCCTGACCAAGCATGGCACCAGCCATCTGACCCCCGAAGACGGCGCCTTTGCCGATGCGCCGATCCATCGGCTGGCCAGCCTGAAACGGCAGGGCAAGGTGCCCGCCCATCGCGCGCTCTATGATGAGGCGCTGGTGGCGCGAGTGGCGCGGCTCTATGCCGAGGATATCGATCTCTATGCACGCTGGTGCCGGGCGGAGGACATGCTCTTCCCGCCGGCGGCGGGCTGATGTTTTCCCTTATGAAGAGGCTGTTTTTTCCATGACACAACGCAAAGGCATCATTCTGGCCGGGGGCTCTGGGACGCGGCTCTACCCGATCACGATCGGGGTGTCGAAGCAGCTTCTGCCGATCTATGACAAGCCGATGATCTATTACCCGATCAGCGTGCTGATGCTGGCCGGGATCCGCGAGATCGCGATCATCACCACCCCGCAGGATCAGGAGCAGTTCCAGCGCACCTTGGGCGATGGCAGCCAATGGGGCGTGAGCTTCACCTATATCGTGCAGCCTTCGCCCGATGGGCTGGCCCAGGCGTACATTCTGGCCGAGGAGTTCCTCGCCGGGGCGCCCTCGGCCATGGTGCTGGGGGACAATATCTTCTTCGGGCATGGGTTGCCGGACCTGATGGCCAGCGCGTCCGATGAGGGTGGGACCGTCTTCGGCTATCACGTGGCCGATCCGGAACGCTACGGGGTTGTGGCCTTTGACGCGGCCGGATCCGTGAAAGAGATCATCGAGAAACCCGAGGTGCCGCCCTCGAATTACGCGGTGACGGGGCTCTACTTCCTCGATGGCTCCGCGCCGGAGCGCGCCCGGGCCGTCACGCCCAGCGACCGGGGCGAGCTGGAGATCACGACCTTGTTGGAGATGTATCTCGGCGAGGGGCTGTTGAACGTCAAACGCATGGGGCGGGGCTATGCCTGGCTCGATACCGGGACCCATGGCAGCCTTCTCGATGCCGGGAATTTCGTGCGCACCCTGGAACGGCGGCAAGGGCTGCAGACCGGCAGCCCCGATGAGATCGCCTATGATCAGGGCTGGATCACGGCGGCCGAGCTGCAGGCAAGGGCCGACAAGTTCCGCAAGAACAATTACGGGGAATACCTCGCTGATCTGTTGAAATAGGCAGGCCTGTGGTGTGCGCCGGGCGGGGGTCCGGCCGCGCGCCGGTGGTGGGGGCGGGAGCCTCCGGCGGGGATATTTACAGACTTAAGTTTGGCCCGGGGGCGTCAGCACCGCCGGGCAAAGCTGCGGGGGAGGGCGGATCATGGTGCGGGTGCTGGTTCTGGGCGCGACCGGGCGGCTGGGCGGGATGCTGCGCCGGTACTGGGTATCGCCTGAGATAGAGCCGCTTTGGCAGGCCCGACAGGGGCATGATCCGGGCGCGGGCGACTGGGTTGTGTTTGATCCGCGCACGGATCCTCTGGCCCTGGCCGAGGCCTGCGCGGCGGTGGATGTGGTGCTGGATCTCGCCGGTCCGGTGCCGGGACCCGGGCGCGCGGTCAGCAGCTTTGCGGCGATCCCCCCCCTAGCACGGGCGGTGGCCCATGGGGTGCGGGCGGCCGGTGGACGGTCGCTCCTCTGGGCCTCGTCGGCGGCTGTTTACGGGGCGCGGGCGCGATGTGGTGAGGATGATCCCCTGGCGCCCTTGAGCGATTATGGCCGGGCCAAGCAGGCAGGCGAGGCGGCCTTGGCCGGGGTGCCCGGAGCCTGTGCGTTGCGGATTGGCAATGTGGCCGGCGCCGATGCGCTCTTGTCCGGGGCCCATCCCGGGGTGGCGGTGACGCTGGACCGGTTTGCCGATGGCACGACGCCGCTGCGCAGTTATCTCGGGCCGAAAACCCTTGCAGAGACCCTGTTTCAGTTGGTGATCCGGGCGGCGGAGGCCCCCTTGCCACCGGTTTTGAACCTGAGCGGACCGGGGCCCGGCGTGGCCATGGGGGATCTGCTTGAGGCGGCGGGGATCCGGTGGCAGCCGCGCCCGGCGCCCGAGGCAGCCTTGCCGGAGGTGGTGCTGGACACCGCGCGCCTGACCGCGCTGGTGCCCCTGTCGCCCGAGGCCGGGACCGCGCGGCGGATCGTGGCGGAATGGCGGGCGGATCAGGCCGCCCTGGGGGAGGGCCGGCCATGACCCCGGGCAAGCGGATCCTTGATATCGGACTGGCGCTGATCCTCGTGCTGGTGCTGGGCCCGGTGATTGCGGGGCTGGCGCTCTGGCTGCGCCTCAGCCAAGGCGCGCCGGTCTTCTATGCCTCCGAACGGATGACCACGCCGGAGCGGGGGTTCACCCTGTGGAAGTTCCGCACCATGACCGTGGCGGCGCGCGACAGTGGGGTGTCCGGCGGGGACAAGGCCGCGCGGATCACCCCCGCCGGGCGCTGGTTGCGGCGCAGCCGGCTCGACGAGCTGCCCCAGCTCTGGAACATCCTGCGCGGGGATCTGAGCTTTGTCGGCCCGCGCCCGCCCCTGCGCGAATATGTTGAGCGGTTTCCCGAGACCTATGCCCGGGTCCTGCAAAGCCGCCCCGGGGTCACAGGGCTGGCGACGCTGGTCTACCACACCCATGAAGAGCGGCTGCTGGCGCGCTGTGCCGATGCGGCCGAGACCGATGCGGTCTATGCCCGGGCCTGCGTGCCGCGCAAGGCGCGCCTCGATCTGATCTATGCGGCCCATCGTTCGGTCTGTTTTGATCTGGGGCTGATCGGGCGTACGGCGGCGCGGGTACTGCGCCGGGGCTAGGGGGCTGCGCATCACGGGGGGGCAGAACGAAGCGGGTCGAAAACAGGACACAGGCCAAAAAATGCCGCGTTGCGGCAGGCTCGCTCATGGACAGCTTGGACCCTGCCGGGTACACCGCATGGTGCGAGAGGGCCAGATCAGGACGCGGCGCTTTTTTCGATCACGAACAAGACGGGATTTTACCTGTGCTCAAGCGCCTCCAAGGCTTGTTTCATCGTTATGCTGACCGGCATCTGACCCTGGACTGTCCCGGCTTCGCGCTGGAGCCTGCCGGGGGTGAGATCCCGCTCGGACATGTGGACCGGGTCGAGGTCCGGGGCAATCGTGTGCATGTCCTGGGCTGGAGCACCGCGGACCGGGTCACCCTGTCCTGGGAAGGCGGGCAGGACAGCCGTCAGCCCCATATCCCGCGCGAAGATGTGGCCAATGCCCTGGGGCTGAACCGCTATACGGGCTTTGTGCTCGAGGCGCCGCTCCATGCCTTTCCCTTCACCCTGCAGCTCCATGCCCATGGCGCGGCCCAGACACCGCAGCCCGTGGCGACCCTGACCCTTGCGGCGCTGCGCGGGGCCCGGGCACGTCTGCGGCGGCAGTTCGTGTCGGTTCTGGCGCGGCTCAGCCCGACCATTCTGGGCTATGCCCTGCACCGGGATCCCGGACGGCGGGACCAGATCAAGCGCGGGCTCGGGCTTGAGGCCGTGCCCCAGGCCGGACCCATGGAAACCGCGCTCTTCACCTTTGTCGAGGGTGACACGGTCAGCTATCCGACCGATGTCCCGATCACCGTCATCATGCCGGTCTATAACGCGTTCGAGCTGACCCAGGCGGCGCTGGAGCGGGTGGCGACCCATACGGATCTGCCCTGGCATGCGGTGGTGATCGAGGATTGCTCCACCGATCCGGCGGTCCGGCCCTGGCTGCGGGACTGGGCGGCCGCCCAGAACGCTGCCCATCCCGGGCGGGTCACCTTGCTCGAGAACGAGACCAATCGCGGTTTTATCGGCAGCGTGAACCGGGGCTTTGCCGCCGCCCTCGAGCGCGGGGATCATGTGGTCCTGCTCAATTCCGACGCGCTGGTGCCCGCGGGCTGGGCCAGTCGCCTGATCCGTCCCATGATCGTCCATGAGAACGTGGCCACGGTCACCCCCATGTCCAATGATGCCGAGATTTTCTCGGCGCCGGTGATGTGCGTGCGCAGTGTGCTCGCCCCGGGCGAGGCCGATGCGGTGGACCGCGTCGCCCAGAGTTTCCACCCGGAGGCGACCCTTTCGGTGGCGCCCACGGGGGTCGGGTTCTGCATGGCCATGCATATCGACTGGTTGCGCAAGGTGCCCACGCTCGATCCAATCTTTGGCCGTGGATATGGCGAAGAGGTCGACTGGTGCCAGAAGGTGCGCGCGCTGGGGGCGCGTCATCTGGGGCTGCCGGGGCTCTATGTGGAGCATCGCGGCGGCGAGAGCTTTGGCTCGGCCGAGAAGATCAAGCTGGTGCTGAACAACAACCAGATCGTCTCCCATCGCTATCCGACCTATGACCGCGAGGTGCAGAGCTTCATCGCGGCCGATCCGCTGATCACCCCGCGGGTGGCGCTGGCGGCGGCCCTTCTGGCGGAGCGGGCCCGGGAGGCCGGGGTCGCGGTGCCGATCTATCTCGCCCATTCCCTTGGCGGCGGGGCGGATGACTATCTCGAGATCCGGATCAAGGCCGCGCTGCCCGAGACCCGGGGCGCGGTGATCCTGCGCGTGGGCGGGCCGCAGCGCTGGCAGGTCGAGGTGATCACCGAAACCGGGCGGGTGTCCGGCGGCACCGATGACTTCGACTTCGTCAAGACCCTGCTGGCCCCGATCGGCGCGCGGCGGATCGTCTATTCCTGCGGGGTCGGGGACCCGGATCCGGCGGATCTGCCCGATTGCCTGCTGGCGCTGCGTCGCGACGCGCCCGGGGCGGACGGGCCCGCCGATGAGGTCGAGGTCCTGTTCCACGATTTCTTTGCGCTCAGCCCTTCCTATTGCCTGCTCGACACGGATGGGGCCTATCGCGGTCTGCCCGATGGCGAGACCGAGGATGAGGCCCATCAGTTCATCCGCCCCGATGGCAGCCGGATCCAGCTCTCGGGCTGGCGCGCGGCCTGGGGACTGCTGCTGGAGGCGGCGGACCAGGTGACGGTCTTCTCCGAGGACAGCCGGGATCATGTGCTGCAGGTCTATCCTTCCGTGGCCGAAAATCTGCGGATCCGGCCCCATGACCTGCTGACCGAGATGCCGGTGCTGCCACAGCCCGCCCCGGATGCCCGTCAGGTGATCGGGGTGCTGGGCAATATCGGTTTCCAGAAGGGCGCCCAGGTGGTGCAGGATCTCGCCCGGCATCTGGAGCGTGGTGGCGCGCATCCGGCGGGCAATGGCGCGGACAGTGCCGATCCCGCCCGGATCGGTCTGGTTCTGATCGGCAATATCGACCCGGCTTACGGCCTGCCCGCCTCGGCCCCGGTCCATGGCACCTACCGCATCGCCGAGCTCGACCAGCTGGCGGCGAAATACGGGATCACCTGCTGGCTGATCCCCTCGATCTGGCCCGAGACGTTTTCCTACACGACCCATGAGGCGCTCGCGACCGGCCTGCCGGTCTTTGCCTTCCATCTGGGGGCCCAGGGCACGGCGGTGGCCCGGGCCGAGAATGGCCATCTGATCCATTTCGACCCCGATGCCCCCCTGGCGGAGATCGTCCTCGACACGGTGCAGAGCGTGCTGATCCCGGGCGCCGATCCGGCAGAGACCGACGCGCCCGCACCCGCCGCGGAGGACGCGGCAGAAGATGGTGTCGCGATCTCCAGATGACGCTCAGCCCGGAACGTCCCCTGGTCTTTCTGCATATTCCCAAAACCGCGGGACAGACCATCCACGAGGCGCTGGCCTGTCTCCTGCCCCCCGAGGCGATCTCGCCCGTACGTCTGCACAGCCAGGTGGCCCCGGGCGCGGCACAGATGCCGCCGGGCTACAGTCTCTATTCCGGGCATCTGGACTGGACGGGGCTCGAGACCCTGCCAGAGGGCCGCTTTGCCTTCACGGTGCTGCGCGATCCGTTCGAACGGCTGGCCTCCTACTACCTCTATGTGCTCAAGCGCGCCCAGGCCCGGGCCGACGAGGTGCTCGAACAGCCCAGCCCGCCCCATCTGCGCGGGTTGCGGCGGATCCTGACCGTCTCGGCGGAAGAGTATTTCTTTGGCGGGGATGCAGAATGGCAGGCCTTCATCCGGGCCCATTACGACAATTTCTACACCAGCTATTTCGCCACGCGCCGGATGCTTGGCTGGGATGCGGTGCAGGCGATGGATGAAGACAGCGCCGTCGATGCGGCCCTGGCCAATGTGCCCCGGCTGAGCCGGATCTACTCGATCCGCGATCTCGGCGCGCTGGAGACGGATCTGGCGGAGCGCGGCCTGACGGTCTCGGTCACGGACAAGTTCCGCCGGGTCTCCGAAGGTGCGTTGGAGGATCGCCGCTGGCCGATCCTGACCGACCGTTTCGACAGCGATGCGGGGATCCGGCGGCTGGAAACCTTTGCCCTGCGCGACGAGCTCTTCCTGTCGGAACTGGGCCTGCGGGTCTGACCGGGCAGGGGGGCTAGCTGCCTTCGGTGATGAAGCGGCGCAACCGGCCCACGAGGGCGACCTTTTCGGGGCTGTCCTGTGCGGCCTCGGGGGCCGGCAGGTCTCGGGCCAGAAGGGGCGCGATTTCCTCGGCGGTCCAGGCGATATGCACCCCGGAAAGACGCGCGACCTCCCGGGCGGTGGCCATCTGGTGGTCGTTGCGATGCTCGCCCAGCTCATGGCGCCGGGGCAGCAGGATCACTGGCTTGCCATGGCGGCGCGCCGAGAGAACCGTGCCCATCCCCGCATGGCCCACCACCACCCGCGCCTCGGCAAAGCAGCGGTCGAACTCGGCCGGGGCCAGATGGGTGCGGATGTCGAGACTGCCCCAATTGGCGGCCTCTTCGGGGGAATGGGGGCCGGCCTGGGCGATCACCGGCTCGGAGAGATCACCGGCCAGGGCGGCCATGGCATCGATGAGGCGCAGAAAGGGCAGCTGGGTCCCGACGGTCACAAAAATCACAGGATTGACCCCGCGTGCTCGGCCCCGGCGGCCTCGGCCACATGGGGCCATTGGCTGAGCCAGAGATCGGCAAAGCGCCGGGCGACCTTGCCGGACATGGACATCTCTTCGGCATTGGCCACGCTGTCGAGCCAGATGGTGCGCGCGCCCACCAGCTTGCCGAGCGCCAGGGCGATCACCCCGGGCAGGGCTCCGGTGGACAGCACCACCTTGGGCCGAAAGCGCAGCAGAAGTCGCAGCAGCGCCCAGGAACAGGCCAGGATCGCCCGCTTGTCATCGCGGTTGCAGTCCGGGACGATCTCGAACGGGGTCGCGTCGAACCGCTGGGGCAGGTCGTCCATGGTGGTCACATGGAGCACGTCCTGATCGGCCCAGGCCGCGCGCACCTCCATCAATTGCTGCCAATGCCCCCCACCGGAGGCGATCACCAGAATACGGGATGTCATGGAATGGCTCTCTTTCCGGGCAAAACGAGGCGGAGACAAGGTGGTTCTATCGGGGCTGGCGGACAGGCAGGGCGCGCCTCGGCCGGAGCCGGGAGTGTGCGCGGAAACCCGCTCGGATCCCTCAGGCGGGTTTGTTAAAGGAAGTTCCCTGTGTCAGGTCAAGCCCTATCGGCGGGTTTCGGCCCCGCCTATCGCCTTTGCTGGCAAGGACATGCGCGAACGTGACCCTGCCTAAATTGGTGAATTGTGCGTTGCCTTGCGGACGGCGTACTGAGGAACGGACACGGCTTCGTCGCCCGAGGTGCAGGCGCGAAGATCGTGAAGTGAAAGGACACACGTGCACGATCCCCGACCCGGCCTCCTGCCGCAATTCAGACACATTATCGCTTCGCTCTGTACCGGACTGCCGCAAAGCTCCGATTGGATTTGTGTCGCAACTTGGCAGAAATCGGGCCGGGACAGTCATTTTGTCACACGGGTGCCCCCCCAGAAATTTGTTTCATATGCTGCAACTGCAGCACATGATGCTGCATGTGCAATACCGGCTTGGAACACCGCGTGCGCACCTGCTTTGTCCTTGAGAAGAAAGGAAGGATTTCCGATCTTCCCTGAAACTCTCGAACCCTGCCTGCCTACCTGCGAACCCTGAAAATCCCCCCCAAAAAAAGAAATGCGCATATACTATCAATTTACTTGAGAAGTACGAGTGTAATTGAGTGATAGGTCTTGATCGGACCGCTTTTCTGCCAAGAATGTGATACGATTAAAACCGAAAATGACTCCAGGAATTGATACATCATAAAGGGTGCTTCGTGCGCTCTGATGTTCCCATGCGCAATGGAGCCAAAAATGCCCACCTCAGTAATAACAGTAACAAACTCACAAGAATTGGCTGTTGCGATGAGCACCTTGGCCAAGGAAGGTGGCGGCATCATCCAAGTCGAAGCTTCGGACGATCCATATGCCATCAGTCGCTATAAAGGGGGCACGCCGGACGGCGAAATTGTCATCACAGCCGCGGACCCCGACAATCCCCCGGTTTTTGAGCAAGTCAAGCTCATCCAATCCCAGAACCTTACCTTTTCGGGACTGACTTTCAACAGTGTTGAGTCTGATCTGTCAGGCAAGGATCTGGAGATCCTGGACAGCTCGAACATCACTTTCGAGAACAACGTCTTCGTCAATTCCGCCAATGGCTATTACGACGGTTCAGACCCCAGCATCTCGCAGGGGGAATCCTTTGCCCTAGTGCGGGACAGTGACGACTTTACCTTTGTTGGGAACCAAGTTTCCAACTACTATCAAGGCCTTGCCATCATCGACAGTGTGGGATCCGAGATCATCGGAAACACCTTCTCGGAACTCTCCGGGGACGGGGTGCGCCTGTCCGGCGTGCAGGATACCCTGATCGAGGGCAACACGTTCAACGCCTTTTACGGCACCAGCCAGGACATCAACCATTCGGACATGATTCAGGTCTGGTCCGCCGGTTATAACACCCTCAATACCGAAGATCTTGTCATTCGTGGCAATTTCCTCAATAGCGCTGGTGGCGCCGCAACCCAATCCATCCTCATCCTTAATGAGACCTTTCCAGATTCGGGCGTGAAATACAAGAACATTACTGTCGAAGACAATGTTATTTACAATGGCCATATCCATGGTGTGACCATTGAATATGCAGATGGCGTGAATATAAGCAATAACACCCTCCTGTGGAATGCCGGGGCGGCCATGCTTTCCACGCCGACCGCAGAACCGGAATCAAATCCGCCGCAAATTCGGCTTTCCGGAGTTGAGAACGGCATTGTCAGCGAGAATATCACCCATGGGATCGTAAGTGGAAACAATGTCGACTCTCGCAATGTGATTGTTGATTTTGAAAACCCGGCATTGGATAACTATGTCGGCCAGAACTTCGTAAACGCATTTGACGGCGGCGATGTCGATTTGCGTGATTTGGCCCTGCGCCCGACCAGCGAGTGGGCCGGGGAATACGGCGCTGCGGCAACGCAGCCAAATGTGCAGACCGGGCCGGTCACCGCGGTGATCTCGCAGGAGCATGCCACGGGGAATTTCGGCACCGTTCTCTACAGTGCCGCATTCTCCTTCGGGCCCGAGGGGCTGCTGCCCGAGGATGACACGGCCTATGTCTGGACCTTCTCGGACGGCACGATCCTGCAGGGTTTGGAAGTTGTTCACAGTTTTGACGATCCCGGGGTGCAGGAGGTCACATTGACCGTCTCCACGCCCTCCGGCTCCAACAGTGTGACACGCAGCACATTGGTCGAGGCGGACACACTGGTCTCTCTCGATTTCGATGGGGCGATCGCGGATTCCAGCACCTATGGCACGACGATCACCGAGATCGGAGACACGGCCTCCGTGGCCGGGGTCGACGGGAATGGCTACCAGCTGACCGGGACCAACAAGCTGCAGCTCGACCGGGAGAACGAGCACCTGCACAGCATGGCGACCTTCACCATCGGGATCTCGCTGAAGCGCGATCCGGGTGGGGATGCCGGGACGTTCCTGCACATGCACAACACGTTGAATGCCAGCATCACCGACAAGGGGGCTGTCGCGCTGACCCTGCGCACATCGGACGGCTCCTTCACGCTCGAGACCATTCCGGGCCTCGTGGAGCAGGGCACCTGGCATGACATCGTCTTCACCTTCGGCGAGAAGGATGGCGGTCTGCGGATCTATGTGGATGGCACGCTGGCCGCGCAGACCGATGCCACCGGGATCATCGCGCCGACCGGGACGTTGCATGACCTGGTGATCGGCAATTCCTGGAATGACAGTCTTCAGGGGACGGTGGACAATTTCAGCCTGACCAAGTCTGTCCGGACCGATTTCCCGGTGGTCGATCCCCCCGAAGGCGAAGAGACCGGTGGGGGCGGCAGCGGCAGTGGTAGTGGCGGCGGCGTGGACTGGCCCGAGCCGGACGGCAATACCCTGCTCGAGCTCAGCTTCGAGGACGGGATCATCGACGAGAGCGGCACCGACACGTCGCTGCGCACGGTCTCGAAGACCGGCGAGGTTCTGGTCGACGGGCTGCGCGGCCAGGGTTTCGAACTCGACGGGTCCAACAAGCTGGTCATCAACCGCACGGAGACCCAGTTCCACGATCTCGAGGCCTATTCGATCGCCTTCTCCCTGCAGACCCCCGAGAATGGGGATGATGGTGTGTTCCTGCACATGCATGGCGGTCTCAGCCTGCAGGTGCTCGAGTCCGGCGCTCTGGTGCTCAACATGAATACCACCGATGGCAAATACGCCATCACCACGGAGCCCGGTGTGCTCAATGATATGGACTGGCAGCGCATCGTCATTGTCTATGACGGGACTCCGGGCGGGCAGGGGCTTGAGCTGCATGTGGACGGGTTCCTCGTCGGGCAGGCCAGCGCCACGGGCGCGCTTCTGTCCACGGGCCGCCACAGCCTGCTGTTCGGCAATACCTGGAAAGACAGCGCCGAGGCATTGGTTGACGATATCCTCATCCTGGATGAGGCCATGACCCGGAGCGAAGTCGCGGTGGATTACATCATCATGGCGGAAACCGAGGCGGCAATGCTGGCGGCCGGCGGCGAGGCCGAGGACGCGCAGCCCCTGACCCTCATCTCCGATGATCTGGTGTCCCCGGACGTGAATGTGGATGTGGACATGGAGTCAGATACAGACCTGGCTGTCGATGCCGCCATGAGTGCGCGCATGGTCTCCGAGGAAGAGCCTGCGAATACGGATCTGATGATGGCACTGGCCCTGAAACTCCTGCAGAACCGCCTGTCGGACGCGCAAGAGGATCAGCCGGCCCAGACCGCAGAGCCGGATCCGGCGGACGATCTGTTTTCAACCCTGCCTGTGGATAGCATGATCTTTGATATCTGACGCGGAACATGGACGGCCGGGTGTTTGCGCGACGCCCAGAATTTCAGCTTTGTGCCGGCCCGTACTGTCCCCAGCATTGCCTTGGGGCAGGCGGGCCGGTCCTGCGTCACACTGGAGTGTTGCAGGACCGCAAGGCCATGTCTTAGACCGCAAGCAGACTGCCCGGTCACAGGAGACCGCCTGATGCTGCTCGCCTCCCCCGATCTTGAGACCCTCACCGCGACCGCCTGGGATGTCACGGTGATCGGCGCCGGACCCGTGGGGCTGAACCTGGCCTGCGCGCTGGCGGATAAGGGCCAGCGGGTGCTCGTGCTGGAAAGCGGCGAGAAGGGCCCGACCGACGCGGCGCAGGATCTGGCCGCCGATGCGCTGCATACGCCGGACACCCATTACACCCCCGAGATCACCGTGGCCCGGCGTCTGGGCGGGGCCTCGAACCTCTGGGGGGGGCGCTGCGTGCCCTTTGACGGGATCGATTTCGCGCCGCGCCCCTGGATCGAGGATCTGCCGGACTGGCCTGTCACCGAGACCGATCTGGCCCCCTATCTTGCCCCGGCCTGCGCGGCCCTGGGCGCGGGAGAGGCGGTGTTCCACGATCCGGTGCCGGGTCTGGACGCCAACCCGCCGGGGTTCGAGACCGACCGGCTGGAGCGCTGGACCAATCAGCCCCGGGCCCAGGTCGTGCATCAGGACCGGATCGAGACCGACCCGAAGCTCGTGGTGGCCCTGGGTGTCACCGTGACCGGGATGGATCACGGCGCCGAGGAGGGGGTCACGGCCCTGCATCTGTGGAGCCCGGGCTGGCCTGCCCGGTCCGAGACCCCGACACTGCCCGTGCGCCAGGTGGTGCTGGCGGCGGGGGGCAATGCCTCGACCCGGTTGCTGCTCGCCCTGCAGGCGGAGACCCCGGCGCTCTTTGGCGGCCCCGACGGCCCGCTGGGGCGCTATTACATGGGGCATGTGAACGGTCAGATCGCGGATATCGTCTTCGAGAATGACGCGCTCCATGATGCGATGAATTTCTACGTGGATGCCCATGGCTCCTATGTGCGCCGCCGCATCACCCCCACCGAGGCCACCCAGAAGGACCATGCCCTGGCCAATGTGGCCTTCTGGCCCGTGGTGCCCGAGATTTCCCAGGCAGAGCATCGCTCGGGGCCCTTGTCGGCCGTGTTCCTGGCGCTCAGCCTGCCCGGGCTCGGCTCCCGGCTGATCGCCGAGCCGATCCGGCTCAAGCATATGGGGCCCAAGCCCTGGACGCGCGGACCCCATCTGCGCAATGTGCTGGGCGATCTGCTGCGCACGGCAAGCTTCGTGCCCTGGTTCCTGTGGAACCGCCATGTGGCGCGGCACCGGATCCCCGGGTTCTTTCTGGAGAACCCCGGCAAGCGCTATGGGCTGGAATTCCATTCCGAGCATCTGCCCGGCGCCGAGAGCCGCCTGACCCTGTCGGAGGCCCGGGATGCCAGCGGTCTGCGGCGGCTGGAGATCGATTTCCGCTTCTCCGAGCGGGATGTGGAGACCGTGCTGCGGGCCCATGATGCGCTGGACGCGGCATTGACCGCCTCCGGGCTCGGACGGCTGGTCTATCGCTATGAAGGGGCTGCACGGGCCGAGGGTGTGCTGGTCGAGGCGCGCCATGGCAACCATCAGGTGGGCACGATCCGCATGGGATCGGATCCCCGCCATGCCGTGGTCGATGGCTGGGGCACGAGTTTCGATCTGCCGAACCTGCATGTGGCCTCCACCGCGATCCTGCCGACCTCGTCCCAGGCGAATCCGACCCTTGCGGCCCTGCAGCTGGGCCTGCGCCTGGTGGACAAGCTGACCGAGCAGACCCCGGCAGTGGGGGCCCCGGGGCCGGGAACGGCGCGGGAGGCACGCCCCGAGGCAGCCCCCGAAACGGCACCCGAGGCGGCACCGGAGACATCCCATGCGTGACGTGACCCTGCCCGGGCTGGGGGCATCGACCAGCTGTCTCGGATTTGGCTGTGCCTCGCTCGGCTCCCGGGTCTCGCCTGCCCAGTCGGCCAGGGCTCTGGCCCGCGCCCGCGACGCGGGCATCTGCTGGTTCGATATCGCCCCCGCCTATGGGGCCGGGGAGGCCGAGAGCCTGCTGGGCCGGTTCCTGCGCGAGAGCGGCGGGCGCGAGACGGTTCAGATCTGCACCAAGGTTGGCCTCGTCCCACCGGCCCAGAGCCCGGCCAAGCGGCTGATCCGCAGCGCCCTGCGCCCGGTGGTGGCGGTGGCGCGTCCCTTGCGGGCCGCGATCCGGCGCAGCGGGGCCACCTCGAACAGATCCATCCCCCTGACGCCCGAGCTGCTGCAAAGCTCGCTGGAGCGCAGTCTGACCCGGCTCGGCACGGACCGGGTCGAGGTCTATGCCCTCCATAACGCCGATCCGGCGGATCTGGCCCGGGACGAGATCCTGCGCGCGCTCGAGGATCTGCTGGCCAGCGGCAAGGCCCGCGCCATTGCCGTGGCCGGGCAGGAAGAGGCCGCCCGTGCCGCCCTCGCACAGGGCGCCCCGTTCGGGGTGATCCAGCTCGCTCAACCCCTCGGGGCTGGTGCCGCGGATCTGGCTCGGCAGGCCGCCGATCAGGGTCTGGGCAGCGTGACCCATTCGGTCTTTGGCGTGGCCGGTCAACTGGCGGCCCTGACCGGGCAGCTCAAATCCGACCGAGCCCTGCAAACCCGTCTGGCCGAGGCCGGTTATGACGGCGCGCCCGAGGATGCCGCCTCGGCCCTGTTGATGGCGCGGGCCTTTGCGGCCAATGCCGAGGGCGTTGTGCTGGCTTCCATGGCCTCCGAGCGCAGCCTGAGCCGCAATCTCGCCGCCGCCGCCCGGCCGCTCGATCCCGCAGCTATCGCGCTTTGCGCCGAGATCGGCGTGTGATCTGATGGGACGCGCGCAGCCCGCCTTCCCCTTTCCTCCGGCCCTCAGGAGCGTTTCATGGTGACAGCAGCCCCCCCCAGCCCGGATCTGGCCGCAGAGGCGCCCGCGCCCCTGGCCGCCGCAGAGCCCGCCGAAGCCGAGCTGACGATCATCGTGGTCAGCTACAACACCCGTGAGCTGACCCTGGCCTGTCTCGAGACGCTTTATGCCAACACGAAGGACACCCGGTTTCACACGGTGGTCTATGACAATGCCTCCTCCGATGGCTCTGCCGAGGCGGTGGCCGAACACTTTCCGCAGGTGGAACTGATCGCGTCCGATGACAATCTCGGCTTTGCCAAGGCCAATAACGTGGTTGCGGCCACGGCCCGGACCGAGTGGCTCTTGCTGCTCAACCCAGATACCGAGGTCCATCCCGGGGCGATCGATGCGCTGCTGGCCTTTGCCAAGGCCAACCCCGGCGCGGGGATCACCGGCGGGCGCACGGTCTTTCCCGATGGCAGCCTGAACATTGCGTCCTGCTGGATGCGCATCACCCCCTGGTCGGCCTTCTGCATGGCGGTGGGGCTGACGGCGGCCTTCCGCGGCTCGGCCCTGTTCAACCCCGAAGGCATGGGCAGCTGGCAGCGCGACAGCGTGCGCGAGGTCGATATCGTGGTGGGCTGCCTGCTGATGATCCGCCGGGAGCTCTGGGAAGAGCTGGGCGGGTTCGACCTGAAGTATTTCATGTATGGCGAAGAGGCCGATCTCTGCCTGCGTGCGGCCAAGAAGGGCTATCAGCCGATGATCACCCCCGATGCGCAGATCATGCATCTGGTGGGCGCCTCCTCGGGCCGGGTGGCCGACAAGGTGGTCATGGTCGCGAAATCCCGGGTCAGCCTGATCCGCGATCACTGGTCCCCGGGCATGGTGCCCCTGGGCATCGGGTTGATGTGGCTCTGGGGGGCGGTGCGGGTCAGCGCCGCGCAGATCATCGCCCTGACCGGCAAAACCGGCCCGCGCGAGAAATGGCGCAGCATCTGGGCCCGGCGCAAGGAATGGCTGGCGGGGTATGCCGCATGAGCCCCGAGACACTGCCGCCCGCCGCGCCCGTTTCCGCCCAGACGCCGGCACACAAGGAACGGCTGACCAAACCGCAAAAGCTGATGCGGCTGCTGGGCGGGGTGCTCGACCCGCGGGCCTGGGCGCATCTGCTGAAGATCGTGAATTACTACAACTACACCCATGTGCAGCCCCTGCGGAAAGTCACCCGGGGGCCGGGGGTGAATATCAGCCCCACGGCGGCCTTTTCGAACCCCGAGCGGATCGAGATCGGGGCCCGGGTCAATATCGGCGCGGGCTGCGTGATCTGGGCGGGCCCGAGCAGCGGGCGGATCCGGATCGGCGATGACGTGCTGTTCGGGCCCGAGGTGATGCTGACGGCGGCGAGCTATCGCTATGAGGATGGCCATCCGGTGACCCAGCAGGCCATGGATGAGGCCGATATCGAGATCGGGCGCGATGTCTGGATCGGCACGCGGGCGGTGATCCTGCCCGGCGCGCGGATCGGCGACGGGGCGATCATCGGGGCCCATGCGGTGGTGCGCGGCGAGGTTCCGGCCATGGGCATCGCCGTGGGCAGCCCGGCCCGGGTGGTCTCGTCCCGCAAGATGAACCCGGACGCCGCGCCGCTCGACTGAGCGCGCGCCGGTGGCGGCTCATGCGCCGCCGGACCAGCGGATCCGGGCCAGCAGCCCGCGATGGTTCGAGCCGAGCCCCGCGCCCCAGGGCGTGACCGGGCCCAGCACCGCCCCGTCCCGCACCAGCAGATGATCAATCGGCAGGCCAAGGCCACCCGCCCCGGCGGGCCATGTGGCCACGGGCCAACCCGGCGCGCGCGCCCCGGTCTCGGCGCGGATGCGCTGCATCGGACGGCTCCAGGGGGTGGCGTTGAAATCCCCCATCACCAGAAGCGGGCCCTCCGCCGCGGCGGAGCGGTCCAGCAGGTACCACAGATCCACATCGAAGAAGCCGTGATACCAGGGCTTGGTCAGATGGGCGGCCACCACCGAGAGGGGCGCGCCCTTTGCGGGCTGGATCGCAAAAGCCGCAAGCCGCCCCTTGCGCGCGCCATCGATCATCTCGGCACGGTCCGGCACGAGGGGATGCCGCGACAGCACGAGGGTCGCGCAGACCCGCCCGCGACAGCCGAGCTGGTGGGGATAGGTCCCGGCCAGCTTCTCCAGCACCGGGCGCAGGGGGGCGGCCTCGGCGAGCACCACCAGATCGGCACCGCTCCCGATCAGGGCCTCGGCCAGTGTCTCGGGCGGGGTCGCGTTGTCTTGATAGAGATTGAACCACAGCACCTGCAGCCCGGATCCCGCGGAAACCGCATCCTCTGCCGGGGCCGGAGCGGTGCGCAGGGGCCAGAGCAACAGCCCCGCCGCAAGCAGCGCCACACCCCCCAGCGCCACCCCGCTGCGCCGGGCCCCCAGCCCGGCCAGGCAGAGGCCCAGGCAGGCCCCGAACCCCAGCATATGCAGGGAGAGACTGTCGAAAATCCGCCCGAACGTGCCGAGGATCCCGGTCTCGGGCCAAACCAGGGCCGTCGCGCCGATCCCGATCGATCCGACCGCCAGGGCCCCCAGGATTCCGGTCATTGCGCCGCGGGCAAAGGGGCTCATGGGCGGATCTCTTCCGATCGGGCGGAAACCGGGCCGCCCCGCGACTGCGCCGCATGGGATTGACAGGGCGGATCTGTTAGCCAGTTAACCTTAGAAACCTTGTTTGTAACGGTCTGTTTTGCTAACACGTCTTCAGTATTATCGCCTGGATCGACGGGGCTATCGGCTTGACCGATCCCTTGTGACGATCGCGCCGCTCCATGAACAGACCGAGGAAGATCTGTGACAGCGCTGGACACACGGATTCCAGATGCGTCTCGCCTCCGCTTGCAGGGCGATGCGGCCCGGGCCCAATCCTCCGGTCCCTTGCTGGTGCTGTTCATCATCACCATCCTGACGCCCGCATCCTTTGAACTGGCTGGTTTCCTGTTGTCGCCAACCCGGCTCTTCCTGCTGGTGGCGACGGTTCCCTTTGCCCTGAAGGTCATGTCCGGACAGGCGGGTCGCTTCACGATAGTCGACCTGTTCTTCCTGCTCCACGGGGTCTGGATCATTATTTCGCTGACCGTGATCGAGGGGCCGTCGCGTATTCCCTTTGCCGGGATCACGGCGGTGGAACTGACGGGCGGGTATTTCGTCGGCCGGGTGCTGGTCCAGGATGCCATTGGCTATCGGCGCCTGTTCCGGATCATCCTGATCGCGCTGCTGGTGCTGATGCCTTTCGTGCTCATCGAACTGATCACCGGGAAACTGGTGATCCCCGACCTGCTGCGTCCGTATTTCGAGACCCCCTTCCGGGGGCGCAGTGCCTATGGGCGCCTGGGGATGGAACGGGTCTATGGCGTGTTCGATCACCCCATCCTGTGGGGACTGTTCTGCTCGCTGACCCTGGCCAATTTCGTCGCCCTTGCGCGGGGGAACCTGGTCAAGATCGGGATCGGGGTGGGCCTGTCACTCTTTACGACGATGATGGCGCTGTCTTCGGCCCCCCTGCTGGCCTGCCTGCTGCAGCTTGGGTTGCTGGGCTGGGCCTGGATCAGCCGGGGGCGGTGGAAGGCCCTGATCATCATCACGGCCGTGCTCTATGTGGGGGTCGACCTGCTATCGGCCCGGACGCCGGTGACGATCCTGATCGACTCGCTCACCTTCAACCCGCTCACCGGCTATACCCGGATCGCGATCTTCGATGCGGGCTGGGCCGCCGTGCAGAGCAGCCCGATCTTCGGCATCGGTTTCAATGACTGGCCACGGCCCCATTGGCTGACATCCTCGGTGGACAATTTCTGGCTGCTCACCTCCATGCGCTACGGCATCGTGGGGGCAGTGCTGTTGCTCGTGGCCTTCGTGGCCCATATCTGGCTGCTCTCACGGGCCACTCTGGCCGACCCGGAGGTCGCCGCCATTCGCATCGGCCACGCGGTGGCCCTGATCGGGATCAGCCTGACGATCGTGACCGTGCATATCTGGGGCAACATGTCGGTCTTCACGATGTTCTATCTGGGGGCAGGGGCGTGGATGTATGCCTCTCCGCAGGCCGCGACCGCCCCGGATGCGGCGGGGGAGGCCGGGGACGGCCCGGCCGCGCAGCCACAAGCCGCGCGCTATTCGCGTTTCGCCCCGAACGCCAGAGAGCCACAGACCGGCGGCCCCGCCTCTGCCGGGACAGAGCCCGAGAGCCCGGAGCCGCAAGTGACCCGTGCAGGGTCCCTCCGGCGATCCCGTTTCACCGATACGACTCCGCGAAAGGACAGCACAGCATGAGTGCCCCACAGGTCAGTGTGATCATTCCCTGCCACAACCGAGAGGACACGGTGGCCGAGGCCGTCCAGAGTGTTCTGGACCAGGATTTCACCGATCTGGATGTGATCGTGGTCGATGACGCCTCGACGGATGCCACCATGGATGTGGTGCGCGCGATGGCCGATCCCCGGGTGCGGGTGTCGAGCAATCCCGGCCCGCGCGGCCCCTCGGCGGCCCGCAATCACGGGGTGGCCCTGACCGAGGCCCCCTGGATCGCCTTTCAGGACAGTGATGACGTCTGGATGCAGGACAAGCTGCGCCAGCAGATGGCCCGGCTTGAGAACAGTGACTTCGTGGCCGCCTATTGCGGTATGCTGGTCAAGGCCGATGCCCGCCCTGAAACGGCGGTGCAGGCGCGGTTTCCCGATCCGGCCACTGCGCCGCTGGAGGGGGATATCCTGCCCAGCCTGACCCGGGGCAGCTATATCTCGACCCAGATGCTGATCATCCGCCGGGATGTGTTCCAGGCCGTGGGCGGGTTCGACGAGGACCTGCGCGCCCTGGTCGATTGGGAGCTGATGCTGCGCGTGGCCCAGCAGGGGCCCGTGGCCTTCGTGGATGAGGATCTGGTCGTGCAGCGCATGTCGGACAACTCGATCACACGATCCAGCCAGAAACGCCTGGCCGCGCAGGAATATGTCCTGTCCAAGCACGAAGCGCTTCTGGCCCGGTATCCCGATGCCCTGGCGCGGCACCATCATCGCATTGCCGGCGGGCATCGCATGTTCCGGAACTGGAAGGCCGCCGCGCGCCATGCGGCCCTGGCCGTGCGGGCCACGCCGACCAATCCGCGCTATCTGGCCTATGCGGGATATCTGCGGTGCCGGGCGCTTCTGGCGTGACAGGCGGGGCTGTCTCGCGCGCCGGCCTGGTGCTCGCCGCGATCTGCGCCTTGACCAGTGCCGCGCTGGCCCGGGATGTCCATGTGGCCCCCGGGGCGGATGAGGCGCAGGCCGATGGCAGTGTCGAGGCGCCGTTCCCCACCGTGCACAAGGCCCTGCGCAGCGGCGTGGTCACCGGGGGAGACCGGGTGGTCCTGCGCGATGGGGCCTATGGGCAGATCAAGATCGCCAAGGCCGATTACGACCCGCCCGTGGAGATCGTCGCCCAGACCCCGGGGCAGGTCCATGCCGAGCAATTGCTGGTGCGGGACAGCCACGGGCTGCGGTTTCATGACCTGTCGGTCTGGCCCCTCCGCCCGGCCACCAAGCCCGGCAATCTCGTGGAGGTGGATCGGACCTCCAGCGATGTCGCCATCATCGGCTTTGATGTGCGCGGCAACGCCACCGCGCCCGAGGATTATCTGAACTGGAGCGCCGAGCAGTGGCTGGTGGACTGGCGCGCCAACGGGATCCGGGTCGATGGCGATGACAGTGTCGTGCGCGACAGCGTGGTCACCGCCGTGACCTTTGGCATCACGACCACCGGTGCCCGGGCCGAGGTTCGGGATAATCGGGTGGACGGGTTCAGTGGCGATGGCCTGCGCGGCCTGGGCAATGGCTCGGTCTTCGCGGGCAACCATGTTCAGAACGCGGTGTCCGTGGATGACAACCATGATGATGGCTTTCAGACCTGGGCCACCCATGAGGATCCCGATGGGCGCAAGAGCGTCTCGGATATCCTTGTCGAGAACAACACCATCCTGGAATGGGTCGGTCCCGCAGATCACCCCCTGCGCAGCAAGCTGCAGGGGATCAGCCTGTTCGACGGCATCTACCGCAACATTGTCATCCGCAACAATCTGGTCGCGGTCGATGCGTTTCACGGAATCTCGGTCTATGCCGGGACCGACAGCCTGATTGCCAATAACACGGTGGTCAATATCAGCGGCACGCCCGCGGACCACCCCTGGATCCTGCTGCGCGACAATCGCAATGGTTGGAAATCCGGGAATGTGGAGGTGCGCAACAATGTGGCCATGGCCTTTCAGGGGGTCGCCAACTGGCAGGAGAGCAATCTGGGGATCCGGGTGCCAAGCGTCTTTTTCGCGGCTCCTCTGGATCGGGATTTCCGCCCCAAGCCCGGGGGGCCGTTGATCGGGGCCGGAAGCCAGGACGCCGCCGTGCCCACGGATCTGCAAGGCACCCCGCGCGCCGACCCGCCGACGCTCGGCGCCTTCGAGGCCGGTGCCAGATAGCCGCGCCACCCTCCGGAACGGCAGACAGGGCGGTCCCGCAGGGCCAGTAGAAGGCCGGTACAAGGGCAGTGCTTGGGCCGATGCAAGGGGCGGGCGGGGCCCAGTTCTGATCCCAGTCCGGATCCCCGTTGTCTCCCGCAGGGGCGATCCCGCCAGCATCCGCCCCCTTGTCGGGCACAGCCACGCGGGAGGCGGTGTCAGATCGTCGCGCGTTGCGTGATGATTTTGTAACCCCTTGCAGATTACACGACTATGCGAAGGTCCGCATAGACAGGACAGCAACGCCCCGGGAATGCGGTCATGACGAGTTCTTCTTCTCCAGATACCGATCAGGATCGGGCCGATCCCCGCGACCAGGTCTTTGATGTCACCGGCGTGACCAAGGGGCTGGGCTCGCGCACCGGGCGGTCCGCCATCACGGTGCTGCTCTTTGCGGCGGCCAAGATCATCGTGGCGCTGGGATCGACCGCGGTGCTGGCCCGTCTGGTCCCGCCCGAACAGCAGGCGGTGATCGCCATGGCCATGCCCGCCATCCTGATTGCCACGGGATTGTCGGAATTCGGGCTGGCGCAGGCGGTGGTCCAACGCCCCCATGTGACCCATCAGCTGGCCTCGACCCTGCTCTGGACCAATGTGGCGCTTGGGGCGACCCTGTCCATCGCGGTGGCGCTTCTGGGCGGCCCTGCGGCAGTGTTCTACGACGTGCCGGAGGCGGCGCAGGTCTTTGTCTGGATGTCGCCCTATATCTTCCTGTCCGTGCTGACCGCGCAATATGTGGCCATCCTGCGCCGCCAGATGCGGATCCGGCAGATCGAGATCGGCGGGTTCGGCGCAGCCTGCCTCGCCGCGGTCATGGCAATCGGGGCGGCTCTGGCCGGGGCGGGATACTGGGCGCTGGTGATCCAGCTGGTCATGACCGAAGTGCTGAACCTGCTCTATCTGCTGGTGCTGATCCGCTGGCTGCCCTCCAGCCCATTGAAATACAAGTTCCAGGAGGCGCGCAGCGCCCTGAGCTTTGGCGGCTATCTCGCCGCGGAGCGCCTGCTCGGAGAATTCGCGCGCTCCATACAGCTGGTGGTGATCGGGCGGCTTTTCGCCCCGACCGATGCCGCCCTGTTCTACCGGGCCCAGACCATTGCCCAGATGCCCCAGCGGCGGATCATTTCGCCCCTGTCCGGGGCGTTCATCCCCTCGCTCAGCCGTTTGCAGGATGACCGGGCCGAGTTCCAGAGCATGTATATGCGCCAGGTGACCCGCGCCAATCTGGTGATGGTGCCGATCGGCCTTCTGGTCTGTTCCTGTGCGGATGTCCTTGTGCGGATCCTGCTGGGGCCGGACTGGACCGGGGTGGTGCCATTGCTGGCATGGCTTGGCCTGCTGCCGATGACCGCCCTGACCCTGAGCAGTTTTCTCTGGACGCTGGTGGCCTGTGGACGCAGCAAGCAGCTGTTTCTGGCCCGGCTGGCCGGAACCGGCCTGTTGCTCGCAGCCCTGTTCACCGGGGCCCAGTTCGGCGTGGTCGGGCTGGTGGCGGGCTATATGCTGGCGCTGGTCTTCGGGATGGTGCCTTTGATGGCGGTCGTGTCCCTGCGCTACACCCCGCTGACGCTGGACACCGTGCGACGGACCTTTCTTGGCGAGGCGGTCTTCGCGGCAGGCTCCCTGGCGCTCCTGCTGGGATTGCGGGACTGGCTGCAACTGGAGACAATGTTCTTCGAGCTGCTGATCACCGGGGCGGTTCTGGCCGCGCTGGTCGGCCTGCGTCTGGCCTTCAACGTCGAGATGCGCCGGGATGTGATGAAGGCGCTGAAAGTGCCCACGATGCGCAAGTAGCGCCGCCCGGACCGGCCCGGATCACCACCGGGCAGAGCCCCGGCACCGCGCGCGCTCCGGGCACCGTACGGTGACTTCAGCACTTGTTCATGGCGGCCCTCTAGCTTGAGGGCATGCGTTCCGGAGACCTGGGTGTCACCTCCCCGTGGTCCCGCACGCGCATGCAACGCGCCCCTTGGCCGGTTCCGGCAGGGCTTACTTTCCGAGTCTGACAGATCGCGACCACCTGGCCCTGGCCCGGAGTGTCAGGCTGTCGCCATCGCCATGTCCGGACCGTTCAGGTCTTTTCGCACTCAAAGGGATCCAGCATGCCCGTTTCCTCTCCTCTCTCCGCCCGACACAGAATGGCCCGCCAGATTGTGCCCGCCTCTTCCCTGATGGAGCAGATCGGATGATCGGATTCGCAATTTCTGTCGTACCGGCCCAATTGGCGGGGGAGGCTCCGGTCCTTGTCATCACGGCGCAGGGCTCTCTTGATCTCGCTCCGGTGACGGAAGGGCAGACCGCGCAGGAGGCTGTGCCGGCGGCCCTGCTCTCGCCCGGCAATTTTGCCAGTTCAGAGGGTCAGATCACCTCGGTGACAGCGCTCTATCAAAGCGATGGCGCGGCGGTTCCGGCCTCTCACATCCTGCAGGAAGGGAGCGTTCTGGATCTCACGCTGACCGTCTCGGATGACGCCGGCAACCAGCGCCTGTTCAGCACATCCGTGACCGTGGCGGCGCGTCCCGTGGATTCCTCCCCCCTGAGCATGGTGTCCGGGGATGGCTGGCAGGCGGTATGGCCCGCACCACCCGCCGACGTCACCGGCAGTCAGGCGCTTGTGACCCGTACGGGCTTTGACACGAGCGGCGCCGAGACGACCTTTGACGAGGTCATCGCCATCACCGCGCGGGTCCGCAAACCCGGCGAGGCCACCCCCACGGCGGACATGGTCGCCCTGAGCGATTATGTCTATGCGAGCGACACGCTTGGCGGGGCCACGAACAGCTCCGGCCGGATGCCGCCCCATGCGCAATTCGCCTGGCTGGTCCCGGACCGCCAGGAGGTCGGCGCCGGACAGAACAGCGTCTCGCTCCGGATCGCCGTGGCGCATCGCCATGCGCGCAAGGGCCAGCCCGTGGCCGGCGTGCGGTTCATCGTGCGGGATCATCTGGGGGCCGAGGCCAGTCTTCTGGTCACGGATTGCCTGCCGGTGCCATATGCCAGCAGCGGCTATACGGCCTGCGCCTATGAAGGCACCGTGGATATCTCCTCCCTGTCCTCGGCCGGGGCAAGGGGGAATACGTTCACCATCGACGCCGAATTCCTGCCCTGGGTCGGGAGCGTGCATCGGGTCAGCGACATGACCGCCGGCAAGCCCGCATCCGAAAACAGCGTGCTGACCTTCGGCAACAACCGCAACAACTGGCGCCAGACCCTCTATGCCTATGTGGATCCGGCCGCGGGGGGCGGCGCAGCGGTCTCGACGGATCCGGCAGCCGCGGCGGCCACCCCTTTTGCAACGACCGCCCTTGCCTCGGCGGCACTGCGCAACTGGCATGACGCCAATACCGGACGGGGTGCGATTGATGGCTCGGTGATCCGGCTTGTCGAGGCCGTCCATACCCATTCGGTGATGCCGAACCGGGTCTGCGACGACTATTGCATGACCATTGAGGGCGTGCCGGGGAGCACGCCGGCCAATGTGATCTATCAGGATGGCGGGTCCAGCACCAATACCAGCTTCCCCGAGAAGGTGCGCGTGCGGAACCTCACAATCCGGCGCAGGACCGCCTCGGCCATTCGCATGATCGACGCGGGCACCAGCGCGCGGGCCACCTATCTCGCGATGCAGAATGTCGCGATTGATGATGGCGGCTTTGCCCCGACAGCCAATTTTTTCTGGCGCTATGATGCCTCCTATTTCGAGGACTGCACCCAGGAGAGCAGCCAGGTCGGCGCCCAGAAGATCATCGGTTGCGCCGGCAATTTCCTGGCCCCGTCCACCGTGGCCTGCGTGGCCAGCCGGATCCCGAATGGCCAGATTTCCCCGAACACGGCCGGCCGGGCAGATGGTCTTTTCGTGGGCTGGAGCTTCATCTCCGCGCATCGCAGCGATTACCTGCAGGCCCTGGCCATCAACCATACCACGACCACGCTCGGCATCGGGTTGATCGGCAATGTCTTCGAGGTGTTCGGCAATGGCGGCTCGGGGCCGGGGTTCCTGATCAATGGCGATGGCAACACGGATAGCAGCGAAAACATCACCCTGATCGGGAACACCTTCCTCGGGGGGCGCGCGAATATCAGCTACACCGATGCAGGCGGCGCGACCCGGCGCGACCACCTGACGGTCATGCGCTTCAATATCTTCTACGAGCGCAACACGAAGGCAGGCGATTTCTTCGGCTACCAGAGCGGGGGCACGGACCCGGCCCGGGTGGGCAACTGGAACATCCGCTACGAGGTCGGCGCCCATGGCAACACCATCCTCAAGGGGGAAAGCCGGGACAATGGCGACAGGGCCTTCTATCCGCTCTCGTGGATTGGCGACATCGCGTCCGACGGCACGCAGGCGGGCACCACCATCGCCCCGCTCGAGGTCGCGTTTGCCAATGACCAGAGTGGGACCAATGGCCAGGGCAACGGGGATTACACCCCCTCTGTCACAACCCAGTTGGCCCAGATCCCCGAGGACCTGCGGCCCTATGGCTCTGACATGATGGGTCGGGCCCTGCCTGCGGATGGCAGTGCGGTGGCCGGGGCCCTGCAGCGGGCCTGAAACCGGGGCCGGGATCCGGATCGCCCGGTTCCCGGTCTTGCGGCACATCGGGGCGCATCGGGCTGTCGCGGCAAGCCCCCAGGGGTCTCAGGTATTGAGCGGTCGCTCTCCGAAAACGGCCTGGCGCAGCATCCAGCCTGCGCGCAGGACACGCAGCCGGATCAGCACGCCGATGCACGGCGCGCGTTCACCCGCAGCCAGGGCCGGATGGCGCAGCACCCGCGGGATATGCAGCGGCGCCGAGGCCAGTACGGCCCCCGCGCGCAAGGCCCAGCGGAGGCGCGAGACCGGATCCGTGCCGCCGGCAAAGTAATTCTCCGCCGTGGTCCGCTTCCATTTGCGGCGCAGGGCCGACCAGTCATTGCGGGTCGGGTGGCCGACCCCCAGCTCCGGGTGATAGGCGATGGGCCAGCCCCGGGCCACGGCGCGCTGACACCAGTCGCTATCCTCCACCACGGTGCCGTCGAACGGCCCGGTATCCTCAAAGACCTTGCGGGTGGTCAGCAGATTGGCCGTCACCGAGAAGTTCTTGCGGGTGACATACTGCTCCTGGGGGAAGGCGAAGACCGTCTCGAAGGCTTCGGCCCCCGAACGGGGCGGCGGGGTCTCGTCAAAGACGTCGACCCGGCCGCCGATGATCCCGTCCCAGCCGCTCAGATCCAGCGCCGTTTTCAGCCAGTCGGGATCGGGCACGCAATCGGCATCGATGAAGAACAGGCAAGGCGCCGTGCTCTCGCGCACGCCGGTATTGCGGGCCGGGGCCGCGCCTTTTTGCGGCTCGCTCAGAAACCGTGCCTGGGGAAAATCGGCCATGATCGGGTCCAGGTCCTGGGTCGAGCCATTGTCGATCACCACAAGGTCCACGGGCCCCGGCCCGTCCCCTTGGGTCAGGGCCGCGATCTGGGGCACAAGCGCCGCAAGACAGGTGCGCAGCCGCACCACGTCATTGTAATGGGGAATGATGATCGCCGCCTGCTGGCCCTGGGTGGGCGGGGTAGAACCGGGATCGGAGGACGGGGTGGACATGGGGATGTGCTCCACGGCTGGTCACGGGGGCTGGTCACAGGCCGCGACTCGATGCCGGGCCGGGGCAGTTTTCGCTCTTGTCCCCCATGGCAGGCGGGCAGGCAACTCGGACCGGTGCCGCAGGTGCGAAAGGAACAGGATCAGACAGGGTTTGCCGCCTCTCGTGGCGCTATTCCGCGCAAGCCCGGGCATAAAGGTCCTCGTGGCGGATGATGTCATCCTCGCCCAGATAGGTGCCGGTCTGCACCTCGATCAGCACAACGGGCACCTTGCCCGGGTTCTCGAGCCGGTGCCGCGCCCCCAGAGGGATGTGGATCGACTGGCTCTCGGCCACGAGCCGGGCCTCGTTGCCCACGGTGACCTGGGCCGTGCCCTCGACGACGATCCAGTGCTCGGCCCGGTGCAGATGGGATTGAAGCGAGAGCGCGCCGCCCGGCTTGACCACGATCCGCTTGACCTGAAACCGCTCGGACAGGGCGAGGGTCTCGAACCAGCCCCAGGGACGGTAATCCCGGGCAAAGGTCTCGGCCTGACGGGCGCGCTTGACCTTGAGCGTGTCGACCACGTCGCGCACCTCCTGGGTGCGGGAGGCATCGGCCACCAGCACCGCATCGGGCAGGGCCACGACCACCGTATCCTTGAGGCCAAGCCCCACCACCTCGAGCCCGTCCGCCCCGGAATGCAGCAGGGTGGTGTCGCAATCCAGCGCTGTGGCCGGGCCTTCGGTGACCACGCCGCGGGCATCGGGACCGGCCTGACGCCAGACCGCCTCCCAGTCGCCCAGATCGGACCAGGCCCCGTCATAGGGGGCCACGCTCAGGTTTTCGGCCCGCTCCATCACCCCGTGATCGATCGAGATCTCGGGCACCCGGGCCCAGGGCACCGGGTCGAGCCGGTAGAAGTTCAGATCCGCCCGCGCCCCCGCGACCGCCTCGGCCACCGGGTCGAGCAGGGCGGGCAGATGGGCGGCCACCGCGGCGCGCAGGGTCGCCACCGAGAAGAGGAAGATGCCCGCATTCCACAGATATCCGCCCGCATCGAGCATGGCCTCCGCACGGGCGGTATCGGGTTTTTCCACGAAGCCCCGCAGGGGGCGCACGCTCTGGTTGGTCTCGCCGGGGGCGGGCGGGACCGGGTCGAGCCAGCCATAGCCCGTCTCCGCCCGGTGCGGGGCGATGCCGAAGGTGGCGATGCGGCCCGCCCGGGCAGCGGGGACCGCCCCGGCCACGGTCTCGGCAAAGGCGGCCGCATCGGGGATCACATGATCCGAGGGCATCACCAGCATCAGCGCCTCGGGATCCGCCGCCTCCAGCCAGAGGGCGGCGGCCAGCACCGCAGGCCCGGTATTGCGCGCGGCGGGCTCGATCAGGAGGGTCGCCTCCTCTTGCCCGATCCCGGCCAGCTGCTCGGCGGCGATGAAGCGGAATTCTTCGCCCGTGACGACGACCGGCGGGGCGATCTGCCCGTCTGCGGCCCCCGCGAGCCGCCCTGCCGCCGCCTGAAACAGGCTGTGATCCGCCCCGGCCAGGGGGGCGAATTGCTTGGGGTAGCTCTTGCGCGAGAGGGGCCAGAGCCGGGTGCCCGACCCGCCGCACAGGATGACAGGGGTGATCATGGTCGTGTCGGCTCCTCGCCGGAAGACAGTCGTTAAGATCTCGATAACGGCTCGAAGTTAACCAATCATTAGCCAGTCCCGGCAAGCCCGTCCTGCCCCCATGGATCCAGGCGCGCAAACCCGCTCAGGGGGCGGCTCCGGGCGCCCGATCAGAGCCCCCCGGTCAAGTCCCAGTCAAAGCCCCAATCGGACCCGCCAGTCAGAGGCCCCAGTTACAGGCCCAGCCAGAGGCCCGGTCAGATGCCCAATCAGATCCGGCCGGTCAGGGCCAGAAGGGTCAGCGCCGCGCGCCCCGCCGGGCTGTCGCGGCGAATGCCCGCCTCGCGCAGGGCCCGCACCCGGCGCGGGCCCGCCCGGCCCATATCCGCCCGCAGCCGCGCCACCTGTGCCCGGTGATCCGGGGTCAGATGCTCGGCCACGGCCCAGAGGGCGGCGAGATTGTCCTGCACCCAGCCGCGATAAGTGCCGTTCACGCTCAGCCAGATCCGGCGCAGCCCGGCCCGCGCCCCGCGATGGGCGCCCAGCACATTGCCCTCATGCTGACGGTAATAGAGCCGCTGGCCCCGGTCATAGACCACGGTTCCGCCCGCGCCGGTGATCAGCAGATAGAGCCACCAGTCGTGATAGGGCACCGGGCCCGGGGGCGCGGCGCGGCGCACCAGATCCGCCGCGGCCGGGCTGAGCGCCACGGTATTGCCCGCGATGATGTTCTGCACCAGCGCGTTCTCGAACCCCGGATCCGCGCCGCGGCTGCGGATCTGGCGGATCGGGGTGAGGGCCGGGTCGGTCAGCACCGTATTGGCCGCATAGAGCACGCAGGCCTCCGCCGGATGGCGCGCCAGATGGGCCTGTGCCTGGGCCAGCCGGTCGGGCATCCAGACGTCATCCTGATCCGAAAGCGCGATCACCGCCCCGTCCCGGGGCAGCTCCGGATGGCACAGGAGCGACAGGAAATTCGCCGCAGCCCCCTGGCCCGGCCCCTCCAGCAGGCGGATCTGCCGGGTCGGGTGATCGGCGGCAAACCCGGCCAGCACCGCGCGCGTGTCATCCTGCGAGCCGTCATCGGAAACCCAGAGCGACCAGTCCCCATGGGTCTGGTCGGCGAAGCTGTCGAGCTGGGCCCGCAGATGCCGCCCGCCATTATAGGTGCCCATGAGAATGCGGATATGCGCGCCGCCCTGCGGGGCGGGCTCAGGCATTGTTCAGGACTTCGCGGTGATAGCGGCGCAGGAAGACGAGGCCCGTTACCATCAACACCCCGCTGACCACGAAGACATAGGTCGGGCTGACATAGGAGGCGTCATAACCGACATAGAAGGCGCTGCGCATGATCCCGGTCAGATGCACCGTGGGCAGATACCACAGGTAGTCGCGTACGAGATCCGGGACCGACTCGTAGAGAAAGAAGATGCAGGACAGGATGAAGAGCGGACGCGTAAGGATCGACCAGACCCGCTGCCAGACCGGGAACATGGAAAACAGAAAGCAGTTCATCGTCCCGACACCCAGCGCGAGCGCCATGGTCATGGCAAAGCCGAGGGCGATCCGGTCAAGCTCCAGCGTGGTTCGCGTGTCGAAGAACAGCAGGATCCCGGTGAAGATGATATAGGCCACCATCAGATGGGTCAGCGTGTTCAGGATGAACCGCGCGATCAGCGCATCGATATAGGTGACGCCCGGATAGGCCAGCAATTGTCGCGAGAACAGGATCGACAGGGCCAGCTTGCCGCTCACATCCAGAAACATCAGGAAGGGGATCAGGCCCGTGGCATAGAAGATCACGAACACGGTCCCCATGGGCGGCGACTTGAAGCCCGCCGAGAAGACCAGGGTCAGCAGGGCGATCCCGCCCACGGGCTCCAGCACGGCCCAGATATACCCCCCCGGCGACCGGCCATAGGTGGTCGCCATCTCGCGCAGCATCAGGGCAATGATGGTGCGCAGGGTGGCAAAGGACCGTCGCCCCACCGGACGCAGCTTCGGTGTCAACGGCGGGGCCGTGGCAACGGGGGTGTCTGAGGCGGGTGGGGGGCTCATGACGGGCCGAACCGATTGGGACAAACTGGCTCTTGGTATGGCCCAAGCCCGGCACAATTACAATTTGCACGGCGGGCGGCGGTCCGGACCAAACGCCACGCGGGGCCGGGCAGGGGCGCTGGGTCACAGGACAGCCCGGGGTCCGGCGCTGGCAAAGGTCGAAGTTTTTCTGTAGCACGGAGAAGAGGCGCCCGCGCAGGCCTGCCCTCCCTTCGTTTCAGAGGACGACGTCCCGTGACCCAACCGAAAGCGTCCCCGCCCGTGCCGTCAGATCCCGTCAAACCCGCCCCTGCCGGCCCGAAGGGCGAGGCCGCGCCGCAGCAGCCTGCAGCCCCCCAGCCCGGACCCGAACCCGTGGCCGCAGGGCAGGGACGCCCGGCACAGGCCCAGCCGCCGCAGCCCGCCCCCAAGCAGAAATCCAAGCCGCCCAAGGCTCAGCCGCCGGGCGCCGCCGCACAGCCCGGCGCCAAAGGTCCCGCGCAGGCTCCCGGCAAAGGTCCCGCGCAGGCCCCCGGCAAAGGTCCCGCGCAGAGCAAGTCCCCGGACAGACCCCAGGCAAAGCCGCAAGCCAAACCCGGGGGTCAACCGGGCGCAGCGCAGGGCCAGACACCGCCTCCTGCCAAAGCAGGGCCGCACCCCGGGGCCAAACCGGGTCCGAGACAGGGACAGGCCCGGCCAGGCCAGGCGCCGGGACCGCGTCCGGGTCAGGCCGCCGCCCAGGGCGGCGCGGCTCCGGCCCGCGCGCAACAGGCTCCGGCCCGCGCGCAACAGGCTCCGGCCCCGGCCCAAGCGGCCGCCCCGGCACCTGTCCCGCCCCCGGCACAACCGGCCCGGGGCGCGCGGCGGCATGTGCTGCTTCTGGCGAGCTTTGTGGCCATGGTCCTGCTGCCCATGGGGATCTCGGCGGGCTATCTCTGGACCCGGGCCGTGGACCAATACGCCTCCTATGTGGGGTTTTCCGTGCGCACCGAAGAGATCGGCTCGGCGATCGAATTGTTGGGCGGGGTGACGGAACTGTCGGGCTCGTCCAGCTCGGATACGGATATCCTCTACAAGTTCCTGCAAGGCCAGGAGCTGGTCGCCAATATCGATGCCGAGCTCGACCTGCGCGAGATGTGGAGCCGGGCAGACCCGGCCGTGGATCCGATCTTTGCCTATGAGGCTCCGGGCACGATCGAGGATCTGGTGGCCCATTGGGAACGCAAGGTGGCGATCTATTACGACAGTGGCTCGGGGCTTCTGGATCTGCGGGTGCTGGCCTTTGCGCCCCGGGATGCGCAGGCCATCGCCGAGGCGATCTTCGACAAGAGCAGCGCGATGATCAACGAGCTCTCGACGCTCGCCCGGGAGGATGCCATCCGCTATGCCCGCGACGAGCTCGATCAGGCGGTGGTCCGGCTGCGCGAGGCGCGGGTCGCGCTGAATGCGTTCCGCAACCGCACCCAGATCGTCGATCCGACCATCGACACCCAGAGCCAGATGGGGCTTCTGACCAATCTGGAGGCCCAGCTGGCCGATGCGCTGATCGAGGTGGATCTGCTGCGTGAAACCACGCGGTCCGGCGATCCGCGGATCACCCAGGGTGAGCTGCGCGTGGAGGTGATCGAGCGCCGTATCGACGAAGAGCGCCGCAAGATGGGCCTGGGCGGAGGCAGTTCCGATGAGCGCTCGGTCTTTGCCGATCTGGTGGGCGAGTACGAGACCCTGGCCGTGGATCTGGAATTTGCCCAGCAGAGCTATGTGGCCGCCCTCGCGGCCTTTGACGCGGCCCGCAACGAGGCCCGCCGCCAGAGCCGCTATCTCGCCGCCCATATCCGCCCGACCCTGGCGGAACGTGCGGAATATCCCGAGCGCGGCTTCCTGCTGGGGCTGATCACGCTCTTTTCCTTCCTGGCCTGGTCGATCACGGCGCTGGTGGCCTATTCCCTGCGGGACCGGCGCTGAGCCAGACGCGGCGGAGCAGGGGCGAGACGCGATGATCCGGTTCGAGAACCTCACCAAACGCTTCGTGCTGCATGGTCAGTCCAAGATGATCATGCAGAACGTCAACCTGACGATCCCCTCGCGCACCTCCGTCGCCCTGCTGGGGCGCAACGGGGCAGGAAAATCGACCCTGTTGCGGATGATCGCGGGAACCATGGATGCCACATCCGGACGGATCCTGTCCACGGGCTCGATCTCCTGGCCCGTGGGGTTTGCAGGCTCCTTTCACCGGGATCTGACCGGGGCCCAGAACACCAAGTTCATCGCCCGGGTCTACGGGGTCGACACCGACTCTCTGAGCGATTTCGTCGAGGATTTTGCCGAGCTCGGCAAACATTTCCGCCTGCCCCTGCGCAGCTATTCCTCAGGGATGAAATCGCGGCTGGCCTTCGGGGTCTCCATGGGGATCGGCTTTGAAACCTATCTGGTGGACGAGGTCACCTCCGTCGGCGACGCGGCGTTTCGCGCCAAGGCAACGCAACTGTTCAGGGCGCGCATGGAAAATGCAGGCGCCATCGTGGTCAGCCACTCGACCTCGCAGATCCGCCAGATGTGTGACGCCGCGATCGTCCTAGAAAATGGTCAGGCCCGGTACTTTGACGATCTTGAGGCCGCCATCGAGCAGCACGAGGCCAATATGGCAGTGCGCCCTGTGCGATAGGCATCCGCCAGGGCCCGTCAAAAGGCCCTCTCAGTCTGGCAGATACCGATCCGTCAGACCTGAAGACCAATCGCCTCGATCAACTTGAGATCCGTTTCAGCCAACCGGGTCAGCTTCTCACGCTGCTCATCGGTGTCCATCAGATCGAGCAACATGGGCCAACGCTCCTGGGAGCGGTCATGGCTCCCGACATTGACGAAGGTGCTCGTGAGATTGATCTGCGCCCCGTATCGCTCGGCGATATCCGCCTCCAGAGCGCCCAGGTTCTTTGTGGAATAGACCCGGTCGACCATCTCCAGATTGCGCAAGGCGCGGGGCAGGGCCTCGGCGACCGTTTCACCGGGCTGCAGCCGACCGCGGATCATGCGGGTGGCAAAATAGCGTGTGTAGAAATTGTCGTAATGCTGCTGGATGTAGTTGGACCATTTCGCATCCCCGCCAAAGAAGTACTCTGGCGCGGACACCGTTCCAACCGTCTGCATCCCCACACGTTTCGACTTGGCCAGATCCGCGGCGGACATGCTCTTGGCGCGCTTCAGGATGTAGAAGTAGAAGGACGCGATCCGCTCGAACGGGCTGCGCAGGACCGTGAAGACGAACCGGTTTTCCGGCAAGCTTTCCAATTCGGTCCAGTCCAGATGCCCGGAATAGAGGTCATATCCCGGCGGCATCTGCGCCTCTCCGACATCGACCTGCGCACGGGACCGGATGGGCGACACACGGTCTGACCCGACGACGCGCTGAAGCTCGTGATGGATCGTCTGTCCAGCGGTCTTGGGAATATGAAGAAAGACAATCGGTGTCATGCACCCTCCTTGAAGTCCAATACGCTGGGCGCAAACTCTGGGACATCGGTCATCTCCTGGACGCCCAGGATGAATGCTTCGGGATCCGCAGGATCCAGATGAGACAGCTGCCATGGCGCGAAACGCCACCAGCCACATTCCAGCATCGGGGAAATCAGTTCGGCCGGCAGGCGCATCTTCTTGATGACCGCCGGATTGCCCGCCACCACCGCATAGGGGGGGACATCCTTGGTCACGACAGCATTGGCCGCAACAATGGCCCCGTCGCCAATGGTGACCCCCGCCGAGATCAGGGCCCCATGTCCGATCCAGACATCATTGCCAATCGTGGTGATCTTGGCCCGCACACCACGACTGGACGGGGAAAACTTGTAGTTATGATACTGGTCTGCGCCCTCAAACCCGCCATCGAGCTTGAACATCCGGTCATAGGAATAGAAGGCCGGGCTGGTCGAGACCCAAGTCAGCGGATGGTTCTGCCGCCCGATCTGGATCTCCTCGCCGAAGGAGCAGTAACGGCCAATCCGCGCCGCGAAGCAATAGCCCGAGACCTGATAGGAAAACGCACCAAGCTCCAGGGAATGGTGGTAGTTGGTCCATTTCAGGCTGCAGGGAGCCTCGAGCCGGGTGTCACGGGGCAGCGAGATCTCCTGCTTGATGCCACGGCGAAGGACTTCCACACCTGCGCGCTGCAGCTTCCGAAACGGCACGACAACTTTACTCATACGGGGCCCTGTCCTTCAGATTGACGCCTCGACGGCACGGCAGCGACCGGCCAAATGCGGGGCGCACCGCACATATCACGTTGTGGCAGGAGATCCGTCCGACAACAGCCCTGTTGGCGGTGTCCGGTTGACCTGGCTCAACCAGGGGGCGCGGATCTCTCTGACCTCTTTCATCCACTCGGCCTCTTCCTCGCGAAAGCGCGTGGCAAACTCCACGTTCCGGCTGGTGCCGAGCTTGCCATGTTCGGTGGACAGGTCGCCCACCGGGATCACCGGTTCGCCGATATGATGGGCGATCACATTGACCACCTCATGGGCGCTCATGGCGGTGATCACCTCGTAGCTCAGGCGCAGCGGCGTGAGGCCATAATCCTTGAACATCGCCTCGGAGCCGATCTCCTTGTTCAGCAGATGGCGGACCCAGTATTTGATCTTCTCACGGTCATAGACGAATTTCGCCTCGGCCGCGGCCCGGCTTTCGGTATCCGAATGGGCCTTATGGGTGACCTGGGTGACATCCATCTTGTAGAGCGAGACGGCCTGCTGGACGATGTCCTGGCGGATCAGCCAGAAGCATGGGGCACTCTGAAAGTACGCCATGAACGCCTCGACGGATCCGAACGTCACCCGGATCTGGTAGAAGGTCGCCTCGAAACCGAAGACCCCATGGGTGTTCCGGCGGCGGCGCAGCATCTCGAGATACTGATCCATGTTCGACGCGTTCAGCGCCTTGGACATGCGCGGCACGAAACTCGGATTGAAGCATTCCCCCGGATCGCTCAGCCGGCCGGTCTGCTTGGCGACATCGTTCAGCCAGGAACTGCCGGAGCGCGCCGTGAAGTAGATCGCATATGTCTTTTCGGCGGGATCTTTGATGCGCAGGTATCGGTTATAACGCTCTGGGTCGAAATCAGTGGAATCGAAAAGTTGTTTTTTCATAAGCGCGAAAGGACCACATGCGGAAGATCAGCTCTGCGCCGGGCTTACCGAAACATGCCGCTGCACGCAATCGCCATCGCCGGGCAGCACCTATAGCAGATCGATCGCCGTGCTCAGAAGCGACACATCCGTGACACCGATCAGCAAAACACTGCCGGTCGCGCCGAAATCGAGCAAGAGCCCATCGGCCTGCTGTTCCGCAAAGGGCATGAGCGTGTCCGCATCGAGTGGTCCTCCGCCCCAGAGATCTGCCGAAAGCCGCAACCGATCCTCGCCAAGGGTCAGATCTTCGATCACGTCATGGCCGGTCTCGAAGACGAAAGTATCGGCATCCGCGCCACCGTTGAACCGATCATTGCCGGCGCCGCCCACCATGTAGTCGCGCCCGTCCTGCCCGAGCAGGTGATCATCCCCACGGCGTCCCTGCAGGACATCATTTCCGGAGCCCCCCCAGAGCGTGTTCGCGCCCGCATCCCCGTGCAGGCGGTCATTGTACCGGCTCCCATGCAGGTCCTCGATGCCGGTATAGCTGTCGCCTGCCGCATCACCTGTGTTGGATCGGGACGATTGCAGATCCGCAAGGACCCCTTCGCCCGCTGTCCAATAGGCCGCGCGATCCGTGCCGGCGCCGCCTTCGAGCCGGTCCGCCCCCGCCCCGCCGAGCAGAATATCATTCCCGACATCCCCGACCAGACGGTCATGGCCCCCGCGCCCGTGGAGCGTATCGTTGCCCGCCCCGCCCCAGAGCGTATTCGCCCCCTCATCGCCGCGCAGATCGTCCCGGTACTTGCTGCCCTGCAGATCCTCGATACCGGCATAGGTATCGCCCGCCGCCTCTCCCGTATTGACGTCCGAGGCCTGCAGATCCGCAAGGACTCCTTCGCTCGCTGTCCAATAGGCCGCGCGATCCGTGCCGGCGCCACCTTCCAGAATATCTGCTCCGATCCCGCCGAGCAGCACGTCATTGCCGGCATCTCCGACAAGACGATCATCACCACTCCGCCCGTGGAGCAGATCGTTGCCCGCCCCGCCCCAGAGCGTATTCGCCGCGTTATCGCCACGCAGGTCATCGCGGTATTTGCTGCCCTGCAGGTCCTCGATGCTGTCATACAGATCGCCCGCCGCATCTCCGGTATTGGCATGCGCAAATTGCAGATCCGCCAGCAGACCCGCACTGGCCGTCCAATAGGCGGCACGATCCGTCCCCACCCCGCCTTCGAGCCGGTCAGCGCCCGTCCCGCCGAGCAGCACGTCATTACCGGCATCGCCGACAAGCCGGTCCGCGCCGCCACGTCCATGGAGTGTATCATCCCCGGACGCGCCCCAGAGCGTATTCGCCGCCCCGTCGCCACGCAGATCGTCGCGATGCTTGCTGCCATGCAGATCTTCGATGCTGATGAAGATGTCGCCCGCCGCATCCCCGGTATTGGCCTGAGGCGCCTGAAGATCGGCCAGGACCCCTATCTCCGCGGCCCAATAGGCGGCCCGGTCTGTTCCTGCCCCACCATCGAGGCGGTCTGCGCCCGCGCCCCCCAGAAGAACATCATTGCCGTCTCCGGCAAGGAGCCGGTCATTGCCCGCGCGCCCCCAGAGGGTGTCACTGCCAGCCGCCCCTATCAGCGTGTTGACCGCGCTGTCCCCGCGCAGATCATCCCGGTACTTGGTGCCCTGCAGGTCCTCGATGTTCTCATAGACATCGCCCGCCGCATCTCCGGTATTGGCCTGGCTGTTCTCCAGATCGACCATGACCCCGGCGGATGCCGTCCAATAGGCGGCACGGTCCGTCCCCGCGCCGCCATCGAGATAGTCGGCCCCCGCGCCACCCAGAAGAACATCATTGCCCCCCAGGCCCAGCAGGGTGTTGTCCGCCGCGTTGCCATGGATCGTCTCGCCCGCCGCGCTGCCTTCGAACAGGATCTGCACCGGGTCCGGGGTCAGGCCGTCGAACATGGTCAGATGCACCCGGCTGAGATTGAGCACATCGAGCCCGGCCAGCAGGCTCGGATCATAGGCCCCGCCCTCCGGGTTGTGCAGGATCAGCACCTCCTCGCCAAAGCTGAGGCGGGCGCCATCGCTGGTCTGGGTGATGGCAATCTGATCCATGCTGCGCAGCATGGTCCAGGCCGAGAGATCCAGCACATCCTCGCGCGGATCGAAATCGAGGATATGATCCACCGCCCCATCGGCATCCAGCAGGAAGAGATCCGCGCCGGCACCGCCCTGCATCCGGTCCTCTCCGCCGCCATCGAGCAGCAGATCCGCGCCCGCGCCACCTTTCAGCAGGTCGGCCCCGGCACCGCCCACCAGCAGGTCCGCCCCCGCCGTGCCCGTCAGGGTCGCCCCGCCATCCCAGGCGAGCTGCACCGCCCCGGTCGTGCCGAGCGAAACCTGCAGCTGGGTCACCCCGGGCTCCCGCTCGGATCCGGCGAAGATCTGCAGGCCGTTTCCGGTCTCCTGGGCGGCCAGGGTCACCACATTCACGAGGGACATCTCGGCACTGTCGGCCACCGTATCGAGATGGACGAGCCGCCCCCCCGGCAAAAGCTCGAACAGGGACAGGCCGTCATCGGCCCCGCCCGCAATCACATAGCTGCGCCCGTCGACCTGCAGGGTCTCGAGGCTGGTAACCCGGGAGAACCGGGTCTCCATATCGTCGATGACATGGTCCCGGGGGATCAGCTCCCCCGTGGCGGTCACCTCCAGCACGCTGAGGGAGGAGGACCCGGCCCCGCCGATGATGGCATAGGCCGTGCCTGCGACCTCCAGCACCTCAAGCTGCGTGGGGGTCGACAGGCCCAGACCCTGCTCCGCCCCCATGGTCGCGACCAGATCGGATCCGCCCGTGGGATTCAGGCGAAAAAGCTGCACCGCGTGATCCGGATGGTCGAGCACCACCCGGTATATCTGCCCGTTCAGGGTGACCACGGCCTCCGGCGCGTCCGCACCCCCGCCCCCGGCAGAAGGCGGATCGGTCAGCGCCTGCTGATCGACCAGGGTCGCCGACCCGCTGCCCGAGAGCGCATAGGCCGTGACCACGCCCCCCGCAGGGCTGCTCGCATAGAGCAGCGCCCCGTTGGCGGTCTGGCCGATCTCCAACGCGGTGACCGGCGCAGCGGGCTGGTCCACTGCGACCGGATCGGTCAGTGTCGTGACATGAACAATCTGCGCCACCTTGGCCCCCCTTGGACAATCTGCGCTTCGTGCGCGGACAGCATTCCCCCCCGCGACGTCACGGGCCGGGCGAGGGGCAGGGCAAAAGGGTGGCGTTTCGCGCGAATTTTAAGGGGCGCGGGACGTCCGCATCCCGGGCCCCGGATGCGGGCCGGGATCGCCAACCTGCTGGGCGCCCTCCTGCTCGGCGGGGGGGTCGGTTTGGGCGGGAGCCTCGGCTTGGGCCCGGGGCCGGGGCTGGCCCAGACCCCCGATGCCGGAACCCTGCATAACCAGATCTATCGCCCGGAGCTCAGTGGGATCTGCGGCGC
The DNA here is from genome assembly GCF_049800775.1 of Dinoroseobacter sp. S375. Classification (NCBI taxonomy): domain Bacteria; kingdom Pseudomonadati; phylum Pseudomonadota; class Alphaproteobacteria; order Rhodobacterales; family Roseobacteraceae; genus Dinoroseobacter; species Dinoroseobacter sp. S375. The sequence continues at coordinate 526 of NZ_JBNAFR010000014.1, read as the reverse complement.
CGGGCGGCAGGGGGAGGCGGGCTGTGCCGCGATCCGGGGGCGCGAGATCCTCGATGCCGGGACCGCGCCCTGGCGGGCCATCGGGCGGGTGAATTTCGCCAGCCTGCAGATCCGCAGCCATTGCACCGGCACGCTAGTGGCCGAGGCGGTGGTGCTGACCGCGGCCCATTGCCTGTATAACTACGCCCGCAAGGCCTGGATCCCGGCCCAGAGCCTGCGCTTTGTGGCAGGCTACCAGCGCGGCACGGGGCTCGGAGTGGCGGGGGTGCGCCGCTATGTGCTGGACCCGGTACAGGATCCGGCAAGCCGGGATTTCCGCGGCGGGATTGCCCGGGATTGGGCCCTGTTGGTGCTCGACACCCCCTTGGGGGCAAGCGCCGGGATCCTGCCCATGGCCCGCTCCGGGACCGGAGGCAGCGCGACGGCGCTGGCGGGCTATGCCGGGCTGCGGCCCCATGTTCTGTCCCTGGCCCGGGCCTGCGGGCCCGGCCAATTGCGCGCCGGGGGCGCCATCCTCGAGACCCCG
>NZ_JBNAFR010000013.1:74380-90608 GCF_049800775.1 Dinoroseobacter sp. S375 | reverse complement strand
CCTCGGGCTGGACGCAAACGACTACAGCTTCGCCGAGCTGGCCGCGATCAAAGGCGCCAAGGGTTCGTCTAACGAGTAATCCTTAACATCCCCCAACCCCCGCCCGGCCTCCTCCCGCCGGGCGGGCGTGTCCCCCCCCCCAGACCCATCCCGGCGCCCGGGACGCTCCCGACCGGCCGCCCCACGCGACACCGCACCCCGTCCCCGACAGCCTCCCCCTGAAACGGACAAAATCCCCACGTGCGTCGCGAAAGACCGGTCCCCCGAAGTCCAGGGGGCCGGTCGTTTCGCCCTCGCACCCACACGAAAAAGCCGCGCTCCGATCCCTCGGAGCGCGGCTTATCGCTTGCGCGGCGGCAAGATGATGGATCAGGCTTCGGCTTCCGCCTCGCCCTCTTCGCCTTCATCGTCTTCCGCGCCATCAGAGGAGCGCAGGCCGGACGGTGCCTGGATGTTCGCAATCACGAAATCCCGGTCGATGGTCGGCTTGGCCCCGTCGGGCAGGCTGACAGAGCTGATCGTGACGGTGTCACCGATGTCGAGCCCGGTGAGGTCGACGGTGATGCTCTCGGGGATATCGCCCGCGGTCACAACCAGTTCCACTTCCGGGCGCACAACAGTCAGAACACCGCCGCGCTTGATGCCGGGGGCAGCGCCCTCGTTCACGAAATCCACGGGGATGAACAGGTTCACCTTCGAGGTCCGACGCAGACGCATCAGGTCGAGATGGGTGGGAAGGTCTTTCACCACGTCACGCTGCACACCGCGGCAGATCACGCGCACGTCTTCTTGGCCTTCAACCTGCAGGTTGAACAGGGTGGACATGAAGCGGCCCGCCTTCAGGCGGCGCAGAAGCTCGTTGAACTTGATCTGGATGGCGACAGGCTCAGCCCCGCCTCCATAGACCACGCCCGGGACATACCCGTCGCGACGCGCTTGACGGGCGGCCCCCTTGCCGGTCCCCGAACGCGGCTCGGCGACAAGATCCGGAATCTCTCCAGCCATTGCATTCTCCTAACATTGCAAAAACGGGCATCCTCCAAGGGTGTATGCCCAACAGACCGCGCTCATAGGACAATCGCGCCATGGGTGGAAGGGGGCAGAGGCAGATAAATCAGGGCAAAGCGCGGTTTTTTGGCCCATCTGACGGGTTGGCACGGGTTCAGCCCTGAGGCGTGACCAGATGACCCGCCCCGGAGACCTGCGCATGGAGCGCGAACTCCGCCGCGCGGGCGGTTTCGAGTCGCGCCCGCAACTCCGCCGAGAGGGGCGCGGCCCGCTTTGGAGAGACGTTCCGGCGCGGCAGTTCCAGATCGCGCCCGAGGGCCGCGCTCAGCCAGTCCCGGGCCAGATCCATCTGCGCGTAATCGAACAGATGGGTGATGCCGATCCCGCCCCCGGGCCTGGCGACAAAGCGGTCCTGTGCGCCGATCCTCGCATAGGGCGGCGGGTTTTCTGTCAGGCTCGCCGCGATGAAGGCCTCGAAACTGATCCCTTGGGTCGAGAGCGGTGTGCCCGCAAAAGCCGCCGTCCCGCGATAGCGATACCAGCTGCGCAGGCGCGCCACAGGCTCGCGCACCAGCGCCACCCCGTCAAAGCGGCGGTCATAGCGGCGCGTCAGCATCTCCTCCCACTGGGCGGCGAAGACCTGGCGGTTCATATGGCGATGTTCCGGCGGGGCCTGCACGGCGAGCGAGGCATGGGGCAGCAGCGCGGCCTCGAGCGCCGTGCTGCCGGTTTTCGGAATGGAAAAGACCACGAGTCCGTGGTTGTGAAAGACCAGCATCGCCGCCTCCGTTCCCGCGCAGAGTGCGGGGGAGCGGGGCGGAATGTCAATTCACGCGCTGGCCTGCCAGCGGGTGGCAAAATCCTCGGGGATCAGCAGGTTGGACGGATCGAGATCCTCGACACTCTGGCGCCCGCAGAGGCCCATGGACAGATCCAGCTCCTTGTGGATCACCTCCAGCGCCTTGGTCACGCCCGCCTCGCCCATGGCACCGAGGCCATAGGTATAGGCGCGCCCGATCATGGTGCCCTTGGCCCCAAGCGCCACGGCCTTCAGCACGTCCTGGCCGGAACGGATCCCGCTGTCGAGATGAACCTCGATCTTGTCGCCCACCGCATCCATGATCTGCGGCAGCATCCGGATCGAACTGAGTGCGCCGTCGAGCTGCCGCCCGCCATGGTTCGAGCAGACAATCGCATCCGCCCCCACATTCAGCGCCATCTTGGCGTCTTCGGGGTCCAGAATACCCTTGAGGATCACGGGGCCGTCCCACCAGCTGCGGAACTGCTTGATCCGCTCCCAGTCGAGGGATTGGTCAAAGGCCTCGGCGGTCCAGGAGCTCAGCGAGCTCGGATCCGTCACGCCCTTGGCATGGCCGACGATATTGCCGAAGAAGCGCCGCTTGGTGCCCAGCATCTCGAGCCCCCAGGGGATCTTGGTCATCATATTGGCAACCGAGGCCGGGGTCAGCTTGGGCGGGGCCGAGAGCCCGTTCTTCAGGTCCCGGTGGCGCTGCCCCAGAAGCTGCAGATCGACAGTGATCACGAGGGCGGAGCACTTGGCCTCCTTGGCGCGATCAAAGAGCCGCTTCATGAAGTCATCATCCTTGAGGGTGTAGACCTGAAACCAGAAGGGCACAGAGGTATGCGCGGCCACATCCTCGATCGAGCAGATCGACATGGTCGAAAGCGTATAGGGCACCCCGAATTTCTCGGCGGCCTTGGCGGCCTTGATCTCGCCATCGGCGTGCTGCATCCCCGTCAGCCCTACAGGCGCAAGGGCCACGGGCATGGCGACCTCCTGCCCGACCATGGTCGTTTTTGTAGACCGGTTGTCCATATCCATGGCGATGCGCTGGCGCAGCTTGATCAGATCGAAGTCAGAGCTGTTCTCGCGGAAGGTTTGCTCGGTCCAGCTGCCGCTTTCGGCGTAATCGTAGAACATCTTGGGCACGCGCCGCTTGTAGATCTTTCGCAGATCCTCGATCTCGGTGATCACCGCCATTCATCTCTTCCCTCTGTATTGGTAAATCTTTGTTACCAATCTGACCTGTTCAATGCAATGCGACTCTTTGGATGGACTCCCCTTTGTCCGATACAGGCGCTAGACAGGCCCGCAAGAGAGACGGAGAGCGCGATGAAACTGTTCGTGGGGCTGGGCAATCCCGGCGCGAAATATAGCGGCAACCGCCACAATATCGGCTTCATGGCACTGGACCAGATCGCGGCGGATCATGGCTTTGCGCCCTGGCGGTCGAAGTTTCAGGGACAGCTCAGCGAGGGCAAATTCGGCTCCACCAAGGTGGTGCTGCTCAAGCCCGAAACCTTCATGAACCGCTCCGGCCAATCCGTGGGCGAGGCGATGCGGTTCTTCAAGCTGGAGACCGACGATGTCACCGTCTTTCACGACGAACTCGACCTCGCGCCGGGCAAGTGCCGGGTGAAGACCGGCGGCGGACATGCGGGCCATAACGGGCTGCGCTCGATCCACAGCCATATCGGCGCGGACTATCAGCGCGTGCGCCTTGGGATCGGACATCCGGGACATAAGGACCGGGTCTCGGGCTATGTGCTGAGTGATTTCGCCAAGGCCGAGGCCGAATGGCTCGATGACCTGCTGCGCGGGATCGGGGATGGCGCTGCGGAGCTGGCTGCGGGGGATGCGGGCAAGTTCATGAATGCGGTGGCCCTGCGCACGGCCCCGCCGCGCTCGTCGGGGATCGGACAGGGCAAGCCCGGCGGCGGGACGGCCAAGCCCACGGCCGCCAAACCCACCGCCGCCAGGCCCGCTGCAGCCGCCAAGCCCCCTGCCCCCGCGCCAGAGCCCGACCCTGCGCCCGATACGCGGACGGCCCTGCAAAAGCTCGCGGACAAGTTCCGCTAGGCCGGGCCAGGCAGACTTGCCGACCCTCGGGCGGGCGTTACACTGCGGCGACGGAGGGCGAGTGATGAATTATGAGCGTGCCGAATCGGTGAATGTCCTGGGCGGACCCTTGCAGTCCTGCTCCGAGGAGCCTCTGACCGGGTTTTTCCGCAATGGCTGTTGCGACACATCCGGAATGGATCATGGCAATCACACGGTCTGCGCCGTGATGACGGCGGAGTTCCTGGCCTTTTCGAAATATGTCGGCAATGACCTGTCGACCCCGCGGCCGGAATTCATGTTCCCGGGTCTCAAACCCGGGGACCAATGGTGTCTCTGCGCCGGACGGTTCCAGCAGGCCCATGAGGAGGGCTGCGCCCCCAAGGTCCGGCTGGAATCCACCCATGCGCGCGCGCTGGAGGCGGTGACGCTGGATGTGCTGGCCGAACACGCGGTGGATTCCACGCAAAAGCCGGACGCGGAGTGACCGACGCCGGGCTTTGAAATCGCGATGCGTTTGGCTCAGAGAGCGCCGGACATATCCACGCCAAGAGCCTTGGCCACGGTGAAGATGTCCTTGTCGCCCCGTCCGCACATGTTCATGCAGATCAGGTGATCCTTGGGCAGCTCCGGCGCGATCTTGGCCACATGGGCCAGCGCGTGGGACGGCTCCAGCGCGGGGATGATGCCCTCGGTCTCGCAGCTCAGCTGGAAGGCCTGCAGCGCCTCGGCATCGGTGATCGAGACATATTTCGCCCGACCGATATCATGCAGCCAAGCGTGCTCGGGCCCGATGCCGGGATAGTCGAGACCGGCCGAGATCGAGAACCCTTCGAGGATCTGGCCATCGCCATCCTGCAAAAGATATGTCCGGTTACCATGCAGCACCCCGGGACGCCCGCCGGTCAGGGAGGCGCAATGCTCCATCTTCTCGTTGACGCCCTTGCCGCCAGCCTCGACCCCGATGATCCCCACGTCCTTGTCGTCGAGGAACGGATAGAACAGCCCCATGGCATTGGACCCGCCCCCGATCGCCGCGATCAGCGTGTCGGGCAGACGCCCCTCGGCGGCGAGCATCTGCTCGCGGGCTTCCTTGCCGATGATCGCCTGAAAATCGCGGACCATGGCCGGATACGGGTGCGGCCCGGCCACCGTGCCGATGCAATAGAAGGTATCGCGCACATTGGTCACCCAGTCGCGCAGCGCGTCATTCATCGCGTCCTTCAGGGTGCCGCGCCCGGAGGTCACCGGCACCACTTCGGCGCCCAGCAGCTTCATGCGGAACACGTTGGGGGCCTGACGCTCCACGTCATGGGCACCCATATAGACCACGCATTTCAGCCCGAACTTGGCACAGACCGTGGCGGTCGCCACCCCGTGCTGGCCCGCGCCGGTCTCGGCGATGATCCGGCTCTTGCCCATGCGGCGGGCGAGGATGATCTGGCCGAGCACGTTGTTGATCTTGTGCGCGCCCGTGTGATTGAGCTCGTCCCGCTTGAGGTAGATCTTCGCCCCGCCCAGACGCTCGGTCAGACGCTCGGCGTAATAGAGCGGGCTGGGGCGACCCACATAATGGGTCCAGAGATCATGCATCTCGTCCCAGAAGCTCTGATCGGTCTTGGCGTACTCGTATTGACGCTCCAGCTCGAGGATGAGCGGCATCAGGGTCTCGGACACGAAACGCCCGCCGAAATCGCCGAACCGGCCATTCTCATCGGGGCCGGTCATGAAGGAATTGATCAGGTCGTCAGGCATTGGTCACTCCCCTTAGGACAGCTCTCGCTTAAAGCCTATATGCGAGGGGGTAAAGCCAAGCGACACGTAAAACTGATGCGCCCCGTCCCGGGCCTTGTCCGAGGTGAGCTGCATCAGGGTTGCGCCCGCGGCCCGGGCCCGGGCCTCGGCATCCGCCATCAGGGCCTTGCCCGCCCCCTGCCCGCGCAGATCGGCCGACACACGAACAGCTTCGATCTGCGCCCGGGTGGTACCCGCACGGGACAGACCGTGCATCACATGCATGTGGTAGGTGGCCATGACGCGCCCGTCCCGCTCCCCCACGATCAGATGGGCATCCGGCCCGGACTGCATCCGGGCAAAGGCCGCGTCATAGGCGGCCATGTCGCCGCCCTCGCGCCCCTGGCCGCGAAAATCATCGCGCAGCAGCGCCAGAATGTCGGCGATATCCGCCTGCGTCGCCGGGCGAAAGCTCAGACCGGCGCTCATAGCTCGGGAACGGGACCCGCCTGGGCCGCGGTCACAAACCCCGCGATCCGATCAGGGTCCTTGAGGCCCGGGGCGCTCTCGACGCCGGAGCTGACATCGACCTGGGGCGCACCGGTCAAGCGGATCGCTTCGGCCACGTTGTCAGGGGTCAGACCGCCCGCCAGCATCCAGGGCTTGCGCCAGCTGCGCCCGGCGATCAGCCGCCAGTCGAAACTCACCCCATTCCCGCCGGGCAGATCGGCGTTGCGGGGCGGCTTGGCATCCACGAGGATCTGGTCCGCCACAGCCTCGTAATCGGCCAGCGCAGGCAGATCCTCAGCATCGGCGATCCCCACGGCCTTCATCACCGGCAGGCCATAGTGGGCCCGGATCTCGGCCACGCGCGCGGGCGTCTCGCGGCCGTGAAGTTGCAGGATGTCGAGAGGTACCGTTTCGGTCAGCGCATCGAGCGCCGCATCATCGGCATTGACCACCAAGGCCACTTTGGCGAGGCCCAGGGGCGCCTCTGCGGCGAGGGCGCGTGCCGCGTCCAAGGTTAGGTGACGCGGAGATTTCTCGAAAAACACGAACCCCGCATAACGCGCCCCGGCCTCGGCCACGGCGGCCAGATCCGCAGCGCTCCGCAGGCCGCAGATTTTCACCTGCACCTGCCCCGCATGGGCGCTGGACCCCGCGCCGGAGCGCGGAGAGGGATCGATCAGAACTGGCATGGGGGTCGCGCGATCAGCGCACGCTCGAGCTGTCTTCGAGCAGGGCAAGGATCTCGTCCTTGCCATCGGCCATGGCCTTCTGGTTCTTCATCAGCTCGACCTCGCGCTTGAGACGGCGCGCCTCGGTGCGCTGGCGAGAGGCCTCGTTGCGATGCTTAGTCTCGCGCAGCCATTCCCAGAAGAACCCGATCAGCAGACCCGCGGCGATACCGGCGAAGACCACGAAATAGAGCGGCATGTCGAGGGAGATGTTGAAGCCCGCAAAGGCGCCCATTTCCGGAGGCAGCAGGGTCAGGGTCACCGGCCCGTTATTGGCGAAAGCAATCGTCAGCAGGCAGATCGCCAGAACTGCAAGAAACAGGTACTTGATCAGACGCATAAGGTCAGTCTTCCTTTCCGTTCAACCGGTCGCGAAGCAGCTTACCCGTCTTGAAAAACGGCACCGACTTGGCTTCGACCGACACGGCCTCGCCGGTGCGGGGGTTGCGCCCAGTGCGCGCGTCGCGATGCTTGACCGAAAAGGCCCCGAAGCCGCGAAGCTCGACCCGATCGCCGTTCGACATGGCCTCGATGATCTCGTCGAACACGGTGTTCACGATGCGCTCGACGTCCCGCTGGTACAGATGCGGGTTCTCGTCAGCGACAATCTGAATGAGTTCCGAACGGATCATTGGCCACCCTCCCTTGCCGTGCAGCACCGGCATCCACCCCGGTCCACGAGGCCGACTATAGCTCCAAAGCGCGCATCTGGAAAACGCTAAAGCGGGCTTACGCTCAGAGAATCCTGCGCGAAAACCGCGCATTAGGCCGACATGCCTCCGGCTGCCGCAACGAGAGCACGCCGCAGGTGCCAAGCTGCGGCGCGTTTGATTGTCCGATTCGGAGGCGCGAGTCGCGGCCCGGTTGTGGCTCAGCCCCGACGCGCCCGCAGCGCCAGACCGCCCAGCCCGAGCAACAGAAGCGGCAAGCTCGCGGGCAGCGGGATCGCCGCCATGTCCTTGGCGAGAACCACCTCGAGATTGTCATACCGGACAGAAACCCCGTTGCCGCCGCTATTGCCCGAGTATAGCCCGAAGCTGAGCTGCGCCGCGCCTTGCGAGAAATCGAGCGTCCCATCGCCCAGCAGGCGCGAGAAATTCACGGCCACCAGCCCCTGCTGGCCGCCGGTCTGCCATCCCGGCGTCGCAAAGGTCACCCCAGCGGCTGAGGCAAAATAGCTGCCGTTCTGCTCGACGACGATGCCATAGGCCTGACCCTGACCGAAGGCTTGAAAGGGATCGTAATCGACCGAATAGGACAGCGACTGCAGCCCGCCCATGGACAGGTCATAGGTCAGACCATCCACCATGAAGGCATTCAATGTCTCGATGTTTGTCGTGGTGCTCACGGTCAGCGACGGCGCCGGGTTTCCGTCACCCGCCGCCTGAGACGCGATCTGGCCATTCACCGGCCCGGACAACCGTACGGGCGTCACTTCTCCCGGCGCAAAGGTCTCTTCTGAAAGGGTGACGGTGCTGGCCTGAGCAACGCCCGCAAGGACAGCAAGGGCCAAGGACATAAAAGCGGTCCGCATGGAAAAATACCTCCAAAGTCACAAATAATGGCAGGTAAAATGCCACGGCTTTGGCCTTCGGACAAGCGGTCGGACCCGTGCGGAAAAGGTGCGGAAACGATCCGCGAGGCTGCAAGAGATTGCGGCCCCGCGCAGGACGGACGGGCGCACAGGCCCGTCACGCCAATGGTGTATTCAGGCGGCGCGCCGTGTCTTGCGCTGCGCGCGACGGGCAAATCCGAGCGCGCCAAGCCCCCCCAAGAGCAGCAGGCTGGAGGCCGGGAGCGGCACCGCGGCCATATCCGCCGGACCGAGAACGATGTCGAGCCGCCAATCCGCCGAGAACTGGTCCGTCGGGAAGGGCAAGCTGCCCTGCTGGATCCCGAAGGAGTAGTTGCCGTTCAGAGGAACCTTGTCGAAGCTGTTGGAGTAATCCGCTGTTCCATTGCCCGTGATGCCCTGCAAGGCAAAGGCAACGCCGGCAGCATCCACGATCGTCTCGAAATTCGGCAAACCCGTGTTAGGGGTGCCGCCAAAGGACGACATGCCGTTGCTCACAGTGAAGACGATGGATTCCACGACCTGATCGGGCGCCACCAGGATTGTGAAGATATCGGCGAAGTCACCGCCGGAACAATCGGGGCCACCAAAAGGATCGCAAGGCGCGCTCAGGCTGCCGGTGACGCTATGGGCGCCGATATCCGCAAAGCTCAGCGCCGGTGCCGTGACCGGGACGCTCAGGCTCCAATCGCCATTGGTCGTGAAATCCGTGGTCTCATCGATGGTTGTCGCCTGTGCGGCGGAGCCCAGCGCAATCATGCAGGAAAAGGACGCGAGGGCAGTGGTAAAGGGCTTCATTGGTTACTCCTTGAACAGTCGGACCAGCCTAGATCAGCGCGCGCCCGGTCCAAAGAAAAATCTGTACCCGCCCCGGGTTGCGAAACACTGGACAAAAAAAGGCCCCGCTGTCGCCAGCGGGGCCTTCAATTCAATCGGTCGGATCGGGTTAGTCGTCGCCCTTGAGCGCGGCACCCAGAATATCACCAAGGGACGCACCGGAATCCGAGGAGCCATACTGCTCAACGGCTTCTTTCTCTTCGGCGATCTCGCGCGCCTTGATGGACAGGCCGAGACGACGGGTCTTGCTGTCCACGTTGGTCACGCGCACATCGACCTTGTCGCCCACGCCGAAGCGCTCGGGGCGCTGCTCGGCACGGTCACGGCTGAGATCGGAGCGGCGGATGAAGGATTTCATGCCTTCGTATTCCACCTCGATGCCGCCATCCTCGATGGCGGTGACGCCAACGGTGATGATCGAGCCGCGCTTCACGCCGCCCACTGCTTCGGCGAACTTGTCACCGCCCAGAGCCTTGACCGAGAGCGAAATCCGCTCTTTGTCCACATCCACCTCGGAGACAACGGCCTGAACCATGTCGCCCTTGCGGTAGTTCTGGATGGCTTCCTCGCCGCGCTGATCCCAGCTGAGATCGGAGAGGTGGACCATGCCGTCGATGTCGTTGTCGAGACCGATGAACAGACCGAATTCGGTGATGTTCTTGACCTCGCCCTCGACCTCGGTGCCCTCGGGATGGGTCTCGGCAAAGACCTCCCACGGGTTGCGCATGGTCTGCTTGAGACCGAGCGAGACGCGACGCTTGACCGTGTCGATCTCGAGCACCATGACCTCAACCTCTTGCGAGGTGGACACGATCTTGCCCGGATGGACGTTCTTCTTGGTCCAGGACATCTCGGAGACGTGCACGAGGCCCTCGACACCCGGCTCCAGCTCCACGAAGGCACCGTAATCGGTGATGTTCGTGACGCGGCCCGTATGGGTGCTGTCGAGCGGGTACTTGCCTTCGACAAGGTTCCACGGATCGTCCTGCAGCTGCTTCATGCCGAGGCTGATACGGTGGGTTTCCTTGTTGATCTTGATGACCTGAACCTTGACCGTCTCGCCGATCGACAGGATCTCGGAGGGGTGGTTCACACGGCGCCAGGCCATGTCGGTCACGTGCAGCAGGCCGTCCACACCGCCCAGGTCGACGAATGCGCCGTACTCGGTGATGTTCTTGACCACGCCGTCCACCGCGTCGCCTTCGTTCAGCTTGCCGATGACCTCGGCGCGCTGCTCGGCGCGGGACTCTTCGAGGATCGCACGACGCGACACAACGATGTTGCCCCGGCGACGGTCCATCTTGAGGATCTGGAACGGCTGCTTGAGGCCCATGAGCGGGCCGGCGTCGCGCACGGGGCGCACGTCAACCTGGGAGCCGGGCAGGAAGGCCACGGCACCGCCGAGATCGACCGTGAAGCCGCCCTTGACGCGGCCGAAGATCGCGCCCTCGACGCGGGCATCGTCGCCATATGCTTTTTCCAGACGGTCCCAGGCTTCCTCGCGACGCGCCTTGTCGCGCGAGATAACCGCTTCGCCGCGGGCATTTTCAACGCGATCGAGGAAAACCTCGACTTCGTCACCAACAGCAATTTCGGGAGCTTCGCCGGGATTTGCGAATTCTTTGAGTTCGACGCGGCCTTCCATTTTGTAGCCGACATCGATAATGGCCTGGCCCGCTTCAATTGCGATAACCTTGCCTTTGACAACGGAACCCTCGGAGGGCGTGTCAATTTCGAAGCTTTCTTGCAGGAGGGCTTCGAATTCCTCCATAGATGCGCTTTGAGCCATGTGGTCTCGTGTTTCCTTTACATCGTGTTTTTTACGGGCCGAATGGTTGTATCCATTGGTCTTTGGGTTTGTGGCCGACGGTACAATCCGAAAACAACAAGGGCCGCGGCTTGCGCCCGACCCTGCGGTTTTCGTCCTGCGATCTTACGCCGCCTGCTCGACAGGCGCGTCTATAGGCGGGGGCGCGCCAAGACGCAACCCCGCCCAGGCAATGCCGGTCAGATTTCCAGCGCGCTTGGGTCTGTTCCCGCCCCAACGGCTTCGCGGTACCACGTGGGCTGACGCCCACGACCGGTCCATGTCTGCTCCGGATTGTCCGGATTGGCATATTTCGGAGCACTCTTGGAGGCTCCTTTGATCTCCGACTTGGCGCCAAAAATCTCTTCCAGCGACACGCCATGCTGCTTGGCCGTTTCTTCCAGCGCTTTGCGGGCTTGCACCACACGCTTTTTTTCAACGGCGACTTTGGCTTTCTGAACATCTTTTTCGAGCGCGTTCAGTTCATCCAAAGTCATTTTCGAAAGGTCGAACCCCATCTTCATTCCCATTCTGGTGTTGATTTCGATCAAGACAGGGTAAAGGCATTCCAATGCGGCTGCAAGTCACCATTTCCAGCTAGGCAGGATTTGGCCCAATTGACATTCGCATATATGATTAATTCAAAGCGCTTGGGATGAATTGCAAAGCATTCATGCGCGTTTCTGCCAAGGCCACGGCCTGCGCCACGGCATCCTCAATACTCAATTGCGATGTATCCAGTAAAAGCGCGTCTTCCGCCGCCCGTAATGGAGCATCGCTGCGCTGGGTATCGCGGGCATCCCGGGCGCGCAAATCCTCAAGCACTTGGGCCAAACTCAGGTCAGATCCCTTGGCCGACAGCTCTGCATGGCGCCGCTGTGCACGCACCTCGTCGCTGGCGGTCACAAAGAGCTTCACAGCCGCGTCCGGACAGATCACCGTGCCGATATCGCGCCCGTCGAGGATCGCGCCCCCGGCCCTCTGGGCAAAGGCCCTCTGGAAGTCCAGCAGCGCGGTCCGCACCGCAGGCAGCGCCGCGACCTTGGAGGCCGCCTGCCCGACCTCGGCCGTGCGCAGATCGCCCGCCTCCAGATCCGCTGGGGTGAGCGCGCGCGCCGCCGCAGTGGCATCCGCACCGGTCAGAACCTTCTTGCCCACCGCCCGGTAGAGCAGCCCCGTATCCATATGCGGAAAGCCGAACCGCGCCGCCATGGCACGGCCGATCGTCCCCTTGCCCGCCGCGGCAGGCCCGTCAATCGCGATGGCAAAATTCATAGACGGTCCCCCACCCACGGCAGGGGATGATCCCCCTCGGATTGCGGCAGATCATCGGTGATCTCGTAATACGCGCCCTTGTCCGCGCAGAAGACATGCGTCTCGAGCCGCAGGCCCGGATCACCGTCCAGCGTCCCGGCGAAAATGGCCATCTCGTTGGAGGGCCCGTCCCAGAACAGGTTCGACCCGCAAGTCCCGCAGAACCCGCGCCGCGCCGTGTCCGACGAGGCGAACCAGCGCGGCGCGCCGGTGATCGTCACATTCCGTTTCAATGCAGAGGTGGCGGCCACGTAATGGCCCGAGGTCCGGCGGCACTGATGGCAATGGCACGCCACGACCGGGCGCAACGGCCCGGTGACCTCATAGCGGATCTCCCCGCAGAGGCAGCCGCCCGTCACGGTCATGACCCGGTCCGCTCCAGCGTGGCTCCCAACGCGGTCATCAGGGGCTCGAAGATCGGAAAGCTGGTGGCAATCGGGCCGCCATCATCCACCGAGATCGGGGATTTGGCCGCCAGACCGCAGCACAGGAAACTCATGGCGATACGGTGATCGAGATGGCTCGCACAGGTCGCGCCGCCGGGCACCCCGCCCGGGCCCATCCCGTGCACGATGAGGACATCTTCCTCTTCCTCGATGGTCACACCGCAAGCCTCGAGCCCCCGGGCCATGGCGTCGATCCGATCGCTTTCCTTGACGCGTAGCTCCTTGACACCGCGCATCACGGTCTTGCCATGGGCATAGGCCGCGATGACGCTCAGGATCGGGTACTCGTCGATCATCGAGGGCGCCCGTTCCGGTGGCACTTCAATGCCTTGCATGCCGTCGCTAAAGCGCGCCCTGAGGTCTGCGACCGGCTCGCCGCCCTCTTCGCGAATGTTCTCGAAAACCAGATCCGCGCCCATCTCCTGCAAGGTGGTGTAGAGCCCCGCGCGGGTCGGGTTGAGCCCGATCCCCGGCACCAGAACGTCCGACCCCGGCACGATCAGGCCCACGGCCACGGGAAAGGCTGCCGAGGACGGATCCCGCGGCACCACGATGGTCTGGGGCTTCAACTCCGGCTGGCCAGTCAGGGTGATGACATTGCCCTCGGGCGTGGCCTCGACGCTCAGCTCGGCGCCAAAGCCGCGCAGCATCCGTTCGGAATGATCCCGGGTCGCCTCGGCCTCGATCACCACGGTCTGCCCAGGGGCGTTCAGCCCGGCCAGCAGAACGGCGGATTTCACCTGCGCCGACGGCACCGGCACGGTGTACTGCACAGGCACTGGGTCTGCGGCCCCGATCAGCGTCATGGGCAGACGTCCCTGCGCGCGGCCCACGGCTTGCGTGCCGAACAGGGCCAGCGGATCGGTGATCCGCCCCATGGGGCGCCCCCTGAGCGAGGCATCGCCGGTGAAGGTCGCGGTGATCGGCGTGGTGGCCATCGCCCCCATGATCAGCCGCACGCCGGTGCCGGAATTGCCGCAATCGATCACGTCCTCGGGCTCGGCGAACCCGCCGGTCCCGACGCCATGCACCGACCAGGCCCCGGGCCCGTGCTGCGTGACCTCCGCACCGAAGGCCCGCATGGCCTTGGCGGTGTCGAGCACGTCCTGCCCCTCGAGCAGACCGGTTATCCGTGTTTCGCCCACGGCCATCGCCCCGAGGATCAGCGAGCGGTGCGAGATGGACTTGTCACCGGGCACCTCGGCGGTCCCGGAGAGCGGGCCCGAAGGATGGGCGGTCATCGGAATGGGGTCACCGTGGGCGGACATGGTCTCTCCTGCGCGGGGTCGTCAAAGCGTGGTGCTGAGTAGACCAAGGCCGCACAGGCGTCCATGATGATTTTAATCCCCGGGCGCGCGCTCCCCCAGCCAGCGCGCGGGGTTCGTCTCGGCGATCTGGCGGAACAGCCCCTCGCCCAGCGCATCCCTGAGCCCGAAACAAACCGCCCGTTCCGAGAGCTGTTCCTGCTTGGTCATGTAGTAATCCGACCCGAAGAGCACCTTCCCAGCGATGCGGCTGTCCTCAAGAAAGACCCGCAGAAACGGCAGGAACGCCGTGAAGTTGAACACGGTATAGGAGATATCCGTATAGAGCCCCGGATACTTGCCCGACCGCAGCAGATCGAGGATCGCGGCCAGCCAGTTCTCGGTCCGCGCCTGCGGGTCATGGGGGTCGATCCCCTCCTCCACATAGGCCTGCCAATCCGCGAGCCCTCCGAAATGGGCCAGATTCACCCGCAACTCCGGGAAGGCCTCGAGCACCGGGATGAAGGCGCGCGGATCCGTGAACCAATCGGCCTCCGCTGCGGACAGGTTGCGCCCGGCCACCCCGCCCCGCGCGCAATGGGACAGGACCGGCAGGTTCCGCTCCGCCAGGTAAGGATAGACCTCCTCCATCAGCTGCGGGTGATCCGGCGCGTAGCCGAGGCGCGGATAAAGCTTCAGCCCGCGAAACCCCAGATCCTCGATCGCGCGCTTGAACTCTGCCACCGCGCCCAGCTTGCCCGGCACCAGCGTGGCAAAGGGAATGACCTGCGGGCCGTAGAGCGGATGCGCCGCCAGCCGGGCCAGCCCGTCATGCTGCGCGGCGATGTCCTCGCGCACGGGGCCATACCCCATCTGCGACATGTCCATGGGCAGCACCACGAAGCGCGTGTCGCCGGGATAGAAGGGCAGGATCGAGGCAAAGACCTCCTCCTGTCCGACCCCTCTGCCGGTCTCCTGAAACTTATAGAGGCGGTGGACAGTGTCTGCGCGCCGCTCCTGCCCGACCAGATCGAGCAGCACCGCGAGCCCCTTGGCGAGCGTCGGCACGGCCTTGAACGGCGTCAGCAGCGGATGGGGATACCAGCGCGGCACGTGGTCGGCGGTGAAGGTGTGGATATGGCAATTGGTGATGCGCAAATGGGACATGGCGATGCGGCTCCGCTCGGGCAAAGGATCGCCGGAGAGGACGCGAAACCGGTTGAGAATTCGCAAGCCCGGCGCACGGCCCGTGCGGCGGCGCGCAACGCAGGCCGGACGCGTCTAACGCTTGCGGAAGGTCAGGTAATGCGGGGTCCGCCCCTCGCGCAGGGCCTTCTGCTCATAGCGGGTGGAGATCCAGTCCGACCACTGGGTCCGCCAGTCCTCGGGCCCTTCGGCCAGCCAGTCAAAGCCCGCGCGCGGCACTTCTTCCAGCGCTTGCCGGACGTAATCGGGGATGTCGGTGGCAATCCGGAAAATCGCGCCCGGGGCGAGCACATGGGCCAGAGGTTCCAGATGCTCGGGCGTGACAAAGCGGCGGCGATGGTGCCGCGCCTTGGGCCAGGGATCGGGATAGAGCAGGAAGGCCCGCGAGATGCTGCCCGCAGGCAGGACATCGAAAAGGTCGCGCGCATCGCCGGGATGGACGGCGACATTGTCGAGCTTCGCGCTGCGGATCTTGCCCAGCAGCATGGCGACGCCGTTGATGTAGGGCTCTGCGCCGATGATCCCGACCTCCGGGGTCCGGGCCGCCTGATGGACCATATGCTCCCCGCCGCCGAACCCGATCTCCAGCCAGACCTCGCGCCCGCCGAACAGCGCGGCGAGATCGAGCGGGGTCCGATCCGGGTTCTCCTCCCAGTCCACCGGCCCCGGAGAAAGGGCCGCGAGGTCCTCGGCGAGATAGGTTTCCTGCGACGCGCGCAAGCCCTTGCCCTTGCGGCGGCCATAGAAATTGCGCCACGGGGCGCCCTTGGGGGAGATCGGAGGCGTATCACTCATGGCGCGGGACCTCGCAAAGCCCGGGCCGCGGGTCAAGGGCGGAGAGTGCCGCAACGCGCCCAGCGTCGGGCGCCGGGGGGCCGCCCCGGAGGCCGGGGCGGCCATGGCCCGACCCTGGAAAGGGTCGGGGCCCCCCAAAGCCCCTCACCCCGCGGCCGAGCGCAGA
>NZ_JBNAFR010000013.1:0-74370 GCF_049800775.1 Dinoroseobacter sp. S375 | reverse complement strand
GGGGGGGGGGCCCCCCGGGGGGGGGGGGGGGGCCTGGCCCCCCCCTGGTAGGGGGGGGGCCCACCGCTCAGCGCATCACGCAGCGGCCTAGCGCAGATCCCGGGCAAAGATGATCTTGGCATCCCCTTCGGCCCAGAACTCAGGGATCTCGGCCACGCGTGTATAGCCCAGCGCGGCGTAGAAGGCGCGGGCCGTGGCGAAGGGGTCCGTGCCCGAGGTTTCCGCAAGCAGCAGCCGCGCTTTCCCCGCCAGCGCGACCTCAAGGTCGCGCACCAGCGCCCGGCCGATCCCCTGGCCCTGCAGGTCCGGCGCCACGCAAAGCGCGCGCATGTTCCAGCAGCCCTCGGTCAGGGGCTCAAGCCCGGCAAAGGCCAGCCCGACCGGGCGCCCCTCTTCGGTTGCGGTGCGCCAGACCTGTCCCTCCGCTTGCCCTTCTTCCCAGAGCGGGTGCAGGTACTCGGAGGGAAAAAGCCCGGTCGCGTCCACCACCTGGGCCAGCGCGGCAAGATCCGACGCCACGGTCGGTGTGATTTGAAGTTCGGTCATCGTGACCTCCTAGCGATTGTCGAGTTGCGCACGCACGGCCTCAAGACCTGCGCGCGTGATGTGATAGGGCCGCCCCCGCACGGAACGGATCAGTCGGCGTTTCTTCAGCCGGTCGAAGATCGGCAGGCTGCAATCGGCGAGCTGGTAGCCTTCGCGGGTCATGCAGGCGACATCGCGCACCTTGCCATTCTCGGCGCGCTCGAAATGAATGGCCCCGCCTTGTGCGAGGACATGCAGGACACGCTGTTCCTGCTTGGAGATGTTCATGGGTCTTCTCGGGATTTAGGCAAAGACAGGCCGCACGGCTGGCGTCACGCGGCAGCCGGTCGGACGATCATGAGCGCACCTTCGGAAAGGGGCTCAGTCGCGGATGACAGTCTCTTGCATAAATAGCTCCGTTGCCGGGCCATTGCCCGGTGGAACCTCATCGCCGAAACACGTTGTTTGTGTCAAGACCTCCGCGTCCCTCACAGGACAGCAAGGCAAGCCCCGCCAAACCTGTCGACATCAAAAGAGCGAGCAGGAACGGGATACGCGCAAACGCAAAGAACGGCCATTTGAACGAGAGCTTATCGAACACAGGCGCGACGACCAGAAAGAGCCCAGCGCCCCCCCGCCCCCCATCGCGTCATCCAGCGTGGCGCGCGCCTCAGCCGAGAACCCACGGCTCTCTACCTGGCTTTCCGAGGCAAGCATCTGGATCCCAATCAGCAGACAACACGCTACCACGCGCAACGGCAGCTTTATGGCCAGACGGTTTTTCCCAGAAGGTTAGGGGTTCGAAAGAGACGAGGGTCCGCTGACCCCGTCCCGACAAGGCCACCACGCCACACTCCTTTTTATGATACGATCTCGCCCCGCCCAGCAGCACGCGACCAACACACACTCAAAACCATTGCCCCGGCTCTATCAGCCCGAGATCGAGCAATTGGCGGCTCTTCCATTCGAACCACACCGAATTCTGCCACCAGAAGGTCGGGATCTCATGTCGGCTGCCCGGATTGGCCTTGAGCGCCTTGGCCGCCCGGAACGAGCAGACCGCCGCGGTCAGGTTGTTGTGCCATTGGCAGGACACCGTGTTGTATTCCGGGTCCGAAAACATGTGATCAGGCCGCAAGGTCAGCCCCCGCTTGCCGCGAAAGAGCGCCACCCGGTCGATGCGGCGACGGTTGGCTGGGACATGCTCTTCGAACCGCCAGCGCAGCCCCCCGTGGAAATCGTACTGCCGCGTAGCGCGTTGCCCGTCCGGGCCCAACCGCTCCAACGCGTAATAGCCCGAGCGGTCCATGTAGCAGTTCTGGCGACAAACGCCGGAGGGCGCCTTGGCCAGATCCCCGGCATAGAGATCGATCACATAGGTGAGCATGGCATCGCGCCGCTCCTCACTGTGAAAGGCCAGCATCTCGCCAATGCTGCGGGTCTCGGAATAGGGAAAGAACAGGTATTCGGCGTTGTAGCCGTAATAGAACCACGTCCCCGGTGCCGCGCGGGCAAAGGCGCTGACGGCCTCGGCCACGCTGGCCGCGTCGAACCGGTCCCAGCGCACGGGATGCACCCGCCCCGGCAGGTCCAGCGGCAGCGGCGTCGCCTCCGCCACCAGCAGCACCAGCGCCCGGAACCCCAGATCCAGATGGTGCGCGAGGGTCGAGGCGAGTTCCACATCGTCCTCGGCAAAGATCAGCGCGACCGGTCCCCGCGTCAGCACCTCGCCGCGCGTGGCCAGAAACCGCCCCAGATCCGGGGCAGCGGCGCGCGCCACGGGCGCAGTCAGGTCGATCGGGTCCATCTTCATGGTCGGATCTCACACAGGATCAGGCGGTGCAGGCCCATCCCGCAGGATGTTCCCCCGGCCCCGCGATTGCAAGGTCTGTGCCCTTTGTGTATGCGAAGCTTCGTAACTCTTCCCTTAAAGCACTGAGACCCGCGCCATGGCCGATCCCAAGAAGCTTTTCATAAAGACCTATGGCTGTCAGATGAACGTCTATGACAGCGAACGGATGGCCGAGACGCTGGGCGGCGAAGGGTATGTGCAGACCGACCGCGCCGAAGATGCGGATATGATCCTGCTGAACACCTGCCACATTCGCGAGAAGGCCGCCGAGAAGGTCTATTCCGAGCTGGGCCGGTTCAAGCCGCTGAAAACCGCCAAGCCCGACCTCAAGATCGGGGTCGCGGGCTGCGTGGCCCAAGCCGAGGGCGCAGAGATCATGCGCCGCCAGCCCATGGTGGATCTGGTGGTCGGCCCCCAGGCCTATCACCGCCTGCCGGACCTGACCGCGAAAGCCGGGACCGGGGCCAAGGCGCTCGACACCGACTTCCCCGAGGAAGACAAGTTCGACCACCTCATGGCGCGCCCCAAGGCGAAGCGTGGCCCGACCGCGTTCCTGACCGTGCAGGAGGGCTGCGACAAGTTCTGTGCCTTCTGCGTGGTGCCCTATACCCGGGGCGCCGAGGTCAGCCGCCCGGCCGCGCGCGTTCTGACCGAGGCCCGCGATCTGGTGGAGCGTGGGGTGCGCGAAATCACCCTGCTGGGCCAGAACGTCAACGCCTATCACGGCCATGCCAAGGGGCTTGCCGGGCTGATCTGGGATCTGGCCGAGATCGACGGGCTGGAGCGGATCCGCTTCACCACCTCCCACCCCAATGACATGGATGACGCGCTGATCGCCGCCCATGGCGACTGCGCCAAGCTGATGCCCTATCTCCACCTGCCGGTGCAGTCGGGCAGCGACCGGATCCTCAAGGCGATGAACCGCAAGCACAGCGCCGAGAGCTACCTGCGCCTGATCGAGCGGATCCGCGCGGCACGGCCCGACATCCTGCTCTCGGGGGATTTCATCGTGGGCTTTCCCGGTGAGACCGATCAGGACTTCGCCGATACCATGGCGCTGGTCGAGGCCGTGCAATACGGGCAGGCCTATTCGTTCAAATACTCGGCACGCCCGGGCACTCCGGCAGCCGAGAAAGAAGACGTGCCCGCCGAGATCGCAGATGCCCGCCTGCAGGAGCTCCAAGCCCTGCTCACCCGCCAGCAACGCGCCATTCAGGACGCCAAGGTCGGCACCGAGGCGCAGGTGCTGTTTGAAAAGCCCGGCCGCCTGCCCGGCCAGATGGTCGGCAAATCCGAGCATCTCCATGCGGTGCATGTGGAGGCCCCTAACGCGGCGCGCGGCGATCTGGTCCGCGTCCGCATCGAGGAAAGCGCCGCGAACTCCCTGCGCGGCACGCTGATCCACGCGGCCTGACCTGAGCCCGGCCCACCCGCACGCCCAGCAAAAAAAGGACGCAGTCCGAAACTGCGTCCTCAAGGTGTCGCGAGGGAACGTCGCGCTAAGCTTCTGGGGTCAAATGAATTGGGTCAAAAATTCACGGCCACGCTGACGGAGATGTTCCGCACCCGTGCATCGTCGGTCAGCTCGCAGATCAACGTGAGCTTGGACGCGAAGGCCTCGTTCTTGACCTCATCGCTGCTGTCAAAGCGCGAATTGTTCGAGGCCGGAGACAGGGTCTCCCATTCATAGCGGATCCCTGGAATGATCGTGAGACCAAAGGAGGTTTCGATCTGGGCCTGGATGAACACCGCGATGTTCTCGTCGATGCCGCCCGGCTGAAAGGCGATGAACCCTTCGGGGTCTGCGACCGGCACACCAGGTGTAAAGAACAGCGTCTGACTGGTCGTGCTTCCGCTGCTCTGCCACCGCGGGCTCTTCGGCAGATTGCGCGAAGGCTGCAGAGGCCAGGCACAAGGGTGCGGTGGAACATAAGAGACGACGCAGTTTCGCCATGGAAAACCTCGCTAAGTCAGGGGACCTGCTGGCTATCCAAACGAGCGAGCTCGCAATGATGGGTATTTTCCGAGCGTTTTAGTAAAGATTAACCGCCAGCGCAAGTGTGCCTTTGCCAAAAGCCTGCCGTACATAATGCCGCAGCGGGATCCGGCAGAGATCGCAGCACAAGGGGTTTTTTCGCCGTTTGCGCATTGTGCGCTTGCCAGCGCGCGCACGACTTGGCACGCTCGGGTCAGGCCCACCTGAACGGAGTTCCTATTGGCCCTGAGTGCTGCGACCCCGCCACCGCCCCAGCCGCCCGCCCCGGAGCGTCTGATCGAATTTCCCGACAATCGCGTGCTGATCGATCTCTGCGGTGAGTACGACCGAAATCTGGCCCAGATCGAGCATCAGCTCAGCGTGCAGATCCTGCGCCGGGGCAACCAGCTTGCCGTCTTTGGCGAGGCCGATGCCCAGACCAAGGCCGAAAGCGTGCTCCACGCGCTCTACCAGCGGGTCGAATCGGGCAAGTCCTCCGAGCCCGGGGATATCGACGGGCTGATCCGTCTCGGCATCCCCGAAGAGGACAGCGCCCCGGAATCCGGCGACCAGATGGAACTCTTCAAGGGCGGCTCGGTCGAGCTCAAGACCCGCAAGAAGACCGTCGAGCCGCGCACCGAGATGCAGAAGGCCTATGTGGAGGGCCTCTTTGCCAATGAGCTGGCCTTCGGGATCGGTCCTGCCGGGACGGGCAAGACCTATCTCGCCGTGGCCGTTGGCGTGACGATGTTCCTCGGCGGCCATGTGGACCGGATTATCCTGAGCCGCCCGGCGGTCGAGGCGGGCGAGAAGCTCGGCTTCCTGCCCGGCACCCAGGACGAGAAGGTCGATCCATACATGCAGCCGCTCTATGACGCGCTCAACGACTTCCTGCCGGGCAAGCAGGTTGCCAAGCTGCGCGAAGAGAAGCGGATCGAGATCGCGCCGCTGGCCTTCATGCGCGGCCGGACCCTGTCGAATGCCTTCGTGGTGCTGGACGAGGCGCAGAACGCAACTTCGATGCAGATGAAGATGTTCCTCACCCGGTTGGGCCAGGGCTCGCGCATGGTGATCACCGGCGATCGCAGCCAGGTCGACCTGCCGCGCGGCGTCACCTCTGGCCTGCGCGATGCGGAGCGGATCCTGCGCGACGTGAAGGGCGTGAACTTCACCTATTTCACCGCCAAGGACGTGGTGCGCCACCCGCTCGTGGCCCGGATCATCGAAGCCTATGACGCCGATGACCCCAGCTGAGCCGACCCCTGCGGGGCCTGTGCCCGGGGCGTCTGTCATCGAGATCGCGGTCGAGAGCCCGCACTGGGATCCGCCCGACCTGCAGGCGCTGGCGACCCGGGCAGTCACCGCGACCCTGACCCGGCTCGACCTGCCCGCCGGGGCGTTCGAGGTCTCGATCCTGGCCTGCGACGACGCAAGGATCGCCACGCTCAACGCGGAGTTTCGCGACAAGCCCACCCCCACCAATGTGCTGAGCTGGCCCGCCGAAGAGCGCGCCGCAGAGACCCCCGGTGCGATGCCCGACCTGCCCGATCCGGCGGATCCCATGGCAGCCGAGCTCGGGGATCTCGCCCTCGCCTATGAGACATGTGCGCGCGAAGCCGCCGAGGCCGACAAGCCGTTCGAGGCCCATCTGACCCACCTCCTGGTGCACGGGACCCTGCATTTATTGGGGTTTGACCACGAAACCGACCCGGATGCGACGCTTATGGAGAGTCTCGAGGTCGAGATCCTTGCGATGCTAAACATGGCTAACCCTTACGAAACTCCTGTGGTATAGTCTCGGATCAAGCCGTTACGGCATCACACCGGAAAGGATCAATGGCCGACACCTCTGACGGATCGTCTTCCGCGGCGCGGCGCGCGCTGAACGACGAAACCACAGCTGCCAGACCCTCGCTTTTGCGACGCATTCTGGCTGCGTTCTCCTCCCCCGAAGAAACAGAACCCGCAGGCGAGGCCCATGGCGGCCACGCGGCCAATGACGCACGGGCATCCGGGCTCGGCATCGGCAATCTGCGGCGCATGCGCGTGGTCGATGTGGCCATCCCGCGGGCCGATATCGTGGCCGTGCCCTCGGATATTTCCCAGACCGAGCTGGTGCAGGTCTTCCGCGACAGCGGCATGACCCGCTTGCCGGTCTATCGCAGCACGCTGGATACCCCGCTCGGCATGGTCCATCTCAAGGATCTGGCGCTGAATTTCGGGTTCAACGGGACCTCGCGGAAATTCAGCCTCAAGGGGATGCTGCGCCCGCTGCTCTATGCGCCGCCCTCCATGCCCATCGGGGTGCTTTTGCAGAAGATGCAGAAGGACCGGATGCATATGGCGCTGGTGATCGACGAATATGGCGGGACGGACGGTCTGGTGACCATCGAGGATCTGATCGAACAGGTGATCGGCGAGATCGAGGATGAGCATGACGAGCCCGAGGACCGCTTCTGGTCGCGCGAGAAGCCTGGCGTCTATCTGGTTCAGGCCAAGGCCCCGCTCGACGATCTCGAAGCAGAGCTGGGCGTTGCCCTGATCGAGCCCGGCACCGAGGAAGAGATCGACACGCTGGGCGGGCTGGTCTTCAAGCTCACGGGCCGCGTGCCCGTGCGCGGCGAGGTGATCCCCCATGACAGCGGCGTGGAATTCGAGGTGGTCGATGCCGATCCGCGACGGATCAAGCGCGTGCGCATCCGGTTGCGCCCGGCAGAACGGGCGCTGAGCCCCGCCGCCGCCGAATAGGATGCACCAGAGGCGATGACCAGACGCAGGGGCTGGGCGCTCGACGCGGCTTTCGGCGCGCTGATCGCCCTTGGACAGGCGCCGTTCGGGGTGATCCCCGCCGCCCTGATCGGGCTTGCGGGAATGATCTGGCGGGTCAGCACCCCGGGCTCGGGCCGGGCCCGCGCGGCGCGCACATGGCGCGCGGGGGTGGCCTATTTCGCGGTGACGCTGCACTGGATCGTAGAGCCGTTTCTGGTCGATGTGCCCCGCCATGGCTGGATGGCGCCCTTCGCGCTGGTGCTCATGGCCGGGGGGCTCGCGCTGTTCTGGGGGCTCGCGGGCTGGGCCACGGCGCGTTTGCAGACGCGCGGGGCGGCCATGGCCGGTTTCGCGCTGGCCTTCACCCTCGCCGAGATGCTGCGCAGCTACATCTTCACCGGCTTTCCCTGGGGTCTGATCGGCACGATCTGGATCGACACGGCCCCGGCGCAAACGGTGGCCTATTGGGGCCTGCACGGGCTGGGCCTGGCGACCTTCGCCGCGCTCTCTGCCGGGCTCGCCCTCGGCGCGCGCCTGCAAACGCGGGGCCGCGCGGTCGCGACCGGCGCGGGCCTGCTGGGCAGCCTTGCCTTGATCGGCCTGCTGGCTGGGGCTGGCGCCCTGCGCCCCCCGGCCCCCGCGATCCCGCCCGAGGCCCCGACTTTGCGCCTTGTGCAGCCCAACGCGGCCCAGCATCTGAAATGGGATCCCGAGATGATCCCGCTCTTCTTTCAGCGACAGCTTACCCTGACGGCACAGCCCCCTGAGGGCGCCGCGCCGGATCTGATCCTCTGGCCGGAAACGGCGATCGCCTATCGCCTCGGCGGCGCGCGCCCCCTGCTGATCCAGGGGGCCGAGGCCGCGGGCGGCGTGCCGCTTGTGCTGGGTGCGGTGCGCCAGACACCCGCTGGCCCCACCAACGCCCTCGCGGTGATCGACCCGGACGGGCGGCCCGGCGCGATCTATGACAAGGCGCATCTCGTGCCCTTCGGCGAGTATATCCCCTTTGGCGACCTCGCCGCGCGGCTGGGGATCCGCGGCCTCGCGGTGACCGAGGGCGGCGGGTTTCACGCAGGCCCCGGCCCGGTCCTGCTGGATCTTGGCGCGCTGGGGCAGGCCTTGCCGCTGATCTGCTACGAGGCGATCTTTCCGCACTTCGGGCGGAGCCAGGCGCGGGTGGCGGACTGGATGCTGCAGATCACCAATGACGCATGGTTCGGCAGCTTCGCGGGCCCGCAGCAGCACCTGATCCTTGCGCGCTTCCGCGCCATCGAACGGGGCCTGCCGCTGGTGCGCGCGGCCAATACCGGGATCAGCACGGTGATCGACAGCCGCGGCGCCATGGGGGCGCATCTGCCGCTCAATACGCTGGGCGCGCTGGACGCCCCCCTGCCCCCGCGCAGCGCCCCGCCGCCCTATGCGCGCATGGGCGATCTGCCTCTGGCGATTCTGTTGTCGCTGGCGCTCGCCCTTGGGGTGTTGCGTACAGTTTATTTGACAGCGCGCCCTGTCGAACGCGATTGACCCTTCTGGTCCAGAGGGATACCCCGGCAAGCGATCTGTCGCCACAACGGCTTCCTGACGTGGCGACGTAACTAGAACGGAGCAGACCTCAATGACCGCGCGGCAAAACTATCTCTTCACCTCCGAGTCCGTCTCCGAGGGGCACCCGGACAAGGTGTGCGACCGGATCTCCGACGCGGTTCTGGATGCGTTTCTCTCCGAAGAGCCCGAAGCCCGCGTGGCCTGCGAAACCTTCGCCACGACCGGTCGGGTGGTGATCGGCGGCGAGGTCGGGCTGAGCGATCAAGCACGCCTGAAGGACTACATGGAGCGGATCGACGGCATCGCCCGGGACTGCATCCGCGATATCGGCTATGAGCAGGACAAATTCCACTGGGAAACGGTGAAGATCACCAACCTGCTGCACGCCCAGTCGGCCCATATCGCCCAGGGGGTGGACGCGGCCGAGGACAAGGAAGAAGGCGCCGGCGATCAGGGGATCATGTTCGGCTACGCAGTCAACGAGACACCTGAGCTGATGCCGGCCCCGATCTGCTATTCCCATGCGGTGCTGCGCAAACTTGCCGAGGTCCGCAAATCCGGGGCCGAGCCGACCCTCGGGCCGGATGCGAAATCCCAGCTCACCGTGCGCTACGAGGGCGGCAAGCCCGTGGGCGTGAGCTCCATCGTGCTCTCGACCCAGCATCTGGACCCGGAGATGACCTCCGAGGATGTTCGTGCCGTAGTCGAACCCTATATCCGGGCCGAGCTGCCCGAGGGCTGGATCGATGCCAGCACTGAATGGTGGGTGAACCCCACGGGCAAGTTCGTGATCGGCGGCCCGGACGGGGATGCGGGCCTGACCGGGCGCAAGATCATCGTCGATACCTATGGCGGGGCCGCGCCCCATGGCGGCGGGGCGTTTTCCGGCAAGGACCCGACCAAGGTGGACCGCTCGGCGGCCTATGCGGCGCGCTATCTGGCCAAGAACGTGGTGGCGGCGGGGCTGGCCCATCGCTGCACCATCCAGCTCAGCTATGCGATCGGGGTGGCCAAGCCGCTCTCGATCTATGCGGACACCCATGGCACGGGCGAGGTCCACGAATCCGCCATCGAGCGGGCGGTGGCCGAGCTGATGGACCTGTCGCCCCGGGGCATCCGCGAGCATCTGCAGCTCAACCGCCCGGTCTATCAGCGCACGGCGGCCTATGGCCATTTCGGACGGGCGCCCGATGCGGATGGCGGCTTCAGCTGGGAACGCACCGATCTGGTCGACGCGCTCAAGGCCGCTGTCTGAGCCAGAGGTTACGGCGCGATCCGACAAGGCCCTGCGGAGACGCGGGGCCTTTTGCATTGACCCTGGTCCGTGCGTCGGGGGCGCAATCGGGGGCGCGGTCGGGGGCCGACCGCGCGGACCCGCGTCGGGGCGGATGGCGTGCGAGACGGGGCCGCGCAGGACTAGGCACACCGCTGCCGCGCGCGTGGCGCGCTTGGGTCAGTCAGGGGGTGCAAAGGGAAATGCGCGCGAGGTCTGAACGGGTCGGGGCATGCGATCCGCGTACGCTCGGTTTGGACGCTGTCGAGTCAGCCTCGGCCTTCTGTGATCCACCACCGGATCGGTCTGGCTCAGGAAAGTCGGCCCGCCAAACGCGGACCCAGTGCCGAGAAATCAGGCCTTGCGCAGGCGGATCACCACATCGACCTTGGAGATTTCGGTCCCCTCAGGGATCTCCGGCAGGCGCGCGATTTCAAGCTCTTCGGCGGGCGCGTCGGTCAGCAGGTTCGAATCTTCCCAGTAGAAATGCGGGTGATCGTCGATCCGCGTGTCGAAATAGCTCTTGGAGCCATCGACCGTGATCTCCTGCACGAGCCCGGCCTCGCAGAAGGTCCGCAAGGTGTTGTAGACCGTCGCCAGCGAGACTTTCTCGCCCCGCTCCAGAGCAGCGGCGTAAAGGCTTTCGGCGGTGACATGACGGTCATGCCCGTCGCCCACCAGAAGGGCCGCAAGCGTGACACGCTGCTTGGTCGGGCGCACATCTCCTGTGGCCAGCCATTCGGTTCCCCGTTCCAGACGTGTGGTGCGCATGGGCGTCGTCATCCTTTTGGTCTCCCCCTTATATGACGGCTGCGGGCCAAATATCAATTGCAAACCCTTCGCAATAGGGTCGCAGGTCCTTGGCCCCGCCACGGGGCCGCGCCCCCCGCCCCTTGCAATCGCGGCGCCCATGGCCCACTTGCCTGCGGGTGCGACGCGGGGGCGTCTGGCCGCATGGCTGCCTCTTGTCACTTCCGAAGCGGGGGTGATAAGGGAGCGCACCACATCAGGCAGACCCGAGGACCGAGCGACACATGGCAGATTTTCCGACCTCCTTCGACAAGGACGACCTCGTGAAATGCGCGCAAGGAGACTTGTTCGGTCCGGGAAACGCCCAATTGCCCATGCCGCCCATGCTGATGATGGACCGGATCACCGAGATCAGCGGCGATGCCGGCCCCCATGGCAAGGGCCACGTGGTGGCGGAATTCGACATTACCCCGGACCTGTGGTTCTTCGACTGCCACTTCCCCGGCAACCCGATCATGCCCGGCTGTCTCGGCCTTGACGGACTGTGGCAGCTCACCGGGTTCAACCTCGGCTGGCGCGGCTGGCAGGGGCGCGGCTATGCGCTGGGTGTGGGTGAGGTCAAACTGACCGGCATGGTCCGCCCGGACCGCAAGCTGCTGCGCTACTACGTGGATTTCACCAAAGCCGTGCAGACCCGCCGCCTGACCATGGGGGTGGCCGATGGCCGGGTCGAGGCCGATGGGGAACTGATCTATCAGGTCAAAGATATGAAAGTCGCTCTGTCCGAGAGCTGAGCGAAGAGGAGGGTCGCGCCATGCGCCGTGTCGTCATCACAGGAATGGGGATCGTCTCGCCCATCGGGAACACTGTATCCGAGGTCGAAGCGTCCCTGCGCGCGGGCCGGTCGGGGATTTCCTTTTCCGAGACCTATGCCGAGAACGGCTTCCGCAGCCAGGTCCATGGCGTGCCGCAGATCGATCTGACCGAGCATATCGACAAGCGCCAGCTGCGCTTCATGGGCCCCGGGGCCGCGTTCAACTTCATCGCTATGGAACAGGCCATCGCCGATAGCGGGCTTGAGGACAGCGATGTCAGCAATGAACGCACGGGCCTCGTGATGGGCTCGGGCGGGCCGTCCACCTCGAACTTCTTCCAGGCCTTCACGACGGTAAAGGAAAAGGGCGCGCCCAAGCGGATGGGGCCCTTCATGGTCACCCGCTGCATGTCCTCGACCAACTCCGCCTGCCTCGCGACCCCGTTCAAGATCAAGGGCGTGAACTACTCGATCACCTCCGCCTGCTCCACCTCCGCCCATTGCATCGGCAATGGTGTCGAGCAGATCCAGATGGGCAAGCAGGACATCGTCTTTGCCGGCGGCGGCGAGGAAATCGACTGGACCCTGTCCTGCCTCTTCGACGCCATGGGCGCCATGAGCTCGAAATACAACGACACGCCGACCACGGCCTCGCGCACCTTCGACGCGACCCGCGACGGCTTCGTGATCGCGGGCGGTGGCGGGGTCGTCGTGCTCGAGGATCTCGAGCACGCCAAGGCCCGCGGCGCCAAGATCTATGCCGAGGTCACCGGCTATGGGGCCACCTCCGACGGCTATGACATGGTGGCCCCCTCCGGCGAGGGCGGCGAGCGCTCCATGCGTCAGGCCCTGGCCACCCTGCCCGACGGCCGCAGCGTGGATTACATCAACGCCCATGGCACCTCGACCCCCGTGGGCGACGTGACCGAGATCGAGGCGGTGCGCCGCGTGTTTGGCGAGGGCAGCACCCCGCCCGTCGCCTCCACCAAGTCGCTGACCGGGCACTCCCTGGGCGCGACCGGCGTCCACGAGGCGATCTACTCGCTGATCATGATGGAGAAAGGCTTCATCGCCGCCTCCGCCAACATCACCGAGCTCGACCCGGCGATCAAACCCGAAGAAATCGTGACCGAGCTGCGCGAGGACGTCACCCTCGACAGCGTGCTGTCCAACAGCTTCGGCTTCGGCGGCACCAATGCGACGCTTTTGATGTCGCGCTATCTCGACTAGAACCAAGGCCCAGAGGGGAAACCAGATGACCGGTGTGTTGCAGGGCAAGCGCGGCCTGATCATGGGCGTGGCGAATGAACGTTCCATCGCCTGGGGGATCGCCAAGGCCATGGCCGAGGCCGGGGCCGAGCTGGCCTTTACCTATCAGGGCGAGGGCTTCGGCAAGCGGGTCGCCCCGCTCGCGGCCTCCGTGGGCTCGGACATCCTCGTGGATGTGGATGTCACCGACGACGCCTCGCTGGACCGCGCCTTCGAGACCCTGGGCGAGAAGTGGGGCAAGCTCGACTTCCTCGTCCACGCCATCGCGTTTTCCGACAAGACCGAGCTGACAGGCCGCTTCCTGAACACCAGCCGCGAGAACTTCAAAACCTCGCTCGACATCTCCTGCTACTCGCTGATCGAGGTGACCCGCCGGGCGCATCCGATGATGACCGAGGGCGGCACGATCCTGACCGTGACCTTTCAGGGCTCGAACCGCGTCACCCCGTTCTACAACGTCATGGGCGTGGCCAAGGCCGCGCTGGAAAGCGCCGTGCGCTACCTCGCCAACGACCTCGGCCCGGACGGGATCCGCGTGAACGCCCTCTCCCCCGGCCCGATGAAGACCCTCGCCGGGGCCGCCATCGGCGGCGCGCGCAAGACCTATCGCCAGACCGAGCAGAACGCGCCCCTGCGCGCCAATGCGACGCTCGAGGCCGTGGGCGGCACCGCCGTCTGGCTCGCCTCCCCGGCCGGGGCCTGCACCACGGGCGAGATCGTGCGCGTCGATGGCGGCTACCACGTCCTCGGCATGCCCCAGGTCGAGAACCTCTGAGCCTCCCCGGCGCTTAACCGATTGCACCGCCCCGCGATTGCGCGCACCCTGTCGCCAGACAAGCGGAGGGCATGGACATGGCGACATTCACCCGCGACGGGGTCGCACTGCATTACTTGGACGAGGGTCCGCGCGACGGCCCGATCGTCGTCTTCTCCAACTCGCTGGGCACCGATCTGCGCCTGTGGGAGCCGATCCTGCCGCTCCTGCCCGAAGGCCTGCGGATCATCCGCTATGACATGCGCGGCCACGGGGCCTCGGACGTGCCCGCCGCGCCCTATTCCATGGGCGCGCTGGTCTCGGATATCGAGGCGCTGCTCGACCATCTGGAGGTCCGCAACGCCCTCTTTGTCGGTCTCTCCATCGGCGGGATGATCGCCCAGGGCCTCGCGGTGAAACGTCTCGATCAGGTTCGCGCCATGGTCCTGTCGAACACCGCCGCCAAGATTGGATCCCCGAAGCTCTGGGAGGACCGCATTGCCGGCGTGCGCGCCGGCGGGGTCGAGGCCCTGACCGATGCCATTCTCGAGCGCTGGTTCTCCCGCGCCTTCCTCACCGATCCGCGTCTGCCCTATTGGCGCGACATGGTCACGAGCACCCCGGATGAGGGCTATATCGGCTGCAGCGCGGCGATCGCCGGAACCGATTTCTACACGCCCACCAGCGGGCTGCGCCTGCCAACCCTCGGGATCGCGGGCGCCGAGGACAGCTCCACGCCCCCCGATCTGGTACGCGAGACGGTAAACCTGATCCCGGGCTCGAAATTCGTCCTCCTGCGCCGCGCAGGCCACCTGCCCCATGTGGAACAACCCGAGGGCTATGCCGAGGCCCTCACCACATTCATGCATGAAACCGGCCACCTGCCCCCCGAAGCATAACCCGACGCGCGCCCCAGCACCGGACGACACCCCGACCTAGCTCGGGCGCCGTCCCACACCCGACCGCCGGACGCCCCCTTGACCCCGCGGCCTCGCGAACATGCGGACGCGACGCATACCTTGCCAAAACACGCCTTCGGCTCTCTTGAGCGCCGCCGGACCTTGGCGCATTCAAAGGCGAAACCCCGAGGCCCCTGCGGACGCATCTCCTGCAAGCCAGACCGCAACGGGTACGAGATGCGTCAGCAGCAAATGGAGAACCGCGGGACCCTTCTAACTTTCAGATCAAGTGCCGAGGCAGCAGGCTTGAACGCGCTCAACTGTCGTAGTTGCACAGGCTCCAAGGCCCGTAGAACATCAGTGTGTGCCCTGGCATGGCGTCAATAATCGTGTCCTCAGATACCGCTTCGCCATCCTCAGCTTCACGAACAACAAGTCCAAAAATATACCCGTGGAAAGGGACAGAAAACGGCTTCACTAGAATTTCCGTGACATTCTTGGCATCGATTTTTTTCTTCAGTTTCCTTATGGTTTCTCCGAGATCCTTCGCCGGGCTATCGTTGCGAAGTCCTCGGTCGACCACTTCAGAATGAATTAGATTTCCCTTCTCATCAAATACATAGGCAGCAACGAAATCGCGTGTGCCCTCACCTTCAGAAGCGCGTTGAACATCAATCCAATACCCATTGCCTTGCACAGTTTTGCCAACGTGCTGGAGGTGATAGCCGTCCGGTACTAGAGGGAAACCGGTCGCTATCACGTCCTCATCATTGGATTTGAAAGCCGTTATCCCATCTGCTTCCTTAAGGTCATTTCTGTGTTCTCTTAGCTTCCTAAAGAAGCGGTCAAAAATTGATCTCAAAGCGCCTATCTCTCTCGCATCCGAATACCATCATCCTGTGAAACGGAGCATAATGGTCGGTCAAATCTGGTCAATCTGAGCGCGTTCCGAACCTGCGCCCCGCTTGAAAGTTTAACCGGGTCTTGCCCGACCGCGCGCAGGTGCCCGACACTTGCCCGACAGGTGTCCGACGCAAGGCCGACAAGATGCCGACGGCTGTCGGGCGGGGTCTTGGGGCGTTGAATTGAGAGATCCGGGCGGGCGCGCACCTGTCATCTTGAGCTTACACTTGGAGCAAAACTGTAAACTATTGCTTACAGTTTCGCGCTAGGATAGGCTTGGCCCCATTGCCCCCGGAGCCTCCATGTCCTCTCGTCTGCCTTTCGTGTTCATCCTCATCACGCTGGTGATCGACGCCATGGGCATCGGTCTCATCCTGCCCATCCTGCCGGACCTGATCGGCGAGTTGAGCGGCGGCACGTTGGGACAAGCCGCGATCTGGGGCGGGGTGCTTTCGACCTCTTTTGCGGTGATGCAATTCCTCTGTGGGCCGACCATCGGCAGCCTCTCGGACCGCTATGGCCGCCGCCCTATCCTTTTGGTTTCCTTGGCAGTTATGGCCGCCGACTACATGGTCATGGCCTTTGCCGGGTCGATCTGGCTCCTCTTGGTGGCGCGGATAGTGGGCGGGGTCGCGGCGGCCACCCAATCCACGGCGACCGCCTTCATCGCCGACATCTCCAAGTCTGAGGACAAGTCCAAGAATTTCGGCCTTGTTGGTGCGGCTTTCGGGATCGGCTTCGTGGTCGGCCCACTGATCGGCGGCGCGCTGGGGGAGTTCGGGACCCGCGCCCCCTTCTATGCCGCCGCCGCGCTGGCCAGTTTCAACCTGATCCTCGGGTATTTCGTGCTGCCCGAAACCGTCACCGACGCCATCCGCCGCCCCTTCGAATGGCGCCGCGCCAACCCGCTGGGCGCCTTCAAACATCTCGGTAAGCTCCCGGGATTAAAGGGATATCTGGCGCTCTTCTTCCTCTATGAATTCGCGTTTTTCATCTATCCGGCGATCTGGGCCTATTTCACCCGCGCGCGGTTCGGATGGGAGCCGGGCATGGTCGGCCTCTCCCTCGGGCTCTTTGGCGTGGCCATCGCCATCGTGCAGGGCGGGCTGATCCGGATCATCCTGCCCAAGTTCGGGGAAACGCGGGTGATCCTCTACGGATTCGTGTTTAATTTCTGTGCCTTCGCGGCCCTCGGGCTGGTCACTTCCGGTGCGCTGGCGCTGCTGCTGACCCCGCTCACAGCCCTTGGCGCGGTGGTCACCCCGGCCCTGCAGGGCAAGATGTCCCAGACCGCCGGCGCGGACCAGCAAGGCGAGCTTCAGGGCCTCGTCTCCTCCTTCCGATCCGTGGCGGCGATCCTGTCCCCGCTGGTCATGACCCAGATCTTCTTTCTCGCAACAGATGCCGAGATCGGGATCAATCAGCCCGGCGCGCCGTTCTTCCTGTCCATGGCGATCATGGCGCTCTGCCTCGGAATTTTCCTGCCCCGCCGCGCCCTGAGCGCCGCGGTCTGAGCCCGCCATGAGCCGCCCGATCCGCGCCGCTGTCTGCCATGCCTTCGGCGCGCCCCTTTCGGTAGAAACCGTCCATCTGCGCGCGCCCGGTCCCGGCGAGGTCGAGGTCACCCTGGGTGCCGTGGCGCTCTGCCACTCGGACATCTCTTACGCCGAAGGCGCTTGGGGCGGTGCCCTGCCCGCGATCTATGGCCATGAGGCGGCGGGCCATGTCTCGGCCCTCGGCCCGGGCGTGAACGGCTACAGCATCGGCGACCCGGTGCTGGTCACGCTCCTGCGGAGCTGCGGCACCTGCCCCTCCTGCAGTGCGGCGCACCCCGCGACCTGCGAGACGCCGCCCAATCTGCCCGCGCCCCTGCACCTGCCCGATGGACAGGCCGTGGCCCAGGGCCTTGCCTGCGGGGCCTTTGCCGAAGCGGTGCTGGTCACCCCGGCCCAGCTCGCCCCGCTGCCTGCGGATATACCTCTCGAGGCCGCCTGCCTGCTGGCCTGCAGCGTGACCACGGGGGTCGGCGCAGTGGTTCAGAGCGGACAGGTCCGCGTGGGCGAGACCGTCGTGGTGATCGGTGCGGGCGGGGTCGGGCTCAACGTGATCCAGGGCGCGCGATTGGCGGGCGCAGCGCGGATCATCGCGGTGGACCTGCTGCCGCGCAAGCTCGACGAGGCCCGCGATTTTGGCGCGACGGATGTCATCCTCGCCAGCGCCGAGAAACCCTGGGCGCTGGCCCGCGCGGTGACCGGGCGCGGGGCGGATGCGGTCTTTGTGACCGTGGGCGCGACGGCGGTCTATGACACCGCCCCACGGTACCTTGCACGCGGTGGACGGATGGTCATGGTCGGTATGCCCCATTCCGGCGAGACTGCGCGCTATGAACCGGTGATCCTTGCCATGTGCGGACAGGATCTGCGCGGCTCGATGATGGGCGACACGGTGCTGGCGCGGGACATCCCCTGGATGGTCGATCTCTGGCGTCAGGGGCGCTTGATGCTGGAGCCGCTGATCTCGGGACGCTGGTCGCTGGACCAGATCAACGCCGCAATCGCGGACACAAACTCAGGACAGGCCCGCCGTAACGTCATCGTCTTTGATTAGACCCGCGGCGGGCGCGCCAGGCGGGGCCTGAACCTGCGGCCCGATCCCGGCGCGCTGCTCCAGCTCGACATTCAGCCCGCCTCCGAGAAGCAGGAGGAACGAGCTGATATAGAGCCACATCAGCAACGCGATCACCGCGCCGATCGAGCCGTAAACCTCGTTGTAATTGCCAAAATTCGACAGGTAGAAGCTGAAGCCCAGCGAAGCCGCCGCCCAGAGCACCACCACCGCCAGTGCCCCCGGCGTCAGCCACCGCATGCGCACGCAGCTCCGGTTCGGGCCGTAGCGATAGACGATGGCCAGCCCGGCCAGCAGCACGCCGATCGCCACGATCCAGCGCGCCAACCGCAGTGCCAGCTCGGCCCAGGGCCCGAGCGGCAAGAAGGACAGAACGATGGGCGTGACCACCACCGCCGTCAGCGCGACCAGCGCCACCAGAACCAGCACACCAGTCAGCGACAGCGCCGCCAGGTAGTGGCGCCAACTCTTGCGGTTCGGCGTGCCATAGATCGCGTTCAGCCCGCGCATCAGCGCGCTCACCCCGGCCCGGGTGGACCAGAGCGCCGCGAGGATCGAGATGATGGTCGCCTTTCCGAGCGTGGCCGAGGTTGTATGGGTCAGCGCATCGATCTGTGCATCGATCAGGTGATAGGCATCCCCGGGCATGATATTGGCCAAGAGCGCCATCTGCTGGTCCACCACCAGCGGATCGGCCACCAGCCCCCAGATCGCGATCACCGCCGCCAGCGCCGGAAAGATCGCCAGCAACCCGTAAAACGCCACCCCCGCCGAGATCAGGCCCAGGTTCCAGTCATCGATCTTGCCGCCCACGGCCTTCAGGGCCGCGAACCACTGGGATCGGTCATGTTTGAATAAAACGGGCATGGGGCGCGCCTCCGGGATGGGTCAAGCTCCTGCGCGCTAGGGGACGCGCTCCGTGCCGCGAGGTCAAGCGTCACGGGTGGGGTTTGCATCCCCTCGCCCATGGGTAAACTGCCGCAGTGCGGGAATTTCCCGCAGATCAGGCCCGTCAGAGGCCCGGGGATCACTGAGGGAGGATCGAGATGGAGTTTCAGCTGCCCAGCGAGCTGGAGGCGTTGCGCGCCCGGGTCGCGGCCTTTGTCGCGGAGGAGATCCTGCCGCTCGAGGCCGATCGCGCCAATTTCGACGCCCATGAGAACATCGCCCTGCCGGTGTTGGACAACGTGCGTGCCAAGGCCAAGGCCGCCGGGCTCTGGGCCCCGCAAGCGCCGCGCGACCGGGGCGGCATGGCCCTCGACACCGTGTCCCGGGCGGTCTTCTACGAAGAGGCCAACCGCTCGATCTTCGGTCCGGTCTGTTTCAACTGCGCCGCGCCCGATGATGGGAACATGGCCGTTCTGGCAAAGCTCGGCACGCCAGCCCAGCAAGACCGCTGGCTGCAGCCGATCATCGACGGCGCGGTGCGCTCGGCCTTTGCCATGACCGAGCCGCATCCCGGCGGCGGCTCCGATCCGGGCATGATGCGGACCCGGGCCGAAAAGCGCGGCGACACCTATGTGGTTTATGGCCATAAATGGTACATCACCGGCGCTGCCGAGGCGCAGCATTTCATCCTGCTGGCGCGCAGCTCGGACGACCCGAAACGGGGGCATACGGCGTTTCTGTTCGACGCGGACCAGCCCGGCTGGCGGATCGAGCGGCGCATTCCGATCATGGGCCCCGAAGAACATGGCGGTCATTGCGAACTGATCTTCGAAGGGCTCGAGATCCACGAGGACAATGTGCTGATGGCCGAAGGGCGCGGGATGAAGGTGACCCAGACCCGGCTCGGCCCCGCACGGCTCACCCATTGCATGCGCTGGCTCGGTCTGGCCAAACGCTGCGTCGAGATTGCCACCGCCTATGCCGCGGAGCGCGAGGGGTTCGGCGTGCGCCTCGCTGACCGCGAGAGCATCCAGCTCATGCTCGGCAAGCTCGCCATGGATATCGAAATCGGGCGGCTTTTGACCATGAAAGCCGCGTGGGAGATCGATCAGGGTAGCTTTGCCCGCAAGGAGGTCTCCATGGCCAAGGTCCATGTGGCGAACCTGCTCCACGAGGCCGCTGATACGGCGATCCAGATCAATGGCGCGCGGGGCTATTCCAAGGACACGGTGCTCGAATGGATCTACCGCTATGCGCGGCAGGCCAGGCTGGTGGATGGCGCGGATGAGGTCCACCGCATGGTCCTGAACCGGGTTCTGACCGAGGAGGGGCGCGACTTCTGGCGCTGGCCGGTCGCGGCCCCATGAGCCTCGAGTTTGATCCCACAGCACTCCGGCGCTGGTGCGACCGGCAGTTCGGCCCGGCGGACACCCCGCCCGAGATCACGCGGATCAGCGGCGGGCAATCCAACCCGACCTTCTACGTCACCCATGGGGACCGCCGCCTCGTCCTGCGCAAACAGCCACCCGGGCCGCTCCTGAAAGGGGCCCATGCGGTGGATCGCGAATTCCGCGTGCTGCGCGCCCTGGCCGATACCGAGGTGCCGGTCCCCGAGGCGTTGGCCTTTGAGCCCGACGCCGTCCTGCTCGGCACGCCCTTCTACGTGATGGCCCGGCTGGAGGGGCGGGTCTGCCCGACCTATGCCCTGCCCGAGCTGGCCCCGGCGGATCGGGGACCTGCGCTGCGCGACATGGCGCGCACGCTGGGGCGGCTCCATGCGGTGCGGCCTGACGCGGTTGGCCTCGGCGATTACGGACGGCCCGGCGACTACTTCCAGCGGCAGATGTCGCGCTGGTCCCGGCAATACGCCGCCTCCGCCGCCGATCCCATCCCGGAACTCGACGCGTTGCGCGACTGGCTGAGCGCGGCGATGCCCGAGGATGACGGGGCCGTCGCCATCGCCCATGGGGATTTCCGCATGGGGAACATGATGCTCCACCCGACCGCGCCCCGGGTGATCGCCGTGCTGGACTGGGAGCTGTCCACCCTCGGCCACCCGCTGGCCGATCTGGGCTTTGCCTGCATGGCCTGGCATTCGGCCCCGGGAGAATATGGCGGGATCCTCGGGCTCGATCTGGCGGCCGAGGCCCTGCCCCGGATGGACGCGTTCGTCGCCGTCTATCACGAAACCGCGCCAACCACCGCGCCCCTGCGGCCCTTCCACGTGGCCTTTGCCATGTTCCGCTTCGCCGTGATCTTCGTGGGCATTGCCGACCGGGCGGCGGCGGGCAGTGCCGCGGATCGCGACGCCGCCGATCTTGCCCCGCTGGCGCGCGCCTTTGCTCGGCGCGGGCTGGCCGTGACCGACCTGAGTTTCTGAGACCGGAGCCCTCCCATGTCCCTGCCCGACGATCTGGATCCCGCGACCCTCGCCGCCCATGGCGGTGGTGCCACCGACACGGCTTCGGCCGGGGTCGTGCCTCCGATCCAGCCCGCGACGACCTTTCTGCGCGATCCGAATTACGACCTGATCAACCCGGCCAATATCTATAGCCGCGATGACAGCGAGGCGCTCCGCGCGGTCGAAACCCTGCTCGCGCGGCTGGAACAGGGGGAAGCGGCCCTCGCCTTCCCCTCGGGCATGGCGGCCACTGCGGCGGTGTTTCGCAGCCTGCCCGGCGGGGCCCGGGTGATCCTGCAGTCGGGAATCTACTGGGGCACGACGAAATGGGTGCGCGATTTCTGCGCCCGGCGCGGGCTGTCCCTGCTGGAGGTGGATGCCGCCGACACCCAGGCCCTGCAGGCCGCCTGCACAGCCCATGACCCGGATCTCGTCTTTGTGGAAACCCCGTCCAACCCCTGGCTCAAGACCGTGGATATCCGCGCCGCCGCTGAGGCCGCCCATGCCGCGGGCGCGCGGTTGGTGGTGGACAGCACGGCCAGCACGCCGGTCCTGACACAGCCCCTGACGCTGGGCGCGGATCTCGTGATGCATTCGGCCACGAAGGGCATCAACGGGCATTCCGATGTGCTGGCCGGGGCGCTCGTGACCCGCGACCCGGAGCATCCGCAATGGCAGGCCATCGCCATGGACCGCCATGACGCAGGCGCGATCCTCGGCCCGTTCGAGGCCTGGCTGTTGCTGCGGGGCATGCGCACCCTGCCCTTGCGGGTGGCGCGCATGAGCGCCAGCGCCTTGGATCTGGCCCAACGGCTCGCCACCGATGCCCGCGTGACGGAGGTGTTCTATCCCGGCCTGCCCGGTCACCGGGGCCATGATATCGCGGTCGGCCAGATGCGCGGCGGCTTTGGTGGGCTCCTCTCCGTCCTCGTGCGCGGCAGCCGTCAGGACGCGCTGGACGTGGCGGGACGGCTTCGCCTGTTCCAGCGCGCGACCTCGCTCGGCGGTGTGGAAAGCCTTGTGGAACACCGCCAGAGCATCGAGCCGAATACCGGCATCCCCGAAACCCTCCTCCGGCTCTCGGTGGGAATCGAAGCGCCCGAAGATCTGTGGCGCGATCTCGATCAGGCTTTGGGCTAAAGCACGAAAAATACGCGATGTAAGGGCTTACATGGGGGCTGGCGGGCCTGCGACAAACGTGCATACTTGGTGCGAATGACAGAGAGCGGCGGACACCCGACCGCTCCGCCGGACCACCGCAGGCCGCCTTGGGAGGGGGGGCACCCGCATGAAAGTTGTGATCACCGAGTTCATGGACACGGACGCGCTGACAGGGTTCAGCGCCGGGATCGATGTGCGCTACGCACCCGAGCTGGTCGAGGACCGCGCGGCCCTCTTGGCTGCCGCCTCTGGGGCAGAGGCGCTGATCGTGCGCAACCGGACCCAGGTCGATGCCGAGCTGCTGGCCGCGGCCCCCGGACTGCGCGTCGTGGGGCGGTTGGGCGTGGGGCTCGACAATATCGACATGGCCGGGTGCGCCGCGCGCGGGATCGCCGTGCACCCCGCGACCGGGGCCAATACGCGCTCGGTGGCGGAATACGTGATCGGAACGGCCTTCAGCTTGAGCCGCGGGGCCTATGCCGCGACCCAGGGGATGATCGCGGGCGACTGGCCCCGGGGCACACTGGGCCAGGGCGGCGAGATCGCCGGGCGATCCCTGGGCCTGCTGGGTTTCGGCGCGATTGCCCAGGCGGTGGCGGGGCTGGCAGCCCCGCTGGGCCTGCGCGTCATGGCCGCTGATCCGCATCTGCCGCCGGACCATCCCGCCTGGCGGGACGTCCAGCGTCTCTCGCGAGAGAAGCTGCTGCGGGAGGCGGATATCCTGAGCCTCCATGTGCCCCTGACGCCGGAAACCGCCGGTCTGCTGGATGCCGCCGCCTTGGCCAAGCTCAAGCCCGGTGCGATCGTGATCAACACCTCGCGCGGCGGGATCATCGATGAGGACGCTCTTTGCGATGCTCTGCGGACGGGTCATCTCGGGGGCGCGGCGCTCGATGTGTTCGCCGCCGAACCGCTGGACGCCAATGCCGGCGCGCGCTTTGCAGATGTGCCCAACCTGATCCTCACACCCCATATCGCGGGGGTGACCGCCGAGGCCAATATCCGCGTCAGCCGGATCACCGTCGAAAACGTGGACCGCGCCCTGACGGAGCCGGTGGCATGACGCCCCGCCCCGTGCGCGCCCCAGCAAAGGACAGACCCAAGGCCCCCTAACCCCATTGGTGGCACTCGGCAGATAAGCCGGGGCCGCAGCCCGGATCCGGGCACCCCAAAGATCACACAGAGGAGGAGAAACCCTATGATCTTCAAGACCTTCATGATGGCCGCCGCGATGACCGCGATGGCGGGCGTCGCCAGCGCCGAAGACTTCCCGAAATCCAGCGTCGACTATATCATCCCCTTCGGCCCCGGCGGCGAGAGCGACATCACCGCGCGCTTCCAGCAGCCCTTCTTCGAAAAGCTCTTTGGCGAGCAGCTGGTCGTGTCCTACCAGCCCGGTGGCGGTGGCGCTGTGGGCTGGTCCCAGCTCAACGGGATGGCCTCGGACGGCACCAAGATCATGGGCGTGAACCTGCCCCATATCGTGATCAAGCCGCAGCAAGGCGATGTGGGCTTCACCACCGAGGACATCACCTCGGTCTACTGGTTCCACTACACGCCGGATGCGATCGTGGTGAAGGCAGACAGCCCCTTCATGTCCCTGCAGGATCTGATCGATGACGCCAAAGCCAACCCGCGCAAGGTGATCTTCTCGGGCTCGGGCAAAGGCACGGCGAACCATCTCGCTCAGGTGCAGTTCGACAAGCTGGCGGGCATCGAATCCACCTATGTGGCCTTCAAGGGCACGGGCGCATCCGTCACGGCCCTGCTTGGCGATCAGGTCCGGGCGGCCTGGGGCTATACCACCGTGGGCGCGGCCCAGGGTGATGCGGTCCGTATGCTGGCCGTGGCCATGGAAGACCGTCACCCGGCCTTCCCGGATGTGCCGACCTTCCGCGAGCTGGGCTTTGACATGGTCTCGGGCGCCTATCGCGGCATCGCCGTGCCGAGCTCGGCCAGCGATGAGACCCGCATGCAGGTCTCGGAGGCCATTGCCGCGATCAACGCGGATGCGGATTTCCAGAAGCAGATGATCGATGGCGGCTTTGCCCTCGTGGATGTGGGTTATGGCCCGGACATGGATGCGTTCATGGCCGAAAAGGCCTCGGGCTATATCGATGCGGCCAAGGCGGCCGGCATCATCGAGTAACCGACACGCTGACTGACAGGCGCGCGCGAGGCTTCTTGCGCGCGCTTCCCTGTTGCGGTCCGGGCCATGCCATGCCCGGATCAGGAGACCCCGGATGCTCGAGTATATCGCGTCGGCGCTGACGCCCCTGAACCTGATGCTGGCCGTGTTCGGCGTGGCGGCGGGCACGATCATTGGCTCGATCCCGGGCCTGACGGCGACCATGGCCGTGGCGGTGCTGGTACCGCTGACCTTCACCATGTCCCCCGACAGCGCGCTGATCCTGATGGGGGCCATCTATACGGGCGCGATTTATGGCGGGGCCTATGCGGCGATCCTGCTGAACACGCCGGGCACGCCCTCGGCCATTGCCACCACCTTTGACGGCTATCCCATGGCCAAGCGCGGAGATGGAGACCTTGCGATATCCACCGCCTGCCTCGCTTCGGTCGTGGGCGGTCTGGTGGGGGCGCTGGCGCTTCTGCTGCTGTCGCCGCCCTTGGCCAAGGCCGCGCTGGCCTTTGGGCCGGTGGAGTATTTCTGGCTGGCGATCTTTGGCCTGTCGATGATCGCGGCCCTGTCCACCGGCGACTTCGTCAAGGGGATGATCGGCGCCTGTTTCGGCCTGCTGATTGCGATGATCGGCGTGTCGGAGACGAGCGCCGAGGTCCGGTTCACCTTTGGATCCAACACCTTGCTCGGCGGCATTGATACGGTCTCGGCCCTGATCGGACTCTACTGCATCCCGGTGCTGATCGATCTGGTGGCCACGCCGAACCGCCATCTGGCCGCCCCGGAACAGACCCGCGGCTTCCGCCTGCCCGAGGCGATCGGGACGCTGATGAAGAACAAGTTCAACGTGCTGCGCAGCTCGGTCATCGGCACGATGGTCGGCGCCCTGCCCGGGGCGGGCGGCTCCATCGCCGGGCTCGTGGCCTATTCCGAGGCCCGCCGGGTCGGCAAGGGCGAGGAGAAATACGGCGAGGGTAATCCCGGCGGCATCATCGCCACAGAATCCGCGAACAATGCCACCGTGGGCGGCGGGTTCATCCCGACCCTCGTGCTGGGCATTCCGGGCACTCCGCCCGATGCGGTGATCCTCGGCGCGCTTCTGGTGCAGGGGGTGCGGACCGGTCCGACGCTCTTCACCCAAGGAGCGGATATCGTCTACACCTTCATCTTCGGCCTACTGCTGGCGACGGTCCTGATGCTGCCCGTGGGCCTTTTGATCGGGCGGTTCGCCTATGGGGCCATCGTGCGCGCGCCCAAGGCGGCCCTCGTGCCCATCGTCGCCTTCATGACCGTGATCGGGTCCTTCGCGATCCGCAACTCGGTCTCGGATATCGTGATCATGATCGTGCTCGGCGTGATCGGCTGGGTTGCGGCCAAGCGCGGCTTCTCCCCCTCGCCCATCGTGCTGGGCCTGATCCTTGGGCGGATCGCCGAGCAGGGCTTTGTCCAGAGCTGGACCATCGGCGATGCGATTGGTGATTTGCC
Organism: Dinoroseobacter sp. S375; assembly: GCF_049800775.1. Classification (NCBI taxonomy): domain Bacteria; kingdom Pseudomonadati; phylum Pseudomonadota; class Alphaproteobacteria; order Rhodobacterales; family Roseobacteraceae; genus Dinoroseobacter; species Dinoroseobacter sp. S375. Next base: position 48,342 of record NZ_JBNAFR010000013.1, on the reverse strand, counting down.
GGGACAGTTCTTTGGCCGGCCCCTGTCGATGGTGATCATCGCGCTGACGCTGGTGAGCTTCCTCTATCCGTTCTGGCCCCGGATCCGCAGCGTCCTGAGCCGCCGTCCGGGCCGCCCATCCGAGGCGTTGCCCCCGGCGAGCCGCGCCGCCATCACCCGTGACCTGATCGCCTTTGCCGTGTTCGGCGCGGTGGCCCTGGTCGTGATCGTGCAGTCGGCGGGGCTCAACCAGGATGCGGCGGTCTTCCCGCGCACCATCGCCATCGGCATGCTCTGCCTGACGATCCTGGCGGTCGTGCAGCTGATCGCGACGCGGCAGGTGACCGAGACCCCGATCGAGGGCACGCGCACCCGAATGGTCGCGGTACCGCTTTTGATGCTGGGGGCGGTGGCGTTGATCCCGCTGCTGGGGTTCGAGCTTGCGGCGGTCCTGCTGGGGGCCGCGCTGATCATCCCCGCCCAGCATGACGCCTTCACGCCCAGGGGGTGGGCCTTGCTGCTGGCCGGGGTAGTGGGCACGATCCTGGCGGTGACGCTGCTCTTTGGGCAGGTGCTGAACGTGCCGCTGCCCTGAGACCCGGGTCGGGCGGCGCGCGGAAAGATGCGCCGCCAAACCCATGAAAAAGCAGGCTTCCGGTCGATCCGGATGATATACCCCCTACATCAGGGGAACAGGTTTTGCGGGAGGGGCAGAATGACAGAGGCAGACCGACCATGGACCGCGTTCTACGGACCTGACATGCGGGCCGAGATCGACACGCCCGCTTACCGCACCGTGGGCGACATGATCAGCGCGGTGTCGCACAGTTTCGGGGCCGCGCCCGCCTTCACCACCTGCCTGCCCAATGGCATGAACGGCACGCTCAGCTTTCGCGAAGTGGACGAGATGTCCGACGCCTTTGCGGTCTATCTGCGCGAGGTGGCCGGGCTCAACAAGGGCGACCGGGTGGCGGTGCAGATGCCCAACGGGTTGAGCTTTCCCATCGCCGCCTTCGGGATCCTGAAGGCGGGCTGCGTGCTGGTGAATGTCAATCCGCTCTACACCGCCGAGGAAATGGCCCGCCAGTTCGCCGATGCTGAGCCCCATGCGCTGGTCATCGTGGATATGTTCGCAGACAAGATCCCCGAGGCGACCCGGGGCCATCCGATCCCGAACATCATCGTCACCCGAGTGGCAGAGTTCCTGCCCGCCCTGCCCCGCGGGATCGTCGGGCTGGTGCAGAAATACTGGGACCGGTCCGTGAAGCCGGTGGAGGTCCCCCATATCTGCCTGCCCGATGCCCTGCAGGTCGGGCGGCTCCATGCGGATGCGGAAAAGATCGCGGTGGACAGCTATCGCCAGTCGGTATCCCCCGAGGATGTCGCCTGCCTGCAATATACCGGCGGGACCACAGGGGTCTCGAAGGGCGCGATGCTGACCCATGCCAACCTGATCCTGAACATGGAACAGGTGATGGAGCTGATCGAGGGGATGGAAAAGGGCAAGGAGGTCGCGCTGACCGCTCTGCCCATGTACCATATCTTTGCCTTCACGGTGAACCTGCTGGGCTTCTACTGGTTGGGCGCGCGGAACATCCTGATCCCCTCGCCGCGCCCGTTGGCGAACCTCAAACGCGCCTTCGAGAACTACAAGATCACTTGGATGAGCGGGGTGAACACGCTCTTCAACGGGTTGATGAACGAGGTCTGGTTCAGCGACAGCCCGCCCAAACACCTGAAATTCGCCTCCGCCGGGGGCATGGCGCTGCAATCCTCCGTGGCCGAGCGCTGGCAGGAGGTGACCGGGGCGCAGGTGTTGCAGGGCTATGGCCTGACCGAGACCTCACCGGTGCTGACCTTCGAGCCGCTGAACAAGACGCGGCCCGGCTCCATCGGGGTGCCTCTGCCCTCGACGGAGCTCGCCTGCCTCGACGAAGAGGGCATGCCCGTGGCCCAGGGCGCGCGCGGCGAGATCGCCGCCAGGGGTCCACAGGTCATGGCCGGCTACTGGCAGAAACCCGAGGAGACCGCGAAGGTCATGAAGAACGGCTGGTTCCTGACCGGGGATATCGGCGTGATGGACGAGGATGGTTATTTCCACATCGTGGATCGCAAGAAGGACATGGTCGTCGTCTCGGGCTTCAACGTCTATCCCAACGAGATCGAGGATTGCCTCGCCACCCATCCGGGCGTGGATGAGGTCGCGGTGGTCGGCGTGCCGGACGCAGGCACTGGCGAGGCGGTGAAGGCCTTTGTGGTCAAGCGCGACCCCGGCCTGACCGAGGCAGAGCTGCGGACCCATTGCAAGGCGCATCTGACCGCCTACAAGGTGCCCAAGCGGGTGGCTTTCCGCGATGAGCTGCCGAAATCCAATGTGGGCAAGATCCTGCGGAAAGACCTGCGCGCCGAGGACCTCGCGCAGACAGGGGAGGTCTGAGCATGGTCGGAGCCTTTGAACAGGCGCTGCTGGCGCTGATGATCTTCGTGATCATGCTGGGCATGGGCGCATCGCTCACCCCGCGTGACTTCTACCTCGCCCTGCGGCGGCCCTACGGGCTCGCGATCGGGGTGATCTCGCAATACGGGTTCATGCCCTTCATCGGGTTTTTGCTGGCCACCCTGCTGACCGTGCCCGAGACGATTGCCATCGGCATTCTGATCATGGCCTGCATGCCCGGGGGCACGACCTCGAACATCTTCACCTATTTCTCCAAGGGGAACCTCGCGCTCTCGGTTCTGATGACGGTGACCTCGACGGTGACCGGGGTGATCATGATCCCGCTGGTGCTGGTCCTTTACGCCACGGCGCTGGATCTGAGCATTCCGCGCGAAAACATCATCGTGACGCTGGTCTTGCTGCTGGTGCCCGTGGGGATCGGGATGGTCCTGCGCAAGATGAATGCCAATGTGGGGGCCGTGACCGAGTTCTTTGGCTCGGCGCTTGCGCTCTTCTTCATCGCATTTCTGATGGTGAGCTGGATCCCCCGGAACTGGCAATTCCTGCTCGAGACCTCTGGCGCGACCTATCTGGCGGCGATCGGGCTCGGGGCCGTGGGGATCACCATCGGCTACGGGTTTGCCCGGGCGCTAAAGCTGCATCCGCGCAATGCGCGCACCGTGGGGCTTGAGACCGGGATCCAGAACGGCCCGCTCGCCGTGGCGATCATCGTCTTCACCTTCGAGGGCACTGAGGCGCAGGCGGTGATGGCGGTGCCGGTGCTCTATTCGCTCTTCATCATCATCGTGGCCAGCGTCGTGACGATGATATTCCGCCGCGCCAATACCGCCGCTGAACAGAAGATGCCCGACAGCCTGCTCTAGCGCCCCGGTCCGGGTCCCGTTTGCGTCGTCTCTAACTTGCGCAGGGCGCGCGCCTCGTGTCTGCTGCTGGCACAACAGATAGGAGCGCGCCCATGTCAGACCTCGCATCACGGATAGCTCAGGGGCGCGGCGATGCGCCTGCGGATCTGGTCCTGCGCGGGGGACAGGTGCTCGATCTGGTGACCGGGGACCTGATTGCGGGCGATGTGGCGATCTGCGGCGACCGCATCGTCGGCACCGGCGCCGACTATGAGGGCCGCGAGGTGGTGGATGTCAGCGGGCTGACCCTCGTGCCCGGCTTCATCGACACCCATCTGCATATCGAAAGCTCGCTGGTCACCCCGTTCGAGTTCGACCGCTGCGTGACCCCGCGCGGGGTGACCACGGCGATCTGCGACCCCCATGAGATTGCCAATGTGATCGGCCCGGACGGCATCCGCTATTTCCAAGAGGCCAGCGAACGCACGGTGCTCGACATCAAGGTGCAGCTCAGCTCCTGCGTGCCCTCCACGGATATGGAAACCGCCGGCGCCCGGATCGAGGCCGCGGATCTCGCCCCCCTGCGCGGGCATCCCTCGGGGATCGGTCTGGCCGAGTTCATGAACTATCCCGGCGTGATCTACCGCGATGCCGGGGTGATGGCCAAGCTCGAGGCGTTTGAAGGGGGCCATATCGACGGGCATTGCCCGCTTCTGTCGGGCAAGGACCTGAACGCCTATGTGGCCGCCGGGATCCGCACCGAGCATGAGGCGACCAGCGCCGAGGAGGCGCGCGAGAAGCTGCAAAAGGGGATGCGGGTCCTGATCCGCGAAGGCTCTGTCAGCAAGGATCTCGAGGCCCTCGCCCCGCTCCTGACCGAGCGGACCGCGCCCTATATGTGCCTGTGCACCGATGACCGCAATCCGCTCGACATCGCCGAGCATGGCCATCTGGACTACATGATCCGCACGCTGATCGCCCGGGGCGTGCCGCCGCTCGCGGTCTATCGCGCGGCGTCTTTGTCGGCGGCGGAGGCGTTCGGGCTCAAGGATCGCGGGCTGATCGCGCCGGGCCTGCGCGCCGATATCGTAGTCCTGCCCTCGCTGGAGGATTGCCGGGCAGAGCTGGTGTTCTGTGGTGGGGTGCGTGTGGATGCGGACGCCTTTGCCGCGCGAAAGGAAATCCCGGCCGTGGGCCGTGCTTCGGTCCATGCGCCGCGTGTCACCGCCGAGGCGTTCCGCGCCGGGGGCAACCGGGAAGAGACGGATGTGATCGGGATCCTCGAGGGCAAGATCCTGACCGAGCATCTGCGCGAGGTGATCCCGATCCGCGATGGCGACAAGCTGCCCGATACGGCGCGCGACCTGATGCGGATCGCGGTGGTAGAGCGACACGGCAAGAACGGCAACATCGCCACCGGTTTCGTGCGCGGGTTCGGGCTGCAGAAAGGGGCGATTGCCTCGACGGTTTGCCATGACCACCACAATATCGTCTGCGTCGGGGCCGATTACGCCGACCTCGCCCTTGCCACAAACCGGGTGGCCGAGATCGAGGGCGGGTTCGTGGTGGTCGCCGGGGGCGAGGTGCTGGCCGAGCTTGCCCTGCCCGTGGCCGGTCTGATGAGCGAGGCCCCCTTCGAGGAGGTGCGCGATGCGTTGGTAAGCTTGCGCGCAGCGGCCCGCAGCCTTGGCGTCACGCTGGAGGAGCCGTTCCTGCAGCTGGCCTTCCTCGCCCTGCCGGTGATCCCGGCGCTGAAGATCACCGATCGCGGCATGGTCGACGTCACCCGGTTCGAGATCATCGCGTGAGGTGGCGCGCCCGGCCAGAGGCCGGACGCGCGGACGCGCCTTGCTTCGCAGGGTGTGCCTGTCCTAGCTGTCGGGCGTCCTGCCCGGTCCAAGCGGCGCGCGTCCGCGCGGTCCCGGAACGGGACCGCGCCATGGCCCGTCAGGGCAAAATCACCTTGCCGCAAGCGACGGTTTTGGCGCGTCGTGAAACGCCTCCCACCGCAGCGCGCCCGCGTAGCGCTCGGCGATGGCGCCGCTCTCGTCCATCCGCAGGAGCTTCAGCCAGCCATTGTCAAACAGCGCCTGCACCCCCGGATGCCGCGCGAGGATCTCCGTGATCGCCTCTGCCGGCGCGTCCACCACAACGCTCAGCCGCAGCGGGTCATGCACGAAGGCGGCTCCGTCATGGACCGACTGCCGGGACAGCCCCACCCGCAACGCACCGCTGGCCCCATCCAGCACACCCATCCCGCCCGTCACGTTATGGACCTGCTTGGTGCCGCTGCCGAACACCTCCGGCGCCACGACCGAGCCGTAATATTGCAGGCTGATCCAGCTCGCCACGACGACCGGCGCGGTCAGGATCAGCTCCAGCACGCCGAAGCCCTCGTCCTGCCGCCAGTCATAACTGTGCAGAAACACCCGCCCGTCGAGCCGCGCGCGCGCCGTCTTGCCCCGGGGCGCCACCACAAAGGCCTTGCACCCGGCCAAGCCCCATTCCGGGCGCGTCTCGGCCCAGTCCAGGGCCCGCCGGGCGATCGCACCCTCCGTCGCCGCACCGGGCAGCGTCGCGAGCCGCTCCGCCCGCGCGAGCGCCCCAGCCCCCTTGCACCAGGTCTCGACCTGAGCCAGAGCGGCAGCCGCCCCGGCGCGCTGCGCCTCGGTGAGGTCGTCGAGATAAAGCGTCACGCTGTCCTGCGCCGTATCGTGCAGCGCGGCGAGAAACACCGTATCCTGCGGCACGACGATCCCTGTGTCCGCCAGACCCGTCCGCACCTCGGGCTGGTTCAGCACATCCGCCAGAAGCCGCGCATTCACATCGCCGCTATACCCGCCACAGGCCCCGCATTGCAGCGCGCTGCCATGGGCATTGTTCGTCACATGCGCCCCATGCCCCGCGATCAACACCACCTGCGCAAAGTTCTCCCGCAGGGACATCGCCCCGAGGATCGTCGCCGCCGCCTCGATCTGCGCGGCAAGCGGCAGGGGCGGGTCGAGCACCGGCTTGGCTGCGACCTCGGCCTCCTGACCGAGCCCCAGCGTGTCGCGCACGAGCTTGCCTGCGTAAAGCGGCCCCGTCGCTTCGACGAAGGCGAAGGACGACACGGCCGCCTGCCGGAACCGCCCCCAGGCCCGCTTGGCGCGCCCCGCGATCCGGGCCCCGGCGTGATCGCCCTCGGCCCGGCTCTCGAGCCCCGGCGTCAGCAGAACGGGCAACCGCGCCTCGGCGCCGCAGATCCCCGCGGGGGTATGGGCGACAGTCAGGCCAAAGAACCCGGCAAAGCCCAGGGTCTCGACCTCGGGGGACTGGCTCTCCAGCGCCCGCCGCATCACCTCGGAGCGCACATCGATGCAGAAGGCCGCCTGAAGCGTCGGCCGTACCGTCGCGGTCTGCGCAGGCGCGGCACCGAGCGTCTCCGCCAAGGCCCGCTGGGCGCTGCGCTCGGCAGCCTCCTGCAGGATCGCGTCGATCTCGTCGTCCTTGGACGGGGTGATCGGGGCCGCATAAGCCGCTCTGGCCGCGTCCCAGCCCTCGCCAAGCCCCGGACGATGGGCGAGCAACACCGCATCCCAGGCCGCCCGGATCGCCAACAACTCAGACAGGCTGGTCTCAGCCTCCCCGGCCAGCTCGGCCTGCCAAAGCCGGTAGCGCGCCGCCTGCGCCCAACCGCCGAGCGACATCAACAACCGGTGGCCGTAAAGCGGCGCGGCCGCCTCGGTGATCCCCAGCTCGGCCAGGGCCCAAGCCAACGCCTCCTCGGCGCTGTCGGGCAGGGCCGCGAAACTCGCGCGGATCCCCGGCAGGCCGGACAGTTCCGGCTGCAGGTCGTGGCAGGCAAACTGCCGCCAGTTGGCATAGGCCCTCTCCGCAGGTTGCGCAGACCAGAGCGCTTGCCCCTGATCGAAATACCCCGCAGCCCAGGCCCCGATCCGTGCCTCGGCCAGCCCCTGCCCCTCCAGCGCCGACACCGTCGGCAGAGGCGCGGGCGCCGGGCGCTCCTGCTGTGCGGCTGCGAGAACCTCAGCCACGTTATGCGTCGCCCCGCAGCCTGTCAGGGCTGCGGCGATGTCGGCGGCGGTGATCTCCCCCCGCGCGATGCGGTCTGCAAAAGAGGACCGCGATGCGGTCACGGCGCAACCTGCCACGCGTGACAGAAGGGCGGCGGTCTCGGGCAAACCTGTCTCGCTTTGCCCCAGAAACGGGTTCACCGCCACCGTCGCGGCCAAGGGGAAGGCGGGCGGGATTGCCCGGATCGCGGTTTCGGTCACGGAAGAGATCTGCTCTGCGCTCAGAGCGGGAACGGCATGGGTCATGGGAAGTGTCCTTGAATGTCTGAGAGAGGAGAGATCAGGCCGCAGCACGCCGCAGCAGCCGGTCGAGGATCGCCGTGGCATAGAGGCCGTTGGACAGATGCACCCGCATCGCCCGCGCCGCCGGATGGTGCGACCAGCGCGGCAGCAGGGTCTGGGCCACCGCGACCAGCGTGAAGCTGACCAGCGCCAGCGCGATCACCGCCCAGGTTGCGGCCCCCGGTGCAGGCGGCACTGGCAGATGCCCGCGCGCCAGTGCCTCAGCCGCCCCCTGCAGGGCGAGATAGGCCACAGTCGCGGCGGCCGAGAACCCGGCCAGCCTCAGGGCCAGCGCCCGGGGCGCGCCACCGGCCATGCCCTGGGCGATCAGATAGGCGATGCCGAGGATCAGGATCATCCCGAGCGCCAGCGCCTGCGGGGCCTTGTCCAGCGCACCAAAGAGCACCACGCCCAGCCCGTAGATCGTCAGCGCCAGCGCAAAGGCCCCTGCCACGACCCGGGCATCGGGCAGTGCCACGGGGCCCGCCCCACGCGCCTCGGTCACCGCCGCCACCGCCGTGCCGGAATTGAGCAGCGCGTGGGCCTTGTAGAGCGCATGCGCCACGATATGCAGCAGCGCCAGCGGGAAGAGCGCGAGCCCGATCTGCAGCATCAGGAACCCCATCTGGGACACGGTCGACCAGGCCAGCGCCGTCTTGATCGCGGGCTGGGTCAGCATCACCAGCGCCCCCACCAGGGCCGAGGCCCCGCCGATCAGGGCCAGCACCGCAAGGCCCCCCGGGGCGAGCACCAGCAGGTCGGCAAAGATCAGGAGCCATACGCCGCCCGCATTCACGATCCCCGCATGGAGCAGCGCCGAAAACGGTGTCGGCGCCTCCATGGCCTCGGTCAGCCAGCCGCTCAGCGGGAAGAGCGCGCTGGCCGTGATGGCCGCAAGGATCAATGCCGCGACGCTCCAGCCGAGCGTGTCCGGCGCGACCCCGGCCTCGGCGGCGGCCGCGATGCCCGCGATTGAGAACGTGCCATAGCCGCTCGCAAACCCGGCCAGCGCAAGGCCCAGCGCCACAGAGGCGATGCCCGCGCTCAGCAGGTATTTCCGCGCCGCCGCCCGGGCCATGGGCCGCTCGGGATAGGTCAGGAACAGCCGGTAGACACAGGCCGCCAGAGCGATCCAGGCCAGCCAGAGGACGACGACATGCGCCGCGAGCACCATGGTCAGAACCGCCGCCAGTGCGAGGGAAATCCAGCCCATGAAGGGCGCGCCCTCGGGCTCGTCCCGCAAGGAAACACTGGAAAAGGACAGCACCACCCAGCCTAGTCCGGCCACCAGCGGGACCATCACCGCGCTGACCAGATCGAGCCGCGCGAGCCCGCCCTCGGGCAGTCCGACGATCGCAGAGGTCAGAGCGACCAGCAGGCCCAGTCCCCCGGCCAGAGCGGAGATCGGGCGGATCTGGCCACGCACAAGGTCCGGTTGGCGCAGCAACGCCAGGCCGAGACCGGCTAGAGCAAGGGGAACGAGCAAGGCAAGCAAGGTGAGCAACATGGGGGATCCTCGACAGGTTAACGGTGTTGACGAGGAAGTAGGGCCCGCGCATCATGAAATAAAATACATTGTTCGCATGAAAACGTTCGTTTAAAACGAATGGATGGCGGATCTCAACTACAATCACCTGCGCTATTTCTGGGCCGTGGCCCATGACGGAAACCTCACGCGTACGGCGGCGCGCCTGAACCTGTCGCAATCCGCGCTCTCGGTGCAGATCCGCAAGCTGGAGGATCGGATGGGCCACGCCCTGTTCGAGCGGCGGGGCAGACAGCTTCTGCTGACCGAGGCCGGGCGGATCACGCTGGATCATGCCGACACGATCTTTGCCACTGGCGATGACCTGCTTGCGACCCTGCAGGAGACCGGCGAGGCGCGGCAGATCCTGCGGGTGGGGGCGCAGTCGACGCTCTCGCGGAACTTCCAGATCGCGTTTCTCGACCCGGTCCTGCACCGCGAGGACGTGGAGGTCATCCTCCGCTCGGGGGGTGTCGAAGAGCTCTTTCGCGGGCTCGATGCGCTGGCCCATGACGTGGTGCTGACGAACCAGCCGCCCCTGCGCGATGCCGGGACGGCCTATCGCGCCCAGGAGCTTGGCGCCCAGCGTGTCAGCCTGATCGGCACGCCCGCACGCGGGGGCGATGCCGGGGACAGCGTCGCCGATCATCTTGCCCGGCATCCGGTGATCCTGCCCCTGCCCTCCAGTCTGATCCGGGTCGCCTTTGACGCGCTGAGCGCGCGGCTCGGCGTGGCGATCCGCATCGCGGCAGAGGTCGACGACATGGCGATGCTGCGCCTTCTGGCGCGGCAGGATCTGGGTCTCGCGGTCCTGCCGCCGATTGTCGTGCGCGACGAGTTGCAGTCTGGCGAGCTGGTCGAGCTTGCCCCCCTGCCTGAGATCCGGGAGAGTTTCTATGCGGTGACGCGCCCGCGACGCTTCCCGAACCCGCTGCTGGCGGATCTGCTGGCCCAGAGCCCGTTGCCGGACCTGCCTGCCGAGACGTGATCGGCGCGGCCCCGCCAGCAGGTCAGACCGCATCCGAAATCCGCCCCCGCGCGACGGATCACACGAGCGGCTTTTTCAGAAGCAGGACATCGCCCGTGTAATAGGGCGGGCTCGGATGCAGGCGCACGGGTTCTGACGCCACGAAGCTGTAGCCCATCCGCTCGTAGAGCCGGACAGCACCGGTATTCTGGCCATAGACCTGAATGCTCATGGCGGGCAGACCCCGCGCCTTGGCGAGCCCCTCGGCCGCATGCAGAAGCCGGGTGCCGAGCCCCGTACCGCGCGCCGCCTCGAACACCGCCAAGGCGTTGATGTACCAGGTCCCGACCGAGTGTTTCTCGAGCGCGACAAAGGGGGCAATCGGCGCGGGCAGATCCTCCGGATCCTCCTCCGGGGGCTCGGTGATCGGATAGCTCAACACCATGCCAAGCGGCGCCCCGTCGGCGTCGGCGACCAGCGCATTTGTGTAGGAAAACCCGCCCGCCGGACGCTTCGCCCGTTCGGTGCCGATCTCCAGCGGGGTCTGCCCCTCGGTACAGGCCCGGGTCCAGAGCCAGTTCGGGATCCCCTCTCCGGCGATGTCGATGAGCTGCGCGAGCGCCGGGGCGTCGTCGGGCACCGCCGGGCGGATCAGGGGGAGTGTCGGGTCGGTCATGGCGCATGTCCTTTCTGGCCAAAGGTGATCCTCGCGCGATGCTATCGCCGTTGCGATCACGGTGTCATCCTGCCGGGACGGACCCGCCCCAGTGCGGGGCGGGTCCGTTTGGCAGGGCGGTGTGCTAGTCCACTGCGTCCTGCGAGACGGGTCTGTAGAGCGCCTCATGGATCTCGGTCGATGCTCCGGCGGGCGCGGCGGCGTCATCCCATCCCGCATCGGCGATCCGAAAGGTGATGTTCACGGTCATCTGCTCGCTGAACCCCAGGAGCGTTTGCACCATGCCTGCCGCTCCTGCGGCAACGGTCCCGGTCGCGCCGGTGATCGGGCGCAGGTTTTCAACACCCGTATCGACGATCTCGGTGCCCTGGGTCACGATGGTCTCGCCCCCTTCGAAGGCAAAGACCTGTCGGCTGATGATCCACACGCCGCTCGTGGCATTGGCCCCCTCGCCCACGAAGTATCCGTCGCAGGTCCACTGGCCGAGCACCAGATCCGGGAAGGCCGGGCGACCATCGGGCAGCACGCCAGCCGTCTCTGCCTCCAGCGTTCCGGCGGGATAGATATAGCCCTGGCTGATGAAGGCGTTGCCATGGGCGGGCATGCCATTTTCGTGCAGGGGCGCGTCGGCCATGAAGATGCGCGTGTGATCCTCGGCCACGTCAAAGGCCCTGAGGGCCTCGGCCTGCGCGATGCTGCCCAGCGCGAGGGTGAGGGCAGCGGCGGTGAATAGGGTCTTCATCATGGGAATGTCCTTTCTGATCATGATATTGGGTTGGGGTTTCAGGCGGCGCTCCGGGCCGGGTCATGCCCGGCGATGCAGCCCAGATGGCGATGATCCGTGCCGCAGCAGCCCCCGATCACGCGGAGATGAGGCAACCGCGCGGCCAAGGCGGCGCTGAGCTGGCCCAGCTCCACCGGATCGCCGTCATCCAGCGTCTCGGCGGCATCAAGCTCAGCATGGCTCAGGCGCGATGCGTTTGCGCGCAGCCCGCCGATCCGCCCGATCCAGTCCGCGCGCGGGTCGAGCACATGGCGAAAATGGTCGGGATGCGCACAGTTGATCATGTAGTAAAGCGGCCGGGTCCCGCTGGACGCGTCGACCTCGGCGATGGCCTCACCCAAGGGCTGGCCCGAGGGCAGCTGCCCGTCGGTTTCGAGGGTGAAGGCGATCACGACGGGGATGTCGATCTCGCCTGCCACCTGCGCGATGCCAATCGCCTCGTCCGCATGGGTGAGGGTCATGGCGCTGATCAGATCGACACCCGCCTTGCCCAGCGCATGGATCTGCGGTGCATGGATAAGCAGCGCGTCCTGACGCGCGATCTGCGTATCGGGCGCATAAGCATCCCCCGCGGGCCCCACGAGCCCGTTGATCAGGATCGGGCAACTATCGGTCTCATGGGCCGCGCGCAGGGCCGAGACAAAGGCGACCGCCCGCGCATTCGTCTCCATCACCTGCCCAAGGCTCTGGCCCAGCGGCCCGGCCCAGGCCGTGCCCGCCCGCCAGGTCGGAGCGTCGAGGATGAACCCGCGCCCGGCTGCCTTGGCGATCCCGATGAAGCGCTCGAAATACGCGGTCAGGTCAGCGCGCCCCTGGGCCGTGTCCAGCAGCACCGCCGCCGAGAAACAGGGCAGCTCATAGCCCTTGTCGAAGATCATGTAGGTTTCCAGCCCGCCATCCGACAGGAAGAAGCGGCGCGCCTCGGTAAGTTGTTGAATTCGCATGACTGCTATCCTTCTCCGTTGATGCGGCAGGACTAGCCCGGGACCGGCTCTGACAGATAGTTGCCGCGTGGTCCGGTTGCCTGAAACGAATTTTCGTTGTAATTTCAGTAGCTCAGCGACCCGCATCCGCCCCGCATTTGCGCGCGCGGGCCGTCAACTGGACTCGCAGTACAGTCAGGATCGAAGGATGGATCAGAAAACCGATACACGGAGCAGAATCCTCGACATCGCCGAGGCCGCCGTGCTCGAAAAAGGGTTCGAGGCCACCTCCATCGACGAGATCGTCGCCGGGGCCGGAATTTCGCGCGGGGGGTTCTTTTACCATTTCAAGGACAAGAACGCTTTGGCCCGCGCCATGCTCGAACGCTATATCGAGGTCGAGAACGCGCTCTATGACGATCTTTTCGCCCGGGCGCGCGAGCTGAATGACGATCCGCTGCACTGCATGCTGATCGGGCTGAAACTGTTGGCGGAGATGCTCGCGGAGATGCCCACGGGGCATCCGGGCTGCGTGATCGCCTCGACCGCCTATCAGGACCGGCTGTTTGATGCGGGCGTGCGCGACCTCAACCGGCAGGCCATTCTGGGCTGGCGCAAACGGTTCCGGGGAATGTTCGAGGAGATTGCCGAGGTCTATACCCCGCGCGAGCCGGTGAACATGGATGCGCTTGGGGATATGGTGTCAGGCGTGGTCGAGGGTGGTCTTGTGCTGCAGCGCGCCTTGCGGGAACACAACAATGCCTCTGAGCAGATCATGTTGTTCCGCACCTATCTGAAACTTCTCTTCGCCCCGACCTAGCATCGCCGGGCGATCCCCGGCTTTTCGCGCCGGGACGTCCCGGCCATCGGGCGACCGGGCCGCGATGGGAAACGCCGGAAGGGGACAGGATCTGCGCGGTCGCGCTGGATCGCATCCCCGCTGCACATGGTTTGCGGGTGCCGTATCGGGACAGCGCCCCTGCGTCAGTTCAAGACTGAGATCCCCCGCAAACGCGCCTTGGCGAAATCGACAAAGCTGCGGATCTTGGCCGGGGCGCGGCGCCCCTCGAGATGCACGAGATGAATGGGCAACGGCTCGGGCTCGAACGCCTCGAGCACGGTCTGCAGGGTTCCCGCCTGCAGGTCCGGCCCGATCTGATAGGACAGCACCCGGGTCAGGCCCCACCCCTCCCGCGCGATGGCGATGGCCGCGGCGGCACTGCTGACCGTGAGCCGGGGGCGTACGCGCACCGTCTGCGGGGTCCGGGTGCCAAAACGCCATTCGCTGACCGGCGTGACCGGCGCGGCGGCGGCGATCTGATGCGCGGCGAGATCCGCCGGGCTGCGGGGCACACCATGGCGGGCGAGATAGTCGGGCGATCCGCAGACCACGCGCCGCACGCTGCCCACCCGCACCGCCGAGAGCCCAGAGGACGGCAAAGGCCCGATGCGGACCGCCACGTCGAACCCTTCTTCGATCATGTTCACGATCCGGTCGACCATCAGGACCTGCGCACTGACATCCGGATAGGTGTCAAGAAACTCGGTCAGCACGGGCGCCACATAGATCCGGCCAAACTCGTTCGAGCAGGTGATCCGCAGCGTACCCACCGGGGTGAGGGCCGCGCCAGCCGCCGCATCATCGGCGGCCTGCAGCTGCGCCAGGACGTGGCGCGCATCCTCGAGATAGGCCTTGCCCAGCTCGGTCAGGCGCACCTTCCGCGTGGTGCGCGAAAAGAGCCGCGCGCCCAACCTCTCCTCAAGCGCGTTGACCCCGCGGGTGGCCGACGGCGCGCTGAGCCCAAGGCTGCGCGCGCCCCCGGCGAAGCTCTCGGCTTCGGCGACTGCGATAAAGACTTCGAGACTTTGAAGGCGGTCCATGGCGGGCCATTACCATCACCTGGCGAAATAATCTATTTTGAAATTCTCATATTCATTTGCCAATCAGATCAATCTAGTTTCAGCGCAGAGGCCAGAACAGCCTCATTCACACCTCCAAGACACCGCCGCGACGCAGGAAGGCGGCCCCCTCCGGGAGTGCCCCAAGCGCGACCGGAGGACCCCACACACGCTGTGCCCCCGGCACGGCGCAGCACGCCCCATGCCTGGTTCAGGACGAAAGGACAGTTCCGATGACCGATCCCGTGAAACTTTACCGCAACCCGAAATCCGGCCACTGCCACCGGGTCGAGTTGATGATGGCCCTGCTGGGCGTCGCCTATGAGACCATCGATCTCGACATGATGAACGGTGCGCACAAGGCGCCGGACTACCTGAAACTTAGCCCCCTCGGGCAGGTCCCCGCGATCGACGACAATGGCACGATCCTGTCGGATTCCAACGCGATCCTGACCTATCTCGTTCACCGCTATGGCGATGCTGCAACATGGAGCGGGTCGACCCCGGTAGAAAAGGCCGAAATCCAGCGCTGGCTGTCGATTGCCGCGGGCGAGATCGCCTCGGGACCGGCAGCGGCCCGTCTGGCCAACGTGTTCGGCGCGCCTCTGGATCGAGAGGCGGCGATGGCGAAGGCGCACAAGCTCTTTGCCGTGATGGACGCCGTGCTCGGGCGTCAGCCGTTTCTGGCAGCCCAGCGCCCGACCCTCGCGGATATCGCGGCCTATAGCTACGTGGCCCACGCGCCGGAGGGGGGCGTGTCGCTGGCAGGCTATCCCAGTATCGTCGCCTGGATCGGCCGGATCGAGGCACTGCCGGGGTTCATCCCCATGGCCAGATCACCGATCCCGAGCGCGGCCTGACACCCCCCGGCGGCGGCCCGGCGCGGGCCGCCCTCAGCGAAGAAAGGACACCCCATGGCGCTTGCGACCACCCCCTTTCATCCCGGAGAGCACAGCGCCCAGACCCGCGCCGGTGTGACGGGCCTTGCCGAGCGCGTGGCGGGCTTCATACGCCCGTTCATGCCGGCGCAGCATCGCAGCTTCTTTGCGGATCTGCCCTTTCTCGTGCTCGCCGGTGACGATGGGGCCGGACGCCATTGGGTGACCCTGCTCGACGGTCCCGATGGCTTCATAGGCTCGCCGGATCCCGCAACGCTGACCGTCGATGCCCGCCCGGACCCGCAGGATCCGCTGGCCGAACGCATCGCGCAGGGCGGGGAGGTCGGTCTTCTGGGGATCGAGCTGGCCACACGGCGGCGCAACCGCCTGAGCGGGGTGGCGCGCCGCCGCGGGGCGGGATTTGCCATCGACGTGCGGCAGAGCTTCGGCAATTGCCCGCAATATATCTCTGAGCGGATCTGGCACCGGGTCGCGCCGCGCGCGGCCTCCCCGGCCCGCGCCAGCTCGGACCTGAGCCCCGAACAGATCGCCCGGATCCGCGCTGCGGATACGCTCTTTATCGGCACGGGGCAGAGCCGCGCGGGCACGCACCCGTCCAACGGGTTCGACGCCTCCCACCGCGGCGGCGCGCCGGGCTTCGTGCAGGTGATCGGCGATCGACATCTGCGGATCCCGGATTATGCGGGCAACAATTTCTTCAACACCATCGGCAATCTGCTCGAAAACCCGGCCATTGGACTTGTCTTCGTGGATTTCGAAACCGGCGGCCTGTTGCATCTGTCCGGGCGCGCCAGCATCGACTGGGACGCGCGCGACAGCGGCGATCCGAACGCGCTGCGCATGATCGATATCCATGTCGAGGCCGTGCTGGAGCGGCCCGGCGCCCTGTCCTTGCGGTGGCAGGCGGATGACGCGGATCTGCGGGAGCTGGTCGTGATCGACACGCGGCAGGAGGCCGAGGGCATCACCTCCTTCCAGCTGGCCGCCCAAGATGGCGCGCGACTGCCCGGTTTTCGGGCCGGGCAATACCTGCCGATAGAGCTGGACATCCCCGGACAGCGCGGGCCCGTCCGGCGGACCTATTCGCTCTCCGGCGCGCCGGGGACCGGGACCTACCGTCTGAGCATCAAGCGCGAGGCGCAGGGCGTCGCCTCCCGGCATCTGCATGATGTGACGCGGATCGGCGACCGGTTGCGGGCGCGCAGTCCCGCGGGCGGGTTTTTGCTGCCGGACGGGTCCGGCCCGGTGGTTCTGGTCAGCGCCGGGATCGGGCTGACGCCGATGCTTTCCATGCTTCACGAGTTGGCCGCGCAGAGCCCGCAGCGGCCTGTCTGGTTCCTCCATGGCGCGCGGGACGGGGCCCATCACGCCCATGGCGCAGAGCTCAGGACTCTCGCCCGCACCCATGGGGCGGCGCAGATGCAAACCCATTTCAGCCGCCCACGGGCCGGGGACCAGCGGGGGCGCGACTATGACATCGCGGGGCGGATCACCGCACAGACCCTTGGCGATCTCGCGCTGGGGCCGGAGGCGCAGTACATGCTCTGCGGGCCGACGGGCTTTGTCGCAGACCTGCGTCACGGGCTGGAGGTTGCTGGCGTTCCCCTGACGCATATCCACACGGAAAGCTTCGGCCCGGCGAGCTGACCCGCCGCCCCGCGCCGGACACGCGCGGGCGGATCAGGCGCACCGCCCTTACGCAATCACTCGCCCTAAGGGCCGGGCACCGGCGCGCCCTCCGCCAGCAGCCCCTTGGCGCGCAGGCTGTCCCAGAACGCGGCGGGGATGGGGGTCTCGACCCAGTCGAGGATCTGCCGCAGCTCGGCCACGTCACGGGGCCCGGGGATGACCGAGGTGACAAGGGGATGGCCCAGCGGGAACTGCAGCGCCGCCGCCGCGAGAGGGGTGCCAAACGCGTCTGCCTCCTCAGACAGCTTGCGCGCCTTCGCGATGATCTCGGGGGGCGCCTTGGCGTAGTTCCAGGTGTCGCGCCCGGCGAGAATGCCGGAGTTGAACGGCCCGCCGCAGATGATCGTCGTCCCCGCCGCCGCGCAGGCCGGAAAGAGCGTGTCCAACGCGGTCTGTTCCAGCAGGGTGTAGCGGCCCGCCAACAGGAACACATCCCACGACCCGATCTGCAGCGCGTCCATGCAGGCAGCGTTTTCATTCACCCCGATCCCGATGGCCGTGACCGCGCCCGAGGCACGCAGAGTGTCGAGCGCGCGATACCCGCCCCGGGTCAGATCCTCGAAGTGGCGAGCATTCTCGGCGCCATGGGTCATGGTGCCGATGTCATGGACCAGCAGGATGTCGATGCGGTCGAGGCCCAGACGCTGCAGGTTGTCCTCGAACGCCCGCATGATGCCGTCATAGCTGTAATCATAGATCACGTGGAAAGGCAGCGGATCGACCATCCCGAACGCCATCGGGTCCGCAACGCCACCGGGTTTCAAAAGCCGGCCGACCTTGTCCGACAGCACGTAATCGGTGCCGCGCAGGACATCGCCCATCACCCGCTCCGAGCGTCCGAACCCATACCAGGGCGCGGTATCAAAGTACCGCATCCCCGCCGCCTGAGCGGTTTGGACCAGAGCCTTGGCGTCATCATCCGTCAGGTCCACGAAATTCCCGCCGAGCGGCGCGCCGCCCAGCCCCAGCGTATCGATCCGAAGGCCCGTTTGCCCGACTTCCCGCGTTTCCATGTCCCTGTCCTCCCAGATCCTGACATGCGCCCAGCCTATACGCCCGGAGCCGGGCCCGTATATGGCCAGAGATGGCGAAACGGGACGCTATGAGGCGCAGTCCGGGCGGCGCCCCCCCCCTGCCCTGTCGCGCGCGGCAGCCAATCGCCTGCCCCCTTGGGCGTTGCGGGCCAAGGGCGGGCAACCTACACAGGTGCCATGGCCCGGATCCTGATCGTCTATCACTCCCGCACGGGCGGCAGTCGGCAGATGGCCGAGGCTGCCGAACAGGGCGCGCGCGCCGAGATCGCGACCGCCCTGATCCCGGCGGCGGAGGCCGGCCCCGAGGACCTGCTGAGGGCGGACGGATACATCTTCTGCGCGCCCGAGAACCTCGCCGCGCTGTCGGGGGTGATGAAGGATTTCTTTGACCGCTGCTATTACCCGGTGTTGGGTCAGATCGAGGGCCGGCCCTATGCGCAGATGATCTGTGCCGGATCCGACGGCGCGGGCGCAGCGCGCCAGACCGCGCGCGTCGCCCAGGGCTGGCGGTTGCGGCAAGTGCAGGAGCCGCTGATCATCTGCACCCATGCCCAGACGCCCGAGGCCATCCTCGCCGCCAAGACCATCCCCGAAACAGACCTGTCGCGCTGCCGCGACCTTGGGGCCGCCCTCGGGGCCGGGCTCAGCATGGGGGTCTTCTGACTGGCGTGACGGGTCTGCGCGACGCCGGTGCCCCGCAACCGGGAGTTCGGCGGCTTGGTCATGCGCTCAGCCTTTCGCTGTATCCTCCGCGTTCAGGTTGAGATGTGCGACGCCGCTATTGCCCAGCTCCACCGCGGCGAAGGGCCCGCCATGGTGGGTATTGGCCGGGTCATGGGGGTCGAGCGGGCCGTCCTGCGCATAGATCGCCTCGGCGAACTGCTCGGCATTGTCCTTGGGTCGGTAGCCCAGATGCTGCGCCTTGGCATTGTCCACCGGGGCGCGGTCGTTATTGGACACTCCATAGACGATGCTGAACCCGGTGATCGGCGTCGAGATCGCCCGCTCGACCAGATGGACGAGGTCGTCATAGCTCAGCCAGCTGCCCACCGCCCGGCTGTTGGAGACCTGCGCGCAGGACAGGATCCGCATGCAGACCGCCTCGAGACCGCGCTTGTCCCAGTAGAGCGAGGCGAGATCCTCGGCAAAGCACTTGGCGAGCCCGTAGAACGTGTCGGGCTTGTGGGGGGCATCGATGCCGATGAAATCGGTTTTCCTGTGCATGCCCACCGCATGGATCGAGGACGCATAGACCACCCGGCGCAGCTTGTTGCGCGCGGCGGCCTCCCAGACCGTGTAGGCGCCGTAGAAATTCGGCCCCCAGAGCACCTCCATCGGGGCCTCGTCCCCTACAGCGCCGAAATGGACGACCATGTCCGCCCCCTCCAGCAGCGCGACCATGGCGTCGAGATCGGTGATATCTGCCCGCACATAGGTCTCGTTCGGGGCGAGATCCGGCACGCTCTCGGCCAGATCGGAAGAGACGAACTCCTCGCAGAGCTGTGCGAGCGGCCCGCGCAGATAGGAGCCGAGACGCCCGGCAGCACCGGTGAGCACGAGTTTCTTCATGAGCGAAGTCCTTTCAGGTCAGCGACAGCCCGCGCGATACGATCCAGCGCGGTCTCCAGCACCGCGTCGGAGGCGGCTGTCGAAATGCGGAAAAACGGTGAGAGGTCATAGGCGCTGCCGGGCACGGCGGCGACCCCGGCTGCGCGCAGCAGATAGGCGGTGACATCCGCGTCGGAGGCAAGCGTCTCGCCCTCCGGCGATCTGGTCCCGATCAGCGCCGCGCAACCGATCAGCGCGTAGAAGGCCCCGCCCGGCGGGTTCAGTGTCAGACCGGGAATGTCTGCAACACGGGCCACAACCAGGTCGCGCCGCCGGGCGAAGGCCGCGCAAAAGGCGCGCACGCAGTCTTGCGGCCCGGTCAGCGCAGCGGCCGCCGCAGCCTGCGCGATCGAGCAGGCCCCGGAAGAAATCTGGCTCTGGACCTTGGTCATGGCCGCGATCAGTGCCTCCGGTCCCGCGCCATAGCCGATGCGCCACCCGGTCATGGCATAGGCCTTGGAGACCCCGTTCACCGTCAGGGTCCGGTCCTTGAGATACGGGCACAGGGCTGCGAAAGACCGAAAGACGCGCCCGTCAAAGAGGATATGTTCATAGATCTCGTCCGACAGGATGAGGACCCGCGGATGCGCGCGCAACACAGCACCAAGAGCGGTGATCTCATCCTCGGAATAGACCGCACCGGACGGATTGCCCGGCTGGTTGAACAGCAGCCAGCGGGTCTTGGCGGTGATGACCCCGGCGAGCTGCGCCGGGGTCAGACGAAACCCGGCCTCTGCCGGGCATGGGATCGGCACCGGCCTGCCCCCGAGGAGCCGAACGATATCCTTGTATTGCCCGAAATAGGGCGCACAGAGCAGGACCTCGTCCCCCGGCTCCAGCGTGGCCATGAGTGCGTTGAACAGAACCTGCTTCGCACCGTTCGAGACGATCACCTCCTCCGGCGTGTAGCTCAGGCCGTTCTCGCGCGCGAGCTTGCCGACCACGGCCTGCCGCATGGCGTGGGTGCCCTGGGTCGGCGGGTATTTCGTCTCGCCCGCCAGTGCTGCCTGATGGGCGGCGGTCTTGATGTGATCCGGCGTGTCGAAATCCGGCTCGCCGAGACCGAGATCGATGATGTTCTGCCCCCGGGCGCGGGCCTCGCGCGCGGCCTGGCTGACCCAGGCCGAGGCCGAGGGTTTCACTGCCGCAAGGCGCGCGGCCGCGAAACTCATGCCAGGGCGCCCTTGGTCTGGGCCAGAGCCGCATCCGCCGCCCGGGCCAGCAGGCCCGCATCGGTCGCGATAGCGACAAAGGTGAAGCCCTCGTTCAAGAGTTCGGCGGCAAAGGCCGGGTCCATGACCAGCGTGCCCACGGGCATGCCGCGCGCGATCAGCTTCTGCGCGGCGGGTTTGATCAGGGCCCAGACCTCTGGATCCATGGGGCGGCCCAGCTTGCCGATATCCGCCGCGATGTCCGCCGGCCCGAAGAAGATGCCGGACACACCGTCCACTGCCGCAATCTCTTCGGCGCGGGAAATGGCGGCGCGGGTTTCGAGCTGCAGCAGGATGGTGGTCTCGTCTTCGATACGGGTCGCATAGTCCGGGATCCGGCCAAAGGCCGTGGCCCGTGTCGCCCCCGAGACACCGCGCATGCCCCGCGGCGGATAGCGCGTGGCGGCAACGGCGCGCTCGGCCTCCGCCACGGTCTGGACCATCGGAAAGAGCAGCCCCGGCGCCCCGAGATCGAGCAGGCGCTTGACCGCCACGGGATCATTCCATTCGACGCGCACCAGCGGGGTTGTGCGGCTTGCCGCGAACACCTGCAACTGGCTCAGCACGCTGAAATAGTCGTTGGCGCTATGCTCCATATCGATCAGCGCCCAGTCATACCCTGCGGTCGCGACGACCTCGGCGGCGAGATTGCTGCACAGGCTGATCCAAAGGCCGATCTGCGCCTCCCCCGCTGCAATCGCGCGGGTGAAGCGGTTGGCGGAAAGCTCCATCAGATCACCGCCGTCTCTATGATCGGGCGACCTGCCGGGATGCGCTCGAAGTGGAACGGCGTCATGTCGAGCGCGCGGTAGCCGCCATAGGTGAGCCACTCCGCCGTGCCACGCCCCATGGCCGGGGATTGCTGCAACCCGTGGCCGGAGAAGCCGTTGAGGAAAACGAAATTCGCAAGCTCTGTATGGGGCCCCATGATGGCGTTGTGATCGAAGGTGTTCATGGCGTAGTGGCCCGCCCATTCGCTTTGAACCTTGATCGCCTCGAATTGCGGAATGCGGGTGGCGAGCACGGGCCAGACATGGCTTTCCCACAGGCTGTGATCCATTGTGTGGTCGTCATACGCCACCGCCGGATCGATCTCGGCATGTCCGCCGCACTGGTAGGTCCCACCGCCATTCTCGCGCACATGCACGCCCGAGGGGTCGATGGTCAGGGGCAGGTCGCGATCCAGAGGCTGCTCGGCCTTGAACACCCAGGAATAGCGCTTGCGCGGCTCGACCGGCACATCGATCCCCGCCATGCGGGCGGTGCGCGCAGCCCGCGGGCCGGAGGCATTGACCACCTGCCCGCAGCCGATCACCTCGCCCGAGGCGAGCGTGACGCTCTCGACCCGGGTGCCTGCCGCGTTGCGGGTGATGGCGACCACCTCGTTCTGGATCCATTCGACCCCGCGCTCGCGGCTCTGACGCCGCCACCAGTCATTGACCGCAGCCCCATCCCAATAGCCCTCATCCACGAGGTTGATCGAGCCGAGCACCACGTCCTCGACATTGTAGAACGGATAGGCGGCGCGGATCTCGTCCGGCGTCATCAGCTGCGTTGCGGCCCCGGCAGCCTGCTGGACCTTCAGGCTGCTGCGCAGGACATCGGCAAAGGCCTCGGTATCGGCGAGATACATGTATCCGAAGGACCGGATGCCAAGCTCGGGCACGCGCGTGTCCCCGCCCATATAGGTCCTGATATTCTTGACGAAATCGGCGGCAAACTGGCTGATCCGCACATTCAGCTCGGTCGAGAATTGCTGCCGCATGCAGGAATTCGTGTGGGTGGTCGAGCAGGTCTCGTAGGTCATGTCGCGCTCGACCACGAGGACCGAGCCGTCGAAATCGGCATTGTCCGACAGGAACCACGCGGTGGAGGCGCCCATGATCGCCCCTCCGATGATGACCACGTCATAGCTCTTTTGCGCAGGGCTTTGCTGTGCCGGGGTTTGGGTGCTCACAGGGGTTCTCCCTTCGCGACGGCCTGATGAATAGCAGCGATCTCTTCGGCGGAGAGGCCATAGTCCTCCGCTGCGATCCTGTCGGAAATATAGCCCCGTGCGAGGTCGCGTTTGACCTGATCCACGGGCCGTTCGGACGGGTCGCCATAGCCGGCGCCCCCCGGGAAGGCCATGACGACGCGCGCGCCATGGGGAACGAATTGCTTGCCCTTCACATGCATGCTGGCGCCATCGCTGCGCGCGATGGTGGTGCGCGCCCCGTCCTGCCCACCCCGGCGGCCCCGGGCCGGGTGCTGGCCACGGTCGAACATCGCCTGGATGTCGAATTCATGCCCCTCCTGCGCGCCGACTTCCATATATTGCCCGAGCCCGCCCCGGGTCCTGCCCGCGCCGCCGCTATCGGGGCGCAGCTCCTTGCGCCAGATGATGACCGGGCCTGCATGCTCAGTGGCCTCGATGGGCATGGTCATCACCCCCGAGGGAAAGGCGGTGGCGTTCATCCCGTCATGGGCCGGGCGCGCGCCCGATCCGCCGGAATTGAAGGTCAGAACCTCGGACCGGCGCGCATCGGGCGGGGCGGGCGCATCCGACCGCGGCCGCAGGCTGACCTGGAAATTGCACAGGCAGCCCGCCCCCTCGGCAGGGACCAGACCCGGCACGATCTTGTCGAAGGCATCATAGACCGCGTCGGGTACGAAATGGCCGACGATATGGCGCAGGGCCACCGGCGCGGGATGGAGCGCATGCACGATGGAGTTTTCGGGCGCGGTCACCTCGAACGGCGCCAGAGAGGCGGCATTGTTCGGGATCTCGGGCGCGATGGCCACCTTGAGCGCGTAGCAGGCATAGGCCTTGGTATAGACCAGCGGGCAGTTGATGCCCTTGCGGTCCAGCCCGGAGGTGCCGGTGAAATCGGTGACGATCCGGTCCGGCTCGACGCGGACCGTGACCTTTAGCGTGATCGGCGTGTCAAAGCCGTCCATGGTCATCTCGCCGCTGGCGGATTTCTGCGGCAGGGCGGCGATCGCCTCCAGCGTGGCGCGACGGGAATTGTCAAGGATGAAGGTCGCGATACCGTCGAGATCGTCGAGCACGAATTCCTCCATCATGTCGATCAGGCGGCGATGGCCGATCTCGTTACAGGTCACCAGCGCATAGACATCGCCGATCAGCTGGTCGGGCTCGCGGACATTGCCGCGAATGATGCGGACAAGGGTCTCATCGACCTTGCCGCGCTCCGCGAACTTCATGATCGGGATGTAGAGCCCTTCCTCGTAGACGCTTTGCGCATCCGCGCCAAAGCCGCGCCCGCCGATATCCACGATATGCGCCGTGCAGGCAAAAAAGCCGACCAATGCGCCCTTGTGGAAGGAGGGGGTGACCATGGTGATGTCATGGAGGTGACCGGTCCCCTCCCAGGGATCATTGGTGATGTAGACATCGCCCTCGAACATGTTCTGCCGCCCGATCCGACGGATGAAATGGGCGACCGCATCGGCCATGGCATTGACATGACCCGGCGTCCCGGTGACCGCTTGGGCCAGCATATTGCCATGCGGATCATACACCCCCGCCGAGAGATCGCCCGCCTCGCGGACCGACGTGGAGAACGCGGTGCGTATCAGGGCCTGCGCCTGTTCCTCGACAACCGAGATCAGGCGGTTCCACATGACCTGATAGGCGACCCTGGAGTGCTCTTGCGTCATTGGACAGCTCCCTTGGTCACAAGATCGATGCAGCCATCGGGCTGGCGGATGGCCTCCCGGCTGGCCGGGATGATGATGGTGGTCTCTGCCTCGGTGATTGCCGCGGGTCCCGGGGCGCGTTGCCCCGTTTCCATGGCGCTGCGGTCGATCACCGGCGCCTCGAGATAGCGCGCGGAGGCCGCGTCAAAGAGGCTTCGGGATCCGACCGCAGGCGCCAGCCCATTACCCGCCGCCGCCGCGATGGGGGCCACCGTCTCGGGGGGCGTGGTGGCGTTGACGGACCAGACCGTGATCTCGATATCCATTCCGGCGACCGGGCGGCCGAAGAGCTTGGCATAATCCTCTTCGAACCGGGCCTCGAAGGTCGCGGCCTCCGGGGCCATGGCCTGCGCCTCGGTCAGCGTGATCGGGATTT
Organism: Dinoroseobacter sp. S375; assembly: GCF_049800775.1. NCBI lineage: Bacteria > Pseudomonadati > Pseudomonadota > Alphaproteobacteria > Rhodobacterales > Roseobacteraceae > Dinoroseobacter > Dinoroseobacter sp. S375. The sequence continues at coordinate 23,412 of NZ_JBNAFR010000013.1, read as the reverse complement.
CCCAACCCTGACCCGCGTAGCGCATATAGACCTTGAACGCGCAGAGGATCGGGCTGACCGCGTCGCAGGTGCGGACAAACCCGGTGGATTCGGTTTTCAGATCAAGGAGCAACTGCTTGATCCGACCCGGATCGAAATCGCTGAGCCGCATATAGACGGATCGGTTGGCCTCAAAACTGAAGGGCGCGCGCAGAAACCCGATGGCCGAGCCCACCCCGGCGCCGGGCGGGACCAGAAGGCGCGTCACCCCAAGCTTTTCGCAGAGCCGTCCGGCATGGAGCGGGGCCGCACCGCCAAAGGCGATCATCGTATACTCGGACAGGTCCTCGCCATTCTCCACCGCATGGACCCGGGCGGCATTGGCCATGTTCTCGTCCACCACCTCGGCCACGCCGAAGGCCGCCTCGATCGGGTCCATGTCCAGACTATCGCCCACATGGTCCGTCAGCGCCGTACGAGAACTTTCTGGGTGCAGGGCAATCGAGCCGCCCGCGAAATTGTCCGGATCGAGCTTGCCGAGGACCAGATCCGCATCCGTGACCCCGGGCCGCGTCCCACCGCGCCCATAGCAGGCCGGGCCGGGCTCGGACCCGGCACTTTCAGGGCCGACCCGGATCTGGCGCATCCCGTCCACATGGGCAAGGCTGCCGCCCCCGGCACCGATCTCGACCATGTCGATCACGGGGATCGAGATCGGCATGCCCGAGCCTTTCTTGAACCGGTAGGTGCGCGCAACCTCGAAGACGCGGCTCGTCTTGGGGGTCTGGTCCTTGATCAGGCAGATCTTGGCCGTGGTGCCGCCCATATCGAAGCTCAGCACCTTGTCGAGCCCGTAGCGCGCCGCGATATGCGCCGCGAAGACCGCGCCACCGGCCGGGCCGCTCTCAACCAGCCGCACCGGGAACTCGGCCGCGTTCTGGAGCGAGATGATGCCGCCGCCCGAATGCATGAGGAAGATCCGGCACTGCACCCCCTCGCCGCGCAGACGCTCTTCGAGCCGACCGAGATAGGAGGCCATGAGCGGCTTGATATAGGCGTTGGCCACCACCGTGTTGAACCGTTCGTACTCGCGCATCTGCGGGGATACTTCGGACGAGATCGAGACCGCGACCTCCGGCAGGCGCTCGGCCAGCACCTCGCGCACCAGCAGCTCATGGGTCGGGTTGAGGTAGGAATGGATCAGCCCCACCGCGACCGAGGTGAAGCCCGCCTCGGCGATCTTGTCCACCACGGCCTCGACATCCCGGCGGTCCAGATCCACGAGGATCTGCCCCTTGGCATCCACACGCCCCGGCACGGTGAACCGCATCTGACGCGGCAAGAGCGGCTCCGGCAGGGTGAGGTTCAGGTCATATTGCTCGAACCGGCTTTCGGTTCGCATTTCGATCACGTCGCGAAACCCCTCGGTGGTGATCAGCGCGGTCTTCGCCCCGCGCCGCTCGATCAGGGCATTGGTCGCCAGTGTGGTGCCGTGGATGATCTGCTCGATCTGGGAGGGCGTGATCCCCGCCTTGGCGCAGACCTGATGCATTCCGTCGATGATCGCATTTTCCGGCGCGGCATAGGTGGTCAGAACCTTGACCGAGACGGGCACGCCCGCCTTTTCCAGCACCACATCGGTGAAGGTCCCCCCGATATCGACGCCCAGCCTGATCGATTGATCCTTCATCCGTGCCTCCGCCTGCACCTGTCTTGCATGGGAAGAAGGGACCGGAAGATAGCAGAAATCAAATCAATTGATTTTCTCCACCTGATAAATTTTCCCTATCCTTGAACGGTAGGCGGACGGAGGGACGCCGCCAGATCACAGGCCTTTTCCGCGAAACGCGGCGCGCGGTCGGCGTTGAACCGGGCAAAGAAGGCCAGCGGCGGCGCCGTCCAGTCGGCCGCAAGGGCCCGGAGGCGACCGCTTTCCACGTCCTCCGCTACCAGCGCCTCGGGCAGGAGTGCCACACCCATCCCCTCGCGGACCAGCGGCAGGCAGGCCGAGAGCGAGCTGGAATGCACGATCTTGCTTGGATCATAGCTTTGCTGGGTTGCCAGCGTGTGCAAGGCGCGCCCCGCCGTGGTTTGCCGGGCATGGGTGATGACCGCACTGTCGAAAAACCGCGCGACCGAACGCCCCTCTGCCAGCGATGCCGCAAGGTCCGGTGCCGCGACCCAGAGATAGGCCTCCTGCGCGAGCACCAGCTCCCCCGTTGCCTGAAAAGCGAAGGGTCCGTTCTGCAGCGCAAGGTCGAGCTGTCCCTCGCGCAAGCGCTCTGCGATCTGGTCCGAGAGATCCACCTGAAGCTCGACCCGCAGGCTCGGATAGGCCTGCCGCAGCAGGCGCAGATAGGGCTGAAGCCAGGTGCAGGCGACAAGCTCGGTCACCCCGAGCCGCAGCCGCTCCTCGATCAGCGCCTGCTGGCCCGCCGCTTCGAGCAAGGCTTCACCCGCGCGCAGCACATCCCGCGTGCGCTCCAGCAATTCGGCCCCCCGGGCGGTCAGCCGCACGGACCCCGCATCCCGATAGAGCAGCGTGACACCCAAGGCCCCCTCCAGCGCCGCGATCCGGGAGGAGATGTTGGGCTGGGTCGTGCCCAGCGCCGTGGCAGCGGCCCGGAAGGTGCCCGTATCGACCACGAAGGCGAAGGCCTCCAACTGCTTTAGGGTGATCTGACTCTTTATCATGCGGATCAGGATGATCAGATTTACTGATCATGCAACGGGATCCTGCGCGAAAGCGCGCGCGACGGCCCGAGGCGATGCCATCGCAACAGAGGTGGTTGCCCGCCCCTGCCCCACGGCGCATGGGCGTGTCGCCCGGCGCGCTGATCAAGACCGGAAGGGTGGGAGCTTAGACGCGCCCGCGCGGGATGGCATGCTCGGGGTCATAGAGGCAGGGCGCGACCACGGTGGCAGGGGTTTTCTGCCCGATCAGCAGAACGGAGAGCTCTGTTCCAATCGTGGCCTGCGCCGGATCCACATAGGCCATGACGAGGTTCTGCCGGACCCGGTACCCCCAGGCGGCGGAAGTGATCGTACCCACCGGCCTGTCCCCGTCGAAAATCGTCTCGCCCGCATGGGCCGGGGTGGTCGTGCTGTCCAGCGCGAGCAACACCCGATTGCGCCGGTTGCCCAGCGCGATCTGACGCTCCAGCCCGGCCTTGCCGGGAAATGACTTGGACAAATCCACGAACCGCTCCAGCCCGGCCTCGATCGGGTTGAACTCGGTGATGAAGTCGCCTTTCCAATGGCCGTATCCCTTTTCCATGCGCATGGATTCGATGGCGTACATGCCGAAATGTGCGAGCTCGTGGGCCTCGCCCGCGCGGGTGAGGGCCAGATAGGCCGCGTGCAGCTGGATGTTGGGGATATGGACCTCGAAAGCCTGCTCCCCCGAGAAACTGACGGCCATGACCATCGCCTCCACATGACCGACGAAACAGGACCGGGCGGTCATCCAGGGGAAATCGGCCTGGGCAAAGCTGGTGCGCGGACAGGCAGCGTCCATCAGGGCGCGCGCCTGGGGGCCCGCGATGATCAGCACCGTATGGGTGTTGGTCAGGCTGGTGATCCGAATGTCGGAGCCCGAGGGCAGACGCTCGGTCAGCCAATCCATGTCATGGTCTTCAGCGGCTGCCGCCGAGCAATACCAGAGCCTGTCCTCGCTGAACTTCACCACGGTCGCCTCGGCGTCGATATTGCCGTTGCAGCTGAGGAAGTAGCACAGGCCCACGCGCCCCGGGCTCTTGGGGAGTTTGGAGCAGGTCAGGCTGTCGAGCCAGGCCGCCGCGCGTGGCCCTGTGATCTCGAACCGGTTGAACCCGGACAGCTCGGCGAGACCGACACGGGTTTGCACCGCCGCGACCTCGGCGGCCACGACATCGTGCCAGTTGCAGAAATGATAGCTGTGCTCTTCGACGAAGTCGGGGCTCGGCTTGTAGAAGCTCGTCCGCTCCCACCCGTTGACCACGCCAAAGGCCGCGCCCTGCGCCTGCAGGACCGGATAGAGCGGCGTGGTTTTCGCCGGGCGACCGGCGGGGCGATGCTCATGTGGCAGGTGCCACTGAAACTCCATCTGGTAGTCCTCGATGGATTTGAGCGCGGTGTATTCGGTATTGGCGAAGCTGGTGATCCGGCGCGGGTCCAGTTGCCAGCTGTCCCATTCGGTCTCGCCATGCACCATCATCTGCGCCAACATCTTACCATAACCGCCCCCCTCGCCGATCCCGACGCGGATGCCGTTCATGGACCACAGGTTGCGGCGCCCGGGCTGCTTGCCCACCAGCGGTCCGGCATCGGCAGCATAGGCGATCGGGCCGTTCACGACGGATTTGATGCCCACCTCCTGCAGGCAGGGGAGCCGCTCAAAAATCGGCTCCATCTTGGGCAGCAGGCGGTCCAGATCATCCGGGCAGAGCGCGTTGACGAAATCCGGATCGATGCCGTCCATCCCGAAGGTCTTGCAGTCCTCTTCGTAGATGCCGACCAGCAGCCCCTTCTTTTCCTGACGCATGTAGAAGGTGTCGCGCGGGCAGCGGACCATGGGAACGCGGGTGTCGCGCGCCAGCAGATCGGGGATATCCTCGGTGACGAAATACATATGTTCGAGGCTGATCACCGGATAGGTGATGTCCAGCATTTCACCGACCTCGTTGGCCCGGTAGCCGGCGGCGATCACGACATGCTCGGCCTCGACATTCCCCCGATCCGTATGCACGACCCATTCGTGATTGGGCTTCTGGATCAGCCCCGTGACAGGACAGTTGCGCGTGATCTCGGCCCCGGCCTTTCGAGCCCGACGTGCAAGGGCCTGGCACAGCTGCGCCGGGTCGATATCCCCGTCCAGATCGTCCCAGAGAGCCCCCAGCAATCCATCCTGGTTGATCAGAGGATTCCGCCGCACGGCCTCGGCCGGATCCAGCAGGTCAAACTCGATCCCCAGCCCCTTGGCCACCGAGATGATATGATGGGACGCGTCCATATTGTCCTGATCCGTGATCAGCCGCATCCCCCCAGTGCGGTGGTGGTAATTGATCGGGTAGTCGGGATCCTCGGCCAGCTCCTTGTAGAGCCCGATCGTGTATTTCCGCAAAAGCAGCAGAAGTTGGTTGAAGGCCAGTTGCGGGCATTGCGCCGCGGAATGCCATGTGGTGCCCGAGGTCAGCTCGTTCCGCTCCAGCAGCATGACATCTGTCCAGCCTTCCCGTGTCAGATGATAAAGGGCGGACAGACCGCTCACACCACCGCCGACAATGACCACTTTTGCTGAACTGCGCATGGGGGACTCTTTCCTGCTGACAAATCCGGGCGAGTATCCACGCAATCACGTCTTTCATGAAACACAATGATTGGAATACTATATTCGGAAAACCAGAATTCAGGATCCCCAATGCCCGCCGATGTCAGCCTCAAGGCGCTCCGCTATTTCATGACCGCCATCCGGGTCGGCAGCATCACCGAAGCGGCGCGGGTGGTGAATGTGGTCCCCTCGGCCGTGCATACGGCGATCAATCAGGTCGAGGCGGCGTTCGGGCTGCAACTCACCATTCGGAGCCGGGCGACGGGCATTTCCCTGACGGCCACAGGTCAGCAGATGGAGGCGAAGATCCAGAGCCTGCTGGACGAGTATGAGAGCCTGATGCGGGATGGCAGCGACATGCGTTCGCAGCTGACCGGCACATTGCGCGTGGGCTACTACGCCCCGGCGGCTCCCGCCTTCATGCCCAGGATCCTTGGTCAGATGATGTCCGACAATGAGGGCGTCACGGTGAAGTTCTTTGAATGCGACACCCAGAGCGCGCAGGACGGGCTGCTGTCCGGGATCTATGACGTGATCGTCTGTGTCGCCAATGCGATGAAGCCCGGGATCACCTATGAGACGCTGCTGGAGGTTCCGGCCTATGTGCTGCTGCCCGTGGATCACGGGCTCGCCGCGCGGCGCAGCCTGTCTTTGACGGATCTCGCGGATCAGAGCCTCGTGCTGCTGGATCTGCCGGTGATCAGCGAATACTACGCCACCCAGTTCGATCAGGCGGGGGTGGCGCCACGGGTCGTCGCAACCGCCACCTCGCTGGAGATGGTGCGCAGTCTTGTAGGCGACGGGATCGGCTGCTCGGTGCTGCATATGGTGACCGAAACCGACATCACCTATGCGGGCGACCGGGTCACCGCCATCCCGCTGCAGCCAGCGATCGAGCCCTTCAAGATCGTGCTGGGCCATCTTCCGGACAACCCGCGCCGCCTGGTCAGGATGTTTGTGGACGAGCTGCGGGGCTTTTTCAGCGTCGAGGATGCCGCCCGGCTCCGGATCTCACCGCGCGCCTAGCGCGGCGCGTTCCGTCGCGGACTGCCCCCCCGTCGCAGGGTCCGCTACTCCCCCATGGGGGCGACGGCCCGCTGGTAGAGATGCCAGGTGGTGTGCCCCAGGATCGGCAAGGTGAAGATCAGGCCGAGAAACGCCGGAACCAGCGACAACAGCATGGTAATCGAGATGATCGCCGCCCAGGAGAGCATCACCACCGGGTTCTCCGTCACGACGCGGATGGAGGTGAGCATGCCCGAGATGAAGTCGATCTCCCGTTCCAGCAGCAGCGGCATGGCGACCACGGTGACAGTGAACAGGACAGCCGACAGAAACGCCCCGACACAGGTTCCGATGGCGAGGAAGGTCCAGCCTTGCGAGGTGAAGAACACGATATGCAGAAAGCCGTCGAAATCCGAAAAGGAGGAATCCTGCAGGATGATCGCCAGCCACAGCCGCACCTGGTACATCCAGACCCAGAAGATGAAGAGCGTGACAAAGGCCATCCAGCCCATCTCGCGTTTGCGCTGCCGCGCCATGACCGTGAGGATCTCGGACCAGCCGAACCCCTCATCCCGCTGCATCCGGCGGGACATCTCGTAGAGGCCCGCCGCGGCAAAGGGGGCGACCAGCGGAAAGCCGATCACGGCGGGGATGATCATCCAGATCTTGCCCAGCCAGACCAGGCACCAGACAAGCAGGATCCCGAACACCGCATAGAAGAGGCCGAAAAACCCGCTCATGACCGGGCGCGCGAGAAAGTCCGCGAAACCGGCCTTGAGGGACGCCTTGATGTCCTCTGCCGTCAGGGTGTTGACCTCGGGCAACCCCTGCCCCCGCGGTGTGATCGGGGCCGATGGCGTCGTTCCGGTGGTCTTGGATGTCATGGCACACTCCTCCCAAAGCATGGCACCGCGCGGCGTTGTTCGACAAAGCCCCTGCGGGAGACCGGACATCCCTGTCTCACGGTCGAGTGTGCATAGGGACAGGCCTCAGAGCAAGTGCGGCCTGCATCCGACGCGGTGACCGGCTGCCATGGGCCCATGATGGGGTGGGCGCCCGCCTCGCTGCGCAAGGCGGGGCGCTATGCTTGGCCAGAGGCCCCCGCCCCGCCGGTCGCGCCCTGGACCCGCTGCGCCAGCATCCGCACCGCCGCATCGAAGAGTGCCGCATCCTCCTGCGCCCGCGCGGCGAGATGGGCTCCTTCGAGAAGCGGCAAGGTCGCGGCGGCCTCAAGCTCGGGGTCCCGGACCCCGGCAATCGTCCCGTCCTGCTGGCCCAGCGCAAAGACATCCGCGATCCAGCCCAGCATCATCTGACGGAACCGCTGAAGCTGCTCCAACACCTCGGTCGGCAGGCTGTCGCGGCTGGTCGAGAAAGACACGCAGAGACAAAGACGTCTGCCCTCATCCAGGGCGCGCCGGTAGAGATCGATCAGCGCGGTCAGGCGTGCGCCCCCCGTCGCGTGGGTCGCGTCGATCCCGGCGCAGGCGGTCTCGAGCTCCGCGTGGTACCGCGCCATCAGGGCGACGGCCAGGGCGGCCTTGCTCGGGAAATGGTGGTGAATGCTGGCCTTGCGGATACCCACATCGGCGGCGAGATCCGCATAGCTGAACCCGTCGAAGCCGCGCGCCCGCGCCGCACGTTCGGCAGAGACCAACAGGGCAGTTTTCGTGTCAGTGCGCATGGGTGCGGCTCCCGGATGTGGCATCCAGCTTGCCGAAGGCGATCTCTGCCGCTTCGAGCGCGCCCTCGAGATAGCCCCCGAATTGCGGCGCCATCTCGGTGCCAGCGAACTGCAGCCTGCCCTGCCACAGGCCGTCCAGGGCGCGGGGCGGGCCATAGCTCGGATGGGCATGGAGCGGCGCGTGATCCGCCTGCGTGGCCGTGAGCGGATCAAACGCCCAGTCCTTGACCAGCAGCTCTCGCGGCGTGGCCGCTTGCGCGCCGAACAACCGCTCCAGCTGCGCCAGCAGATGGGCGCGCAGAGCCGGTGCGTCGCGGCGCGCCTGGGGCGGCACACCGATGAACCCGAACAGCGCATAGGGACCGCCACGGTCCGGGGAGGCGTCGTGGATCTCGACCATCGGTCCCCGGCGGCTCATGGCGTCGCCGGACAGTCCCTGATCACGCCAGAAGGGCGTGTCATAGACCGCCACCGCCTTGGCCTGCCCCGCCATCCAGGTGGGCACGCCGCGCAGTGCCGCGTGCGCGTCCTCCGGCAGCGCAGGGGCATAGCGGATCCCCGCCGCCACACGGGGCGGCAGCGCGACCACGGCCTGGGCCGCGCTCAGGGTCTGCGCCGTGGACAGGGTCGCAACGATGCCCTCCGGCATCTGGTCCAGCGCGACAACCTGCGCCGACAGGCGCTTGCGCCCCGTCGGTAGGCGGCTGGCAAGCGCATCCGTCACCTCGACGAGCCCGCCCTTGATCCGCCAGGACCCTTCCATGGAGGCAAAGCCGCGCCCCCGTTGCACGCGTCCCTGTTCATCCTCGAAGGTCAGGATCCCGTCAGAGACCTGATCGAACCTCTCCAACCCCAAGCGGTCGATCAGGGCCGCGATGCGCGGCTGTCCCGGCCAGAACCAGGCGGGACCCATGTCGAACGCCCCTGCCCCGACGCGCTCGGTCAGAATGCGCCCGCCGAACCGGTCACGGGCCTCCACCAGCAGGTAGTCCCGGCCCTCGGCCTCCATCCGTTCGGCCAAGGCAAGACCGGAGAGCCCGCCGCCGATAATCAGGGTGGTCATCGGCTAGAACCCCTCGCTTGCGGGACGCAGATCCAGCTCATGCGTCCATGTGGATCTGGGTTGATGGGCCAGCTGCCAATAGGCCTCGGCAATATCGGCGGGCTGCATCATCTTGTCCGGCTCCAGGCCATGCCGGTCGCGGGATCTTGCGGTGTCGATGATGCCATCAAGGATCACGTGGCAGACATGCACACCAGCGGGCTGATACTCGCGCGCCAGGGATTGGGTCAGCCCCCGGAGCGCAAATTTGCCACTGGCAAAGGCCGAGAAGCGCGCCCCACCCCGGAGCGAGGCCGTGGCTCCGGAAACGAGGAACGCCCCGCCCCCGGTCTGGGCCATGGACGGCAGCGTAGCCTGAGCCAGCACGATGGCCGTCTGCACCATGGAGCTCCAGCAGCGTTGGTGGTCTTCCAGCGTGGTGTAGGCGAAGGGTGCGATCACAAGCTCCGCAGTGTTATGCACCACGATCGCAGGCGGACCGTGCTCGGCCATAAGCTCAGCGATCACCGGCGCGACGGCTGTCGGATCTGCGAGGTCGAGCGCGTGGAACGCCCCGGTGGTCTGATCCGGCTGCGTGCGCCCGAGACCAACCGGGGTGAGCCCGCCGGCGGCAAAGCGCGCCAGCAGCGCCTGCCCCAATCCCGGCCCCGCCCCGGCAACGAGCGCCAGTCGGTTCTGCGCCGCCATCAGACGGCCGGCGGCTTGGCGTGGCGTAAATGACCGGTTTTCATCCAGACCTTTGCGCCCTGCGGTCCTGCCTTGGCGACCAGAGGCTGCCCCTCGGGTAGGCGCAGCCAGCCGCCTTTGCCAAGCGCATCCCCGCCCTCGGTCAGGCTGCCCGCGATCACCAGAAGTTCGAGGCCGCCCTCCGCCGCATCGCGCAATGTCGCGCTCGGATCGAGATGGCTATAGCTGACAATTTCCCGCGGATCCTCGTGGAGGATCGCACGCGCAACGCCGTCTACCGGTGCCCCGAGCTCATCCGCCATGGATTTCCGAAACTGGGTGCGATCAGCCATGTCGAACTGCCAGAGCTTGACGAAAATGGTGCACCCCGCATCGGACCCGGGCGTATGGGCGCTGGTCGGTGGGTTGCGCACATAGGTGCCTTCGGGAAAATCGCCATGCTCATCCTGAAACACGCCATCCAGCACGATGAATTCCTCGCCACCCGTATGGGTGTGGGCGGAAAACTTGCTGTTGGGCGCGTAACGCACAATGGTCGTGGCCCGCGCAACCTCGCCGCCGATACGGTCCAGCATGCGCCGGTCGACGCCCGGCATCGGCGAGGCCGCCCAGTCCAGCTGATCGGAGTGGATGACCACGCGCTGCGAAAAATCTGCGTTCAATTCCATGGCCCTGACCTTTCGACATGGCGTTTCATCTGTCTGCACCGCCCTGCTCCGGTACGCGGCTGTCTTGCCTGCACCGCGCAGGGCGTCGAAACGGCGTCGGTGGCATCAGCGATGCTGGCAAGCGGTCGAACCCCATGCGGATCCGCCCCAGCACGTGCACCCCGGGTTTCAACTCGAATTGTTTCTCCGCCTCAGCTGAACTCTACCTACCATTAGGTAGAGGTTCGGTGCAACTTGGTTTCGAGGCATCTGGCCGGCTTTCAAAGGCATGTGAGCCGCGGCTCGGCATCGGGGCGGTGGAATTGTCCCCGTCATCTGCCCCGTCGGCACATGCGGGGTGTCACGACATGCCCGGACAGGCGTTTGGAGCGCGTCCACACAGTCCCCCCGCAGGTCGATGAGCCCTCGGAGCGGCGACGCGCCGCCAATCTATGAGCCCACCGGACATGATTTCGATCACTGCCCGGCAGGGCATCACGCAACACTGTCTCAAGAGGGGCGATTGTAGCGACGCTTGTCGTGCTGCGCGGCGGCCTTCACGCTGCGTCCTGTCGGGGATACACGCGCGTACCCCTCTGTCATTCAGGTCATCAGAATCCTCTGGGAACCTTCATCGCGCTTACGTGGCGAGCGGCGAGTTGAGCTCTTCGTTGTTCTGGCGAGAAAACGGGTTCGCATTTCAGCTCTTCGGCAAGCTGATCAAACGTCAAGACTTGGCTGCCAGGCGCGTTTGGTGCTTTTGGGTTTTCTCCCGGGCCGTGCGGGATGCCTTGCCAGCGCATGAAAACAAAAGCGATGGAGGCGCCAGCTGGGTCCAGCCAGTTTTCAAATCCGGGATCTTCCGCGCTGATTACGAAGCGGTACTTGCCATCCTCGCTTTGATACGCCTGTTTCGTCGTCAGGCTCGTTTGCCGGCGGCGGAAATCAAGGGCGTTGAACCAGAGATCGCCGAGTTGGATGCCCTGATACCGCGCGTCGGATTCCTCCACGGTGATGAGGATTGCCGTGTCAGGGCGCATCCGGAAATGACCAGCGGAATTGTACTGCCCCGGCAAGCCTTGCCCGGTCTTGCGCGGCGCACTGATGTGATTGGCAGGCAGATTGACCCTGAGTTGCTCGACGAATTTTATCCAACCCGTCGTTGAGCCGGTGAGATAGCGCGCCGCCCGTTCGTATTGCAGGTCCACAAGCTCAGGGGTTGGAAGAGGGTTTCTTTTGCCCACAGTGTCCAAGCGTTCGATCCGCCACGTGCCGCCCGTCTCTGTGTTCCAGTCCATCAGGCTTTCTCTGATCAGGACGCTGTTTGCGCACAGCCCTCCCTTGGTGTTGCAAAGCCAGTTTTCCCCGCGCTTGAGGTCACAGGGCTGGGTGTCACTGATGAGGATGGTGAATTCGCCGTTCCGTTTGACCGACAAGGCACTCAGGTCAAGCTCGCTGACCGGGATCGGGCTCGTAAGGTCTGGATCAAAGCCTGGTTCACCTGCGCCCACTTGGATCTGCAGGTCAGCGCTGGTTCCCCGTTTGCCGGAGATCACGTAGCTTCCGGGCGTTTCGATACTGGCCAGGAAATAGAGGTTGTCAGGGTTCACAAAGCCAAACTGGTTGTGCTTATCAAGCCGGGCAAACTCGGGGAAACAGGGGTCATGCAGGACAAATCCCTGATCCAGCGCGGCGGCGATCTGGTGCTTGAGCTGTCGTTCGGCGGCTGCTTGCTCCAAGTCCGGATTGGCACTGTATTGCAGCCACGGTGCCAGCGACATGGTCTGCCTTGCCTGTTCGATGGCGCGTGCAAACCGTTGCGAGCCAAATGTCTTGGAAAGGGCCTGTGGCCATGCTCTCGCTGCGTTGTCCGTGCGGGATTGGTCCGGAGTGAACAGCGCAACCGGGTCGCCAAACCCGCCGCTGTCCTCGATCAAATCATTCGATGTCTTTGCCATGTCTTTTGCCTTTGTGCGTTGGTGTTTGCGGATCGACCAGCAGGCCGGATCGCTCAAAGGTCGTGCGAGTGCCGCGAACGGTTCAAAAAAACTTCGGCGTTGGACGCCCTTACTTGCCGAGGGACGATTACGTGCCCTTCAAGCCTTGTTCCGGATCATTTTAAGCGTCTCATCCGCGGACCGTTCCGGCCTTTCATCGCATCGCTCCTGCTGCATCGGCGGCGCGCGCGATATCCGCCATGGGCGCAGGTACTCGTCGCAGGGCGGACGAGATGTTTGCGGATCAAGGCCGCCCCGGGTCATCGACTTTCGGCGCCATGATTGCAGTTTGTCTTGAAGCCGCTAGGCTTGGCGCATCGGAGCATGTCGGGTCGAACGAATGCTCATCCATCTCTTATCTTGCAGCAAGGGACGCGCTGACTGATGCCAAGACTGATTACCGAATTCGGGATTGGGACCTCCCTGCGGCGCGGTGACTATACGGAGGCCGTGAAACGCGGCATCAAGGACGCCCTGTGGCACAACTCCATCAACCTCGCGGAGCTTTTCGGGTTCGAGAAAACCGATATGCGGATCCGCGTCGATGTGGGGGTGCAGAACCCGGGCGCTGTGGAGATCGCAGAGCTCGAAAAGGTCTTTCCCTACGGCCAGACGGAGTTTCACGTCACTACGGGAGGGCTCGACATCCCGCGCCCCGAGGGCTCGGGCAATCCTACGATCATCGCCAATGTCGCCCTCTCGGTCAGTTTTGACATGGAGCGCGCGCAATGAGTGAACAGCGTTTCATCATCGAAATGGGCATGGGCAACGACCAGTACGGGCAGGACTATACGAAAGCGGCCGCGCGCGCGATTGAAGACGCCATCCGCCATTCTGCCCTGCCGATCTTCGAGACCGTGGGCCTGTCTCACGACCAGATGCGGGTTCAGGTGACCGTCGGCATTCAGGAGCCCGAGGCCGTGGACTGCGAGGCTTTGACAACGAAGCTCCCAAGGGGGCGGGTCACGGTTCGCGCCGTGAAGGGCGGGCTCAACGTCCCCAACCCCGAGACGGGCGGCCTGATCGTGATCGCCAGCGCCTCCGTGGAGGCCTTCTTGCCAAGACAGGACGGGTGGGTCCGACAAGGCCAGGCTGGCTGAGGGGCGCCCTTTGAAGCGCTCGACCCCACGCGTTTCCAGCGCCATCTAGCGCCGCCCCCACCGCACTCAGCATCGACAGGCGCATGGTCCCGGATCCCAGCCGCGATCCGATGGCCGCCGCGTTCGGCGCGCGGTTTTCAACACGAGCCCGCATGCCATCGATCGTCACTCCACTCAGCCACCTCTTTTCCACTTGGGGTCCGATGGCCGCATAGGTGAGCAAGCTGCCCCTGCAGGCGAGAGAGCTTGTCGGCAAACAGGCATCGTCGCTGCGCGCCACGCGCCTGCCAAAGGGCCGAACCGGCCTCAAGGGTCAGAACTGGCCCGGCAACGCCGCACCCCAGAAAAAATTGCAAAAACTTTTGAACCGTTCCGCGCGCTCTCGCGACCACCGCACACTTGGCCGGCTCCATGCGCAGAAGAGCGCCTCTGAGAGGTCGGCGGGCATGTGTTGAGGACAATACCAGAACGGAGACCCCAATGTCTTATCTTACACTTTTCCAGCTTATTTTCGGCTCTTTCAAAGGCGATCACATCCTCGGATCCGACGGCAAGGACATTGCCTTTGGGTTGTTCGGCGATGACAAGATCTCTGGCGGCGCAGAGGCCGACAGCCTCTTTGGCGGATATGGCGCCGATGTGGTGATCGGCAATACCGGCAACGATCAGATGTTCGGCAGCGCGGGTGATGACCTGCTGGTCTGGAACAACGGGGACGGTTCGGACCTGATGAATGGCGGGGATGGCACGGACCGCCAGCAAGTGAATTTTGACACCGACCTCGTGAATACCGATCTGCAAAACGACGATGTGGCGGCCTTCACCACGACGGAAAACGGGATCCAGTTCGCCCGGATCGAGGTGAACGGCCAGACCGAGCGGGGTCTGTTCCAACTCGATATCCGCGAAACCGAGGTGCAGGAGACGAATTTTGGCGGTGGCAAGGACACCGCGATCATCGGCGACGGGGTGCTCGACGCGATTCAGCTGCAGCTCTATGGCGGCGCAGGCATCGACACGCTCGATTTCAGCGGCATCACCAGCAACGTCTCGGTCAATCTCGACAGCGGCGCTTTTGTCGACAACGTGTTCTTCGCGAATGGCGTCATTGCGCCCGAAGACTTCGAAGGTCTGGACCTCGGACCTGCGGTCGAAACCTCAAAAGCAATCGGGTTCGAGAACGTGATCGGCACCGAGGGCGGCGACCAGATCATCGGCAACGACGCGGATAACGTGATCTCCGGCGGGAGCGGCGATGACCGGATCCTGGGCGGCGATGGAGACGACACCCTGATCGGCAACAAGGGCGGCGATACGGTTCATGGCGACGCCGGGGACGACACGATCATCTGGAACAACGGGGACGGCTCGGACCTGTTCGACGGGGGCGCGGATGAGGACCGGGTTCAAGTCAATTTCGATACAGATCTCGTGAATACGGACCTGCAGAACAAGGATGTGGCAACCTTTGCGACCACCGCCGAGGGTGTGCAATTCGCCCGTATCGAGGTCAATGACCAGTCGGTGAACGGGCTCTTCCAGCTCGACATCCGCAATACCGAAACGCTCGAGACCAATTTCGGCGGCGGCGATGACACCGCAGTCCTCGAGGGCGATGTGGTGAACGCGATCACGCTGGACCTCGACGGCGGTGCGGGTGTCGACACGCTCGACCTTGGTGCCGCCTCCGGCCCGGTCAGTGTGGACCTTGCCACCGGGGTGATCGAGATCGACAACGGCCCGGGTCCGGACGGTCGCGCCATCAATTTCGAAAACGTCACCGGCACGGCCAGCAATGACGTCCTGACCGGAAATGACGCGGACAACGTGATCCGCGGCGGGTCGGGCGACGACACCATGAGCGGGGGCGAAGGGGCGGATACGTTCGTCTTCTTTCAGGAGGACGCAGGCGTCGATGTGATCCTCGATTTCGAAGTCGGCATCGACCAGCTGGCCTTCTTTACCAACGACCCGGATGTGACCGAGGCCAACCTCTTGGACAGCCTGTCCCAGACGGGCGATGACGTGGAACTGGCGCTGAACAACAAGCTCATCACCTTCGAGGATGTTGAGGTCGCCGACTTCACCGCCGACATGTTCCTGATCGCCTGACCGAACCCGGGTTCGATCCTCACCCCCGCCCTGCCGGCGGGGGTTCATTCCAGAACAACACGCGGCAGCAATGCCGCGTCAGCCCCCGCAGACGCCTTCGGCCTTGGCCAGACCAAAGCCGAAGGTCGGATCACGGCCCGACGCGCCCAACTCGGCGCTGGTGCGGGCCAGCAGGGCGCGCACCTCGTCCGTGTTTCGTGCTGCCACCACGTCGGGATCGGCGGCGAGCCGGGCGGTGACAAACGGGGTCGCGATCGAGGTACCGGTCACGAACCGTGCCCCTCCGGCTCCGCGGATCCGGACATCGACCCCCGGGGCGGCCACGTCCACATGGGGCCCGCGCACCGCATTCCGGTAGACCCGCCGGTCCACATCGACGGCTGTCACAGCAATCGCATTGTCGAAGCCTGCCGGATACATCGGCTCAACGGCCGGGCCATCATTCCCCACAGCCGCCACCAGAATCAGCCCGCGCGCGCTGGCCCGCGCCACGGCAAGATCCAAGAGCTTGTTGTAAGGGCCCGCCAACGCGAGATTGACCAGCCGAACCTCCTCGGTTGCCAGCCAGTCGAGCGCGCGGACCAGCGCCTCCGCCCCGGTCACGAGGTCCCCGCCCCCCGAGCCACCGAATACATTCGCGCTGTAGAGCGTGACATCGCGCAACCGCGCCGGGTCTGCGAGGATCGAGGCGACATCCGTGCCGTGCTGGGGGTCTGCCGCCGGGCCGTTGAAGAACTGTCGCGTCTCGACCCGCACCCCCTCGAGGCTCGGCGTCAAGGGATCGATGGCAGTGTCGATCATCCCGATGGCCATCTGCGCCCGGCACGCCCCTTCGGTCCAGCCCATCAACCCATCGGCATAGTCGAGCCCCCGCACCGCGCCGGCCTGCTGCGGTCGATAGGCGTGGTTCAGGCCCACCGACGAGGACGGAACCGCCGCCTCCAGCGCGAAGATCGCCTCTTCTCCGGTGACCCCGTCGGGCATTCGGTAGGTCATCATCGTCAAGCCCAGCCCGGCAAGCCGCGTGACGCGCAGTTCGCGATAGCCCTCCGCCTCGGTCTCGGCGCGCATCTGCGCCACCCCTTGCGCATCGGGCAAGAGCGCGATCACCTGCCGTGGGTTCACGAGGTCCGGCGCATCCTGAGGCCCCGCGTCATCGAGCAGCGCAGCGCATCCGGCCAGCGCAAGCGCCGCGATCAGCAGGGCGAACCGCACGGCCCGAGACGATTGAACTGGCATGGCACTCTCCTGCTCGGCGACACTCTGTTGGGGACATCGACGCACCCCCGCGGTCAATGCCCTTCCGATCACAATAATTTTGAACCTTCGGCCCGGTTTGTGCGACAACCAATTTTAAACGGCAAAAAACGAGCGGAAAACCGTGGATCGCGAACAGTATATTCTCGACTATCTGCAGAACCGGATGCGCCCCGAGGCGCAATCCGCGTTCGAGGCTGAGATGACCCGCGATGCCGCGCTCGCGGCTGAGGTCGACCTGTTGCGCAAGGTCCAGACAGAACTGGCCAACGAACCGGAGCATCGCGAAGCCGAGGCCGTATGGGATCGGATCGCCGCACAGATTGAGATGCCGACACCCGCCAACGAGAACCGCCGCCCCTGGGCCCAGGCGTTGCGCTACGCGGCGGTGGCCGTGCTGGCAATCGCCGTCTGGCAGGTCACGCTCGCCCCACGCTTCCTCCAAGGCGAGGGCAATTTCCGCACGGCCAGCGATACTCAGGTCGAGGCCGCGTTGCAGGTCCGCTTTGCCGAAACCGCAACCTTGGTGGAGATCGCCGAGGCACTCATGCCTCTCGGCGGCACTATCACCGACGGGCCCACGGCGCTCGGGTTTGTGCAGTTGTCCTTCACGGATGCCGACGCCGCGGCGGCCGCGCGGCAGGCGCTTGCCGCGCGGCCCGACCTTGTGGAGCTGATCGCGGATTAGCGCGCTTTCCGCAGCCCCGTTTCAAGACATCGCATCAGCGCTTGCTTGGCATGGAAGATCCGCGTCTTGATCGTGCCCACGGGCACATCTTCGACCTCGGCCACTTCCGGATAGGTCAACTCCTCGAAAAACGCGAGCCGGATCGCCGCGCTATGCGGTCCGGATAGCCCCTCGAGACAGCGATGAAGCCGCCCGCGCTCCGCTGCCGCGATGGCCGCTGCCTCCGGGCTAGGGGCCGGATCTTCGGTCTCGGGCACGTCCTCGACATAGGACATACGGCCACGTTTCCGCAGAGCATCAACGAGCTTGTTGCGCGCAATGGCGAAAAGCCAGGTCCGCACCGAGGACCGCTCGGCGAACCTGTCGGCAGTGCGCCAGACCTCCATCATCGTATCGTGGACACAGTCCGAGGCCAGTTCCGCATTTTTCGCGCGCGACATCGCAAAGGCGTAAACCGCCCCGTTATACCTCTCGTAGAGACTGCGCATCGCCCGGGTGTCGCCCCGCCCGATCCGCCGAATGAGCTCGAAATCGTCCAAGGCCCCTCACGCGCTTGCCGACGCAGTATCCGCCGCACCAACACTGGCATCCCACACCATCGTGTTCAACGCGACGTTGCATCATTTGGACCGGTAATGAAGGCCCACTGGCCTGCTTTAGACGCGGGCGGCGAGGTCAAGTTGGTCCGCAAGATCATAGAAATGGCTTGGGGTAAGGCCTTATTGAATTACGTCGGCCGCAGATGATGACCGCCGCGCATGCGAGCCTCGAAGGTTCTTCCACTGGCGACCGCTCGGATCGCTCTGTTTGGCGACAAACGCGAAACGACTTCAGTGAAACCTATGGGCAGGACCCGCTGATTTCCCCCTGGCGGCGAGTTTCACGGCTCGGAAACCGAGCGGTAAACATGTCTGGTCTTTTCTGACTGACCTAGTCTTCCCTCACTGGATTGGTCCTCCGCTATGTTTAGGAAAACGGAGGAAACACATGGCACAGAAGCGTCCAAAGCCCGAGGGGATTGTCACGACGTTACGGCAGGTTGAGGTCCTGGTGGGCAAGCTATGCCGCGTCAGGTCGCGATCCGGCAGATTGGCGTGACTGAACAGACCTACTACCGTTGGAAGAAGAAGTACGGTGGAATGGGCACGGACCAATTGAACGAGCTCAGGCGCCTCCAGAAAGAGAACGAACGGCTTCGAAAAGCTGTTTCAGCTCTGATGCTGGACAAACTGATGTTGGCCGAAGCTGCAAAGGGAAACTTCTAAGCCCCACTCGCCGCCGCGCTTGCACTGATCGTGTTCGCGGTGAGTTGAAGGTCTCGGAACGCCGGGCATGTCGTGTTCTGAGACAGCACCGATCCACGCAACGCAGAGTACCGGTTGGACGTCCTGACGAAGACCTGTTGGTGGCCGACATAATCGAACTGGCCAAGCAATATGGCCGTGACGGTTATCGTCGGGTCGCGGCTTTGCTGCGAGACGCGGGTTGGCGAGTGAATGACAAGCGTGACGACCGTGGCGACGAGAGGGCTGGAAGTACCAATGAAACGGCCAAAGAAAGGCCGATTGTGGCTGAACGACGGTTCTTGCGTTCGGCTAAGATCAGAGCGTCGCAACCACGTTTGGAGTTACGACTTCGCGCATTGCTGGACCAATGATGGGAACGCGTTTCGGACGCCGAACATCATCGACGCGTATACCCGGGAATGCTTGGCGATCCGTGTTGATAGAAGGCTGAACTCGGGCAACGTGATCGAGGTCTTGAGTAACCTGTTCATCCTGCGAGGCGTGCCGTCGTTCATTCGGTCTGGCAACGGGCCAGAGTTCGTCGCCCAAGCGGTCCAGGACTGGATCAAGGCGGTTGGCGCAAAGACCGCATACATCGAACCCGGCTCCCCATAGGAAAACGGATACTGTGAGAGCTTCAATGCCAGGTTCCGCGATGAGTTCTTGGACGGTAAAATCTATTACAGCCCGCGCGAAGCCCAAATCCTGATCGCGCAATGGAGGAATCACGACAACACGAAACAACCACACAGAGCTCTGGGCTACCGCCCACCGGTTCCGGAAACCATCGCCCAGGTAGACCCACGCCCGATCGTGCACCAACAACCAAAACGGACCACTCAGGTGGAGCTGAGCACATTGGCTTTTACCTTTTTTGGGTAGTCGGTTGCGCATGTACCCGGACTAGGCCCCGTGCCAATGAGCGGGGGACGGCCGTCCAGACCGAAAAACATGGACGTGGTGCGGGCGCAGGCGTAGCCGTGCCACGGTTCCGAGGCTTTCGCCCGAAGTTACAACGCGGGGCTTGGTCTTGACGGGGGATGGGGCTGCAAAGCCCCCAAACAAGGAAGAGACGTCAGCCGTTCACCGCTGGCCAAGGGCGCGCGAGGGATGGAAGCCGCATGGCCGAGACCACTTGCGGGCTCGGTTTACGACAGCCCGACCTAACGGGTTGCGCTGAGATCAAGTATAGTGACGGAGTCGGAGCGGTTTGGAGCTGACTTCGGGGATTGCGGTCGCTATTTCACCTACGTCATCGGCAAAACGCAAGGGTACAGGGACGCCGTCGCCGTACATGCATGTGTTGAAATTGAGCATCGTGAGAGCAAGTATCTTGTTCACCACCTGCTCGATGAGCGTATCGCCGAAATCGATTTTGGCTTTTGTTGGCGTCGGGATTTCACAGCAAGGATAGGTCTTAAATTTTCGGCACGTAAACCGAACTTCATAGCAAAGCGTTCCTGCCATCGACTTTTAGTGCAAGGCCTCGCATAATCCCGCGTCGTCCCTCTTTTTGAAACAACTTTAGGCCATTGGGTCTCCGGATTTGAATGCCACAAACTATCGTGCTTTCGGGCGCACCCTCACGAAAACCTTCGATCTCTTCTCGATTGAAATTGGTCTTTCCATGAATGAACACTTCACGTGGAGGCGGGTCGTCGTGCCAGAGTTTGTAGCTATCGACACAGCGTCGGATGATATCAGCCGCTTGATCCTTAAGTAGATGAAATTCGCCAAGGCGTTCCGACGCCCATGACCCGACGGACTTCTTTCGGACGGCTGTGTTGCGCAACGGCAGGATGAGGGATTCATGTCGTGAATCCGGCGTGTTAGCTGACCTGCATGAGCAGACCCATCCCGCGGAGCTGCTAGACCAAGAACTGACCGGCTCACAACGAAGCGCTCAAGCAGCGCGGCTCCCTTGCGATCTGGTTTGATCCGGACATGGTCTGAGTGCCGCCGCCGGCCGGCTAGCGAGGTCGGCAGCCGCAGTATAGCGATGCCGCGATCCAGACGTGTCTGACGATGAACGTCCTCTTTGGAATGGCGCTCAGGCAGACAACAGGGTTCGTGAAGAGCCCGCTCCGCTTGGTCGGCCTGGACTGGGCCGTGCCGGATTTCAGCACTTTGAGCAGGCGCCACAAGGCCTTGGCTGTACGCATTCCCTACCGTGGCGCGCAGGGCCCGCTGAACCTTCTGATCGACAGCACCGGCATCAAAGCGCAGGGCGAAGGCGAGTGGTGTGCCCGCAAGCATGGCGGCGCGAAAGGCCGTCTCTGGCGTTCGATCCACATCGGGCTCGACGACCAGACGCTGGAGATCCGTGCCATCGAGATTACCGGAAGCAACGTCGGCGTCGCGCCCATGCTGCCAGAACTGCTCGGCCCGATCGCTGACGACGTACAGATCGGGTTGGTCACTGCAGACGGCGCCTACGACACGCGTAGATGCCACGACGCCGTCGCCGACCGTGGTGCCCATGCAGTTATTCCGCCACGCAAGAACGCCAAACCGTGGACGCCCTCAACAGCCGGCGCGATTGCCCGGAACGAGGCTCTACACACGTCCAAATACCTCGGCCCCGCGATCTGGCGAAAATGGAGCGGCTATCACCGCTGAAGCCGCGCCGAGACGAAGATGCACTGCGTGAGGCTGTTGCGGCAGAGCCTCATGGCACGGGATTTTGATCGTCAGGTTGCCGAACTACGGATCCGCGCCGCCGTGCTCAACGGCTACACCGCGCTCGGCATACCCGTCACCGAGCCCGCAGGATAACTATCTCTGGGGAAAGGGGAAATTCGGACTCTACGCACTTTGCGCAACAAAGCCGCGGGGCATGTTCAGGCCAAGAAGTGGAGAGTTTCGCTCCGTCGTGGCCATCATGAACCGCTGATTAGTTATGCGACCCATGAGCAAATCTTGCGGAACCTGAAAGAGGGTGCGCGTCCCATAGCAAGAGCTGACTTCTTTCCTGACTTCCCGCTATGCGGTCACGTTCATTGCGGCGCGTGCGGAAACGCGATGACAGGTGCTTGGTCCAAAGGCAAATACAAGCATTACGCATACTACCGCTGCGAATCACTCGGTTGCTCGCAAAAGAGCAAGTCTATCCCGAAAGCCAGACTTGAAGACGGCTTCGAGGATGTTCTCAAGAGCCTCCAACCGACTAAGCATTTGGTCGATCTGGCAATCGCCATGTTCAAAGACGCATGGAACGGTCGTCTGGAACTGGCCAAAGCGGATCGTGCTGAGTGGGCGCGCCAAGTGAAAGCTGCTGATGAGAGTAGCTTGGAACTCGTTGACCGTATGGTCGAGACCAAGAACACTGAGCTACTCCCCAATGTTTGGACAGTTTCCGGCGTGATCTAAGCTACTCTCTGCTCCTGCTGATCGGGTTGGGTTTCGTCTTTTCTCAGCCAATAGACCATGGCTGGCGGTTGGCCGCCAAGGGCGGAATGGGGGCGCTTGCGGTTGTAGAACTCGATCCATTTTCCGACACCCGCCGTCGCCTCTGATCCGGTTTCCCAAGCGTGCAGGTAGACGCATTCGTATTTGAGGCTTCGCCAGAGCCGTTCCACGAAGATGTTGTCGAGGAAGCGTCCCTTGCCATCCATCGAGATGCGCACGCCGGATCGCCGCAGCCGGTCGGTCCAGGCAAACGACGTGAACTGGCTGCCCTGGTCGGTGTTCATGATCTCGGGCGGGCCGAAGCGGTGGATCGCCTCGTTCAGCGCCTCGACGCAGAAGTCTGCTTCCAGCGTGTTGGATATGCGCCAGGCCAGCACCTTGCGGGTGTACCAGTCCATGACCGCCACCAGATACAGGAACCCACGCCGCATCGGCAGATAGGTGATATCTGCGGCCCAGACCTGGTTGGGCCGGGTCACCCGCAAACCGCGCAACAGATAGGGATACGTCTTGTGCCCCTTCGCCGCCTTGCTGGTGTTGGGCTTCTGGTAGATCGGCATGAGCCCCATCAGCCGCATCAATCGGCGGATACGCTTCTCGTTGACCAGATGTCCCTCGTTGCGCAGGTGCCAAGTCATCTGCCGGACACCGAAGAACGGTGTTTCCAGGAACTGCTCGTCGATCTGACGCATCAGCATCAGGTTCATCGCCGTCTCGCCCTTGGGCGTGTAGTAGAATGATGACCGCGAGATCGACAGCAGCCTGCACTGTTTGCCAATCGACAGATCGGTATTGGCTGGTTCAACCATCTTCCGCCTCACTTGCCGGTCCACGGTTTGAGCTTTCGTGACAGAAAATCATTGGCCACAGCCAGCTCCCCGATCTTGGCGTGCAGGTCCTTGACCTGTTCTTCGTCCACTTCCGGCGTCTTTCGGCCACCACGCTCGAGCACGCCAGACGCGCCTTCAAGCAGCGCACGCTTCCAGCTGTGGATCATCGTCGGGTGAACGCCAAACTGGCTTGCCAACTCAGCAACCGTCCGCTCGCCCTTCAATGCCTCAAGCGCAACTTTGGCCTTGAACTCAGGCGAATGGTTCTTCCGTTTCGACATCTCTGATCTCCTCTTCGTCGAAGATCAGCAGACAGCAATTCGTAGCTTACGTCAGTGTCCGAATTTCGGGGGGTAGCTCA
>NZ_JBNAFR010000012.1:0-95219 GCF_049800775.1 Dinoroseobacter sp. S375 | reverse complement strand
TGCGGATGCGAAGTCAATATCGAGCCGTACCGATCGTCTAAACCTTGGCGTGATCGTTGCGACTTCGCTCATGCTGCGACCTGCACCCGACTGCGACTGAGGGCATCCTTCAAGAGCCGGCGCTCAGTCTTCATTGATCGGTCTTTGTGGCGAATGATTTGCCGCAGACCCGCTGTTTCGGACCAAACGAGAGACCCGTCCGAGTTTTCTTCAAGCCGTTCAAGGCGCTCAACAATATCATCCTCGTCCAGAAGAAATACGCGCCCCGGTGAGCCGGGGGCGTAGGCGGTATTCTCAAATGTCATTGTCGATTGACTTGGTGAAAAGCGCTCCCAAAATTCTTTGAAACAGTACAGGAATACCGCATCTGGCAGGGTAGGTTTCCGACCGCGGGACAGTCGTGAGCGCGTCTTGTCCATAGGCCTTATCAAACCAAGCTCTGCGAGAATGGAGTCGCCCGCTTCACTCGACCCGCGTCCGCCGATGTAACTTCTCAGCAGGCATTGAAGATCGCGGTCAACTGTCGTTGGTGCCACGCGGCTCCACCCACATTCCAGAGCAAGTTTGAGAAGCTGCTCTTCGATATCTTTTCGAACGAAGCTTCCGCCTCGGTATTCATTGAAGAGCCAATAGGCCGAGGTTAGTCTTGGGCGTGAGACCAAGTTCCAATGAAGCAGCCATAGAGACGCATCTTCCTCAAGGTACGGATCCGTTCCGGTTTTCCCAAATAGCAGGTCGCCAAGCCAAGTCGTTTCAAGGCCTTCTTCGGTCTCGTCGAGCACACCTGCGGCTGTCGCCCAATATCTTATTGCACCGACCATGTTTCGCCCGACGCCAAAGCGCGCGATAGAGTCCGGGTCTCGGAAAACATGCACTGCGGCTTTCGCGGACGGCGCGTCGTCTACAGCACGATACGCTTTTTGTAGCCACCCATATCGCAAGGGGAAAGTCTCATGACCTGAGAAGGTCGGGCGATAGCCATCGGATTTAAGATTTTGCATGCTTGCCTGACCTGCTGGGGATGTCATCCAGTACACAACTCAGTTATACACTTTCTGGATACTCCGTCCAGTATTGGAGCTGACATGCAGGTTGGTGAAACGATCTATCTAGACTACCAAGCGTCGACACCCGTTGACGACCGCGTCGTTGAGGCAATGTCACATGCAACAAGAACCTTGTTTGCCAACCCTCATTCGGCAGATCACGCCCTCGGGTGGCAAGCCGCAGTCGCGATCAAGGAAGCAGCCCAAAAAGTCGGAAATCTCTTTGGATTACAGGGTGATGACGTTGTCTTCACGTCGGGCGCAAGTGAAGCGAATGCTATGGTTTTTCGCTCGGCTCAGAACATTTCGAAACTCACGAACCGCAATGCCGTACTCGTCGGAGCTGGTGATCATTGGTCTGTGCTGAATGAGGCGGAAAACGCTGGTCTGGTCGTCCAACATATTGCCCTCGACAGAGGCGGAGCGCCCGATGCCAACCATCTCAAAAATGTCATTAACGAACAGACAGCACTCGTATCGATCATTGGTGTAAACAACGAAAATGGCGCTATCACTGATCTCCGTGCCATTGCCGAGTTCTGCTCAAGACATGGCGTTCTCTTGCACGTCGATCTTTCCCAAGCTCCGTTGGCTTTGGACATCGATCTGCTCGAACTTGATGTCGGGCTTGCGACGATCTCCGCGCATAAGCTCTACGGTCCAAAGGGGGTAGGGGCTTTGCTGACCTTGCCTGGGATGTCCAAAGTCTTGAGGCCTGTGATCGTAGGTGCAGGCCAACAGGCTGGCTTGCGAGGTGGAACACAGCCAACCGAGCTGATCGTTGGGTTTGGAGAGGCATGTCGAATACTTGGAGAAGGCGGAGCGGCCGAGCGAAGGATGGTTGCGAATTTGCGAGACAGTTTCGTAATGCAACTGCAAGAGAAGGGTATAGCAGAGCTGGTTGGAGTGTTGAATCACCGACATCCCGGCAATGCGTTAATGCGGTTCCCTGGGTTTGACGCATCTGATCTCTTGGCGCGATTCCAACCGCAGATTGCCGCCTCATCTCAATCTGCCTGTTCTTCCGGATCGATCGAAACGTCTCACGTTTTGCGCGCCATGGACTGGTCAGACTCAGATGCAGCGGAGTGTATCCGATTTAGTTTTGGACGGTTTTCAACAGAAGGTCAGGTGATTGATGCCGTCAGCATCATATCTAATACTATTGACAAAATGTATTGAGTAAGATCGGCGCTGAGCTCAGGTGCGTCAGCTTTGCTGAATGTTGCAACCAAGTAGAAATGTCACTCGGTTTGCAAAGCAGAAGTGTCACCACAGAGCGCGACGGGAGCAAGGCTTAGCAGCCCGGAGACCTCAAATATCGCAGGGCTGAAAAGCCTTGCGGAGCTTCAGCCGCAGCACGAGCCTCCTTCTTGAATGGGCGGGCAGGGGACGGTTCCGTAGGAGCAATAGACGCAGCAGTCGCCCGGCTTTGGCTTCAGCACGACCTTGCAACTTGTGCATTCGTAAAACCATTGGCAGGCATCTGTCGGCATCGTTTCTTCGACTGATGTCCCGCATTCCGGGCATGTGATCGTGGACTGTAGAGCTACTTCGTTCGCTTGCGTTGCCATAGTGCGTATCCTGATAGAATTAGAAAACCTGCAAGGATCGGCAGCAATACGTCGTCACGGTAGACGTAGCTAAGCGCTCCACTGATCCCAAGTGTTCCGAACAACCAAGGTAGGAAGGGTGTGAGACAGCAGACCGCAGCCAATCCAGCTCCGCCTAAGCTCACAGGTAACAACCAACCCTTCATCGCGATTGCCTCCACAATGCCCACATGGTGCGGGCCGCGTCTTCTTCCCAAAATGGTGAACTGGCAGCCAAGAGAAATGCGAGTGTTGTGAAGCCAAGAAGGATGACCGTGGACCGTCTCCGACGCGCGCAACCCCATCTCTGCCAAAGCCGGATCCACCCCCAGGCCAGGATCAAACCGACAACAACCAGAATCTCTACGCGATAAGCAACGAAGGGACCAAGCATCGTCAGCCACGTGCCACCGAGTCCAATAATCGACAGCCCAATGGGCAGAACACAGCAAGACGCGCTGAGTAAAGCGAGAAAACCTGCTCCGCCGATCAAAATGCGGTTTGGGCCATTCACTTCTTCTTCGAGGGTATCGGTGTTCGACATCATGAAAATCTGATACAACCTGTAGTCACTACAGGAGCAAGTGGAGAATGTTCACGTGATCGCGATTGGAGAAGCTTCACGTTTGAGCGGCGTATCGATTGAAACGATCCGCTACTATGAACGCGAGGGTATCGTCACAAAAGCACAGCGCACCGCGTCGGGCCGAAGACTGTACTCAAACGCTGAGATATCTGAGCTCCGCTTTATCAAACGGTGCCGTGATCTAGGCTTCTCTGTCCACGACGCGGTCGCGCTAAAAAACTTGGCAAAGGTGCCATCGGACGCATGTGAAGCGGTCGAACAACTTGGCCGAAAACACCTTGAGCATGTCCAAGCGAAGATCTTCGAGCTTCAGAAACTTGAAGGGGCTTTATCCGAGTTGGTCGAAAACTGCTCGGCCGGTACACGTGATTGCCCGATGCTGGACGCACTAATGACCTCGACCTCAGCCGAGGGACATTAGGTCTCTGCGGCCCGCTTTGCTGCGTAGTGAAGTTCAAGTTTAGATGGCCTTCCTGGCGGTCGCCGCCCAGTTTTTACATATCCATTCTTGCGGCTGACCGGTTTGACCTTGGGACTGGCTGGCTGCGGATCCTGCTCGGCCTTGATGTGGGCCAGCACCGCGCTGAGATGTTTGCTCTCTGTGATTGCGGCATGAGTGACACGCCGTTCCGGGTTGAGAATCGAATGGGGCAGGGCGATACCTTTGGTCCTGACTTGGATACGTCCGTCCGGCATCTCGTAGACATCCACGTACTTGCCGACGAGACCGCGGGTCAGGTCGTTCACTTCCAGCTTGATCCGCTTACGGTCATACTTCAGCGTCAAATCCTTGGTGACATAGCGTTTGTCGCGGAGGCAGAACACTTCGGCAAGGCGATCCGGCTCGATGTTCAAGGCGCGGTGCAGGTTGTCTGGCTTGGCGGGAGCCTTCGCAAACTTGCCGTTATAGCGTTCGATGAAGCCAGACAGAAAAGCATTGCCGTCCTCCATGTTTGAGATCCCCGCAATGCGAAGCTCCTTGACGAGGCGGTCTTGCAATGTGCGGTTTGCGCGTTCGACGCGACCTTTGGCTTGAGAAGAGTTTGCGCAGATGATCTCGATGTTCAACTCCGCCAGGGCACGCCCGAATTGGGTCATGCCCGTCATGTGTTCGTTGGGCTTTGGAACACGGAAGACGGTGTGCTTGTCGCTGTAGAAGGCGACAGGGCGACCGTGTTTGAGCAGATAGCTTTCCAGTGCTTCGAAGTAGCTGAAGGTGCTCTCTGAGGTCACAAACCGCAGTTCCATCAACGTGCTGGTCGCATCGTCAATGAAAACGAGCAGGGTGCAAGGATCGCCGCGATCCTCGAACCATCGGTGGTCTGAGCCGTCGATCTGGATCAACTCACCGTAGCATTCCCGGCGCGATCGTGGCTGGTGGAACGTGCGGCGCTGTTTGCGCGAAAGCCAAAGACCGTCTTCCTGCATCCACTTGCGAACTGTCTCGCGCGACACCTTAAAGCCGCGATGCTCGACCAGCATCTCAGTTGCAAGTGTTGGCCCGAAGTCTGAATACTGCTCTTTGATCACACTTAAGGCGTAGTCTCGTTTGGCAGGATGGATGCAATTGTTCGGACGTTTGCCGCGCGCCTTGTGCCGGATCGCTGATGCGCCATCGTGTCGATACCGCTTCAACAGCCGAAATACCTGGCGACGTGTCAGGTCCAACATGTTCGCTGCGTTGTCGACGGTTAGACGTCCATCATCAACCTGTGCCAACACTTCCACGCGGTTCAGCTCGCGCTCGCTCATAATCACCCATCCCATGTCCGATCTCTCTGCTCGTTATCATTGCGGGCGAGAGTGACATTCCTGATTTGCAGACGGGTGACATTTTAGCTTTGCGGCTACAGCTGACATGGCGCATAATCAATCTTATGTTAAGTAATATGCAATTTCCTGACCCGGGATATTGCAATCAACAGGAAGACGGAAACACTGAGCGATTTGGATGACTGTCTGTAGAAAAGCATCTTCTTTTAAAGCTAGACTGAAGACAACGCTTAAGCTTGGTCTACTCAATTGGAACGGCACTTCACCACCCGGATGCCAGGAATGGTATTTCTCAGAAACGTCCTGCTATTCAGTCTCGCAGGATTGCTGCCGGGCTTGATACTCTACATCGCGCTTTCGCCTGGTTTTACAGCCGCTTTGGCAGGCGGAGGTCCCGCTCTAGGGCGATTTTTGCGGCAGGTTTTGACGAACGGTTTGCCAGTAGTTGTCATCGTCAACTACGTTGGTTTCTTTCTCTTCGCGCTGTCTCACGAAAGTTCCAGAAGCGGTCACGATCCAGGGACCTACATCGTCGTCGACATCTTCTTCAGACTTGGTCTTTTCGTTGGCCTTCACGCGTTAATTTACGTTGCTTCAGCCGACTGGTACGGATCGTTTGGTGGAAGCCGTGCGACGGCTTTGCGGGTCGTCGCACCGACACTTGCGCGCTCTGCACTCTTCGACAACATCTCCGGGGTCTATCTCTATGCAACTTTGGTAAGCGCCATACCTTTGTACGCATCAGCGGTCCGGCGCTCGACACGCCTCGCGCCGGTGCTCCGCTTCTTTCCCGCACCTATCGGACCGACTGCCTTCGCGCTTCTGATATTTTTCGCCGGAGCAGGCTGCCTGACAGCTCTGGCAACCGTTTTCGTTCGTCTGCAGCTCTAGGTCGACATTGCAGACTGCCCGTGGGCCAATACTCGCACAATCGCCAGAACCCAAATCCCGACAAGCACGGCACTCCAAAAAGCATTCCAACTTGCCATTGACAGAGTAAGGAACTCCCAGGCGACCTCGTCGCACATGACCAGGTTGGAAGGACCCGACGATGCTGATGGGAGAAGATCTGCGCCGGTCATATTCGAGAAATCCAGTCCGGACCCGGTGCAAGATGTGGGCCCTTGCCACCAGTCGCGTTCGACACCCGTGTGGTACACCCCGATAGCAGCGGTCGTCGCTGCGGACGCGGCACCAACAGCTAGGAAAAGCAATGGAGCAAGTCCAATGGCCACGAACACGCCTGCCCCAATCGCCACGGCGTGTGGATACCTCTGCCAGATGCACATCGCGCACGGTGCATAACCAAGTGCCTGAAAGCTGAATGCACCGAGTAGGAGACCCGCCGATCCAAGGGCGGCGATACCGCCAATCTGCATAGGGGATAATGATCTCATGCTTAACCCTCTTAACCTGATACCAGTGTCGATATGCTCAGAGTTTGCGGTCGACAATGCTTTGACGACCGCAAACAACTGTTTAGTTCGGCATCATTGCGCCGATTGCGTACATGCCATCCTCGCCTTGCACGAGCATGAGCGTCACCTCGTCACCGGCGGCCACCTCGCCCATCATCTGTGCGTTGTCGAGCACCGTCAGATCCATCGTCATTGCCGGCCAACCGATTTCAGGGATGGGGTCATGGCTTACATTTGCGACTCCGTCACCCATCGAATTGATCACGGCTTTGGCATGGACAGCTCCCTCCATTTGTTCATCCGACATCGGCATGTTGGAGTGATCCATGTTGTGGTTCATCTGGGCGAAACCTGCCGTCACGGTGATGCTGAGCAGAGCAAGTGTTGCTGTCAGTGTTTTCATTGGTGTCTCCATTTGTTTGGGTTGATAGTTGAATTATTCAGCGGGCAGCGCATCGGTCGGTCGCAGAACAAGGGGACCGATCTCGCGGTTCACGCGGCGCAGTGCGAGCCGCTTCCAGATCACGAAGATCGAAGGAATGACGAACAGAGTCAGTAGCGTTGCGGTGACCATTCCGCCGATCATGGGGGCCGCAATCCGCTGCATGATTTCAGAGCCGGTCCCGGTGCCATACATGATCGGGATGAGGGCCGCGAAGATCGTGGCCACCGTCATGACTTTCGGTCTGACCCGCAAAACGGCACCTTCGAACACCGCGTCTTCGATATCGTCACGGGTCAGCTTGCGTGTTTCGGACTGGGCCAGTTTTCGCCGCTTTTCCCAAGCAAGGTTGAGGTAAAGCAGCATGACGATAGCCGTCTCGACAGCTACACCCGCAAGGGCAATGAAGCCAACCAGCACGGCAATCGAGATATCGAAACTGAGATACCACAGGAACCAGACGCCCCCCGCGAGTGCCACCGGAAGGGCAGCAAGGATGATGCCGACCTCGATTACCCGATTGAAGGCGAGAAACAGCATCAGCGTGATGATCAACAAGGTCGCGGGTGCCACGATGGCAAGCCTGTCCTGCATCCGCTCGATATACTCGTACTGACCGGACCAAGTCAGAGAGTAGCCGGGTGGCAAGTCTACAGTCTCAGCAACGACCTTCTGGGCTTCAGCCACGTATCCGCCCAAGTCTCGCCCGGCGATGTCGATGAAGACGAAACCTGTCCGCCTTGCATTCTCTGAACGGATCATGCCAGGCCCATCAACGATGCGGATATCCGCGAGGGCCGTTAGAGGTACATGTGCGCCGGAAGGTGTGACGACCGGCAGGTTTTCGAGCCGCTCGGGGCTGTCGCGCCACGCCTGCGGATAGCGCAGGTTGATAGGGAAACGCTCGAGACCTTCAACCGACTCTGAGACCTGCATCCCGCCGATCGCAGTCTGCACAACATCCTGCACATCCCGGACACTCATCATGTACCGCGCGGCAGCGTCCCGCTTCACGTCAATTTCGATGAATCGACCGCCGACTGGTCGTTCTGCATAGGCGGACGCCGTGCCTTCGATCTCCGCGACAGCGCGTTCAACCTCTATCCCGATCTGCGTAATCACATCGAGATCGGCCCCCGAGACCTTCACACCAACTGGTGTGCGGATCCCGGTTGCCAGCATATCGATGCGGTTTTTGATGGGCTGGATCCAAACATTTGTGACACCCGGCACCTGGACCGTCCGATCAAGCTCGTCGCGGATTTTCTCCATCGTCATGCCGGGACGCCATTCTTCTTCCGGCTTCAGCTGGATCGTTGTCTCGACCATCGTCAGGGGCGCGGGATCGGTTGCCGTCTCAGCCCGTCCCACCTTGCCGTGAACAGTTTCGACCTCCGGAATGGTTGCGATCAGTCGATTGGTCTGTTGGAGAACTTCGCGCGCTTTTCCTGTCGATATGCCCGGGTAGAAGCTGGGCATGTAAAGGAAGTCGCCCTCATTCAGCTCCGGCATGAACTCTGAACCAAGGCGCTGATAGGGATACCACATCGAGGCGACCAGCGCACCGGCCAGCAAAGTGGTGGCCCAAGGCCATGCGATCGCCGCATCAAGGAACGGGCGATAGATGAAGACAACCAGCCTGTTCAGCGGGTTCTTCCGTTCAGGCAGAATCCGCCCTCGAACGAAGTACCCCATCAAGACTGGCACGAGCGTGATCGACAAGATCGCCGCGGCGGCCATCGCGTAGGTTTTGGTATAGGCGAGTGGAGAGAATAGCCGCCCCTCCTGGTTTTCCAGCACGAAGACAGGGAGGAAGCTTACCGTGATGATCGCGAGGGAATAGAAGAGTGCCGGGCCGACCTCGGCCGCACATTCCTGCACGATCCGCCATCTGTTCTCTGCGGTCAGTTTTTCCTTTTCCAGTCTTCGGTGCATAGCCTCGATCATGACAATAGACGCATCCACCATTGCCCCGATCGCGATGGCTATGCCGCCAAGGGACATGATATTGGCGTTCACGCCCTGTGCTTTCATCAGGATGAACGCGGCGAAAATTCCCAATGGCAGCGACAGCAGGATCACCAGCGAGGATCGCAGGTGCAGCAGGAAGGCGGCACAGACCAGAACCACCACAATGAATTCCTGCGTTAGCTTCTTCTGCAGGTTTTCGATGGCCCGCTCGATGACGCCTGACCGGTCGTAGGTCGTTATGATCTCGACGCCGTCCGGCAGGTTGGGCCGCAACTCCTCAATGCGCTCTTCGACCGCTTTGATCGTTGCAAGAGCATTGCCACCCCAACGCAGAACCACGACGCCTCCGACGGCGTCCCCTTCCCCATCAAGTTCACCGACGCCGCGCCGCATCTCCGGTCCCAACCGAATGTCCGCGACGTCCCCAAGGGTGAGTGCCGCGCCGCGCTCGTTGACCATGAGAGGCGCGCTTGCGAGATCTGACAGCTCATCGATGTAGCCGGACGAGCGGATCATGAACTCCGCTTCGCCCATCTCGATGACGCTGCCGCCGGTTTCACGGTTGGCGGCTTGGATCGCGTTTCTGAGCTGGGCCAGCGTGATGTCATAGGCCCGGAGTTTGTTGGGATCGACAACAACCTGGTATTGTTTGACCATGCCGCCGATGGTGGCGACCTCGGACACACCATCCACGGCTTGCAATTCGTATTTCAGGAACCAGTCTTGGAGTGTTCTGAGTTGGGCCAGATCATGATTTCCAGTCCGGTCAATCAGCGCGTACTGATAAATCCATCCCACGCCCGTGGCATCGGGTCCAAGCTGCGGTGAGACCCCCTCCGGCAAGCTGCCTGAGATCTGTCCGAGATATTCCAACACACGAGATCTGGCCCAGTAAAGATCCGTGCCGTCTTCGAAAACAACATAGACAAAGCTGTCGCCGAAAAAGGAAAACCCACGGACGTCCTCGGCACCGGGCACTGCAAGCAAGGCCGTCGCGAGCGGGTATGTTATCTGGTTTTCTACGACCTGGGGCGCCTGTCCCGGATAGGGTGTGCGGACGATCACCTGTACATCGGACAAATCCGGAATAGCATCGACCGGTGTTTCGCGGATGGCCCAAATGCCTGCCGCACCCATCATGAAGGCTAAAGCAACAATGACGAACCTGTTGGCGAGCGAGATGCGTATTATCGCCGGGATCATTGCGTCACGCTCCCGTCAACGGTCACATCCAAGAGCGTCATCGAGAAGTCAGGGTTTCGTCGCAGAATAAGCGTCACGTCAGTTCCAATTGGCAGGCGTGAAACCTCGACGTCCTCCGACAATGGAAAATCCATGGTCATGCCTGGCATCCCGATTTCGACCATGGGGCCATGAGTGACGTTTGCTGTCCTCGTATCATTGTCGATGGAGTTGATCTGACCTGTGACCTGCATCGGTGGAGGGACAACTTCAGCCGCGGCCAGAACCATATTCATTCCATCCGGACGCGCGAAGGTCAGCGTCATTTCGGCGTCTGTCGGCAAGGATGCTAGATCAATTGAGGGATCAATCGGGAAGTCCATGGTCATCCCAGGCATCCCGATTTCTTTCATCGGCCCATGGCTGATCGTTGCTTTGAGCGCCGCGGCATCCACAGCGTTGATGGAGCCGGTCGTGACAATAGGGGCGGCGGCGGGGGTCACCGGTTCGGCCGCAGCCAAAACCATATTCATCCCGTCCGGGCGCGCGAATGTCAGCGTCATTTCCGCGCCGGTCATCAATGTAGTCGCATCCAAGGCTGGATCGATGGGAAACTCCATGGTCATCCCGGGCATGCCGATTTCAGCCATCGGACCATGAGTGATCGTCGCTCTCCCATTCTCGGCGTTCAGAGCATCAATGGTCCCAGAGACGACGATTGGTGGAGCCCCTTCCGCGGGCTCCTCTGCTGGCTCCATCACGGCGACGGACTCTGCGCCTTCGGCACGGACTGCTATGACAGAGAACATTCCGCCGTCGTCCGCTGCCAAATCAAACTCAATAGGTGCATCAAGCGGCACTGCGTCGAGATCGACACCAACCACCGGTAGATCCATGGTCATGGCGGGCCAGCCAAGCTCAGGGATTGGACCGTGCTCAAGGGTCAATTTGCCGTCTGGCGTGACGGCCAGAGCCATCCCGGTTCCCGTACCTGCAATGCCGTCATCAGGTGCAAGCTCCATCAAGCTGAGAAGCCCGTCGGCACCCCTTGCAGCAAGAAAGGCGACCTCGTCACCCGCATTCAGCCGGTCAAGCGAAACGCCAGCCCTTACAGGAAACTCGGACGTCATCGCCGGCCAGTCCAGGCTCTCGAGCATATCATGACGAACGCGCGCGACCCGGGTTTCGCGGTCGAGATCTACGAGAATGCCTTTGCCGCGGGCAGGCTCCGCATCCGTTGGTGCCATGCGCATAAAGCCGGCACTCAGAGCGCTTTCGCTGTCGATCAGGAATTGTGCGGAGGCCACCACCTCCTCGCCGGGCCCAATCCCCTGCAAAATCTCGGTACGTCCACCTTCGCCGAAACTGTCTCGCAATCCTGTAGTCACCAGTCTGGGTTTGAAGGTCCCCTCACCCGTTTTCAGAATGACCCGTTCCGCTGATCCAGTGCGGATCACTGCCTCTGACGGTACGGTCAATACAGTCCGTGTTTCTGTCGGTACTAGGCTTACGCTCCCGAACATGCCGGGACGAAGGACACCATCGGAATTGTCGAACCTTAGCCTTACAGGCAGGGTCCGGGTCTGAGGGTCCAGCTCGGGATAAATATAGTCGATCTCACCTTCGAAACTGCGTCCCGGAAGATGTTCGAACTGAGCGACCGCTCGCATATCGTCCGAGAGTCTGGCGATGTCACGTTCGAAGACGTCGACGATGAGCCAGACTTGAGACAGATCCGCGACTGAAAACGCGAGTGTCCCAGGTTGCAAATACATCCCGTCCGCCGCATTCAGGGCGATGACAACACCGTTCTGCGGGGCTTCGATTTCGATGTTGCGTACAAGTTCACCCCCAGCCTCGATTTCGGCAATCTGACGTGCTGACATGCCGTGGCTCATCAGCTTATTGCGAGCCGCATCAAGGATACGAGGGTCACCAGCCTCAACGGCGCGCACCAAATCGCCGGTTGCCGCAGCAATCAGTGGTGAGAACAATTCGAACAGTACTTGTTCTCCTTGCACTCGGTCACCGACGGCCCTCACCTTGAGTTTCTCGATCCACCCTTCGACGCGGGTGTGCACGTGGCTGGTCAAATGCTCATCATATCCGACGAACCCAACAGTCTCGATTCGAGGCTCGACCTCCGTCATGCGTGAGAGCGCTGTGCGCACCCCAATCGCGTTGATTTCAGCCGCGTCCAGCGTGACTTCCGAGGGATCCCCCGAAGGCTCTTCGCCCTCGTACACAGGGACCAGGTCCATCCCCATGGGTGATTTCCCCGGACCGGGTTGCCGGAAGTTCGGGTCCATCGGGGCAACCCAGTAGAGGATTTCAGGCCCGGTGGATCCGGCCTGTGCCACCGGGTTCAAGTAAAGACGTTCAAGGAATATTCCGCCGCCAACTCCGGCAGCGAGAGCAAGGACTGAAAGTGCCGCGTATCTTCCACGCATGAATATCGTCTCCTGACGGCTGCACCGGATGCAGCGATCGCATGATCAAAAAGCCCGCGTAGGCGGACAGCGAAATGTCAGGAGTGTTGGGGCGGTCGGTCGGGGACGAGCGGCTCTCGGGTTGAGTGTGCCGCAAAAAGCCTCATCTCAGCCGGTGGAGCTGCGGCGCTTTCGTCGCTCCGATCCGCAATGGTAACTTGGTAATCCATGACGCAGCACAGACAGGTAAGGCATCCGTCGCCATGTCCTGCGTGAACATCTTTTTTGTCGTCCGACATGTCATGAGAATGATGCGCGTGGATGTTACCGGGCGATCCGTTGACGATATGAAAACCATCCTCCGCGCTGCTGATCTCTTCTCCAAACGGCATCGCTTGGGTTCCGACGACTGTGATCGTCAGACACACAAGGGCAAGACATGCCGATCGCAGAAAAAAGAACGCGTTCAAAATCATAAGCGTGAGATAGCGCTCTCCAGAAGTTGCGGCAATCGGAGCGGGACAGAAAGATTGTATCAGTTTGTAAAGTTGACCTTTTCCAAGGCTGCACACTACGACTTTTAGGGGGACACGGTGAGATCAGACTTCAGATGGATTCCAAGAAACGGTCAACACTTTTGACGATCGGTGCGGTCATCGCAGGGTACGCGGCCCTGCGCACAGTTCCGTCGCTGCTTCCGGAAAAACTGGAGCTGCAGGCGCTCGATAGTCCAGCTGGATTTCGAAAGTATGTTGCGGGTGAGACGTCAGGCGGCTTCGATCCGTTTGTAGGCCTTGGCACGGCGGACAGCACCGAGGTGGCAGCGCAGAAAGCAGCAGCTTTGCAGCGTGTTTCCGAGAATATTTGTTCGGCCCTGTACGGTGGTCTGAGTCCTACGCCTACCCAGGTCCCGATGGCGTCGTTCTCGGATTACTATTGCCCCTTTTGCCGGGTGCAGACCAAACGGTTGGCCGACATGACGAGCGAGATGCCGGACAGAATTACAGTGGCCTGGCACGAGTTGCCGCTCCTCGGCGATACGTCGAATCTCGCGGCTAAAGCGGCTTTGGCAGCGAAACGGCAAAATGCCTATGTCGCCTTTCATGAACGGCTGATGAAATCCCCTTTCCAGGCAACGCCAGAATATCTCTCGCGCCTCGCCACTGATCTTGGCGTCGATAGCGAGAAATTGGTTGCCGACATGCAGAGTGCTGCGATCGCGCGCGAATTGGAGGACAGCGCGGCTCTTGCACGCGTGTTCGCCTTTGTCGGCACGCCGGCCCTCGTGATCGGCCGGACCGTCGTCCAAGGTCAGATCAGCGACAATATGGTTCGGGAAATCATCGCGCTGGAGCGCGAAGAGGGTTGGCGAGATGTCTGCACGGCTGCATAGGCTGGAAGGCTCGCCCCAAGATGTCTTGGCGTTTGTCGTCCATCGACTGTGGAGACAATATGGATAGGCGGTGTTTCTTCCTGCTTGGCTCGTCGTGGGTCGTGGCCCCGCAGTTCGTCGCGGCCGCGACCCGCACGATCTGGTCGGCTGCCGAGACTGCCGACGCATTGGCGCAGAACAGGGTTTCCCTGATCGATGTGCGATCGCGGCCTGAGTGGATAGAAACGGGCGTCGCAAAAGATGCATGGCCGATCAGCATGCATGAACCGGGATTCGAGCACCGCTTGTTCGCCGCACGCGATTTCTCAGGCGAGAAACCCATTGCTCTGATCTGCGCCACCGGAGGGCGCAGTGGCCACCTTTTGAGCGCCTTGAAGCAAGCTGGATACACGGGCTTCATCGATGTCTCAGAAGGGATGCTGGGATCACCGAAGGGGCCAGGCTGGATCGCACGCGGATTGCCCGTGACGGATATGGAGGCGGCGTTGGCAAGCCTGCCTGACACTTTGCGTTGATCGCATGCTCATCAAAATGACGGTCCGCGTCTTTCGCTTCGGAGTTTGGCCTCTGCTCCTCCTTCTTGGTTGCGTCGGCCTTTTCCTATCCGATGCCGCCAAGGCTGCCGAATCCGAGGGCTTTTCAAACCCCGCCGTAACCGCGCGTCTGATCTCGGCCGAAGACGGGATTGCGCCAGATGCCGCCTCGGTTTCACTTGGATTGGCTTTGGAGTACGGCGAGGGTTGGAAAGGATACTGGCGCACGCCCGGTGAGGTTGGCCTAGCGCCGGAGATCGACTGGACTGGTTCGACCAATCTGAAATCTGCGGAGCTGCTCTGGCCCGCGCCGGAACGTTTCGAGGCCTTCGGAATCGAGAACTTTGGCTATTCGGGTCAGGTTGTCTTGCCGATCCGCGCGAGACTTGAAGACGCCGGGCACCCTCTGAAACTGCGTGCCCGTGTGTCCTTGCTGACATGTTCGACTGTCTGTGTGCCCCATGACTTCGATCTTTCACTCGCCCTGCCTCAAGGTACCGGAATCGACACAAACTCGGCAGGCCAGATTGCCACCTATGCCGAACGTGTTCCCGCGGCACTCGAGAACAGCGACATCAGGATATCGGCCACGGCGCTCGATGCCCGCGCCTCTGCTCTTGTCGTTGTGGCAACGAGCGATACGCCGTTCGGTAAAGTCGACGTGTTCCCGGAATTCGGGCCCCTTGTGACCTTTGGCAAACCAGATATCCGATTGGATCGCGATAGGACGGAACTCTGGGCACAAATACCGATCAACGCCTGGACCGAAAAGCACACAGAGCCTTCGGTGACGATCACAGACACCGCACGTGCAATCACGGCGCCGATCACGCTTACCTCAAATCCCCCTGCCCCACCGTTTTCAAGCGCGAACCCTCGAACGAGTCTGCTGAAGGTCGTGGCGGTCGCCGCCATCGCCTTTCTCGGGGGTCTGATCCTGAATGTCATGCCCTGCGTGTTACCCGTTCTATCGATCAAGCTCACATCTGTTTTGAAGGCAACCGGTCAAACCCGGCAGATGACGCGCAACGGGTTCCTGTTTTCAGCTTTGGGGGTACTGACATTTGTCTGGGCGCTTGCGGTTACCTTACTATTTCTTCAATGGATCGGAGTGTCCGTCGGCTGGGGTATACAGTTCCAGAATCCGGTCTTCGTGACGCTGATGTTCATGGTCATCGCCGTCTTTGCCGCCAATCTCTTCGGTGCATTCGAGATAACCCTGCCCGCGGCCCTTCAAGACCGCCTGGGTGCCAGCGGTGCCCGATCCGGGTATGTCTCAGACTTTGGCACCGGACTGCTTGCGGCCATCCTCGCTACACCGTGTTCCGCCCCGTTCCTCGGCACCGCGATCACCTTTGCGCTCGCGGGCACACCAATGGACGTGATAGTGGTTTTCACGGCGCTCGGTCTTGGACTGGCCCTCCCCTACCTCGTCATTGCCGCACGTCCCGAGTTGGTCACACGACTGCCCCGGCCCGGGCGATGGATGCTTCTGGTCAGGATCCTTCTTGGCGGTCTGTTGCTGGCAACAGCCGCATGGCTCTTGTTCGTTCTTGTCGGCGTGGCAGGTGGACGGGCAGCTGCCTTTGTCTCGGTACTCACAGCGGTGTTCATCGTCGCTGCATCAATCCCACGCGCAAACCAGTGGGTACGGCGTGCGGTTCTTAGTGGTTGTGTTCTTCTGGCAGTTTTCGGGTCGGGTCTCATCTCGTCGCCTGTCCGCATGACTGTGTCGGTCGATGCAATGTCCCATTGGCAGGATTTCGATCCCCTCGGCATCGCTCGGCACGTCTCCGAAGGGCAGACCGTCTTCGTCGATGTGACTGCAGATTGGTGCCTGACCTGTAAAGCCAACAAGTCTCTCGTGCTCAACAGGGATCCAGTGCGTGCGCGGTTGCGCGGCGGTTCCGTGATTGCAATGCAAGCGGATTGGACCCGCCCGGATGACAGCATCGCGCGGTTTCTCGAGCGGTATGACCGCTACGGCATTCCGTTCAATATCGTCTTCGGGCCAGGGGCGCCTTCCGGCATTGCTCTCCCGGAGATACTGACGCCACAGCTGGTGCTCAATGCACTCGACACTGCTTCTGTGCGCAGTCTCGCGTCTGAATAACACCATTTCTTACGCTGGAATTCCTTTGGTTATCTCAAAATCACAAGTCCAACGCTGAAGGTTTTCTAAATCAGATGCGTTTTCAGGGGAGGTTCTTCAACTCACCAGAGAGATCCTTCAAGATCGGGCAATCCGGTCGGTGGTCTCCGTGACAGGCCTCGACGAGATGGGACAGGGTCTCGCGCATTTCCTGAAGCTGCGCGATCTTGTCGTCGATTGCGCCCAGGTGCTCTTCAGCGATGGTCTTCACCTGGGCGCTTTCCCGCGTTTCATCCTCGTAGAGGCTCAAGAGATTGCGGCAATCCTCAATCGAGAAACCGAGCGCGCGCGCGCGACCCAGGAATGCAAGCTTGTGCAGATCGGTCTCGCGGAACGCGCGGTATCCGTTGCCGCTGCGCTGCGGCCTGACCAGGCCGATATCCTCATAATAGCGGATGGTTTTGGGCGGGATGCCGGACCGCTCTGCAACTTCTCCAATGTTCATAGTGCGATCCTCCTATTCTGCCGGTTGGGTCAGTGCAGTGATCCGTGGTGCGGCGGTGTCTCTGTCTTCACGCAAGGCCGGTGCGATGCGGCGTAGACGCAGCGCGTTTGTCAGAACCGATACTGATGACAGGGCCATCGCACCCGCCGCAAAGACCGGGGAAAGAAGCAAACCAAAGGCCGGATAGAGAACGCCGGCGGCGACCGGGATGAGCGCGACATTGTAGCCAAAGGCCCAGACGAGGTTCTGGCGAATGTTTGACATGGTGCGCCTGGAAACCTCGACCGCATTCACCACGCCGCGCAGATCGCCTGACATCAAGACCACATCGGCGGATTCGATAGCGACATCGGTTCCGGTGCCGATGGCGATGCCGACATCCGCATGGGCCAGAGCCGGCGCATCATTGATGCCGTCGCCCACGAAAGCGATCTTTCGGTCTCCTGCACGCAGATCGTCGAGGGCTGCGACCTTGCCATCTGGCAGGACTCCCGCGATGACATGGTCGATTCCGGTCTCGCGAGCGATGGCCTCCGCGGTCTCGCGTTTGTCTCCGGTGATCATCGCAACCTTGAAACCGCGCGTGTGCAGAGCTGCGATGGCCTCCTGGCTGGCGGGTTTTACGGGATCCGCCACGGCGATCACTGCGGCCAGTTTGCCGTCGATAGCCGCATAAAGCGCTGTCCGGCCCCGCCCTGCCAGCTCGGCTTCCGTTTCGACCAAGGCGGCGATTTCAATCCCTTCGCGGGACATATAACGGTCCGCGCCTACCATCACCTCCTGACCTTCGACGGTCGCGGCGACACCGTAACCGGTGATCGAGCGGAAGCCCGTGGCATTCGGAGCGGCGATCCCTTCGGCCCGCGCGCCGCGGACAATGGCTTCGGCGATGGGATGCTCAGACTGGGCCTCAACAGCGGCGATCAGGCTCAGCACTTTGTCTCGGTCAAAACCGTCGGCGGTGACCAGATCGGTCAGCGACGGCTGGCCTTCGGTGACAGTCCCCGTCTTGTCGAGTGCGATGACATCGACTTCGGACAAGGCCTGGAGCGCATCCCCCTTGCGAAACAAGACTCCCATCTCTGCGGCGCGCCCGGTGCCCACCATGATCGACGTGGGTGTGGCCAAGCCCATGGCGCAGGGACAGGCGATGATCAGAACCGAGACGCCGGCGACCAACGCGAAGGTCAAAGCCGGGTCCGGCCCGACAAGCAACCAGATCACGACCGTGAGTGCCGCGAGCACCATGACGGCAGGCACGAACCACAGGGTCACGCGGTCCACTAGTCCCTGGATAGGCAGCTTGGCACCTTGAGCCTCTTCGACCATGCGGATGATCTGCGCGAGTGTGGTATCCGAACCGACCCGAGCGGCCTTGAATGTCAGGCTCCCGGTGCCGTTGACGGTCCCGCCTGTGACAGCGGCACCAGCGGTTTTCTGCACCGGCACGGGCTCTCCGGTAATCATGCTCTCATCGACATTACTCGACCCCTCGGTCACCTCGCCATCCACGGGGATCCGCTCACCCGGTCGGACAAGGATCACATCGCCGACGGCGAGTGCGTCGACATCGACCTCCGCCGTTTCACCGCCCCGAATGACGCGCGCGGTGCGGACCTGCAGGCCCAGCAAAGCCTGAATCGCTGCGCCGGTGCGGCCCTTGGCGCGTGCTTCGAGCCATCGGCCAATCAGAATAAGGACGACGATGACCGCAGCGGCCTCGAAATAGACCGCGCGCACACCCTCAGGCAAAAGTCCGGGAAGAAAGGTTGCGACCACCGAATATCCCCAGGCCGCGCCGGTACCGACGGCGACGAGGCTGTTCATGTCAGGCGCGCCTTTCAAAAGCGCGGGATACCCCTTTGCGTAGAAATGGCGTCCCGGTCCAAAGAGGACGAGTGTTGCGAGGACAAACTGGATGATCCAAGACGTTTGAAAACCAATCGTCGTCATCACCAAGTGATGAAATGCCGGAATAAGGTGGGAGCCCATTTCTAGGATGAAGACCGGGAGCGTTAGAATTGCCGCCAAAAGAACGCTGCGACGCAGTCCGTCGGCTTCTTCTGCCTTGCGTGCGACGCGAGACTGGCTCGCCTGCGCCTCTGCAATGTCGGCGGGATAACCAATCGCCGCCGATGCGGCCTTCAAGTCGCCCAAGGACACCGCGCCCTCGAGATACTCGACCGTCGCCGTTTCTGCCGCTAGGTTCACGCTGACGGAAAGCACTCCGGGCACGTCCGCCAGTGCCTTGTCCACCCGTCCGACGCAGGATGCGCAGGACATGGACGCAATGTTCAAGGTGACCTTGGATGTCCGCGCGGGATACCCCAAGGAGGCAAGCGTCTGCGTGGCGTCGGTAAGCCGAGACGGATCATCCAGCGAAAGGCGCGCCGTTTCGGATGCGAGGTTTACGGCAACATCAGAAACCCCGTCGAGCCCCGCCAGAGCCTTTTCAACACGCCCCACGCAGGATGCACAAGTCATGCCTTCGATGCTGAGCGTTGTTTGACTGATGTCGGTCATGGCTTGTTACCTCGATTGCGTACTCGAGGCAGATATAGGGCTTCCAGTCACTGGAAGCTCAAGGGGTTTATCGGAGATTTCTTTTTCAACCGGCACAGCATCAACCTACAGTCTCGCTAACCCCCTGTTTCCGATTGAAATGTATCGATTTGTAAGCTTGTCGCACGAGCGATTGGTGCGCTACCCCCGAGGTAGGAGTACGTTCGATGAATATGTCAGATCAAGAAAAGCAGCCGCAGAATTCAAAGATGATGCACGTCGGCATGTTGGTGTGCTGCGCGGTGATGCTGCTTCCGCTGCTTGTTTTCTTTGCCCGAGGCGGCTCGTTTTCTGGCTTGCAGGATAGTTTGGGCGTTTTGGCCCCAATCGCCCTTTGCCTCGGCGCACATGGCGTGATGTTCTTCTTCATGGGGAAGTCCTGTCATGGAGGCAGCAAGTCATCGGATAGCAACGCACCCGTGCCCTCAAAAGCCCCTGTTCCAACATCGACGGATGCTTGACCTTCCACCCACTGGAACCCTTAGTTCCTACGAGTGAGAAGAGGATACACCATGAAATTTCACGTCCCAGAAATGAGCTGTGGCCATTGCGTTGCTGCTATCGAAAAAGCGGTCAAAGCCGCAGACCCGTCAGCAACCATCCAGACGGATTTGGCTGCACACACGACAGAGATCGACTCGACAGTCTCCTCGGCTGCCCTGCTTAATGTTCTTGCGGAAGCCGGCTATCCTGCGACCTCTCTGGGAGAAGGTCCGGAGGATTGAAGAGCCGGATGAACACGATCTTGAAGGCATCGGGCCTGATCTTCTGGGCGTTTCTGTTGACCGGATGTTCCACGACACCCGTGGTCGATGCGGACGGTGCCTTCATCGAATTACCTGAACCACTCGTGGGTCTCGCTGCGCCATATCAAAACCTCAACAAGGTTCGGCTTGATCCGAATGACAATTGTTTTTGGTATCTTCACAACGGCCCAGTTGAAGCGACCTGGTTGCCGCTCAGAACGCCACAAGGCAATCCAATCTGCCAAGCGGTGAACTAGGTCAAGACGCTTTGAGCAACATCAAGATGCTCCATTAGCCCCCGATCGCATCTTCAGGCGGATACAGGTGAGCGGTTTTGCCCGTTTCCACGTTGGGATAGAGATCGTTGATATGTGCCATGATCATGCGCACGCAACCCGAACTCGCCCGACCTCCGATCGAACGCGGCTCAGGCGATCCATGAATACGCAGATAAGTGTCC
Organism: Dinoroseobacter sp. S375; assembly: GCF_049800775.1. Lineage (NCBI taxonomy): Bacteria > Pseudomonadati > Pseudomonadota > Alphaproteobacteria > Rhodobacterales > Roseobacteraceae > Dinoroseobacter > Dinoroseobacter sp. S375. The sequence continues at coordinate 74,489 of NZ_JBNAFR010000012.1, read as the reverse complement.
CGGTTGCCCACATAGAGATAAAGCGCACGGGATCCCAATGGGTTGGTTGGCCCCGCGTCCATCCCCTCCGCATGCTGTGCATAAAGATCCGGGTCGCGTTCGATCATGTCGTCCGTTGGACGCCAAGTGGGCCACTTGGCTTTTCGCCGGATCGTGTAGACACCCGGCTCGTACAATGTCCCGCGTGCGATGGCCACGCCATAACGCATCGCCGTGCTTCCGTTCGGCTCGATATGGTACAAGTAGCGCGCAACGGCATCGACATGAATGTCACCCGGCACGAGGCCCGCGTTTGCCTCCACCCGAACAGGAAGGAACCGCGGATGAATCCCCCACGGATTGGAAGTCGAGGGGTCATAACTCGGAGGCGTGACTTGCGCATCCCAGACATCCCACATTGCGCGCGGCGACGTGGGCGCTGCCGATATCGGCGTGGCGAGCGGTGCCGAAAAGAGCATTGCAGACCCTGCCACAAAATGCCGACGCGTCAGTTTGACCATATAAGTACCTCGTCCACTCGTTTTGACTGTGTCCGTTCGCCAAATTTCGGGAAACTATTGACCTGCGGCGCGCGCTTCCTGCGCAAGACGGATCATCTGATCGGCCTCGATGACCCCCGGAACCAGTGCGTCTCCGATCACAAAGGATGGTGTGCCATTGAAGCCGAGCGCGCGGCTCATCTCCATTGACGCCGCGATATGGGCATCGATCTCAGGCGCCTGCATGTCCCGTCGCAGCTGCGCGACATCCAAACCAATTTCCTGCGCAACCTGGATGACGGACGCTTCCTCGGCTCGGCCCTGCATGCCCATCAGTGCCCAGTGAAACTCTTCGTATTTGCCCTGCTCTCGCGCGGCCAATGCGGCGCGCGCGGCAAAAACGGAGCCGTCTCCGAGGATCGGCCACTCACGATAGACCAGCTTGACGTTGGGGTCTTCGTCCAACAGCGCTTCGATATGCGGCTTCACCCGGCGACAATAGGGACAGTTGTAGTCGAAGAACTCCACAACTGTGACGTCGCCCTCGGGATTTCCGAGAACCGGTGCGTTTGGGTCGCTCTCGAGAAGATCGCGATTTTCGGAGAGGACGCTCGCTGCTGCGGCCGCCTGCCGCTCCTGTTCACGCCGTTCAATGATCTGAACCGCCTCGAGGACAATCTCTGGGTTTTCCCGGATGGCCTCCAGAACCAATTCCTTAACCCGGTCTTCGCTGAGCGCGTCGGCATGAGACGTCAGTGGTGCAAGCAGAAGGGCGACCAGTGGCATTGCCATTGCGATCTTCATGAGAGTTCTCCTAGTTCACCGGCACACCATGGGTGCGCGCGTACTGCATATCCTGTATTTCCTCGGGCCAGGTCGACTTGATGTACCCGAGGACATTCCAGATTTCCTGGTCGGAAAGTTGGTCGCCGAAACCGGGCATGCCGCTGTCGAACTCCATGCCCTGAGCGGCCATCACCTCTCGACCTCCAAGCTTTGTGTAGTCGAACAGAACCTGGTCGCTGTGATGCCAGGTGTGACCCGTTTCATCATGCGGTGGTGCGGGTAGCCGGCCGTCCTCGCCCGGACTCCGCCAGTTCTCCTGACCTTCCAGATTGACCCCATGGCACGCGGCACATGTCTCAGCATAGAGCGCCTTGCCGGCGACAAGATCGACGCTCTCCGGCATCACGCCGCTTTGGACATCATCGGCAGACCCGGTCCAGACATAGGCCGCCGCTCCAAGTGCTGCCAGGACACCAATGCCGAGGATGGCCGCCAGACCCTTCATGCCACATTGACCCATGTCATCATACCGGATGCCGCGTGCGACAGCATATGGCAATGCAGCAGCCATTTGCCGGGGTTATCTGCCACAAAGGCGATGTCGCGCATTTCGCCCCGGTCGAGCAGCGTTGTGTCGCGCAGCGCGCCGAGGCTGCCATCGGGTGCGATCTCGTGAAAATGCATGCCATGAAGATGCATGGCATGCGGAAACGATGTGTCATTGGTGATCTTCAGCCGAACGGTTTCGCCACGCGACAACTCCGCCAGTGCTGGAACATCCATGCCACCCACCGCGCCATTGAAGGCCCAGAAGTTTCCTGTCTCCATCATGTCGCGCATCGAAGACATCCGACCACCCATCATGGCACCGCGCATGCCGCCCATGGCCCCCCCTTCCATCAGCAATGCGATGTCCCTTGCCGATCCCAAATCGGGCATGGCATGGGCATTCGGCGGCAGGGGTTGAGGCGTTCCGCGCCGCGCGCTTGTACCGTCGCCTGTCACCTCGAAGGCCACTTGAGAAAAGCTTTCATCACGGCTCAATTGCACGATATGGCCCGCGCTACCTACCTCTGCGGTCACGTCGACGATCAGGTCCACCCGTTGTGCCGACGAGAGCAGGAATGGGCCTTCCACAGGTTGCGGTGTGGCCAGCGGCATCCCGTCCATGGCCACAATCCAGCCTTCGAGCCCCTCCAGCGCGAGTTGGAAAATCCGGGCGTTCGATGCATTGATCAGCCGCAGGCGCAGTCGCTCATGCCGTTTCACATGCTTCGCGAGATTGTAGACGCCGTTCGTTGTTATGTAGTTTCCAAGGCGCCCGGCATGGCTAAGGTCATGCATCGCACCAAAAGTATCCGCGATCTGGGCAGTCTCTGGATCGATGCGCCAATCGTCGAGGATCAGGACCTCTTCATGGTCGATATCGATCGGCTCCGGCTCTTCGACGATCAGCGCACCCTGAAGACCACGTGCGACCTGCTCGAACGAGCGGTTGTGCGCGTGATACCAATAAGTGCCCGCGTCGGGGACAACGAAATCATAGTCAAAGCTGTCCCCGGGGCGAATGGCGTCCTGCGTCAGACCCGCCACCCCATCCATCGCATTGTCGATGCGGATCCCGTGCCAATGGGTCGATGTCGGATCGGGTAACTCATTGACAATACGTCTCTGTACCCGCGCGCCTTGCGTAACCCGGATTTCAGGGCCCGGCGCGATACCATCGAACCCCCAGATCTGTGTTTTTCCGTAGTCATCAGGCAAAAGCTGTATATCTGCGATCCGGGCTGTCACCGCGCGCATGTCTGTCTGCGCGAGCAGTGAATTCGGCATGCACACCAAACCGGCAGCACTCATGCGAAGGAAGTCGCGTTTTGAAAGTTTCATGATGGCACCGTTAGGATTGAGGTGAAAACAGCCGTGGCAAGCAAGATGACACCGATACAAACCCATTCGAGAGAAATCGATCTTGCAAGGTGCGGCCCAGCTTTGGGATCACCGCTCTGCAAAGCGGGCACAAGCCGTGTTTTGTTGATGGCGGCAAGGGCCAGAAGCAGCGTCACGACGGCAATCTTTGCCAGAAGTGTCAAACCATAGCCAGTGCCGAGGAGCGCGGAAAACGATCCCACCAGTCGCCACGTCATCACCACGCCAGCAAGCAGCAGCAGCGGGACCGCAACAGATGCGACCTGGCCAAAGCGATGTCCAAGCACGGCAGCAACTCGCAATGTGTCCGCAGACCCCGAAAGCTTTTGGAGCGGAAGAAGGACGCCGATCCAGAAGGCGGCAACGATCAGATGACCGAACAAGACGGTCTGAAACCACAGACGATCTTCGCTGGCGACATGACCGATCTCGCAAAAACTCCAGATTGCCAAGAAACTGCCCAAGAGCGCCACCCAGAGCCACCGCCCCCCGATTACCACGCCGGTCAGGAGAGCCCCCAAGCCCAGAAGCCGCAACAGCAAAGCGTCTCCGGGCGGGGTTTCCCAGAGCAACGCAAGGATCGTCAGATCCGTCATGCCCGAAGCCTCATCCATGAGCACTGCGCCCCGCACGGCAAAACCGAGCAATGACATCGCAGCCGCCAGAAGAGCAAAGAAGACGGCCCAGGCACGCAAGAAACGGTCGAGCCCAGCCAACTGCTCGTGAAAGACTTGGCGACTCAGTATCAGCCCGGCACTCGTGAGGATGCCGAGATAGAGCAAAAACTTTGTGGCAATCGCAGCCTGACCCCAGATATCCGGCACCACTCACTTCACTTCAAATGAGAAGACACCGTTCATGGGGTGTCCATCAACACCAAGTCCGCGCCATTCGATTTGATACATGCCCGACCCCATTGGCGTCAGAGGAAGTGTGAACTCTTTGACAAAGCCGGATTGATTGCCGAGGTCGAGAGCCTCGGTGTGCGCCTCTGCATGGGTCATTTCGACTTTCGTCAGTCGCATCCCATCGTTGAAGCGCAATCCAATCGTCTCGGGTACGGCGTCAAGAATGGCCCCGTTTGCAGGCGTCATGCTTTCCTTTTCCGAGTGGGCGAGTGCTTGCGCGCTGGTCAGCGCCAAAAAAATTGTCAGTACGACTCTGTACATCACGGATCGTCCTTCGTCGGTTATTCGGGTTAGTTTATACCATTTGCACGTTGCAACTCACGCACATAGGCCACGATCATCTTCACATCACCATCCGTGACACCTTCGACCGGCGGCATGTTTCCAAAGCGCCAATGATGCGCACGAACACCATTCTTGGCCGCCAGAAGGAAGGCGGCATCCCCATGGTGGCTGGGTTCGTAGATCTTGTGCACCAGAGGAGGCGCCACACCGTCCTGCCCGGCGGCATTTGTGCCGTGGCAGGCCGCACATTTCGCCTCGTAGGCCAATTTGCCGATCTCCGCATTCGCGGACAGCGTTTGCGGTAGAATGACGTCGACCATGGGACTGTAGGTGCGAGACGCGTCATCCTCGCTCGTTGCCACGTCATTATCGGTTGGTCCTGTCCACCAGAAGCCAATGGCAAGAACCACCGCAAGGGCGATGGAAATGATCACGTAACGCCCCATCAGATCAACTTGACCTGCGTTCCGACCGGTGTCCGATTGTAAACCTCAATGATATGTTCGTTGTAGAGGCCGATGCAGCCGCTGGAGGAACGACGACCAATTTTGCGCGTATCGTGTGTTCCGTGAATGCGATAGTATTGCCATGTCAGGTGCAGCGACCGCACCCCGAGCGGATTGTCCGGACCCGGCGGCATGTAGGCTGGCAAGGATGGATCGCGTTCGCGCATAGATGGCGTGGGCGTCCAATCCGGCTCGGGATCTTTGAAGACGATCTCAGTATAGCCTCGCCGCGTCAGCTCATCCGTCATTGGAACAGATGTCGGATAGAGAAACATTTCACCATCAGCGGTCCACTGCTGAAGCGCCCGGGAATTGGTATCCGCAATAATGATGCCTTTGCCCAGACGATCGAAGTGGTCTTGCCAATCGTGGGTTCTGAAGCTTGAAGCGTTACGCCGTACCGGTGCGCGTGTTTCGGCGCGCAGCACCGAAGGCGCGAACAGGAGCGTCGCACCGATGCCGCCGATCAGCTGACGACGTGACCGAAAGGGTCGATTTCTTGCCTGCATGGCTCTGCCTCGTCTCCATGTCGAACGCCTTGTTTTCTATCGAAGATCAGCAAGCGGCGAAACGCAGGGAGAGCCAGAATTTTGTAAGGTTATGTATCAACCCACCGGTTGGACGGCGAGCCTAGGCCTTTTTGATCGGGGCCGAAAATCCGGTTTCGGCCCGCGTCTCGGGATGCTCGTACGAGGATGTCAACGCGGCTTGATCCGCAGTCACGGGCAATACAATCTTTGCACAGAGCCCACCCTCCGCGCGGTTCGACAGAGTGATCGTGCCGCCGTGTTGCAGAACGATGCTGCGAGCGATTGAAAGGCCCAGCCCATGGCCACCGGTTTCGCGGGAGCGCGATCCCTCAAGGCGCAGGAAGGGCTGAAACACATCGCCTAAGCGGTCGTCAGGGATCCCGGGTCCATCGTCTTCGACCAAAATCTCGACGCTGCCGTCAGAAATGCGCCAGGATAGCGTCGGGTTGCACCCGTATCGCCCCGCATTGTCGATGAGATTGCGCAAGGCACGGCGCAGCGCCTTGGGCTTGATCTGCACCATTGCCTCGGGTCCTCGGCGTACGTCCAACGCAGTGTGGGTCGCGTCCCGAATGTCGATCAGAAACGTGCCAATCTCAATTGGCTGCAGGGCTTCGTCCTGACCCACACCGCGTGCATAGGCCAGTGTGGCCTCAACCATATCCTGCATCTCGTCGAGAGAGGCCGTGATGCCGGTCTTGGTCTCCGCATCCTCCACCATCTCGGCATGAACCCTGAGCGCGGTGAGTGGCGATCTCAAGTCGTGGGCCAGGGCGGCCAGCATCTGCGTCCTGTCCGTTACAAAGCGGGCCAAGCGCGTTTGCATGTCATTGAAAGCCGTTGTCAGGTTCCGCACTTCATTTGGGCCAACCGGCGTGAGGGGGCCCTGCCCGCCACCACGCCCGAATTCCTCGGCGGCAGCGGCGAGATCATTCAGGGGCCGCGTCAGGCGCGTGAGCAGAAACCAGAAGATCGCCAGCAGCAACACGGCAGCCGTCAGCACAAAAGACAGCGTGGAAGCCCAGGACCATTGTATCGGCGGCCGCTCGAACCGGGTGGCGACGTTCAACCATTGGCCCCCGGCTATGGCGATTGAGACCTCCATCTCGAGCGCCGCCAGAGTTCCCTGCATCATCTCGGCATGCATTTCCGCCATTTCCGGCGAAAGGTTCGGCAACGGCAACAGCCCCTGTTCAATCTCGTGCACTTCGACCCGGATATCGCGGGTGTAGCCATCGTTCAAAAGCGCTCGAATGCGCGCTTCGATCGCTCCGTTCTCATCATGATGGGAGTGCGTCACAGCAGGGGTGTCGCCGAGATCGAAGCGTACAAGGGGCGAGTTTGCCGCCGCTACGATATCCTCATGCAACGTCGGCGGTGCCTCCTCGATCAGACGGGCGACGTTTGCCGCGCGTCCGGCTGCCTCGCTGCCGATGGCCGCTTGCACGGCAAGCGACCGTTCATCGACGAAAAGCCAGAGCCCCACGACCTGCGCAACGAAGAGGACCACCACCACCAAAAAGGCGATCTGTGAGCGGAACCCCATCTGCATCAGGCCTCGATCTCCACATCACAGCTCAGACAATACCCGCCATTGCGGACCGTCGATATGATCCGAGGGCGAAGCACATCGGGTTCGATTTTCCGGCGCAGGCGCGAAACCTGATTGTCGATGGTACGATCAAATGGTCCGGCGACACGGCCGGCGCTCAACTCCAGAAGTTCATCCCGACCGATCACCGCCCGAGGACGCTCCAGCAAGACCGTCAGCAGCTTGGCTTCCGCTGTGGTCAGTGCATTGACCGTGCCATCGGGGCAAATGACATGACTGGCGTCGTGATCAAAAGTGATCCCGGCAAACACGGCTCGCTTGCCTGCAAATGTTCCGCCATGGGGCGCGTATCCGTCTCCCGCGCGACGCAGGATCGCATTGATCCGGGCCAGAAGCTCGCGCGGATTGAAGGGCTTGGCCAGATAGTCATCTGCGCCGGTGTCGAGCCCTTTGATCCGAGCGTCATCGTCGCCGAGCGCCGTCAGCATGAGGATCGGGGTATGCTGCTGCTCTCGGCGCAACCGTGCGCAGGCCGCGAGCCCGTCTTCTCCCGGCATCATGATATCGAGTACGATCAGATCGAATTTGCCCTCGCCCAATCGTTCATCCATCTCACCCGCGCTTTTGGCTCCCGTCGCGCGCAGCCCATTTTTCTCCAGGTAGCGCGTCACCGAGTGCCGGATCTCTGCATGATCATCGACGACCAGGATATGCGCCGATGACGCCATCAGCGATCAGTCTCCGCAAATCGGCCCGTCTGGCCGTTCGGCCGTCTGTTCCATAGATCAATCTCCATAACACGCAGAATAGATTGTTCTTTCGGGAAAGACCCGCACTTCGTTTGTCGCAATATGTATCAATAGACCTGACATGTCTTGACCCTCCAGCTGCTGGAAGCCCCATCTGACGCGTCATGACCGGCGTAAGACCAGACATATCGGGGCAACATCCCTCCCACTCAGCGCATCGGACCATGGCGGCACCCGCTTGGATCGGATTTGCGCTTTTTGTGGTCACAATGCCCGCCCACCTCCTCCTGGAACAGGCAGACTCGCTTGCCTTGGCAGCGGTCACACTGGCCCTGATCGGCGGGGCCTATATCGGGTTCGGTGCCGCCGATGGCCGTCGCTCCGTGTTCTGGTCTGAGCTGGCGGTTGCTCTCGTCTTTGGGGCGGCGGCCGTAGCGGGTCTCCTTTGGCATTGGGCAGCCTTGCCTCTGGGTCTCGCGCTCCATGCGCTGTGGGATCTTGCCCATCACAATGCGGTCCGCCTTGCCCGGGTCCCACGCTGGTACATCCCGTTTTGCGTCGTCTTTGATCTAATGGCGGCAGCCTTTCTTGTGCTGCTTTATACAAGGTAGGCCATGGTGCGTGTCGTTGTTCTCGTCCTTCTGGGGCTGGTGCTCCTCGTTTTGGCGCGTCCGAACCTGGTGGGCCTCGACATCGATCTGCCGGAGCGCGATGACCTGCGGCGCTGGATCGATGCTGCTGGTTTTCTTGGCCCGGTTCTGGTCGTGGCGCTTATGACGTTGGCAATCGTGGCCAGCCCCCTGCCCTCGGCGCCGATCGCGCTCGCGGCTGGGGCCGCCTACGGTCACACCTTCGGGACCCTGCTCGTCGTGCTCGGCGCAGAAATTGGCGCGCTTGCCGCTTTTTTGCTCGCGCGCGGGCTGGGGCGCCCTTTTGTGGAACGCCATATCGGCGAGACGATCGGACGTGGACTTCTGGGATCACAGAATACTCTGACACTTCTGGTGTTCGGTAGCCGGCTGCTGCCATTCCTGTCTTTCGACATGGTCAGCTACGCCGCAGGGTTGAGCGTCCTGCATCTCTGGCGGTTTGCCCTAGCGACGCTCGCAGGGGTCGTTCCGGCAAGCTTCTTGCTCGCTCATCTCGGCAGCGAGGCCATGAATGGCGACGTGCAAACCGCCACCTGGACGGCCCTTGCGCTCGGCGGGTTCACTGCGCTGTCCGCCCTATTTGCGGTCTGGCGCGGCACCCACACTGCAAAAAAGCAAATCTGATATGGCCGCTCATGGACACGCAGGACATATGCCGTCTTCTGGCAAGGCTCTGGTTATATCTGCCTGGTTGACCGGCATATACTTCCTGATCGAACTTGCAGTTGGGCTCTGGATTGGATCAATCGCGGTTCTGTCGGATGCGTTTCACACGTTGTCGGCCGTAGGCGGTGTGCTTGTCGCCATCATCGCGCAACGGATCGCGCGCCGCCCGGCGGATATGGCGCGCAGTTACGGGTGGTATCGCGCCGAGATCATTGGCGCGCTCGTGAACGGCGGCTTTCTTCTCGGCATGGCGCTTCTGGTAATCTGGATGGGGGCGATGCGGCTCGGAAGTCCGATCCATCTGCCGACGGGACCGATGCTTTGGGTGGCCTTCGGCGGCTTGGTCACCGAGGTGATCTCGCTTGGCCTGATGTGGAAATCCAGCCAGGATGATCTCAATGCCCGCGGGGCCCTCTGGCACATCATCCAGACCTTCGTCGGCAGCCTGTTGATCATCGTGACCGCGCTTGTCATCGAGTTCACCGCCTTTCTGGCGATCGATCCGATCCTTGGTATGGCCTTTGGGGTCGTGCTCCTCTGGGCCTCGGTTGGAGTAATCCGCGAGGCGGTGCATATTCTGTTGGAAGGAACACCTGAGGACACTGATCTCGAGGCCGTGACCGCCGATCTTCGCGCGCAGGACGGCGTTCTTGATGTTCACCATGTCCACGCTTGGACCCTGACCAGTGGCAAGCATGCCTTCTCGGCCCATCTGCGTCACGCAGTCCCTGCCGATGCCGCGCGCATCCTTGAGACCGCATATACGCACCTGACCGAGCATCACCGGTTTCACATGGTGACCCTTCAGCTTGAAACGGATTGCCTCGACGAGCGCCATGCACAGGACCTGGACGTCACGTCGTCGACGGGGCGGGAGGCGCCGCTACATACACCACCAGCGCATCGCGATCACCTCGACAGTGCCGCTCCAGATGCTGGTCACGACCATAATTAAGAAGGAAACGATACATGAAACGACGTAGCTTTTTGTTGACCGGTGCTGCCGCGACCCTCGCGCTTCCGGCGATGGCCGATGCCGGACCCATCGTAAAGGTTGTCAAAACCCCGACCTGCGGATGCTGCACCGCCTGGGTCGATCATGTGAGGCAGGCCGGGTTTCAAATCGAGGCCCAGGATGTCGACCAAGACACCCTTTACGCGCTGAAAGACAGGCTCCAGATCGCCCCGGAGCTGGCCGGGTGCCACACCGCAGTGGTGGGCGATTTTTTCATCGAAGGCCATGTGCCGGCTGAAGACATCGCCCGGCTTCTCTCGGAGCAACCGACGGCGCGTGGGCTGACTGTGCCCGGTATGCCGATGAGTTCCCCTGGCATGGGCGGTCCCGGCGCCGGGGACACCTTCGATACGCTGCTTGTCGGGCTCGATGGCGCGACATCGGTCTTTGCCAGTCACAGCTAGGCCAATCGGTAGGTGCCGCGGGAGGGGTTGTTGACCCGACCCGCATCGACAAGCGCCCGCAGCGCACGGTAGGTCGCCTCATGCGTCAGCTGGAGGCGTGCGGCAAAGTCGACGACGGTGCCATCCAGAAGACCCGCAACGATCCCCGCCATCACCCGATCCTCGGCGCGTCGGATGCCGACAATTTCCATGATCTGCCGGTGCGCCTGAACCTGTTGGGCCGCCTGGCGCCCATAGGCCCGCGCGAAGTCCGGGTTTCCAAAAGCGGCGAGAACCGCGGATTTATCGATCCGGACCAACTCACCTGCATCCATCACGATGGCATCGCAATGATAGCGCTCCGAAAAGACCGAGGCTTCGGCAAAGCTGGTCCCGGATGCCGCCCGGTGAATGATGAGGCGCTCGCCATTCGGACCAACCCGCTCGAGATGCACACGCCCGGTTATTAGCACATAGAGGCCCAGGGTCCTTGCACCCTGTCGAAAGAGCACGTCGCCAGCCGCAATTGTTTGCGACTGACGCGCAGTTGTTGGGAGAAGGTCGTAGGGCTCTGGCAGCATATGATTGAAATCATATTCCAGAGCAGGCCTGCGTGCTACGAAAAACGGGTATCGTGCCGTTCAAAAGGATCCCCCCATGCGCCTTGTTGCTCTCCTGCTTGCCCTGTCATTGTCTGGACCCGTCGCGGCCCAGCACAGCCATTCCGCGACCGGGCATGCGATGCCGGGTCCGCAGGAAACCGGGCAATCTGCCTTTGCCGCCATGGCCGAGATCGTAGCGCTCCTGCGCGCCGATCCCGACACCGATTGGGCAAATGTCGATATCGCGGCTCTCAGGCGACATCTCGTGGACATGGAGCTTTTGACGATGGAGGCCGAGGTTACCCGCAGTGTGCGGCCCGCCGGTCTCCGGTTCGAAATCCGGGGGGCACCGCGCGTCCTCGAAGCCATTCGCACCATGGTGCCTGCCCATGCGCCGTTCCTGGCTGCCGAGACGGGTTGGGAGGTCACGACAGAGGAACTCGGGGATGGTGTTGCCCTCGTCGTCGATGGCGATATCGACCAGATACAAGGTCTTGGATTCTTCGGACTGATGACCATCGGCGCGCATCACCAAGAGCATCATCTGATGATGGCAAAAGGTGCACCGCCCCATCACTGAATCGATGATCGGCCACAGTTTTTCTGCGACAGCCCCTGGTTGGCAGACAAAACGTTACAAAACCCGCGTTGACCTTCCGGCGCAGGAAGGTTGCACAGTCGATATGATATGGATGCGTCTGATGACACTCAACGCAGGGATTTCCTGTATTTTGCCACTGCTGGCGCGGGCCTGGTCGCCTCCGGTGCGGCGCTCTGGCCGCTGATCAATCAGATGAACCCTTCGGCGGATGTGCGCGCCCTGGCGACGATTTCGGTGGATATTTCCGGGCTCGCGGAAGGCACGCAACTGACCGTCAATTGGCGCGGGAAGCCCGTCTTCATCCGCCACCGAACGCAAGCTGAGATGGCCCAGGCGCGTGAAGAGGCGGTCTCTGCCTTGCCAGACACCGATGCGCGCAATCCCAATCTTCCCGGCGAGGCCACAGCCCTGGATGAGAACCGCGCCATTCCGGGCCATGACGCCTATCTCGTGATGATCGGTGTCTGCACGCATTTGGGATGTGTCCCGCTAGGCGATGGTGCAGGTGATTTCGGGGGATGGTTCTGTCCGTGCCACGGGTCGCATTACGATACCGCGGGGCGTATCCGCAAAGGGCCCGCGCCGGAGAACTTGCATATCCCGCCGTTGTCTCTTTCGGAAGACTTGGTCCTGACCCTTGGATAGAAGTCGCCAACAATATTTCATTTGGCAATTTGTTCCGCCAAAACGACGAAGACTACGTCGAGCTTCTGACCATCGAACCATAATGGCTGCTTAACTCCATCACGCCACTCATAAACTAGGCCAACTATTTCTCCCGATTGAGCGTCAACGATACGGTCGGTCGCACGAGCTTCATCCCCATCATCTTCAAGCATGCCATTTCCCAAATCAAAAGACTGGCCTCGGAAACCTCGCCAATGGTTATGCGATGCAGCACGGCCGGTCGTTGTTGTATTTTGATGGTCTTGTGGGTCGTCTGAACAGGCGAGTTATGGCCATTCAAACGCGTGTGGCATCTCACTATGGAGGTGGTCACAAGCGTAAAATCTCATGTCAGTGCCTCCAGTTTTCGCGCTGTGCGCCACGGAATAGTCACGCATGCGTATCGCTGTCGTTCGAAAACTCATAATTACAATCTCGACGTATACGTGACCATACATCTTTGCCCAAGACCCTCCAGTCTCGGGAATCTGAGCGAGATCATGCTCAAGCAGATTTGGCATTTCCGTTAGCGGTAAGTTTTGCTTGCCATTCCAGCCGATGCTGTATCAATATTATAATATTGTATCACACTGTGGATAAGCCATGCCGAATATGATCGCAAGCGCACGCATTGCCACGCTGGCAGGATTATTGACCCTCGGGCCTGGGCTCCAGCCGGTGGCTGCACAAAGCTACCAAATCGATTGTGCGATCCTCCTGTGTCTTTCGGGCGGTTGGCCGGCCTCGACACCTTGCGCGCGTGCCCGTGCCGAGTTCATCCGGCGCATCACGCCCTGGCCCATTGAGCCGCCCCTTCAGATTTGGCGGTGTCCGATGGGTGCAAGCCTTCAGTCTTTTGGCGCGAAAGAGCCCCTGCCCTTTCTCCTCGAGGCACTCGCACCTGACCTACCCCAGAGACAACAATCTGTCCCACAGAGCTCGGTTTCATTGACGTGGCCTTTGGAACTACCCGCCATTCACCGGCGAGGTGGTACTTCTGTTGAGCCGCTCCCCGATGATTTTGCTCTCACGCTGGCTCATTCGGCTCAAAGCGCTGACATCGACATCAGCGGTCCTGAGTTCAACTTCGTGCGTTCCATTCGTGTGTACAACGTCACTTACGCAAGCCAACGCGAAAGCGGACGTGATGGGGATTGCAATCGCTTCTTCTCGATGCGGATTGGCACCTACGGCACCCAAGGCGACTTCAACTGGTCTCGCGGCTCCAGTCCAAGCCAGTTGCCGGAGGCCCACGTGGGACTCGAGCGGTATGGGGACCATTGTCCGGGTATATTCCACCGGTCGGTCTTCGTGGACTGGCGTGATTACGAAGGAAACTATGGCTTTGAGCAGGTGAACTACTGACGCCTCTTGTGGCCAACCGCATAGCGTACCGCAATATCTTGAAAAATTCGGTACATCAGGAACACAAAACTCGGTATAACGGGAACAAGAGAGATTCGGTACTTCAGGAACAATCGTGTCAGAAAAACAGGTAGACCTCTTCTTGGACCAGCTCGCTGACGCCCCGGTCAAAGACGAGCGTGCCCTGATGGAGTTCCCGTTTTTCTCCCTTCAGAAGCGCCCGCGGATGACCCCCTTCGTCTTTGACGACGGCACGGTGAAGATCGAGATTCAGCCAGGGCACAAGGGAATCGCCACGATCTGGGACAAGGATATCCTGATCTATCTCACATCACTTGTGAACGAGAGGATCGAACACGGGCAGTTCGACGCGGATGCCCCGGTCAGCGTGCAGGATCGTACGATCAAGTTCTCCGCCTACGACTTCCTGAAGGTGACGGGCCGCAGTTCCGGTAAGCGCGCCTATGAGCTCTTTCTCGACGCGCTGGATCGGCTGCGCTCCACCAACATCCTGACGAACATCACCGCCGGCGACGAACGCGAGCGGCGCGGTTTCGGCTGGATCGAGGACTGGCGCGTGATCGAACGCACCAATCGCAACGGTCAGCGCGTCATGGGGGCTGTTGAGGTCACGATGAACCGCTGGATGTTCAACGCCATCGTCAAGGATCGCCGGGTCCTGACAATCAATCGGGATTACTTCCGCCTTTCAAAAGGTCTTGAGCGGCGCCTTTACGAGCTGGCCCGCAAGCATGTCGGCCGTCAGCCGGAATGGTATATCGGGATCAAGCGCCTGGCCGAGAAATGCGGGTCGATCGATACCGAGCGCAAGTTCAAGTTCCGGATCAACGAAATCTGCGAAGCCGGCACCATTCCCGATTACCATGTCGAGATCGTGGATCCTGCCGAAGTGTCAACCCCGTTCAAAACGAAGGGAAAACAGGCACTTGTGCGATTTCAGCCGAAATTTGACGACCTCGCTGTTCCCGATGTACCGAATCTGTCGGACCTGACCGTCTCGCACTCCGTTCTGACCGAGATCAAGCATGCGAACCCGGAATACGACATCCAGTATATACTCGATGCCTGGCGGGAATGGGCTGCACGAAAGGACGATCCCGTGAAAAGCGCCAACGCCGCCTTCCGCGCCTTCGCCAAGAAGTACATCGAAGCAAACCCGATCTGGTGACTCGGTACATTGGGAACATACTTTCGGTACATCAGGAACATCCGACTCGGTACAACAGGAACACATCCTCGGTATATCGGGAACGTATGTTCGGTACATCAGGAACGCCAAACGACACCAGAAGACTGATTTCCTTGAGTCTTTTCAGTGCCCTAACCACATAACAAACCTAACCAAATTTCTAACAGAAATAACCAGAGCGGGAGAGACCTCTGACCACAGCTGCTTAGGACTCCCCTCGCAAATGCTAAGAAGCAGGTGCCTGACGCGACCGTTGGTGCCCAAACACCCATACTTTGATGCAAGTTGGCTTGTTTGCCCGTCTTTAGACCATTGGCGGGACCCAAGCCCGTCATGTTCCAGACCACACAACATGTTCCCGATATACCGAATCGCCTTGTTTCCAAGGCTGACACACAGAATGCGTGAACTTTTCCTGGTCCCCTTGGGGTTCGCGCGAGCGCGATACGCCGCTGCGGGGACGTTGCTTTAGAACCCGCTGGGTTCTCGCGCAGGCAACCCAAATAGACAGGACCCGTGTCCTCGCGCCCCAGGCGCTGCGGGCCGCGCCACGTCCCATCGATTGGGGTGTGCCTTTGCTCACTCCGGCACTTCGCCAGTGGGTCAGGTTTTAGAGACGACGCCCCTCAGGGGCTGCTCTCAAAACCAGATACCAAGGAGCAAGCCGATGTGTGCCACACCTGAGACCCCCACACCCGAAGCCATCAAGATCGCAGAGCAGAACGACCGCTTCCGGACAACATGGGGCGCGGACTTCACCGTGCCCGGTCAGATCGTGATGACGCGCGGTGTGGCCGACCTCTCGCCCGAAACCAAGGCGATCATCATGCAGCGGGTGCAAGGCTTCGACAGTTTCACCGAGGACAACGATCCTTACGGCGACCATAGTTTCGGGGCCTTCGATATCGAGATGGCGGGCGACAGCCATCGCATCTTCTGGAAGATCGATCTCTACGACACCGACTACGCCATGGGCAGCGATGATCCGGCCAACCTCACTGTGACCCGCCGCGTCCTGACGATCCTTCACGCCTCCGAATACTGAGCCGCCTGACCCGTCCTCGGAGCAGGCCCCAACATCCCCAGGAAAGGAGGTGATCCACCCCGTTTGACACGGCGGGCGGCGGGCACATGCCCCCTGCCGCGCCACACCCAACATCAATCGAAATCAAAGGATAAAGATATGACCAACCAATTAACCATCCCGTACGACGCGGCGATCATCTATGCATCGCTTGACCAGCTCTACCTGCACGATCTCAATCCCCGCCAAGAGGTAGCGCAGGAAGACGTGGAGACGCTGGCAGACAGCATCAGGACCTGCGGACTGCTGCAAAACCTCGGCGGCATTCAGGACGATGACGGCAAGATCGGCATCGTGTCCGGCGGTCGCCGTCTCAGGGCCTTGGCCTATCTCGCGGAAACAGAGCCCGACTTCGCGGGCGCAACTTCGATCCCCGTCCTTCTGGCACTTGATCTGGAGCAGGCGGAATTCTGGGCCAATGCGGAAAACACGGCCCGTGAAGCGCTCGATCCGGCAGACGAAATCCGGGCTTATGGGCGGATGGCTGCAACCAATGCAGATGCCGAAGCGATTGCCAGCGCCTTCGGTGTGACCGTTGCCCATGTCAAAGGCCGCTTGAAACTCGCCAATCTGCCCGATGCAGCCCTTGATGCGTTGAAAGCCAAGACCATCAATCTCTCGGCGGCGCAGAAGATGACGACCGCTCAAGACGAGAAACTGGTGCACGAGGCGCTGCAGGCCATTGCCGAGGGCCGTCTCTCGAATGTGAGCCAGTTGGACCACTTCCTGCACCCGAAAGCGGCCAAAGCCACGGACCGCCGCGCGGTGTTTGTCGGTGTGGAGGCCTACGAGGCCGGTGGCGGCAAGATCACGCGCGATCTTTTCTCCGAGGATATCTTCTTCGAGGATCAGGACATTCTGGATGAAGCCTTTGCCGCGCAATTGGCCGAAGCCGCAGAACAGGTGCGCGTCACCGATGGCTGGGCATGGGTGGAGACGCACAGCGAGGCCTATCTCGGCTGGAGCTTCATCGAAGACAGTAAGTTCGCCCGCGTCTATCCCGTCGAAGGTGTTCTCTCCGATGATCAGATGGAGCGCTATGAGAACCTCTGCGAGATGGCCGACAATGACGTTCTCAATGCGGAAGGAGAAGAAGAACTGGTGGGCCTCCATGTCATTTTGGAGGGTGCCTTTACCGACGCTCAGAAAGCCCATGCGGGATGCGTGGTCTATGTCGATCAGAGCGGGGGCTTGAAAGTCGAGGCCGGGCTGATCCGGCCCGAAGACAAGAAACCTGCCATTGCGGCGGGCGTGTTGCAGGCGTCTGTGCATGGGAGCGGTGCCGACAAGGCACCGAAATACCCCTATTCGCAAAAGCTGCGGGATGATCTGGACGCGATCAAGCTGGCCGCGTTGCAAAACGCCATGCTGGATCAACCCGATCTCCTGCTTGATCTGCTGACCTTCCAGTTGAGCGGGGCAACCGGGTTTCGTGACGTGTTCGATATCAGCCTCGGGACACCTAGCAACACACCCTCGGTCGAGGCCGGGTTCGAGATCGATAAGCGGCTGAGCAAGCCGGGTGTCAGTCCGTCAGACGCTTGGGGCGTCGATCTCAAGAAAGCCTTCGCCAGCTTCAAGAAGAAAGGGCCGAAGCATCGCGCTGCGGAACTGACCCGACACTTAGCGAAACTGCTGACAGGCGGGGATGACATCTTCCACGGAGTTCTCTCTGAGAAAGCAGGGGCCGATATCCGCAAGGTCTGGACGCCCACGGCGGAGAACCTCTTCAAGCGCGTGTCAGGACCGATGCTGAAGACCATCTATTGCGACCTCCTCGACCTTGCGCCAACGAGTGCGGAGGCCAAAGCCTTCGCCAAGTTGAAGAAGGCTGAGAAAGCAAAGACGCTGGAAGACCTGTTCTCGGACGAGACCAAGCAGAAACTGCTCGGAGTCACACCGGCACAGAAGGCCCGGATTGAGGCTTGGGTGCCGGACTATTACGATTGAAGGTGGACATCCGCGAGGGCCGCCTCCCTGCCCTCGCTTCCCCAAGTCCCTCGGTTTGCGCGGCTCCCGGCTTATTAGAGCCAAGAGCCGCGGATTCGACCCGCTCAGGAGACCACCATGTCAAAGATTGCATCGCAAGCCGCCCGCGTCTGGAAATCGGCGCAGCTGTACATCGGGTTTCACCGGGACCGGGAGGGCCGTCAGCGCAGCGCGCCAAAGGTCTGGCCCCCAAAGGATGCGCGGGCCAGCATCCACGCCGATCCGGACATTCAGGAAACATTCCTGATGCTCAAAAGTGCCGATGGCGATGCCGATCAGGATATGCAGATCAAGTTGCGCCCTGACATGGTGGTGCTGCGCCGGGATTTTGACGGTGCCTGGGAGGGCATTATCGCGGATGCGCATTCCGTTGCCGTCAAGGTCGGCGGTGTGTCGATCCGCATCAATCATGACGGCTCGATCACCCGCGAGGACGGCGACAGCACCACTTGGGTCGAGGCGGATGGCGGTGTTCTGAAGAAGACTGAATTTGTCGAGGCAGCGGTGTCGTCCGATGGCATGGAGATGACGCGGCGGACACCGGACAATCTGACAGCCATTACCCCGCGTGGCCTGTTGTCCAAGGATCGATAGGTCTCTTCCAGTTTCGGTGAAGAATTGGCCCTTCGGCAGAGCCGACCGGGCTCTATGCTGCGCACGAAGCCAGCCAGGCTGTCTTCGCCCATGCGGGTGACGATCCCTAGGGCAGGCCGTTTCCATCGCCTCGGCTGCATGTCGTCGATCGCGTTTGGGCATGCCCTCTGCCCCCCTCATTTAGCCATATTTCGTCTGAGCACGCATCTCCACTCGCCTTGGAGGGCCGATACGCCCATCACGAGCAATGACTCGGGTGTGGCGCAAATGGTGGTGCGTGTCGCGCATCGCGCGGGCCGCTGTCGAAAACCGCGTTTGATATCGGCTGCGGGGTTGGTTCCCCGTCTCTCATGTCTCCGGGATGAGGGCGGTCTGACACCGTTGGGGCGTGTCGATCTGCCTTGTTTCTTTCCGATCTACGGGTTGCGGATCTTGGCCGCTCGCGTGCCCGTCGCTTCGCTCCGGCAAGCAGAAATGCGGTTTCCACCTTTGGGCGGAGCCTCCGAATTTCCACTTGCGCGATCTGCCCTCGTCGATCCGCCGGGTCACCCGCATCGAAACAAGGAGATCGACAATGTCCAACAAGATGTTCACCCTCACCGTTCCCGTCACCTTCAAGAAAGACGGCAAGGACCAAACCAGCTTCCGCCGCGTCGGCGCGGTCTTCGAGAACACCCGCGAGAATGGCGAGACCGTGCTCTCCATCAAGCTCGACTTTCCGGTTGCGGTCACCGAGCTGGTCGCCTTCCCGCCCAAGGCGGATGGCGAAGATGGCCAGGTCACGGAATAAGTCCATATCGAGCAGAGGGGCGGCAGAGATGCCGCCCTCACGTTGGTTCGTGACACCAGAGCGAGGCTTCCCGGTTGCGCGCTGCGTACAGTCAGCAAGGGCACGCTGTTGTCCAGCACCGGCATCAGAGCTTGCAAAACGGCCTGCAAAGTAATACCTGGTGGAATGAAGGTATTACTGGAGGCGCAGGTGCCAACGACGCTCACATCCAAAGGTCAGGTCACGATCCCGAAAGCCGTTCGCGACTTTCTGGGGCTCAAGGCAGGCAGCAAGGTGACCTTCAATCGTACGAAGGATGGCCGGGTCGAGATTGTTCCGGAAGACATGACTGCGCCGGTCTCGCGCTTTGGTGCCCTTCGCGGCCATGCGAGAACAGAGCTCAGCACCGATGAGATCATGGCGCTGACGCGGGGCGACGGGTGATCTTCGTCGACACGAATGTCCTTCTTGATGTTGTGACGGATGACGAGACCTTCGCTGAATGGTCCATTGCGCAATTGGAAGCCGCCGCGCTGCGAGGCGATCTTCTCATCAATGACAGTGTCTATGCCGAGCTCTCTGTTGGCTATCGTGAAAAGGAACGGCTCGATGCGTTCATCGAGGCCGCCGGGCTCCGCCACGAAATGATGCCAAGAGATGCCCTGTTCCTGGCTGGAAAAGCCTTCTGCGCCTATCGGCGGTCCAAGGGGACGAAGCAGAACGTCCTGCCTGATTTTTTCATCGGTGCGCATGCGACGGTGCTGTCTTTGCCGCTGCTCACGCGGTATGCGCGGCGGTACCGGATCTATTTTCCGTCCCTGGAGCTGATCTGCCCAGAATAAGGCCGCTGGCTAGGCTGCAAAGAGGTTTCGATGGTCCGGATTTTCAGAGAAACCGTCTCACCTGCGCAACATATTGATCGAAGTCGGAACCATACTGCGAGCGCAGCCACGGTTCTTCGGAAAATGGCGCAGCCGCTAGAACGATGATCGCAGAAGTACCAACTAACATCGCCAAGGGCGCGGCTGTAAGGACCATCCATCCCAGTACCATGGCGATGTCCGCTACATGCTGAGGGTTGCGCGAGAAACGATAGAGGCCGCCAGTCTGTAATGTGCCTACGGCACCACCTGTCTTGTGAACGCCAAAACCAGCGACCGCGCTCCAAACCACAATGTTTCCGATCAAGATCAGGGGAATGCCAGCTCCAAAGCGGAACCACCCTGACAAGGCCAAATCGCCCCATCCCAAAACACCGAGCGCGACCAAGGTTCCAAAGAGTACGAAGGTAGGTATCCAGACGAGAAGCGGCGTAAGAGGCGTATACCTGATGGGCGGCCATAACCGTTGCGAGGGTCGTGCTATGGACCAAGGATCGCAGCGAGCGTGGACAACGCGATCCCTAGTCCCACGATTGTGATTCCCGTTTCCATCATGCGTCGGCGTGGTTATGCGTCGTGGCTTCGCGACGTTCAGCCAATGCTTGTCGAACGATCTGGAAGGAAGACGATAGGAACAGAGTCGCCATGACGGATGCGACGATCAGGTCGGGCCAGCCGGTCGCCGTACCCCAGACGCCCAGGGCTGCGAACATCACGGCCACATTTCCGATTGCGTCATTGCGGGAGCAGAGCCAGACCGAGCGGACATTGGCGTCACCGTCCTTGTAACGCACCAGCAAAAGGACACTTGCAAGATTGGTCAGCAGAGCGAAGAAGCCGACGATGCCCATGATCTCCGCTTCGGGCACGCCGACATAGAAAACACGGTAAACGGTCGATCCAAACACCCACAGACCCATCAGGAGCAGGCTCACCCCCTTTGCCAGGGCTGCATTGGTACGCGCCCGGATCGAAGCCCCGATCACCGCAAGCGAAATGCCGTAAGTCAGCGCGTCCCCCAGAAAATCCAAAGCATCGGCCTGAAGCGCTTGCGACTTCGCGTAGTGACCGGCGGTCATCTCAACGACGAACATCGTCGCGTTCAGCGCTATGACGATCCAAAGCCGCCTTTTGTAGTCATCTGATACGCCGTCGAACTTGGCGTCGTGTCCACAACATCCTGACATCACACGGCCTCCTTCAGAATGATCGATGCCTGTTTTGGAAGGAGGTTGTCCCCGCCACCAGGGATGGTTGGCACATGGCCTTGCCTGATCCGCGCCACGCGCCGGTTCATCCAGTGCCGTATGACAGAGCGATAGAATAGCCCGCGCAACCCGGAAAGCTGCCGGTGCTCCGTGTAGAAATCATCCGGAGTGTCAAAGACACCGAAGTCATGGTTGATACCTGTCTTCTGGATGTATGTGCTTTGGCCAGACCACTCGACTGACGGGTCCTGAAGGCAATCCGTCCCCGCGCCATAGGCACAGAGCGACGAACGTTCCGGGAAGGTCTCCTGAAGCGCTCCAAGAACGCCTTGATCGAGGATAAACCCTTCGAGATTTACCCACTTGCCGTCAATCAGAACTTCCACCCACGAATGAATGATGCTTCGGGGGGCAAGCGGGTAGACCACCTCCGGTACGACGCCACGCTGCAAGCCCTTGTCGATGGTAAAGCCATGAAACCGGCACGGAATTTCCAACGCCCTGAGCAGGGCCATCAGAAGTGTCCCCTTGGTGTTGCACTGCCCGTACCCATCCGCCAGAACACTGGAGGCCGGGATCGCATCGTCACTGTTGTACCCAAACAAGATATCGTTTCGGACAAAATCATAGGCGGCACCGATGCGCGCGGCGGGTTCAAGAGAGACCCACCCGCGCTCGGCAATTATTGCTTGGATAGCGCCGGATCGAAAATCGAGGATTGGGGTTTCGGCGAGGTATCTCTGGGACATGGTGTTCTCTAGCTTCTGCGTCCTAACTCATATACGATCTCTAGTGACTAGAGGTTCAAGAGGTATTTTCATGTTTTCCATTGGCGAATTATCGCGGCGCACCAACGTCAAGGTTCCGACGATCCGCTACTACGAAGAGTCCGGGCTTTTGGACGCCCCGGAACGGACGGAAGGCAATCAGCGCCGGTATGATGCGGCAGGACTGGAACGCCTGAGCTTCATCAAACATGCCCGTGATCTCGGCTTCTCGATTGAGGCGATTGCTGCCCTGATCGAATTACAGGGGCACCCGGATCGGTCATGTGCGGAAGCTACCGATATCGCGTCGGCACAGCTTTCGGATGTCCGAGCGAAGATCAAACGCCTCCGTGCACTTGAGAAAGAGTTGGCGCGAATCTCCAAGGGCTGTGATGGCGACAGACTGTCCGAAGACTGCTATGTACTTGCGTCTCTGGCTGACCACGACCTTTGCGAACGTGAGCACTGAGACCCCAGGGTGGATCGCTGTTATATGGCGTCAGGTCGCAGGTTTGTCCTGCATAACTGATACTGTTCTTTCATTGGCGAAGTTCCGCCTTAGCGGAGCCAAAAGATTGCGAGGCTCGCAATATTATAATATTGTGAGATCGATGGCCTTGGTCTGGCCATGACATAGAATAGCGGAGACAGTCATGCGCACATTCGCAGAGTTCCAGATTCTCGGTCGCGTCGGCAAGGTCAAGGAAGTTGGCAAGACCGTGCGGATCACGATTGCTGCCGAGTACGGGCGCAAGGATGATCGGGGCGATTTCCAGGCGAATCCCTACTGGAACGAAGTGACGATCTTCAATCCGAACGTGATGAAATGGGCGCTCGAGAATGTCGCTCCCGGCGATCTGGTGAATGCCCGTGGGACACTTCGCCAGTCGCAATGGGAAAACCAGGATGGCGGGACTGAATACGGTGTGACCATGGCCGCCGAGGACTTCGACAATCTCACGCTCGCTGTGAAGAAGTCGATGGACCGCGCCGCTGCGTAGTCGCCAAGCTCAAGCCTCCAACCCTATCGCAACCTGCGATCTGGATTTTGCAAAGTTCCAAAGCTAGGTTTGAGTCATGCCGGGTGACACAGATAAAGACCGCTTGAGAACGAATGCGGATAGCGAAGACCAGGCCGCGGATTTCGAAAGCCTGTCCCGGTTCCTCGCTCCGCGCATCCAGCAGGCGCGCGATGGAATACTCTCGACCAAATCCATAACAGATATCAAGAAAGACGCGCGTCGACTGTCCGGGTTGTGAGGGTCTTCTCGCAGTCAGTCGCCTGCCGCTTCGTGTTCCGGGTGACATGACGAGAGCCAGCACCTGATTGAGATTTCTTGGGTTTCGAGGTGCATTTTCGCCAGTAAGCGGATGGTCTAACCGTCTGTTCATTGGCGGGCTCCGGCCCGCCTTTGGATTCTAAGAGACTCAGTTTGCCAGGTTTGACCTGTAGGTCTCCCAGGGCTGCCGAAGGTTTGGCCCCTTCTTACAAATTGACCGATCCAAATAGTTTCAGGGGGAGGCGCGGCCTCCCCCTCGGACCAGACGCAAAAATAGGGTCTCCCCAACATCGGTCCCGGCTCTGCCGCGCTGCGATGCCGGGCGATCCCCCTCCCCATTTTCGATCTGGTCTCGCCCCCTCCGCACTCGCCGTGAGCAGATTTGCAGGACAGCCGCGACGGGCGCGGTGCCTGAAAGCCGCATTCAGGATGAGGAGCGATAGACATGGCCAAGATCGACATCAAGCAGCATGTGACAGACACGATCATCTCCGAAATGGAGAAGGGTACGCCGCCGTGGCGGAAACCGTGGACGGGCGACGCAACTGGAGCCGCCCTGCCTTTGCGACATGATGGCACCGCCTATCGGGGGGTGAATGTCCTGATGCTTTGGGCCACGTCTCACATCAGAGGCTATGCGTCGGCCCGCTGGATGACCTATCGGCAAGCCCTCGCGCTCGGGGCGTGTGTGCGCAAAGGCGAGAAGGCCACGCGATCGGTTTTCTATGGAACCTTCGAGAAAGAGATCGACGGCGAGAATGAGCCGCAAACCGGCCGCTACGCCAAGTGCAACAATGTCTTCAATGCCGATCAGATCGAGGGTTTGCCGGAAGACTACTACGTCCGCCCTGCCCCGCCCCTTGATCTTGGCACCGAACCAGTACCTGAGCTGGAGGCATTCTTTGCCGCAACGGGCGCGACAGTTGTCACCAGCGAGACGCCGAAGGCCTACTACGCACCGGGTCCGGACCATATTCACATGCCCCCGATTGGCACCTTCTTCGATGCGAGCGGGTATTACGGCACTTTGGGACATGAGACCGTTCACTGGACCGGGAGTGCATCGCGGCTCGACCGGATCAAGCGTTTCGAGGACCGCGCCGGATACGCGTTCGAGGAGCTGGTCGCAGAGATCGGCGCGTGTTTTCTGGCTGTTCAGCTGGGGGTCGCGCCCGCCTTCGATCAAAGCGCCGCTTACATCGAAGGATGGTTGCAAGCGCTGAAATCGGACAAAGGGCTGATCTTCAAGGCCGCGGCCGAAGCGCAGAAAGCGGTGGATTTCATCAATGCGCAAGTTGAGAGGTACGGGCAGGCAGCTTAGGCGGCCCCTCGTTTATACGTTTCCCATTGGAGGTGACGCGGCAGCAGGCAGCGCTGCCGCCCCCTGGCCCGCCTGTCGCTTCGCGCCGAGCCCTTTGGGCGATGATCCTACCCGTGTGGCATCTCTTCCGGCGGTATGTCCTCGTATCGCACATCGGTTTTGGGACCGTTGCACCACATCGGCTCGAGGTCGCCGGTGTTCCATTCATAGAGCCAGCCGACATGCGCGCCGGTTTCCTGATCGATGATCTTCTTGATGGGGTGCGCTTCAGATCTTCTGCTGTCCGGCATCGCTGTCTCTCAAGGTTCATTGCACAGGTAGTGTTTTCTTTCCCCGCATCACAAATCGTGACAGGGTAAGCTGCTGCTTACCCGCGAGTATGCGCGGAGCTTGAGAGGATGGGGGTGAAACCAAATCGACAAGAGTGGTGCGGGCGGAGGCGCAGCCGACAACACGGTCTTGTCTATTTTGTTTCAGGGGGAAGGAAGCCGAAACTCCTTCCCCCTCTAGACAAAAATCGCGGCGCGGCGATGCCGCGCCTTCAAGAATACTGCTTGCGCAGTTCCTTGATGAGGCTTGTGAGTTCCGACCAGAACACAGGTTCCAACTGGCCCTGGATAACAGCTGCGTCCGAGCGCAGGCGGAGCGGATCGGCCTGATCCCGCAGCTTGTCGAGGACCTGGGCGTCGAGTGTCTTCATGGTCCGAAAGCTCATATTGCTCGGAAGACGCTCGGCGTCATCCGGAGCGACGTATTTCGGTTTGAGTTCGAACTTGTCGATGGCGCGCTTGCCGGCAAGGCGCACAACATCCGAGGCCGGCAGGCCGGCGGCTTCCAGAGCGTCCAATCCTGGGCCATGGTCCTTTTTCGGGGCGGCGCGAACATGTACGGCGCGGGTCTCGGGCTTCTTCGGCGCCTTTGGTTTCGGTGCAGGCTTCGTCTTGGACTTGGTCTTGTTTGCAACGCTTGCTGGTTTGGCTGGCGGCTCCGGGCTTGGGGCCTGTTTCTCGGCAGCTGGTTTTGGGTCTGCGGTTGGAGCAGCTGCAGGCTTCGCCTCCTGAGCTGGTTCTGGTTTGGGAGTGGGTTCGGTGGGTTTCGGCTTGTCTCCGAACTGTTTGCTATACACCGGGTCGTCGCCGAGGAGTGAGGTGATTTTCTTGCGCGCCATTATTCAGCCTCCAGTACCAGTGAGAGGATTTCACGCGCCTCATCGAGAGCCTCGTCGTAGAGGCGGGCATGGGTGCGCATCAGCGGGTTGGGGTCTTCGGTTCGCCATTTCGAAATCTGGTGGAAGAGGCCCTCGCGATCGACATCGGCATGTTGCTTGCGATCCATGAAGAGCTCCTCGATGACCGGGAACTTTGCATTGGCTTCACGCGCCATGGCGCGCATGGCGTTTGATGGGTTCTTGTCGACGCGGGAGAGCACGACCGTGAGTTTCGGGAGGACTGAGGGGTCTTCGGCGCGCTCAAAGAGGCCCTGGTACCAATTGTAGGTGTCGGTGGCGATCCGCATATCGGTGTCCGACAGCATCATCGGCAAGACGATGTGATCGCTGTGGACGGCCAACTCGTCGGCCCATTGGCCCCCTGCCCCCATCGTGTCGATGATTACGAAGTCGGCCGTGTCGTTTTCATAGGCGTCGTCGATGATCGCTTCGAGGTCGGAGGGACTTTCGATGCCGAGGACCCTAAGTCCTGGGGCCGTCGATGCGACATCCGGGTTTTCGGTGGTGACGCTCTCCCACCAGCGGAAGAGTGCTTGCTGCGGGTCGGCATCGATGGCGATGCACCGTTTCCCGTCAGCGATGATGGCGCTCATCAAGGCGCGTGCGAGCGCTGTCTTTCCCGCACCGCCTTTTCGGGTCATGATCGCGATGACCTTCAACTGCTCGTTGGGCATGATCCTGTATCCTCAAGGGTCGTTTTTATGATTTTGGATACGGTATATGCCAGAGAGGATGTTGCATCAAGGATAACTGATGCTGCATGTTGCATTTGCCATAAATGATACTTGATGTGGCATAGCGGATGTCTGAGGCATGATGTGTGATATTGGATTTCCGATTTTGAATGGCCGTCTTGGCGTTTTTTGTGTTTGCATATCCGATGTTGCAGCTCTGATACTGCATATGTGATTTGCCATGAGCCGGAAAAGTGCGGTTTCTGATGTTGCCTGGCGCACCGAAGCGGTCCCGGGAGGTGGTTGTGGGCTCGCATCGCGCATTTCGGCGAGACATCGCCGCCGCCACGCGCGATATGTGATTTGCCATAACTAATAATGCATATGCGATATCACAGATCACATGTGCCATCATATTCGCCAGAATCCTGGCCTAAACCGGAGGTTAAAACCGATCGCTTCCGTTCAAGCAGCGCGTAGCGGGCGCCAGAGAGGGGCTACAAGCCGATGAAGAGGTTTTGATAGGGTACGGGTGCCAAATCGCGCTTAGGCCGCTCAGTACGCGATTTTTTCCAAACTCGTGTTCCGGGAAAGCGAGACCCTGACGACAAAAAGGAAGAGCCTCACGCGGACGCGTTCGGCTTGAAACGGAATACAGGCCATCCTGTCGTGGTTCGATAAAGAGTATTTATTGACTGCAATACTATAATATCAGACACTCCAGATGGCCTGTATGAGACTGGCAGGAAATAGGGAGTGTATTTGCAGTATGGTGTCACGGCGCAGATTGACCCCCGAAGAGCGTCAGGAGATCGTTCGCGAACGCCAGAAGGGTGTGACGCACGCGAATTTGGCTGTGCAGTTCGGGGTCAGTGAGCGCACGATCTATTACACGCTTCGGACTGAAAAAGACCGATGTCGGGATACGCGCATTCGCACAAAGCAGGTCAGTGTCACGCTCACGCCAGAGGAGTTGCAAGGCTTCGACGAGGTGCTCGCGCGGCACGGAGTGTCCAGTCGGTCTGCGGGTGTTCGCCTTCTCATCCAGTCGGCAAACGGCGTCTTTCAACCCGACCAACATCTCGCCGAGGAGCTCAAGTTGTTCCGCGCGGCGCTCAATCGCGTGGGCAACAACGTGACCCAGATTGCCAAGCGCCTGAACGAGGCACGCGCGAAAGGGATCGCGCCGGTCTTCGGCGAGCGCAGCCTCACGCAACTGCGGCTCCTGTCCGGGTTCGTTCTCGACTTCGCGGACGAGGTCGATGCGCTCGCGCGGCGGCGGGTGAGCAATGTGACGCTTGAAGCCCACAGCGCATTGAAGGGCTTCGCAGATGTCCAGGAGTGATGCCGTCACACTCGTCACCGGGGAAATCTTTCGCGAGGGCTGGAGCCGCATCAGGGGGTCGATGCAAGGTCTGGGGACACGGCGGGCGCAGATGGTGCGCGCGGCTTATGGCCACCGGGCCGCCGTCTTCAAACCGATCCGCACAGGCGGCACACACACCAAGGCCCAGCTCCAGAACCAGCTGACCTATTTGACAACGAAGTCTTCCCACATTGTTGACAGCCGGGGCGTCCATGATGGGAAGTCGCGGCTCTCGGGGGAGGAGATCACTTCGGTGGTCAAGCGGTTCACGTCGCGGTGGGATGAGGGGTTCAACCCCAAGCTCGGACATACCAGTCACCTTTTGATGTCGTTTCCACGCGGCACCAAGGCCACCCATGTCCGCGACATTGCTAGTGATGTCTGCGAGCGCTTCTTCCAGAATGCAGACCGCAACTTCGACTACCTGATCGCGGTTCACCAAGACCGTGACCATCCACATGCCCATGTGGTTCTCAATCGCCGGTCGCAGGAAGGCGAGTTCTTCTATCTCGGACGAGATCATCACTTCAACTACGACGCCTTCCGTCTTGCGATGGTCGAAGACGCGGAGAAGTACGGGGTTCGTCTCGAGGCGACCCGGCGCGTCGATCGCGGTGAATCCCATTATCCACCCCGCACCCGCGAGGTCTATGCGGCGAAAGAGGAGGGGCGGGCGGTTCGCCAGCGGGAACGGGTCGGAGAGGATCTTGACCGCGCCCTCGGTGAGATCGCGGGCAATGCTCAGGTGTATCGATCGCTCGCGGCCGAGGCGTCGCCTGAGAATCGCGCAGACATCGAGGACGCCTTGCTCAAGGCCAGCACGCTTCTCGCGCGGCAGGGCAAACTCCCGCAAACTGGAGACATCTATATGAGCCAGGACCAGAGTTTCGACGATCTGAACAGTCGCTTTGCCGATGAGATGAACCGTGTTGCAGCTCTGATCCGGGAGGCACCAGAGGCTGACCGCCCGGCGCTGCAAAAGCAGATGGTGGCAGCCCTCAGACCCGTTGCACATATGCAGCCGCTCGGATTGCGCTCAGGCACGCTGACAGAGCGACCGACCGAGACTGGCATCTATTCTGAGGCCAACATCAACGCGGGCCTGTTGGAGAAGCTGCGGGAAGGGCGCACTAGGGCGCAGATTGACACTGCCTTACGCGGGACCGGGATTTCCTCGGAAACGGTTGTGGCGCGTATCGAGCAGGGGGCCGATACGGCGGCTCTGGAACGGGAATGGTATGCTGACGATCTTGAGAAAATCGCGGAGGCGCAGAACCTCAATCTCGAGCGCAGCGAGGACCTGAAGGTCGCCGTCGGCAAGCTCGACAAGGTGCATGTCGCCCTCGGGACAGCCCTGGAGCGTGCGGAAGTGCTGCGCCGTGATGGTGTCATCGAAGACGACCGTACCCCAGACATGCATTACGATGCAGAAAGCGTGGATGATGCTGCGCGCGCGATGCGGCAAGACATGCGCGGGCAGGGGCTTTCCGAAAAAGACATTGCCGAGCGCGCGGATGAAATCACTATCCGTGTTGAGGTCCGCCTCGAGATGGAGCAGCGAGCCTTTCTGCGGCGACATCCTGATCTGCCGGCACGGCCAAGCGATGTGATCGATGCGCGTAATCCGTTCAACGTTCGCATCATTGACGAGGAGCGGGCGGACCGGATCGATTCCGAGATTGATCGCATCCTGTCGCGGTCCGATGGGCCCTTGCAGATCGACGAGGCCGTCGCGAACGATGTACGCACACGATATCCGGACATGCCGGAGCATCTGGCGCGCGGTCTCGGAGCAACCTATGCGGCCACATTTGCCGCCAGGCGCGGCGAGGTCACAACGGATGATCGACACGCGGTTGCGAAAGCCACCCACAGATTGCGGGATAACTTAGTTCTTGCAGGCGTCGTTGCCCATGAACGTATAGACAAGATCAATCCACCCTTTGCCGATGAAGATGGCAGGGCGGCCTATCGCGCGGAAGTCGAGAGCCTTCTTGACGATGACAGGATCGCCGCCTTGCGCGCAGGGGATGCCAATGCGCTCGACCAGGTGATCGACAACCGGCTGGACCGGCTCTACGCCGCAAAAGCCTACCTGCAGTCGGATGAGGCGACCGCAAACAGTGATGCCGTGCGCGAGGTGGTCTCGGAAATTGCCGAAGAGGAATATGACGCGCAGCGCCTGAAGAGCCTGCAAAGCCATACCGAGAAAGGGCAGACCCATGGATAGGGGTCGAATCGCGCTCGGCATTCTCCTCCTGACCCTTCTCAGTGCGGGGTTCGGATATGTCTTTGCGAGTGCGTTCCTGTCGTTTCGCGACCTTGGATTGCGCGCGGAGATCGATTTTCTCTGGCTCGCCAGGAATTACCTGAGCCTCCGTCAGGTGCGTCCCGATGATTTTCAACTGGCCAATCTCATCATTGGCGGTACGGCCTTTGCGGGCATGCTCCTGAGTGCGGTCCTGTCCGGCACCGCATTGACGAAGTTCGGCAAGACCCATTGGCAACGGTCCGGGGAGTTGAAGCGCAACGGCTTCTTCGCGGCACCGGGCAGCGGGTTCATCCTCGGCAAGATGACCTCGCCCAGGCGGCGGGGCCGGTATCTGTCCTCGAGCGTCTATCCTCATGTGCTGTGCGTGGCCCCGACTGGGCGCGGGAAGACGACCGGCTTCGTGATCCCGAACCTGCTGACATTCCGCGGCAGCGCTGTTGTTCTCGACGTGAAGGGCGAGAATTTCGAGGCGACGGCCCGACACCGGGCGGCAGAGGGGGATGATGTCTATCGTTTCGCCCCCACGGACTGGAACGACCGCCGGTCGCATCGCTACAACCCGCTCCTGCGGATCGCCGGCCTCCGCGATCCCAACCAGCAGCAAATGGAACTGCAACTCCTCGCAACGCTCTTTCTGCAAACGGATAACGATCGAACGTCCGGCCTGCTCAAAGGCGGGATCGATCTCTTTGTTGCGGCGGGCCTGCTCGCATTCGAGCGTAAGCGCCCCACACTCGGCGAAATCTACCGCATCACGGCGTCCGGTGGGGACAAGCGCAAGGAGTTCATGAAGCGGCGTGACGAGGTGCAGAACACGGCGGCCAAGCTGATCTTTGAGCGGATGGCCTCAACGAACAATGACACGCTGACCTCCTATATCTCGCTCCTGATGACCTCCGGCCTCGATCAGTGGAGCAACCCGGCCATCGATGCCGCGACCTCCACGTCGGATTTCGACTTCCGGACCATTCGCAAGAAGCCGTTCTCGGTCTACCTGGTCGTGGCCCCGAACATGGTGCGCCCCATGGCGGCGCTGATCCGGTTGTTTTTTTCCGATCTTATTGCGTCCTTGCAGGATCGGGAGCCGGGTCCAGACGAGCCTTGGCCGGTCATGATCATGCTCGATGAGTTCAATCGGCTCGGAAAGATGCCCATCGTGGTCGAAAGCATCGAGACATTGCGGTCTTATCGCGGTCACCTCGCGATCGTGACCCAGACCATCCCGGCGCTCGACGAAATCTATGGCGAAAACACCCGCCGCGCCTTGCAGGGGAATGCCGGGATCAAGCTCTATCTCACACCGTCCGATGAAAAGACCGTCGAGGAGCTGAGTGGCGCGGTCGGCATGACCACCAAACGCGTGGTCACCCGTTCACGCTCCATCGGCCGCAATCCGTTCGAGGGGCGCAGCATGTCCGAGCGCACGGAAGAGACATCGCTCTTGCCCAAGGACGAAGCCCGGCGCATGTCGCTCGATGACATCGTGATGGTCGTGGATGCCCAGATGCCGGTACGGGCGAAGCGCATTCGGTATTTTGACGACCCATTCTTCAAGAGCATTCACAAAGCACAGTCGGGCGAGCTGCCGTTTCCAGAAGTGGTTCCCGCAGAAGACCCGCGGGTCCAGGTGACTGAGGCGGGGCAGGGGGAACGGGCGGCAACCCGCGCGGAAGACGTTGAGGCCAAACCGGAAGCTGCAATGGCGCGGTCTGCCCGCAAAGCACCGTCGAAGCCGGTTGAGACAAGCATTGCGGCCTCACAAACCACGGCGTCCACTGGCACGACGCTTGCCACCAGTCGGCGCAAGAAGAGTGCGAAGGCGCTTCGCGAAGTTGGTTTGACCCCAGATCAGGCTGCGTTGGACCTCACCGTGCAGCAGAGTTTCAAGCTGACGGACATGATCGCCGGTGACGGAGCAGACGCCAAAGCTGCCGTGCAATCGACGATCTCTGCACTTGCGGAAATTGGTGCGGAGGACCCGGCAGGTCAGGGCGGGGGCGCAGCGTCGCGCAAGGCAATTGTGGCTGCGGCCGATGCAGAGACCGATTCAGACGGTGATGATGATACATCTCCCGTGAGCGAGGGCATTGAGGATGGCGTCGACATCGGCGAAATCACGAAGCATCGTGTACGGGATGGTGAGGATATCGAGACCGAATTCAGAGAACGGGCGCTCACACACAAGGTGTGAAGCCCGTTCTAACACTTCTTTGCATCCGCCAAACGCTGAGCACGGGCTTTCTGAGCTTCCATCCGAGCCGCTGTCCCTGTCGATGGTGGGTTGGGGTTTGTGGGGACAGAATTGTTGGCTGGGACCATGGAGCCGCGCGCTGGCAAATTCTGGAAGCCTAGGAACTGCCGAGAGCGCATTGCGGCATATTCTGGAGCAGTGGCTGTACCCACCAAGAACCGATTGTATGCTTGCTGGCTACCCATTGCGGCACGGCTAAACGCGTAGGTCCCACCTAGCCCTGATGTCAAAGCTGGCATCACGATGTTGCCGGATATCGCTCTGACAATGAAGGGTGTCGCAATGATAAATCCCTTTGCCATCAGCACCATCATGAAGAATGGAATTAGGGCGCCGATGTTGGTTGCGCCTTCGGGATCTCCCAGCTCAACAAGCAGCGCGCGCGATACACCTGTAATCGTAGCAAACACTCCGGCCACGACGATTGGGTATAGCGAAAACGATACCAAGGCCGACAGCCATCGAGCGAAGTAGTCTTTTGTAACGTCGAAAAGCGTGAGGAAGATCATGATCGGAGCGATTCCGATCAACAGAGCGATCATTAACCGTGACGCAACGATAATGAAGGCAGCAAGTCCGCCAAGCAGCGAAAGAAGAACAACTCCTATAGTGTCCATCAACGCGCCTGCCATCCAATTCAGTTCTGCTCCTGCGGAGTTGAGATAGTCACCTAAGCTGGCAATCAATCGGTCAAATTCTTCGGCAAAGGTCCCCGAGGGTCCCGGTGTACCGCCTCCCACCGAGGCGACCAATGAACCTGCTATGCTGTCGATCCCGCTCAGAACAGCGGAGGAAAGCGAATTGAATTGAGCCCAGTTGGTCGCAAACACGCCTACAAGGACGATTTTGATGGCTAACCAGAAGGCGCTTCGACCGTCTACTGATCGGTACTGAAACGCGGCGTTCAACAGAACAAAAATTACGACGATAGTCGCAGCTACCTGGATAATTGTGCCGGTAGTGGCGGCGACGGCGCCAAACTGCGTTTCGGCAGCAGTTTCCAAGAAACTCTCAGCTGTTTCAACGAAGTATGTAACGACCGACATACTGCGACCTCAGTTCCAATGCCCTTGAGCGACGCAAAGTTCTCTGGCGAGCGTCCGGTTGGTCCTGATCGCGGCTTCGTATTGCTCGGTCGCTTCGTATACATCATGGCGATCTTCAAGCCGGGCAAACCGCTCCCGGTATTCAACAAGCACAGCTTCCCAGCCAGGAAACCTGTTGTCGCATGAACAGTCATTTCTTGACGCGATCAATTCGAAGGAATGAGCGCGATACATTCGCTGGAGCAAGTATGCCCGATGCGCGTCTTTGGGGCCCATGTCGGAGATTATCGGTGGTTCTTCCGGGCGATCCTGGCAAAAAGGGAAGGTTTCGCTTTCGTTTGCCAACGCTTGTTGAGAGATCGCGTCCAGTACCGTGGCAGCTAAACCAAGAATGACTGGGACAACCCACCTCATGCCGCTTGTCCAGGCTTGTCGCTCTCATCGTCTTTTGAGCGTTTGAGGAACACTGTAACGACACTTCGGTAGTTGTCCGAGTTGACTACAGATACGACTTCAAAGCCGGCATGCCCCCATTCTGCAAGTTCAGTCTTCATTTGAGCTGTCATACCTTGCTCCGAAAGATCGTAAGTCAGGACTTCGTGTTCAAAGGTCTTCATGTTGCGTTTCCTCCCGTTTGTCCGGGCAAATAGAATTCCGTGATCCCGCGGTCGCCTGCATGGCGCGCGGCATGGATGATCACGTCAATTGAGCTTTCGATGTATTGTACCATGTCGGTGTGGGTCATCGGCACTTCAGTCTTGAGAGCGGCGATCGCTAGGCGTTGAATTGCCAACTGGGGCGTTTCGGCGTGCAAAGTGGTCATGGATCCGCCGTGGCCGGTGTTGATCGCTTCAAGGAAGGTCATTGCTTCGGAGCCTCTGACCTCGCCCAGAACGATGCGATCCGGGCGCATGCGCAAAGTCGATGTCAGCAACGTGTCAGCGTTGCGTGTTCTCTCTTCCCTGCTGGCCAGCAGGGTCACGACATTTGGTTGCGCAGGGATCAGTTCAGCGGCTTCCTCGATTGTGATGATGCGTTCTTCTGGCGCGACGAACGACAGGATCTTACGCGCAGCTACAGTCTTGCCGGTCGAGGTGCCGCCTGAAACGATCATGTTCAGCTTGTGTGCCACGCAGAAGCGGATCGCGGCGTAGATATCGCCGCCTTTGACGACATCTCGAAGCTCCCGGTTTCTGTTCAACCTGTCTGTCTCGAGGCTACGTTCGGCCCCAAAAAGGAATTTCAACTCGACGTCGTGGAGGGGCAGGGAGGTGAAAAACCGCAGCGAGATCGACATGCCTTCGCTGACGGCTGGTGGCATGATGACTTGCGCGCGCACCGGGCGGTCCCGGTACTTGATGCTCACCGATACGATGGGCTTGGCTTTGCTGATCGTCGAGTTTGAGGCCGATGCGATCTGGGTTCCGATGTCCTTGATCTCGGTCGGCGTCAGGCTGCGTTCCAATGGCGACATGAACCTGTCGCCGTGGAATTCGCCCCAGACAGAACCGTCAGGGTTGATGCAAATCTCGATGACGTCCTCGCGAGAAGCATCGGGTAGCTTGTCGAGCGAGGCCTGGAGATAAGCGCCCGACATCAGAAGATCTCCAGATCACGGTCCACCATCACAGTGATCCTTGCGCCCTGTTCGACGTAGATCACCGGACCGATGGAGAGGTAGTCGTTTATGACACTGTCGGCGCTGTCCGCGAAGTCGTCACCCACATCTTCGAGGATTTCGGCAGACGTTTCATCCTGGACCTGCGCCGCGGCGGCGCCGGGTAAAGCGGTGATCAACGATATGAGGGCCGCCGAGCCGAAACGCTCTTTGAAGCGTGTGTCGACAAACCCCGTAGCGCCGGCGCGTCCAAGTTCATCGCCTCCAAACGAGCTGATAGTGACCGTTTGGTTGGTGGGCAGGATGATCCGATCCCAGGCGATCGTGATGCGGCTTTGTGCGATGTCGGCACCCGAACGATATCGGCCGATCAGCTTCGATCCTCTCGCAATCAAGATGCGGGATCCGTCATAGGAGTGCACGTCCTCGGTGATGACCGCGCGGACCTGCCCGGGGAGTTCGCTCGAGATTGCCGTCTCCATTGCGGCCTGGATCATCGTGCCTTGCACAATCGTATTGCCGGGGTTTGCGATGACCTCGGCTTGCGTGACGGTTGAGGGTAGGGCGCCGTTCAGGACGAAGTCGGTCACGTCTTCGAAGGTCCGTTCCGCGAGTTCGCCTTCGCCCGTGCTGTTTCCGCCAAATGCGATGGTCGGCGACTTGATCCGCGCTTCCTGAAACGCCGCTTCCTCGTCCCTTCGACGCTGCAGCTCAGCCAAGCGTCTTGCTTCTTCCTCTCGTTGCAACCGCAGGCGTTCGGCTTCCAGGAGATCGGCTTCTGACGGTCCAGGCGCAGGGGCGGGGGTCTGCAGTTTTGCGAGGTCGAGGTCCATCCGCAGTTGTTGAAGCTCCCGATCTCGCGCGGCCAGTTCTTCTGCAAATTGGTCCTGCGCTCTTTGTGAGGCTTCCTCCAGGGCGGCAATCTGTGCCGTCAGTGCGTTGATGGCGTCTGCGGCCGCGGTGTCTTCTTCAACAACCGGTTCCGGTGCGTTCTGCAGCGCTTCGATCTCGGCACGAAGGGCTGCAAGTTGTTCGAGCAATTCCGCATTCGGCTCGGGGTCCGACTCGACAACCACGACTTCGGGTTCCGGCGGGGCAGGGGGCACGAAGGGCTCGATTTCGCCAAACCCATCCCCAGTCATCTGAAACTCTTCTGGTTGCGCGGTCGGGAGCGGGTTTTCTGGTGTTTTCTGCAGAGCTGAGTAAACGAGCAGGCCCAGAACCGCGATTGCGCTCGTTCCAAGAAGTCCCACCAGAAGAGAGGGCTTTGATCTCGGTTTGGACGGTTGCGCGCCTTCGAGTGCGGCGAGGCGTTTGCTGAGATCATCGATATCACTCATGACGATGCCCCCGCATTGGTCGATTGAATGCAGACGATCTCGTCCCCCAGCCTGAGGACCCATTCGTGGCCAACACCGGAGACCCGCAGAACGCCGTCCTCGACTTGCGTGCTGTTGACGGTTCGCTCGCGGCCATTGTTGTGCTGGAAGATCGCGGGAACGGGCGCATTGCGAGGAAATCGGAAGAAAGTGAACGTGCCGTCATCCCACACCGAAGACGGTGTGAAATTCGTCCGATCGCTAGCGGCGTAGTTGTAGTTCGGCGCGCGTTGCGCAACTGCGTTTGTGGGTCGCCGGTTTTCGTCGGGATACCGAAACTGCACCACGTAGAATGTGGGTGACGAACTTTCAGTCACATTGAAGTAGTAGCTGCGCCGGTTGGTATAGACGGTGATGTTGGTGTGAACCCCTCGGGCATTGGGTTTCACTGCAAATGCGCGTCCACCAGGCACTCCGTCGAGTTGAAATCCTTCGGTGTCGCCAGCAATGATCGAGCGGATGGTTTCGCCTTGTCCGAACTCAACCGTCGTCACATGGGTCAGGCTGACTTTGAGTCGATAGACCTGTCCGTCCTGATACGTTGCCACACGGACGCGGCTGTCATTCGGTCCTGATCTTGGAATGGCCTCGGCAAAAGCGGTGTTTGCCGCAACCGATATCGAAACAGACAGAAGAGCTGGGAGGATCAAGCGCATTGTCAATTCTCCAACCTGTCGGAGCGAATGGCATACTCGGTGACGGTGAAGCCGAAGGGGTTGGTCCAGACATCGTCGATGGACCGGCGCTCCTCAGGACGAAACTCGAAGAGCAGGGTCGCCGTGAAGAGACCAGCCTGGATCCCCTGAGGTGAGGTTAGACGCTTCCGCAAGCGAACCGTTGCACGGTTGCTCCCGATCCGGTTGATGCTGAGAACCTCGACCTCAAGGCGGGCATTGGCTCCATAGACCTTGGGCGGATAGGCGTCGGTGTTTGCACTGTTCCAGATGTTGCGCATAGAAGTCTCGGCGGCCCCGTCGGAACGCTCGAGAATGCTGCGCACGCGGACATCGTTGTCGAGTTGATTGTAGGTTTCGCGGTCGGTCACGTAGCGAAACACGGCACTCTCGATGATGGCCTGGTTTTCCGTGACTGAGACGGCGCCCACCGATGCATTGGGAAGCGCCAGACCGGTCTCTGGGTCATAGGGTACGACAACAGGAGCCGGATCGACGTCGAGGATTGAGACGGCTGCGGCCGAAAGACAGCCCAAAACACCGAAGATCAGACCAGCGAATGCAAGTCGCTGCCATAGCTGCTCGCGGCGGCGTGCCCCGTAGATCAGTTCTTCTTCGACAATTTCGGCTTCGCGCGTCACCGGCCAGCGTCTCCTATCTGGCTTCAAGCTCGGGCAGAGTGAAATCCATGTAACGTTGTTCCTCGGCGATGGTGGCTGCGTCGATGACGCCGGTTTGTCCGGTCCCGATCGTTTGCACAGCTTCGAGTTGCCACATCGCGACCAGCGCGATTGCCAGTTCCGCCGTGACGCGCGTGTTGAGATCAACACTGTCTTTCAGCTCTTCCATGTCGCCGATCATGCCAACGAGGCGATCCACCCGTTGCAGAGACTGGCCCGCCTCCTCATAGGAGGTCTGGGCCGCGGCGGACATGACAGCGCCGGTTGTGGCGCGCGTCGCGGTGCGACTTGCCCCGTCATTGCCGCCTGTCGCCATCTCGCGCAGCGTGTCTTCGTCAAACCCGGCCTCGGCCAGGACACGGGTAATTTGCGTTTCGATCCGGCTTGCGCTGTTGCCCGCGAGCCGGGAAAAGTCGCCTTCGCGAATAGCATCAATTGTCGCCAGGATGTCGCCGAACTCCTGATCAAGAAGCCCGTTCAGTTCGTCCTCCATCTCGGTGCGGATGACAGTGGGAAGCTCCATCAGCCCCGTCAGCGCAGCATAGGTGTCTTGAAGCTGGGCGAGTTGCTCCTGAAGCGTGGCGAATTGCTCACGCAGCTGGACGAGTTGTTCGTTCTGCAGGACCTCGTCTTCGATCATCTGCCGGAGTTGCTGGATCTCCTGCGCGATGTTTTGAGTATCGACCGTCGGCACGCCTTGGGCGACCGCCGGTGCAATGAGGAAAGGGGCAGGGGCCGTTGCCATCACCAGACCCAAGGCGGTCAGGCAAAGACGGCGTCGCGCCCAACTGAAAGTGCGATGTGTCATTCCAAGTCCTCCAGTGTGAAATCCATGAACTGCTGTTCCTCAAGCTGCGCTGAGGCCATGGCGATCTCGGCCGCGCTCAAGGGTCGTGTTCGGGTCGCCTGCAGGCGTGTGCGTGCGGCGATGAGCCGAACAAGTTCAGCGCGCGCGTAGGCGTTCAACGCCATCGACTCTTGCAGGTCCGACGTTTCACTGATGCGCTCGACGATGCTGGCAATCCGCATGGCGGCGGCTTGAATGGAGGCCATCGAGTGATTGCCGTAGGTCGCAGCACCTGCGCTCGTCAGGGATAGGTTCGAATTTGCGAGCAAAGCCGGATCGATGGTGCCAAGGGCTTCAGCGCCGCCCATGCGGGCAAGATAGGCGTTGTATTTTTGCGGGATGACGGTGACGTAGTGCCGGGTTTCCGTGAATGGCGGCACACCGCTGTATTCGATGACCCGCCCCGGACCCGCATTGTAGGCGGCAAGCGCATAGATGATGTTGCCGTCAAAACGCGCCAATTGTGCCGCGAGATACCGCGCGCCGCCATGCACCTGCAGGTAGGGGTTGTCATAGTATTCCGGATAGATGCCGAGATCGCCGGCGGTGCCGGGCATGATTTGTGTCAGACCGAATGCACCGACCGGTGAACGTGCGCCGATGGTGAACCGGCTTTCCTGCCAGATCAGAGCCTGCAGCAGGGCACGCCATTGGCGGACGCTCAGTCCCGCGCGGCCGACGCCCCCAAGACCGTGGGTCTCCTGTGCGACGCGAATTATGAGCTGCTCAATATTGAGTGCAGCATCGCCAAACATCTGATCAGCACCTGGATTGGGATCATCTGCGCCGTATAGAAAATCTGCAGATTGCTCTGGCGTTCCGCCGACCTCGAGCGCGTCGATGGTGCCCGGAATGCCCTGGCCGTCAAAGCTCGTTTGCGCGTCGAGGATCTGCTGGAGCACCCTTAGCTGCTCGCGTTCGATCTCAGCGATCTGCTCTTTAACGGTGAGCTTTTCGCGTTGAACGGCGAGATCACGTTCGCGATGCGCATTTGCCGCCTGGTTGCGCACCGCCAAGCCGGCATCCACGGTTGGCACACCTTGAGCTTGCACTGTTCCCCAGCAGATGCAGATAGTGCAAAGATATGCCGCGCATCTGGAGATCACTCGCGCCACCCCGTGCTGCGATCGGCATCGCCCAAGGGCTCAAAGTTGCAGTTCTTCTCGGCGGGCCCTCGCGCCACGAAGCTGAAGCAGTTGGCCTCGGACGGTCTGTACTGCTCGCATCCCGCGAGGGCTGAGATCAGGATCAAGAAGGGAACGTGAAATCTCATGGCAGCCTCCAGAAGTCGGGACGTGTTCGGTAGTCCGTGCCAACCAGTTGTTCGCCCTTTTCCATCCCACCGAGGATTGTAAGCAGGGGACCCAGAGCGCTGAGATCGGTGTCGACGACAACGGAGCCCTGATCATCCCGCACCAACCCAAGACGTGAGTTGCTCCCGGTGTTCAGCAGGACATCGAGCTGTTTGTCGTTGAGATTGAGCATCGCGTAGTCGGACGCATTGGCCCGAATATTGGGCAGCAGGATTTGTGTCGGAACGGCTTCGATGATGGTTTTGCCGGTCCGCGTCTGTTCCAGCTGGCTGGCATATTGGGTCATCATCACGACAACCGCGTTCTGTTTTCGAGCGGTGACCAGCCAGTTGGACAATCGCTCGGCAAAATAAGGATTGTCCAGCGCCTTCCAGGCTTCGTCGATGACGATGATTGTGGGTTTGCGATCCTCGATTTTCCGTTCGACCCGCCGAAAAAGGTAGGACAGAACGGCCATGCGCTCCTTCTCGCTTTCGCTGTCGAGGATACCGGTGAGATCGAAGCCGACGATTTCACCCTCGAGCGAAAACGTATCCTTCTGGGTCTGTCCGAAGATCCAGCCGTATCGCCCGGTTTCTGTCCATTCCAGAAACCGCTCATGCAGGTCGCCATTGTCATCCGTCGATCCAAAGAGCGATGCGAGATCAGACCAGTTCCGGAGGTCGTCATGGGCCGCGGTTGCGTTCTGGCGGACCACTTCCTGAATCCGGTTTGCCTGGGCTGGTGACAGAGGCTTGTCTTCGCGATGGATCAAGGCCGCCAGCCAATCGGACAACCAGGCCTGACCGCGCTCATCAATCTCGGTGCGAAGAGGATTGAGGCCTGTCGGCTCGCCCGCCTTCACAGCCGAAAAGCGGCCACCGTTTGCCCGGACAGCCATCTCCATGCCCTGGCGATAATCGAAAACAAAGACACGCACCCCGATGCGGCGCGCCTGCGTGAGCAGGAAGGCAGACAGGACTGACTTGCCTGATCCGGGACGACCGAGGATCAGTGTGTGCCCGCCAGTTGGCTCTGCGGTCGGGGCGCCTTGTTCATGATAGCTGAAGCGATAGGCGGATTGCTCCGGTGTGGGGAACATCGTGATTGTTTGGCCCCAGGGGACCTGATCGTTGGTCTTTCCGAGTTGGGTGCGATGAAAGGCAGCGAGGTCGGCAAAGTTCCGGTTGGTGATTGCCGCCTTGCGGCTCCGGGCAGCAGTGTTTCCGGGGTGTTGCGCGAAGAAATGGGTCTTTGCCGCGAATGCTTCGGTGATCAGATTGACACCTTCGGACGCCCCGATGTTGCGCACTTCCCCGGCAATGGCGCTGAGCTCTTCCGGTGTGTCACCGAAGACAGTGACAGTCATGTGGTGATCGCCAAAGCTGAGGCGTTTGGATTCCAGATCGTCGAGTGCGTCGGCGAGTTGGGCTTCCAATGAGATTGCGCCGTCATCGGCGGCGCGCATCAGCCGACGTTGGCGCTTGATCCGCGATCCCATGATGTTCGAATTGATGGGCGTGAACGAATGGGTGACGACCATATCCACCGGCAGGTTCAGGTCATCGAACATCGTGCAGGCGGTCTTCGGAGGATAGGTCTTGATGGCGAATGTGGTCCCGTAACGCGTCCCCACCGCGCCATCGGAAACGACAAAGCTTGCGCCCTTGAAGGTGACCCGGCAGTTGGCAACGTCATGCGCCACAAAGCCAAATTTGGAGGACAGGAAGAGGGGCAGTTCCTGGCCCGTGTTCAGGCCTCCAAGAAAGCCCAGAAGCTCACCCGTGCTTGCCTTGAGGAGGCGCGGGGACATATCCGCGAAGGTTGATTTCAGGAAGCCGACAACTTCGCCCAGGCGGCGCAAGCGTTTCTCCGTCTGGGTCGCCAGGAGCGAGACGGATTTGCGCGTCGAAAAGGGCAGACGTGACACGAGGGCAGGGCGATGCACCACGGTCAACGTCAGCGTTTTGTCCCGAAGGCCACGTTGATCCAGAAATCTGCGCCACTCGGTATCTACAGCCGCAGCGAAATCATCGCCTTCAATTGGCCGCAGGTGGTGTTCAATCCCCTTCGAGACCTTGTGCACATAGAACCCGAAATCCGGACCGATCTGGGCGATGATCTGCGCAAAAAGCGCCCGTGTTTTGTCGAGGTACACATCATCTGTCGTATTGCTGTTGACGCCCTTCAGTCGAAGGCACTGGAAGAGTTCATTGCCGCGCGTTCGAACTGTCTGGCCGTCGACCAGGCTCACATAGGGCAGCATATGGGCCAGTTGTCTTTCCCTGCCGGTCCATGCCGGAAGAAGCGTGTCCTGCGCTTGGACGTCGTCACGGGGCATAGCTGTCGCCCCCGTGTATTCGACGGTTCGCGGTCGGTGGGGTTTCCTGCAGAGTGGTGGCCACCACGTCTAGGAAATTGGGGTCCCAATCCGCCGCTTTCCAAAGGGCCGGATAGGCCGCCGCTGCCGCAATGGCAACGGCCCAATGCTGGATCCACAGGAACAGCAAAACGGACCCGAACAGCCAGACCATGGCGTACATGATCGGCAATCCGATCAATTTGGGGGGACGCACGAGCCCGGTGAAGAGGGGGGACTGTTCCGCTGCCATCTTGGTGATCCTCAGGTTGTCCAGATTGCAGCGACGATGGTCGGCGCAGCGGCGATGCCCGCGATGGCAACAAGGACCCACAGTGCCTGGCGGAAATCGAGAATGCCGAAGAGCCAGGAGAGGAAGACACCAATCAGGGCAAGGGTGCCAATCACGATGCCAAGTGGGCCAGTGATGGCGTCGACAATCCCTTGGAGAAGGGTCTGGATAGGTGACAGGTCGATGCTCTGCGCCAGGGCAGGGGAGGCCATGGCAAACAGGAGCGTTGCCATGGCCAGGGTGGCGTTCGGGTTTGGTTTCACGAGGTCTCTCCTTCAAGCCTGTTGAACACGGCCAGCACACGACTGACGTGGTTTTGCGTTTCTCGGTAGGGTGGGATGCCCTCGTGGCGGGCCACGGCTTCGGGGCCTGCGTTGTAGGCAGCGAGGGCGAGGCGAACATCGCCGAACTCGGCCATCATCTGCGCCAGATACCGGGCGGAGCCGTCGAGGTTCTCGCGCCAGTCATGGGGATCGACGCCAAGCGCGCGCGCTGTGTCCGGCATTAGTTGACCGAGACCAACGGCTCCGACACGGCTACGGGCGGCCGGGTTGTAGGCGCTTTCGATCTCGATATTGGAACGGAAGACCAGCCGCCACTCAGTGACGGTGATGCCTGCGCGCCTCAGGCCGGGGTGGGCGGCATAGCGGAGCGCGGTGTCGTCGATCGCTGAAAGGATTTCCGGGGTCGGGGCAAGAGCCCTCCGGCTGACAATGCCGGTTCTGAAGCCATCGGCGGATGCCTCCTCTTCGTCTCCAAGGATCGCCAGCTCCTGGCTTGCCGATCCTTGGCCGATCCCGTCGTTGTAGTTTCGTGCGAAGTTGCTTTGCGACGTTGAGGCCCGAAGCGAGCCGTCGCCCTGCATGACGAGAACCATCCCTTCCCCTTGCACGGCTGCAGGTATCACGCAGATTGCGAAGACACTAACGATACGACGGGTCAGACGCGGTGTCAGATGGAAGCGTGTGCGATGCGCGCCCGCCTTCGTAAAGCGGGATTGTAATATGCGTGAAGCCAAGGCTCCCAAGAAAGGAGATGAGGCCGTTGGCGGTCTTGAAGGTTCTTGGAACGATCTCAGGACCGTGGGCCGTTTGGTGTCGCGCAGGGACAAGGAGTTTTTCGAAGTTTCGCGCCGGATCAACGACACGAATGATCCAGGCGCCATACCAGACCGACGACTTTTTCTCGGCTGTTTGGACGCAGACGACCTCTGCGCTGCATGCACTCTCAATGAGGGTCTTGAACAGAGTCTCTGTAACCACATTCGGAGCACCTTCACTTGACTGAGACCCCATGTCTGCGGACGTACCTCTTGGTTTGCAGGCCGGGCCCTGGTGACGGATGTGCTTACGATATGAGATTATAATATTGACAGCAATAAAATATTGAAATTAGGCTGATTTGGCGTCGGATGACGGTCTAATCCATTGTTTCTAAGCGCGAAAGAGAGATCGATGGCTGCGGTCAATCCATCAGCGGTTCTTTTCATTTTTATAGTATCAGCGGTTTTCTGCGGATATCAGGCGCATGCGATGACCTGCCTTGCGCCACCACGGCCGTTTGTTCCGAGCGATCCGGCACAAGCCCGCGAATTCGCGGATATCATCCAGAAGGATTTCGAAACCTACATCGCTGAAATCCAGCGATACTTCCTGTGCCTTGATCAAGAAAGAACTCGCGCCTTTACCGAAGCCCAAGAGGTCAGCCAGGAATACGGCCGCTTTCTCGAGAGCGTATCCAAGGACCATTGAGCGGCGTCAATCTGCGTCGCCAGGCTGCAGGGTATGTGTTGACCGTCCGCCTTCCTTGAGAGGGATGTTGGCGTGACTGCATCCAAGATCAGAGAGGAATGAGATCAAACCG
This sequence comes from Dinoroseobacter sp. S375, assembly GCF_049800775.1. Classification (NCBI taxonomy): domain Bacteria; kingdom Pseudomonadati; phylum Pseudomonadota; class Alphaproteobacteria; order Rhodobacterales; family Roseobacteraceae; genus Dinoroseobacter; species Dinoroseobacter sp. S375. The sequence continues at coordinate 29,876 of NZ_JBNAFR010000012.1, read as the reverse complement.
TTGGCGGTCTTGAATTCGCGGATTTGAACTTCGTCTTTGTCGGCGGAGGCTCTCGAAAGAACGAGCAAGCGTTCAGATGAGCCGTCCTGGCTCACACCGCGAATGACCCACTTCCCATACCAGACTGCGGCTTTTCGGGTGGCGGACGATGTGCAGATGACTTCTGCATTGAACCCCTCTGCCATCAGGCTTCGCAAACGACCTTCGGTGACCACATTTGGCGCGGTCTTCCCCAGATCAAACGTCATTCCTTCCCCCTTGCCAGCCTCTACCCCTTCGTCTTGAAAAGGTCAGCCGCCCCAAGTCACGTCTCAGCCGAGCAGCGACGATGTTATGATATCGGCGCGATTCCGCTGATAGCATTAAGCATCATGTTGCTGGGAATCCAATACATATGGGCATTCGGGACGTGTTGATGCGCGTCAATCGAGGTGTCGATCTTGTAGTCTTGCATTAAGTGATGACAGCGATCGTCACCTCGAGAGGGGAGTAAGAGTGCGCTTTACTCAGTTGGTGCAGACGTCTGTCTCTTGTTGGATATCGCTGGCCAGAGTTTGAAACGCTAACGAACTCACCACCAACCATTCCTTGACTTGTGTGCCTCATATGACTACTTGTATCTCATCATATGGAGAGCCCCCATGTTGGAACCCGTTCAGTTCGCTCCCGAAGATGGCACCGTGCAACCTGTTGCCGAGGCTGAAAAGATTGCGGCAATCGTCAAGGCTGTCGTCCGCGCTGCCGACGCATGGGGTTTGTCGAATGCCGAAGCGGCGGCACTCTTTGATGTCCCCAGTGCGACGTGGAGCAGAATGAAGGCCGGCACCTACAAAGGTGTGCTGGATCAGGACAAAGTCACAAGGGCGAGCCTTCTGATCGGTCTCTTCAAGGGACTCCGGCTCTTGTTCAACGGTCCGCTGACCTATGGCTGGCCGAAAACCGCAAACACGGGGCCGGGGTTCAATGGAAGGAGCCCGGTTCAGGTCATGTGCGATGGCGGCATTCCGGCGATGATGAAGGTCAGGCAACACATTGATGCGCTCCGGGGTGGCGTGTGATCCGAGCCGAAGACCTCAATCAAGTCGACTTCACCGATCCGACGACAATCCGCCTGATCTCCACGGCCTACATCGATGAGCCGGCCATGGCGCCGCTGGCCGACGATGAGGACGATCTGGCGGTCCTTGAAGAGATCGAAGGACTGACCTCAGCGCGCCGAACTGTGACGCTTCCAGTCCCGGGCGGGCTTGACCCTGCCGAGTTGTTAACCGCGGCGGCCGGGTATGGATGGACGTACATCAATGCCGCGTTTTGCTACACACGGGCGACAGGCAACCGGTTCAACGGCCCGGAACGCGGGGCCTGGTATGCAAGCTACGGCGAGGAAGCAGCCCTCACAGCGCAAGCCGAAGTGTCCTGGCATCTGACGCGCGAGTTGGAAGCAACGGGTGTCTTCGAAAACTTGACGGCGTATCGCGAACTGCTCGCTGGTTTCACGACGCGGTTGCATGATCTGGCGGACAGGGCAGGGGAGGAGGTCTTGCACGCAGACCCCCGCGTTGCCTACCCGATCGGCCAAACGCTCGCACAGGACGTGCTGGGGTCAGGCGGCAATGGGTTGCTTTACCCCTCGACACGTTTCGACGGAGGGCGCTGCCTCGTCGCTTTTCGTCCGCACTTGGTTCAGAACGTCCGTCAAGGCGATACGTGGACATTTGCTTGGAGAGGAGAGGCCACTCCCGAAATCACACGGGAATAGTGGTCTCGTCTTTCGCGGGCTGGGCGGGAAACAGACATAGAGTTGATCAATCCAGTCGCGCCTCTCAGAGGACCTTGACCAGAACTAGCTTGTTGCGAATTTCAATTCCATCAGGGATCCAACTACGCTCTAAACGTTGACTGCAATTTCCTAGAACGATTTGCCTTTCAACAGAACTTCTTGGCCCGCTTCGATGCGAAACTCATTTGGATAAAGTCCGCTCAGCCAGTTCTTCAGGAGCTGCCAACGTCTTCCGGCGTCCCTCCGTTCAACACCGCATACATCGATCATTAGCTGACTTCCGGCGAGGTCGCTTAAGCCCTGCTGTGATAGTTGATCTAGCTGGTGAAAGATTTGTGTATGCCTGAATGATGTTCTCATTGCCTTTAGGAAACCGTGTTCGTTTAAGCCTGGAGGCAGACCTAGAGCAGCGAGATCAGATTTTGCCGACACTAGGGCGCTGCTTGGTAGCTGCTCTTCGTCGCCGGAGTAGACTTCCCAAAGACCGGTCCATCTTGGACATTCTGGTACCCACACAGGCGGGTTCTCGATGCTATCTTGCTCAATCTCAGGTCTTGTTATTTGCTTTCCAGATTCCACCAACATGACGGCCTCGTCCTTTATCGCATCGCGTAGCTCCTCGGTTGCCTCAATGCTTTCTGCAAGTAATTGCGTCCACCATTCCTCCAATCCATGCTCAGTGGTCCTGAGCTTGATCAAGAGCTCTACATTTGAAGGTGTCCGCCAACCCAATGCTGTCTGAGACAAATTGGCCGAGCCAACCAGACAAGTTGTATCGGTAGCAAAAAACTTCGCGTGCAATTGAGGGTGGATCAGAAGTGTGGCGCCTCTGCGATCAAAAAGGCAGTCAAATACCTCCAAGTCACACACCCCACTGGCGACGTCTTCTGGACGCATTCGGGCAATGCAAGTGACGTCGACCCCGTCCGGTATGGCCAAAAGAACGCGTTCAAGCGCATGGACTTTAATAAACGGCGCTGCGATACGAACTGATCCTTTGGCGCCGCTTAGAAGTGAGAGCAGTTGGTCGCCGATTATCACGGCTTGCCCTCGACTTCTTCCCGAAGAAACGCTTTGGTCATCTTGCCCCATTCCTGGCGCATCTCCATGAGGTCGTCATGCTTCTGGGTTTCTTCCAGCTCGTACCTGGCCCAGGCAGCGAACAGCAACTTCAGGGTATCTGATGCGCGGTGAACACGATCGAGCAGATCTGCATCTGTGTCATCTTCAGTGTCCGGATCAAGCGCTTCGATAAGCTGGTCGTAAATCGGATGATTAGTATTGAATGTGATCTTGGTCAGATCGCCAAATTGCTTGGTTGAAAAGAAATGATGCCCGTCGAGATGGCCTGTCGAAAACTGAACTTTGCGTTTGCGACTGACGACGGCCTCCACAATGTTCTTGGCATCTTGAGAGGAATAGTGATCGTTTTCGATCAAGTCGTCTTGCAGGTTCGCTCTATCACCGTCCGAGAATCCGGCATCATCGGTCGGCGCCGAATGACCCTCTTCTGCCCGCTGGCGGAATTTGTCTGTTGCCTGATCTTCGATGTCAGGGTCATCGTGGCGTTTTTGGGTACTGCGCCTGTTTTTTGTTTGCGCCTTGATCCTTCTACGGAGTTCATCAAGCTGTTCTTGGATGAACTCGGCGATGTCTATCAGGAGCCCGCGCGGGTCCCCGTTGCTCAACATCCGCTCCCTGAAAACGGATTTCTGCTCCCCCGGTTCCGCTTCCTCAGTCCAATCGAACTGGGCCATAGCGGCGAAGGTATTCGCGTGCTGTTTGTTGTTTGTGACGCCGAAGATCTCGTCAAGTGCTGACGGAAATTCGACTTCGACTCCCCACCACCGCTCTCTGGGATCATAGCCAATAGTCCAGGCTTTATCGAGTTCGAGTTCCCGACGTTCGCGGACGATGGATACACCCACGTTTTTGGCTGCGTGTTTGCCGTAGGGTGTCGAGCCTCGATCAGCAGTCGAACCCCTGGTTACCGTTTCTTCCCGTGCAAAGCTTGTGCGAACAAAGACTTGATGTGTTTTACCATCAAGTTCGATGCTGAATTCTTGCTCGCCTCCGCCCCATGCTTGGAACATCGGCTCGTTGTCAAACGGTTGAGGGGTGGAGGATTCTTTGATGAGATAGAGCGGATCGTTCACGCGCGTTGGTGCGTCATAGGTGGCAACGCCATCATGGTACGCGGCAAGTCTGATCGTCAGATCGCCGGCGTCTATGAACTTTCGGTACATTCGTCCAATTAGGTTTTCGGTGTTTTCCAGGGTCGCCTTTGCGCCTCTCCACTGGAGGCGATGGTCGTCGAAGTTTGACCACAAAACCAAGGTGCCTGACGTCCCGAATAAGTCAGAACGCTCAAGCCACTCGGGCGGAACTGGTTTTTGAACAGGGAGCGGCACCGCCTTTAAACCCCCTTCGATCTCATCGACGTCCAGATATGTCCACATCGCGTTCTTGGGTCCCGCCTGCCATGACCAGACTTCCAGGCGCCGACATTGGGAAATCGATGAGTTTGGGAGGCCCATGCCAAACCGTCCGATGCCTTTGCGGTCCTTCAGGTGCGTCCCATTGCCGAACTGAAGGGCAATGCGGAGGGTAGCCGGATTCATACCGTCGCCGTTGTCAACAACGGCGATCTGTTCGATGCGGCGACTTTTTCTTTGACTGACCTGTTTCATGACCTCCAGACAGATCACATCAACTTGGGTGGCATTCGCTTGCACCGAATTGTCAATAAGTTCGGCCAACGCATAGTCCGTATTGCGGTACCCACTATCGCGCATCGCTCGCACGGCGAGTTCCGGTGGAATGATCTCCGCCTCTGGAGCCAATTGGTCCACCTCATCCTGTTGGGTCATGCCAAACGTCCTCCCAATTTGAAAACGCCTCAGTGACCGAGCCAAAACCTGGAAGGGCAGGGTCGGTCACTGTGATGATCTCTGCAGTTTCGTTGCCGCCAGCGCGAATGCCTCGGGTGGCACGGCCGACCATCTGGCTATAAAGCACCAACGAACGAGTTGGTCGCGCGATGATCGCGCAACTCGTTTGTGGCGCATCAAAGCCGGTAGTCAGCACCCCGAAATTCAACATCACGATCTTGTTCTTTGCGTTGGACTTGTATCGTCGAATTCGTCGGGACCGTTCTGCGGTCTCAGTTTCCCCCGACACGAACAATGCTTCAATGTCTCTGATTGTGAGCATTGCCTGGAGAAGTTTGGCGTTCTCAACAGACGGGGCAAAAACGATAATGCGGTCGTGCCGGTCTGTCGCGTCAACGATTGCCCCAAGTACCGCTTCTGTTCGCGCCGCGTCTCGCCCCAGCTTCTCGAGAATTTCATCCGAAATTTCCGGTTCATCTTCGACCAGTGCTTGGTCTGACTTCTCGAATCTCAGGTCTGATGGCGCTTCGAGTTGCTTAAATTCGGGACGCGCAAGATACTCCTCTTCCATCAGGAAAGAGACTGGGTCATCGTAGCCTTCGACTTCAAGAAGGACTTTCTGTCCGTCGAAAAAGTTCGAGAGGCGCTTGTCTTCTTCAATTTTCGACCAACTTCGCCCCGGCGTCGCCGTCAGGCCTAGAAGGGCGTTTTCTGGCCTTTTCGTGGATAGCGCCTTGAGGACGTTTGCGTAGGTTGGTGCGATCGCTTGGTGCGCTTCGTCGATCACAGTCAACGAGGCCCTGTCAGCGAGCGATAAGAGCGTCGACACATCTCTCGTATCAAGACTGGCCATCTTCGCGAGGCCCGCGATCATAATGCCGTCCTGCAGGTCGTTCACCGCCGCACGTCGATTCCCCCAGAAGCGAACTAACTGCACATCCCGGTCGCCAAGCGGCTGCCATGCCTTATCGAACTCGTCAGATGCCTGTTCGAGCAATTCCCGGTTCTGGGCCAACCACACAACGACCGTTGGCCCGAATTCCCGTAAGTGTCGCGCCACAAGATGCATCGCGGTGCGCGTCTTTCCTGCACCGGTGGGCATGTGCAGGATGACCTTTCGTGGCGCACGTGCCAATGCCTCCGCAACTTTTCTTGCCGCAACTCGCTGATGAGGGAAGAGCCCGTAGGCCGCTGGCACCGACTGTGAGGTAGACGCTGCCGCGCGCGGAGCATGTGGATCTTCAACAATTCCAAAGAAGTCGTAGAGTGGTTGGACGCCGGTTTCTGCAATCTTCGCTTCAATTGCGCTGTAAGGATTGCGCTCAGCTTCCAAACCCAGCTTTGCGCAAAGCTCACGAGCCTTTTCGATTGGCAAGAGCCTGATAATTTTCGTTCGTTTTGCCGAGTTCTCGAGAGCTTCTTTGGGATTGATGACTGCCACGGCAACTTGGTTGGTTTCGGGAGTTAAGAGTATGCCAGGGGACATGCGATTGATTAAATTGACGGTCGATTCAGGCAGCAATGACAAGATCGATCTTGGTTTTGCTGAAAGCAGCAAATTTTCTATTGAGATGCCCGGTGAGCTCAAAACCATCGGCGACTACTTCTTAAGAAAAGAAATTCCGTGAATATGGTTCCGGAGATAGGGCCGCGCAGTTGAAACTGCAGCAGAACATTCTCACTACTTGAAACGCTTGATGAGATCTCGGACACAACCATATGCTTTGGTTAGGCAACTTGTTTCATTCGAACGCTGCAACAAACTGAAGCTGCGGATCTGGTTGCTCGGTATGAGTTTGAATGTGGAGAACTATTCCTCTGATAAAAGTATTGTTCGCCTCTATTTCTTCGGGCGGTTCGTTTCCATTCCATAGTAAGTGAAGCACTGGAACTTGGCCTGCTTTCGTCTGTATCTTTATGCTTCTCACCTTGCCATCTTCGGGGCTGTTTAGTTGAATTCCTTGCTCTAGTAACTTCTGCAATTCGGAAGACTCTGTCATTGCCTTAAGTGAGGCACGGCCGTTATTGTGAACGTCGTCGTCTGAAAGGTTGTCCAAAGCAGTAATTGCATTTTCGCAAGCGCTCTCGGTCAATACTAAGCTTGCGACGCGGTTTCCCTTTTCGTCACGCCCAACAAAGCATGCACAACCAGCGGAGAGACTTTCAGTCTCCAACGACTTTCTTTTGAGATCGGCACCATAGTAAAATGCATGGACAGTCGTCTCTATTCGAGCGGGCATTGGAGCGGGTAAACCGACACGTCCCATTGACGTCAGAAGCTTTTGCTGTAGCTCCAGCACGTGTGGTTGACGAAGGCGGGCGACCCTTCTGACACTACCCTCTTCGATCAGTGTCTTTACCTCCGCAAGTGGAAGCGTAGTATACTTTTGAAGGTCCCAGTCGATACGACAGAGCGTTCCATCGATTGAGACTGCGGGGCTCTTATCTCCTTTGTACAGCCAGCTCTGGTCGGAGATTTGTTTAGACTGTCCTTTCAAAAAAAGCGCAGACTCCGCCGCCCCACGAAGAAGATCACATGCGGGGGTCACGACCAGAAGTACCTCGGAAGCCACGTCGTTCTTTTGGGGGTCAGCCGGAGGACTATCGTTGGCGGGCTCATTGTCGACTTTACCATCTTGAGCTTCGGGCGCTTCAGGCACGGCGGTCGGTTTCATGTAGACGTCACCGAACGCTACTGGAAATTCTTCGCTCCCTCCCAAAGGTAGTCTGGCCTCAGCTTGCGAGATCATGCGGGCTACCAAGTCTTGAGTCCTAAATGCGCCAGAAAGGTAGGGAGGCCCTGGGTCGAGGTTGTCAATCTTGCTGAGTTCGTTGGCTGTTTCAATTATTGGTACTTGGCTCTCGATTTCGTGTTGTAGAACCCGATCGAAAACATCTACCAGGTAAGCACCAAGCGCCTTTCCCTCAAACTCCAACAAAAGTTGTCTTAGCTGCGCCAAGTCAGAAAGGTTCACGCCTCGCATTATTGAAATTGTTCTTTTCGAAGCATCTGCCATGCCTGCCTCAAGCGCTGAAAGAAACCTACCGAGAACAACAGTTTCGTTGCGATTGGATACTAGGCGCTCGAGTTGCCTCTTTAGAGCACCATCGGTCTTAAGTTCCGACTTAGCCAGGATCCTAAACCCGGATTCGAGAAGGCCTACATGATCACGATACTCATCCGCGTTGCTCGCCAATCTGGTACTGTTCGAAAACAAAATCGCCGGTGGCATTTCAGCACCGTACTGCTCTGCGATTTTCCTTAGGCCCTGCTTTGAAAGCTCAGCAGCATTTGGATCCTGAGCAGCCCCCAGAAATAAGTCTATGACGATCAGGTCCGCTTTTACTTCCGTGTCCGCAAATGCACGTCCGGCTCGAGTGCAAGTCAGTCCAAGCTGACCCAAATACTCTTCAAGCCTTGCTGCGACATCGCCATCCAAACGTTGTGTGGCTTCATAGGCCTCGAAGATTGGTTCTGCTCCAACTTCAGCCCGAGAATGCCAAAGTGCGGCGATGTAATCATCATCCTGTCTTAGTTCGTGTGGCTCGTCCAGCTGACCGTTGTATACCTTTGCGATGACCTCCTCGATCTTTACATTCCAGTCATCATGAAAATTCGACCAAGCTTCATCTATGTCGGCAAGATCATTCGCAAGGGGAACATCGTCAAAGCAATCATCGACGACGAGTACGTTAGCAATTCCGTGGTCTTTCAAAGCTTCTTCAAGTGTCATCTTTTTGCTTCTTCAGGTAACTCGAAAAGGAATCTGTGGAGACGACCCGTCTCGTCATCAATTTGATTGGAAAGCTCTAATGTTCCCTGGTGATAATTTGCAATTTCACGGGCGATGTATAACCCAAGTCCTCGCCGTTTTCGTTTCTCTTTCAGTGAAAAGAATGGATGAAACACCTTCTCTGCGTTCTCCCGGCTGATCCCAGCTCCATTGTCCTCGAAGGTGATCAGCGGCGGATTAGCTTCTACAGAAATCCGAATAGTCGGTGTAAGGCTCACGTCCCGTTTGCCTCGCACGTCAAGCCAGTGGACCGAATTTGAAATGAGGTTTTCTAGCACCTGGATGACCATGCCCCGGACGGCGGTGACTTTCACCGGCCTCGGATCGTCATCTCGCAGCACTTGAATACTCTCGCGATCAAATTGCGACTGATGCGCCTCCAGAACCTCGTCGACGACCTTCTTCAAGTCGAAGGTTTCCTTGGTTTGGCGCCCGGAAACACTCATCGGATCTAGAATGCGAATGCGCTTTCCTAGTGACTTGAGGGCTGCTTGCAGCGTTGAAAGTTGAGAGCGGACTTCGTCGGAAACATCGGCATCTTTCAACGAGCCGAGGACGTTTAACGCGTTCTCCGAAGACCGGGCCAACTCATGAGCCACGACCTCAACCATCAAACCTACGCCTGCCATATCCAGAAGTTGGCGTCCTTCCTTTTCGGCTTCATCAATTCGTCCTCTCAAGGCTTCAGCAAACGCGAGCAATTCTTGCAGAGTGTGCTGAACTTCATCGACAGGTTCGCGTTCTCCAGGCGGCACGACCTCTCTCAGTCCTCCTACCGCCGACTTCACACGACGCTCGAGCGTCTTGAGGCGATCTGCGGCCCCCACAATTCGGGCCTTCTGCGGCTTATGTTCCCGTTCTGTCGTTCCGATCGCATCCCCGAGCGCCTCTTGGGTCGCCCACTTCACAATGTTCAAGAACGCCTGTTGGGAGTCGTTCTCACGCAACCCTTCCCGGTTTGTTTGATCGATTAGTAGCGGGTTTTGTATGCGTGAGATCGATATCCTGCCAATAAACTGGGTTTTGTTCAGGAGATACCCGCTACGTCTGAGAGCTTTGCGATCGAGATCCAACCAATCATCGCGATCTTCGCCATAAGGGAAGACTCTAAAACCGTCGCGAAAAAGCATGATTCCTGACCATTGGTCTTGGAGTTCGCGAAGAGACTTGTTCTGCCCTGTGCTATCAACGCGGCTTAGTCGGCGTCTATTGTACCAATAGAGTTCAAACTTAAATGGACCGAGCTCTTGCAGGGCTTCATCAAGCACCTCCCCAAGCTCCTCACCGAAGGCTCCCTGCATTTCTTGGGCATCGAGCACGTAAGTATGGGTCTCCGGCGGATGATCAAACCCAAGGTCCTTCACTTCCGCATTGCACGTCAGGATTGGTTCGCCGTCGACGTACTCGAACCGGCCTTTCATCGAAGCGTGAGCTGCTTCCAAGATCGAGGAAGGCAGTCTCGGAGTCGCTATTCGCTCTTCGTTGAAATACACGGTAACCTTGGGGCGCTTCTTCTGAGGCATGCGTGGATCGATAAGCCTAGCGAAGTCATACTTTCCAAGTTCGGCTACCTTTTCACGTGACCAAGACTGTTCAAGCCGCCCAATGAAGAGCCTTGTTCCATGGTAGTCAGGGGTGGGCTTTTTGCGACCCTTGCGTGGCTTGACATCTATGTCCTCGAGCATGAGGCCCGGCTCAGAGAAGTCACTCCAATCAATTTTCAGAATGTTTAGATGAGTGTCCGTTTCACTGGCACTGACGACTTCCAGAGTGTCCCCAAGGCGCATCGCACTGAGACGACCTATCCCTTTTTCACCCAAATAAGGTGTGGCTGCCTTTCCCGTTTTTAGGGCTTCGGAAACTGCATCTCGGCGTGATGATGTTCCAATGACCAAGAAAGCCTCTTTCAGGCTCTTTGCTGACATGCCATCGCCGGTGTCTTCAACGACAATTCGGTTATGCTTCTCGGGAGCGTTTGCAACAATCTCCCTAAGCTCTTTTGTCGAGTTTGCTTCGTCGAGCTCAGATTCAAACGCTGTCTTGATGGACGGATCGATATCGCGTTCTATGTGCCTTTCGATCAATGCCTTAAACTCTTCCGGATCTTGAACCGATGAACGCAAAACCGTTTGAGCGGACCTTTGTGTTAGTAAAATGTCAAATTTTATTTTAACGCCAGACGAGGATTGGGCATCAAACCCATTCTTGATCAACTCATAAAAGGCGATCACGTCTGAAGATATTAGCTCTGAGCCGAGCTCTAGTACCGTTCTCGCCGTAACAGTGAACATGACGTATAACTAATCTGCCCCATTGAGTGCTTGTTGCGCGTTGGTTCGACTTGACCCTTAAGCCTAAGAAAAATCAACTATTTCTAACCTTTGGTTGCGGCCTTTTTCATAGCCAATGTGCGCTAAAAACGGGGCTGCATCCCATAGAATCTCTACTTGTGGCATGTGAGACAGGCCTTGGCTGCGCCTCCATAAACATCATCAAGGTCTATCGCTTCGTTAGGTCGAAGTGGATTGGATTGAAGCTTCGCCCGAGCTCGTTCGAGCCGTTTCTCGTGCTCCTCCCTTATCCTCGCTTGCCGTTTTGGTTGCTCCAACTCGGTCAAAGATTCACCCTGGCTCCACGTAAACGGCGAACCGTGCTCTAGCGCGGTTTTCTCGTACCGCTTCGCTTCCTCAAATGCTTCCGGATGTTCTTCTTTCAGGCGAACCCACTCGATCTTCTGCTGAAAGAAGCAGAAAGTGCACCCGCTCCTGCTGCGCCAGTGATAGTAGTCGGGAAGGCCTAGCCCGGAACCTTCAAGGATCTCAATGACACCAGGCTTGTCGATGTTCGCGTCCTTGAATGGTAATCGTACGAACAGCTTTTCCTTCTTAGACTGATATCCCTCACGGTACTCTTCATCGCTTCGGATGGCGACATACGAAACCACAGTGTCGCCGGCCTCCAAGTACTCGCGCACCCATTTCTCGAAAGGCCGAAGCTTCAGCTGCCGAGTACACCAACGGGACTGCGCGGACGGGAGATAGCTTTTATAGCTCTTCAACCAAAAATCGAAGTCACGATCTGGGTTGAGACGCTGGATCGGCTTGCCGAGATACCCCTCTAAACGGGTCAGATATTCATATACCTCGGGCAGTTCTTTCCCGGTGTCAGTAAAGAAGTAGTCGATATCGATCTCAGGGTGGCGCTGGCGCATGAAAATCGCGAGCGCTGCACTGTCCCGCCCGCCCGACAGACCCAAGACGTGGCGTGTTTGGCTCATGCACGTTCCCCAACGCGGCGTTTGTCATTCGCATTGAGATATTTGGACGCCACCTCGATAAGCGCAGCCAAGATAACCTCACGACGTTGCTGATCTGCTTCGCTGAGTGCCTGATCCAAGTTCCTTGCAAGTCTCTCAACGTCACCCCAATCAACATCGGCGACCTGGATCTCTTCGAAGAGCGAATGAGGCATGTCCTCTTTGCCCATGACAACAGCCATTGCGTGTCGACCATCTTTCCGGCCCTTCACCCGGGCCATGGTTTCAGTCTTCAAGAAGTTGGTCGCCAACTCGGTTAGACCGACGGCAGCCTGTTCGCGGTCACTGTCATTCCAATCTCGCGGAAGCTTATTGATGGCGACGCCAGCTAAGCCTTCCATGTCCTCGCGGGTTCCATGAAACTGCGTCAACCTACCGACAAACGCCTCAAGACGCAGATCGCCACCAATATGCCGAATGTTATCAGCACGATCACGAAGTGATTGGTATGCGTCTTCGGATTGACTGCGCACGTCGAGCTCCCGCAGCATCAAGTCCTTCAGATCTTCAAGGATCTTCGGGTAGGCAGCTCTCATTTCTGCAAGCGCGTCTCGGAGCAAAACCGCAGTTGCGTTTGGGTCGAAGCTACCGTCGGCGCGGGGTTCTGTCAGTTTTGGCAAATCATCAAACAGAAGCTTATTTGGATCACTCGCGCGCTTGAGGATTTCGCGAACCTTCAGCGTTTTGGGAGACAACGACTGAGTTCGGGACGTCCACGGGACAAGCGCATCAAATTCACCGATTATGGTTCTCGCGACAATGAGGGGCTGCACTTCGCCCTTGATCTTCAAAAGGCTGCCCAAGGTCTTCAGTGTTGCCCCAACAAAACCCTCCATTTCAACGCGCCGCAGCTGGATGTCCTTGCTGTCTCTTGCAAGAAATTCCACGCAGAGCTCATTGAAACTAGCTTGAAAGACGCCCTCCCCATAGACCGCGACGCGATCCCGGCGTGAAAACACATAAGCAGTCAGGAAGACAGGGCCAAGCCCACTCTTCAAACCGATCGGTGCTTCGCCCCAAGCACGAATAATTTCGTCGGCGCCTACTGTACCTGCCCGAGATGCCAATAGATCGTCAGCACATCGCCAAAGCGGTGCCAGCGCGCTTTCTGGAGTTGGCTGGAGATACGTTCCTCCATCGTGAATTCCCGATTCCTTCAGCAAGGAGATGTACAGACCACGCTCGGCGGGGTAGTTTTTTCCACCAAAGCCAAGATCATCCTCAACGCCTCGCATTGCCATGCGCTTCATGAGCTTTGTGCGTGCGCTCACAGCGTTCGATGATGGATCTGAGCAGTTCAGAAGCTCATTCGAGATCAGCGGGGCATCAGGATAGATGTGATCCGCGAGATCAGACAGTTGCTCGTTCAGGCGACGTTTGCTGAACTTTTGGGGCTTGTTGTTTCCCACATACCAATCACACTCATTGATCAAGTTATGCAGGAATGCCTCGATGCGTTGGCGAACCTCCGAAGATCGGGCATCGATTTCTTTGCGTGCAACAGGGTCGCCTTGCAGTTCCGGAAACCTTCTTTCGAGCGCATTGAGACCCTCGAGTTCGCGAGCGAGGTCGAGCAGTTTCGACGCCTCAGAGTGGTGACCGACGATCTGTGGAAATTCGGGATGGGCTTTCGCCGCGCGCGTGCATCTGTCGCGTGTTTCTCTTTGGCTCTCTCCGGCCATGGGGAGAGCAAAGACGACGCGTCCAATGATATCTTGCACGATTTTCGCTGGTTTTACGTCATCCAGTGCATCGATAGGTTCGATCACCATTTCAAACCAGCGCATGGCACCAGTCTCTTCGTGATGCCGTTTTGCAAGCATCGGTTGCAGGTCTGCAAGCGCGCGGACCAGATTGACGTCTATTTCTCTGGTTTCGGACAAGACTTCTTCAAGGCGAGCTTCGACGTCGAAGTCTGATCCTGCATAAAGGACGTAGCTGCCTACGTGTTTTCTAAAAACGATCTCCGATTGTTCTTCAAGGCGGGCCAGCGCGGTCTCAACATCAACACGACGAGTTTCGTTGAGCGCAAGCGCTAGGGTGTCGAGATCAGACACAAGCCCGGATCGCTCTTTGAGTAGCTCGAAGATTGCTATCGTCTTCAAAACGGCTTGTTCCGTTTCGCCTGCGCTCCGAGCAACGCATCGCTCCAAAACATCATGCGCTAAGGCCCACCGGCGTGCGTCAGCGGACGACAGGATCGCAGCTTCGAAATTTGATTGAAGGTAATCCCACAGCAAATGAGGAGGGTAGTATTCAGCGGCCAAATCTCTTGCGAGCGCATCCTGCAGACCAAAGGCTTCTGCCGAGCTCAAGAATGAAAACACACTCCGTTGGTTCTGCCCAAACCGCCTCCGAGAGAGTGGGCCTACAAGGCATGCGGTCAGAGGATGCAGCGGCGCAGTCCGAGCGAGTTTGCCGGCCATCCGCTTCGCTTCGGTTTTCTTCCGCAATGGCCGCAACTGAGTAACACATTCTTCTGCCAGAGGCAGAGCTTTTCGGACAGCGCGTTCGTGACCTAAAGCTTCCCCAATGAGTTCTACGGTTTCTTCAAGTGACACGGATATCGATATGTCGACGAACCGACCTTGAATTTTTGCCCAGGAATCTCTGGCTTTGCGTCCGAGGCGTTCCGCATATTCTTCAAACGCTTGGTGCAAAACGCCAAGGAAAATGAACCGTCCTTGGCTTCGAGCCGCAAGTTCGGCAATATCTTGAAGTAGGTGGAGGTCCCCGTCTCCATCTGCTGCTGCTTCCAGCCCGCGCCCTAGCTCATCCATGATGAGCAATAGGCATCGGTTTTTTGTTCTGCCTTCGATCTCCTTCAGGATTTCAGATGCGTTGCATGGCCTCGGCAGATCGAGGAGTTCGGCCAATTGGTCAGTCAGTGACCGCCGCTCGGTGACCAGTGGCAGCACATCCCATCGCGATGGGAAGTACGGGAGCGCGGATTTCAGGGCGTTGAAAACGTCGTCCCCAAACAGGCTGGCTGCCCGCTCTCTGATTGGCTTCGCGGCGCCGAACAAACATGCCAGCGCAACAGCCAGACTTGATTTGCCTCCGCCGTAAGGCCCTGTCCAAGTGAAGGCACCCTGTTCAGTTTCGGCTACGTGCGATGCCATGAATTTTATGGCCGCTCGAAAAGATGCGGGGCAATGAAAACCATCTATTGCGGTTGCGGATGCGAAGTCAATATCGAGCCGTACCGATCGTCTAAACCTTGGCGTGATCGTTGCGACTTCGCTCATGCTGCGACCTGCACCCGACTGCGACTGAGGGCATCCTTCAAGAGCCGGCGCTCAGTCTTCATTGATCGGTCTTTGTGGCGAATGATTTGCCGCAGACCCGCTGTTTCGGACCAAACGAGAGACCCGTCCGAGTTTTCTTCAAGCCGTTCAAGGCGCTCAACAATATCATCCTCGTCCAGAAGAAATACGCGCCCCGGTGAGCCGGGGGCGTAGGCGGTATTCTCAAATGTCATTGTCGATTGACTTGGTGAAAAGCGCTCCCAAAATTCTTTGAAACAGTACAGGAATACCGCATCTGGCAGGGTAGGTTTCCGACCGCGGGACAGTCGTGAGCGCGTCTTGTCCATAGGCCTTATCAAACCAAGCTCTGCGAGAATGGAGTCGCCCGCTTCACTCGACCCGCGTCCGCCGATGTAACTTCTCAGCAGGCATTGAAGATCGCGGTCAACTGTCGTTGGTGCCACGCGGCTCCACCCACATTCCAGAGCAAGTTTGAGAAGCTGCTCTTCGATATCTTTTCGAACGAAGCTTCCGCCTCGGTATTCATTGAAGAGCCAATAGGCCGAGGTTAGTCTTGGGCGTGAGACCAAGTTCCAATGAAGCAGCCATAGAGACGCATCTTCCTCAAGGTACGGATCCGTTCCGGTTTTCCCAAATAGCAGGTCGCCAAGCCAAGTCGTTTCAAGGCCTTCTTCGGTCTCGTCGAGCACACCTGCGGCTGTCGCCCAATATCTTATTGCACCGACCATGTTTCGCCCGACGCCAAAGCGCGCGATAGAGTCCGGGTCTCGGAAAACATGCACTGCGGCTTTCGCGGACGGCGCGTCGTCTACAGCACGATACGCTTTTTGTAGCCACCCATATCGCAAGGGGAAAGTCTCATGACCTGAGAAGGTCGGGCGATAGCCATCGGATTTAAGATTTTGCATGCTTGCCTGACCTGCTGGGGATGTCATCCAGTACACAACTCAGTTATACACTTTCTGGATACTCCGTCCAGTATTGGAGCTGACATGCAGGTTGGTGAAACGATCTATCTAGACTACCAAGCGTCGACACCCGTTGACGACCGCGTCGTTGAGGCAATGTCACATGCAACAAGAACCTTGTTTGCCAACCCTCATTCGGCAGATCACGCCCTCGGGTGGCAAGCCGCAGTCGCGATCAAGGAAGCAGCCCAAAAAGTCGGAAATCTCTTTGGATTACAGGGTGATGACGTTGTCTTCACGTCGGGCGCAAGTGAAGCGAATGCTATGGTTTTTCGCTCGGCTCAGAACATTTCGAAACTCACGAACCGCAATGCCGTACTCGTCGGAGCTGGTGATCATTGGTCTGTGCTGAATGAGGCGGAAAACGCTGGTCTGGTCGTCCAACATATTGCCCTCGACAGAGGCGGAGCGCCCGATGCCAACCATCTCAAAAATGTCATTAACGAACAGACAGCACTCGTATCGATCATTGGTGTAAACAACGAAAATGGCGCTATCACTGATCTCCGTGCCATTGCCGAGTTCTGCTCAAGACATGGCGTTCTCTTGCACGTCGATCTTTCCCAAGCTCCGTTGGCTTTGGACATCGATCTGCTCGAACTTGATGTCGGGCTTGCGACGATCTCCGCGCATAAGCTCTACGGTCCAAAGGGGGTAGGGGCTTTGCTGACCTTGCCTGGGATGTCCAAAGTCTTGAGGCCTGTGATCGTAGGTGCAGGCCAACAGGCTGGCTTGCGAGGTGGAACACAGCCAACCGAGCTGATCGTTGGGTTTGGAGAGGCATGTCGAATACTTGGAGAAGGCGGAGCGGCCGAGCGAAGGATGGTTGCGAATTTGCGAGACAGTTTCGTAATGCAACTGCAAGAGAAGGGTATAGCAGAGCTGGTTGGAGTGTTGAATCACCGACATCCCGGCAATGCGTTAATGCGGTTCCCTGGGTTTGACGCATCTGATCTCTTGGCGCGATTCCAACCGCAGATTGCCGCCTCATCTCAATCTGCCTGTTCTTCCGGATCGATCGAAACGTCTCACGTTTTGCGCGCCATGGACTGGTCAGACTCAGATGCAGCGGAGTGTATCCGATTTAGTTTTGGACGGTTTTCAACAGAAGGTCAGGTGATTGATGCCGTCAGCATCATATCTAATACTATTGACAAAATGTATTGAGTAAGATCGGCGCTGAGCTCAGGTGCGTCAGCTTTGCTGAATGTTGCAACCAAGTAGAAATGTCACTCGGTTTGCAAAGCAGAAGTGTCACCACAGAGCGCGACGGGAGCAAGGCTTAGCAGCCCGGAGACCTCAAATATCGCAGGGCTGAAAAGCCTTGCGGAGCTTCAGCCGCAGCACGAGCCTCCTTCTTGAATGGGCGGGCAGGGGACGGTTCCGTAGGAGCAATAGACGCAGCAGTCGCCCGGCTTTGGCTTCAGCACGACCTTGCAACTTGTGCATTCGTAAAACCATTGGCAGGCATCTGTCGGCATCGTTTCTTCGACTGATGTCCCGCATTCCGGGCATGTGATCGTGGACTGTAGAGCTACTTCGTTCGCTTGCGTTGCCATAGTGCGTATCCTGATAGAATTAGAAAACCTGCAAGGATCGGCAGCAATACGTCGTCACGGTAGACGTAGCTAAGCGCTCCACTGATCCCAAGTGTTCCGAACAACCAAGGTAGGAAGGGTGTGAGACAGCAGACCGCAGCCAATCCAGCTCCGCCTAAGCTCACAGGTAACAACCAACCCTTCATCGCGATTGCCTCCACAATGCCCACATGGTGCGGGCCGCGTCTTCTTCCCAAAATGGTGAACTGGCAGCCAAGAGAAATGCGAGTGTTGTGAAGCCAAGAAGGATGACCGTGGACCGTCTCCGACGCGCGCAACCCCATCTCTGCCAAAGCCGGATCCACCCCCAGGCCAGGATCAAACCGACAACAACCAGAATCTCTACGCGATAAGCAACGAAGGGACCAAGCATCGTCAGCCACGTGCCACCGAGTCCAATAATCGACAGCCCAATGGGCAGAACACAGCAAGACGCGCTGAGTAAAGCGAGAAAACCTGCTCCGCCGATCAAAATGCGGTTTGGGCCATTCACTTCTTCTTCGAGGGTATCGGTGTTCGACATCATGAAAATCTGATACAACCTGTAGTCACTACAGGAGCAAGTGGAGAATGTTCACGTGATCGCGATTGGAGAAGCTTCACGTTTGAGCGGCGTATCGATTGAAACGATCCGCTACTATGAACGCGAGGGTATCGTCACAAAAGCACAGCGCACCGCGTCGGGCCGAAGACTGTACTCAAACGCTGAGATATCTGAGCTCCGCTTTATCAAACGGTGCCGTGATCTAGGCTTCTCTGTCCACGACGCGGTCGCGCTAAAAAACTTGGCAAAGGTGCCATCGGACGCATGTGAAGCGGTCGAACAACTTGGCCGAAAACACCTTGAGCATGTCCAAGCGAAGATCTTCGAGCTTCAGAAACTTGAAGGGGCTTTATCCGAGTTGGTCGAAAACTGCTCGGCCGGTACACGTGATTGCCCGATGCTGGACGCACTAATGACCTCGACCTCAGCCGAGGGACATTAGGTCTCTGCGGCCCGCTTTGCTGCGTAGTGAAGTTCAAGTTTAGATGGCCTTCCTGGCGGTCGCCGCCCAGTTTTTACATATCCATTCTTGCGGCTGACCGGTTTGACCTTGGGACTGGCTGGCTGCGGATCCTGCTCGGCCTTGATGTGGGCCAGCACCGCGCTGAGATGTTTGCTCTCTGTGATTGCGGCATGAGTGACACGCCGTTCCGGGTTGAGAATCGAATGGGGCAGGGCGATACCTTTGGTCCTGACTTGGATACGTCCGTCCGGCATCTCGTAGACATCCACGTACTTGCCGACGAGACCGCGGGTCAGGTCGTTCACTTCCAGCTTGATCCGCTTACGGTCATACTTCAGCGTCAAATCCTTGGTGACATAGCGTTTGTCGCGGAGGCAGAACACTTCGGCAAGGCGATCCGGCTCGATGTTCAAGGCGCGGTGCAGGTTGTCTGGCTTGGCGGGAGCCTTCGCAAACTTGCCGTTATAGCGTTCGATGAAGCCAGACAGAAAAGCATTGCCGTCCTCCATGTTTGAGATCCCCGCAATGCGAAGCTCCTTGACGAGGCGGTCTTGCAATGTGCGGTTTGCGCGTTCGACGCGACCTTTGGCTTGAGAAGAGTTTGCGCAGATGATCTCGATGTTCAACTCCGCCAGGGCACGCCCGAATTGGGTCATGCCCGTCATGTGTTCGTTGGGCTTTGGAACACGGAAGACGGTGTGCTTGTCGCTGTAGAAGGCGACAGGGCGACCGTGTTTGAGCAGATAGCTTTCCAGTGCTTCGAAGTAGCTGAAGGTGCTCTCTGAGGTCACAAACCGCAGTTCCATCAACGTGCTGGTCGCATCGTCAATGAAAACGAGCAGGGTGCAAGGATCGCCGCGATCCTCGAACCATCGGTGGTCTGAGCCGTCGATCTGGATCAACTCACCGTAGCATTCCCGGCGCGATCGTGGCTGGTGGAACGTGCGGCGCTGTTTGCGCGAAAGCCAAAGACCGTCTTCCTGCATCCACTTGCGAACTGTCTCGCGCGACACCTTAAAGCCGCGATGCTCGACCAGCATCTCAGTTGCAAGTGTTGGCCCGAAGTCTGAATACTGCTCTTTGATCACACTTAAGGCGTAGTCTCGTTTGGCAGGATGGATGCAATTGTTCGGACGTTTGCCGCGCGCCTTGTGCCGGATCGCTGATGCGCCATCGTGTCGATACCGCTTCAACAGCCGAAATACCTGGCGACGTGTCAGGTCCAACATGTTCGCTGCGTTGTCGACGGTTAGACGTCCATCATCAACCTGTGCCAACACTTCCACGCGGTTCAGCTCGCGCTCGCTCATAATCACCCATCCCATGTCCGATCTCTCTGCTCGTTATCATTGCGGGCGAGAGTGACATTCCTGATTTGCAGACGGGTGACATTTTAGCTTTGCGGCTACAGCTGACATGGCGCATAATCAATCTTATGTTAAGTAATATGCAATTTCCTGACCCGGGATATTGCAATCAACAGGAAGACGGAAACACTGAGCGATTTGGATGACTGTCTGTAGAAAAGCATCTTCTTTTAAAGCTAGACTGAAGACAACGCTTAAGCTTGGTCTACTCAATTGGAACGGCACTTCACCACCCGGATGCCAGGAATGGTATTTCTCAGAAACGTCCTGCTATTCAGTCTCGCAGGATTGCTGCCGGGCTTGATACTCTACATCGCGCTTTCGCCTGGTTTTACAGCCGCTTTGGCAGGCGGAGGTCCCGCTCTAGGGCGATTTTTGCGGCAGGTTTTGACGAACGGTTTGCCAGTAGTTGTCATCGTCAACTACGTTGGTTTCTTTCTCTTCGCGCTGTCTCACGAAAGTTCCAGAAGCGGTCACGATCCAGGGACCTACATCGTCGTCGACATCTTCTTCAGACTTGGTCTTTTCGTTGGCCTTCACGCGTTAATTTACGTTGCTTCAGCCGACTGGTACGGATCGTTTGGTGGAAGCCGTGCGACGGCTTTGCGGGTCGTCGCACCGACACTTGCGCGCTCTGCACTCTTCGACAACATCTCCGGGGTCTATCTCTATGCAACTTTGGTAAGCGCCATACCTTTGTACGCATCAGCGGTCCGGCGCTCGACACGCCTCGCGCCGGTGCTCCGCTTCTTTCCCGCACCTATCGGACCGACTGCCTTCGCGCTTCTGATATTTTTCGCCGGAGCAGGCTGCCTGACAGCTCTGGCAACCGTTTTCGTTCGTCTGCAGCTCTAGGTCGACATTGCAGACTGCCCGTGGGCCAATACTCGCACAATCGCCAGAACCCAAATCCCGACAAGCACGGCACTCCAAAAAGCATTCCAACTTGCCATTGACAGAGTAAGGAACTCCCAGGCGACCTCGTCGCACATGACCAGGTTGGAAGGACCCGACGATGCTGATGGGAGAAGATCTGCGCCGGTCATATTCGAGAAATCCAGTCCGGACCCGGTGCAAGATGTGGGCCCTTGCCACCAGTCGCGTTCGACACCCGTGTGGTACACCCCGATAGCAGCGGTCGTCGCTGCGGACGCGGCACCAACAGCTAGGAAAAGCAATGGAGCAAGTCCAATGGCCACGAACACGCCTGCCCCAATCGCCACGGCGTGTGGATACCTCTGCCAGATGCACATCGCGCACGGTGCATAACCAAGTGCCTGAAAGCTGAATGCACCGAGTAGGAGACCCGCCGATCCAAGGGCGGCGATACCGCCAATCTGCATAGGGGATAATGATCTCATGCTTAACCCTCTTAACCTGATACCAGTGTCGATATGCTCAGAGTTTGCGGTCGACAATGCTTTGACGACCGCAAACAACTGTTTAGTTCGGCATCATTGCGCCGATTGCGTACATGCCATCCTCGCCTTGCACGAGCATGAGCGTCACCTCGTCACCGGCGGCCACCTCGCCCATCATCTGTGCGTTGTCGAGCACCGTCAGATCCATCGTCATTGCCGGCCAACCGATTTCAGGGATGGGGTCATGGCTTACATTTGCGACTCCGTCACCCATCGAATTGATCACGGCTTTGGCATGGACAGCTCCCTCCATTTGTTCATCCGACATCGGCATGTTGGAGTGATCCATGTTGTGGTTCATCTGGGCGAAACCTGCCGTCACGGTGATGCTGAGCAGAGCAAGTGTTGCTGTCAGTGTTTTCATTGGTGTCTCCATTTGTTTGGGTTGATAGTTGAATTATTCAGCGGGCAGCGCATCGGTCGGTCGCAGAACAAGGGGACCGATCTCGCGGTTCACGCGGCGCAGTGCGAGCCGCTTCCAGATCACGAAGATCGAAGGAATGACGAACAGAGTCAGTAGCGTTGCGGTGACCATTCCGCCGATCATGGGGGCCGCAATCCGCTGCATGATTTCAGAGCCGGTCCCGGTGCCATACATGATCGGGATGAGGGCCGCGAAGATCGTGGCCACCGTCATGACTTTCGGTCTGACCCGCAAAACGGCACCTTCGAACACCGCGTCTTCGATATCGTCACGGGTCAGCTTGCGTGTTTCGGACTGGGCCAGTTTTCGCCGCTTTTCCCAAGCAAGGTTGAGGTAAAGCAGCATGACGATAGCCGTCTCGACAGCTACACCCGCAAGGGCAATGAAGCCAACCAGCACGGCAATCGAGATATCGAAACTGAGATACCACAGGAACCAGACGCCCCCCGCGAGTGCCACCGGAAGGGCAGCAAGGATGATGCCGACCTCGATTACCCGATTGAAGGCGAGAAACAGCATCAGCGTGATGATCAACAAGGTCGCGGGTGCCACGATGGCAAGCCTGTCCTGCATCCGCTCGATATACTCGTACTGACCGGACCAAGTCAGAGAGTAGCCGGGTGGCAAGTCTACAGTCTCAGCAACGACCTTCTGGGCTTCAGCCACGTATCCGCCCAAGTCTCGCCCGGCGATGTCGATGAAGACGAAACCTGTCCGCCTTGCATTCTCTGAACGGATCATGCCAGGCCCATCAACGATGCGGATATCCGCGAGGGCCGTTAGAGGTACATGTGCGCCGGAAGGTGTGACGACCGGCAGGTTTTCGAGCCGCTCGGGGCTGTCGCGCCACGCCTGCGGATAGCGCAGGTTGATAGGGAAACGCTCGAGACCTTCAACCGACTCTGAGACCTGCATCCCGCCGATCGCAGTCTGCACAACATCCTGCACATCCCGGACACTCATCATGTACCGCGCGGCAGCGTCCCGCTTCACGTCAATTTCGATGAATCGACCGCCGACTGGTCGTTCTGCATAGGCGGACGCCGTGCCTTCGATCTCCGCGACAGCGCGTTCAACCTCTATCCCGATCTGCGTAATCACATCGAGATCGGCCCCCGAGACCTTCACACCAACTGGTGTGCGGATCCCGGTTGCCAGCATATCGATGCGGTTTTTGATGGGCTGGATCCAAACATTTGTGACACCCGGCACCTGGACCGTCCGATCAAGCTCGTCGCGGATTTTCTCCATCGTCATGCCGGGACGCCATTCTTCTTCCGGCTTCAGCTGGATCGTTGTCTCGACCATCGTCAGGGGCGCGGGATCGGTTGCCGTCTCAGCCCGTCCCACCTTGCCGTGAACAGTTTCGACCTCCGGAATGGTTGCGATCAGTCGATTGGTCTGTTGGAGAACTTCGCGCGCTTTTCCTGTCGATATGCCCGGGTAGAAGCTGGGCATGTAAAGGAAGTCGCCCTCATTCAGCTCCGGCATGAACTCTGAACCAAGGCGCTGATAGGGATACCACATCGAGGCGACCAGCGCACCGGCCAGCAAAGTGGTGGCCCAAGGCCATGCGATCGCCGCATCAAGGAACGGGCGATAGATGAAGACAACCAGCCTGTTCAGCGGGTTCTTCCGTTCAGGCAGAATCCGCCCTCGAACGAAGTACCCCATCAAGACTGGCACGAGCGTGATCGACAAGATCGCCGCGGCGGCCATCGCGTAGGTTTTGGTATAGGCGAGTGGAGAGAATAGCCGCCCCTCCTGGTTTTCCAGCACGAAGACAGGGAGGAAGCTTACCGTGATGATCGCGAGGGAATAGAAGAGTGCCGGGCCGACCTCGGCCGCACATTCCTGCACGATCCGCCATCTGTTCTCTGCGGTCAGTTTTTCCTTTTCCAGTCTTCGGTGCATAGCCTCGATCATGACAATAGACGCATCCACCATTGCCCCGATCGCGATGGCTATGCCGCCAAGGGACATGATATTGGCGTTCACGCCCTGTGCTTTCATCAGGATGAACGCGGCGAAAATTCCCAATGGCAGCGACAGCAGGATCACCAGCGAGGATCGCAGGTGCAGCAGGAAGGCGGCACAGACCAGAACCACCACAATGAATTCCTGCGTTAGCTTCTTCTGCAGGTTTTCGATGGCCCGCTCGATGACGCCTGACCGGTCGTAGGTCGTTATGATCTCGACGCCGTCCGGCAGGTTGGGCCGCAACTCCTCAATGCGCTCTTCGACCGCTTTGATCGTTGCAAGAGCATTGCCACCCCAACGCAGAACCACGACGCCTCCGACGGCGTCCCCTTCCCCATCAAGTTCACCGACGCCGCGCCGCATCTCCGGTCCCAACCGAATGTCCGCGACGTCCCCAAGGGTGAGTGCCGCGCCGCGCTCGTTGACCATGAGAGGCGCGCTTGCGAGATCTGACAGCTCATCGATGTAGCCGGACGAGCGGATCATGAACTCCGCTTCGCCCATCTCGATGACGCTGCCGCCGGTTTCACGGTTGGCGGCTTGGATCGCGTTTCTGAGCTGGGCCAGCGTGATGTCATAGGCCCGGAGTTTGTTGGGATCGACAACAACCTGGTATTGTTTGACCATGCCGCCGATGGTGGCGACCTCGGACACACCATCCACGGCTTGCAATTCGTATTTCAGGAACCAGTCTTGGAGTGTTCTGAGTTGGGCCAGATCATGATTTCCAGTCCGGTCAATCAGCGCGTACTGATAAATCCATCCCACGCCCGTGGCATCGGGTCCAAGCTGCGGTGAGACCCCCTCCGGCAAGCTGCCTGAGATCTGTCCGAGATATTCCAACACACGAGATCTGGCCCAGTAAAGATCCGTGCCGTCTTCGAAAACAACATAGACAAAGCTGTCGCCGAAAAAGGAAAACCCACGGACGTCCTCGGCACCGGGCACTGCAAGCAAGGCCGTCGCGAGCGGGTATGTTATCTGGTTTTCTACGACCTGGGGCGCCTGTCCCGGATAGGGTGTGCGGACGATCACCTGTACATCGGACAAATCCGGAATAGCATCGACCGGTGTTTCGCGGATGGCCCAAATGCCTGCCGCACCCATCATGAAGGCTAAAGCAACAATGACGAACCTGTTGGCGAGCGAGATGCGTATTATCGCCGGGATCATTGCGTCACGCTCCCGTCAACGGTCACATCCAAGAGCGTCATCGAGAAGTCAGGGTTTCGTCGCAGAATAAGCGTCACGTCAGTTCCAATTGGCAGGCGTGAAACCTCGACGTCCTCCGACAATGGAAAATCCATGGTCATGCCTGGCATCCCGATTTCGACCATGGGGCCATGAGTGACGTTTGCTGTCCTCGTATCATTGTCGATGGAGTTGATCTGACCTGTGACCTGCATCGGTGGAGGGACAACTTCAGCCGCGGCCAGAACCATATTCATTCCATCCGGACGCGCGAAGGTCAGCGTCATTTCGGCGTCTGTCGGCAAGGATGCTAGATCAATTGAGGGATCAATCGGGAAGTCCATGGTCATCCCAGGCATCCCGATTTCTTTCATCGGCCCATGGCTGATCGTTGCTTTGAGCGCCGCGGCATCCACAGCGTTGATGGAGCCGGTCGTGACAATAGGGGCGGCGGCGGGGGTCACCGGTTCGGCCGCAGCCAAAACCATATTCATCCCGTCCGGGCGCGCGAATGTCAGCGTCATTTCCGCGCCGGTCATCAATGTAGTCGCATCCAAGGCTGGATCGATGGGAAACTCCATGGTCATCCCGGGCATGCCGATTTCAGCCATCGGACCATGAGTGATCGTCGCTCTCCCATTCTCGGCGTTCAGAGCATCAATGGTCCCAGAGACGACGATTGGTGGAGCCCCTTCCGCGGGCTCCTCTGCTGGCTCCATCACGGCGACGGACTCTGCGCCTTCGGCACGGACTGCTATGACAGAGAACATTCCGCCGTCGTCCGCTGCCAAATCAAACTCAATAGGTGCATCAAGCGGCACTGCGTCGAGATCGACACCAACCACCGGTAGATCCATGGTCATGGCGGGCCAGCCAAGCTCAGGGATTGGACCGTGCTCAAGGGTCAATTTGCCGTCTGGCGTGACGGCCAGAGCCATCCCGGTTCCCGTACCTGCAATGCCGTCATCAGGTGCAAGCTCCATCAAGCTGAGAAGCCCGTCGGCACCCCTTGCAGCAAGAAAGGCGACCTCGTCACCCGCATTCAGCCGGTCAAGCGAAACGCCAGCCCTTACAGGAAACTCGGACGTCATCGCCGGCCAGTCCAGGCTCTCGAGCATATCATGACGAACGCGCGCGACCCGGGTTTCGCGGTCGAGATCTACGAGAATGCCTTTGCCGCGGGCAGGCTCCGCATCCGTTGGTGCCATGCGCATAAAGCCGGCACTCAGAGCGCTTTCGCTGTCGATCAGGAATTGTGCGGAGGCCACCACCTCCTCGCCGGGCCCAATCCCCTGCAAAATCTCGGTACGTCCACCTTCGCCGAAACTGTCTCGCAATCCTGTAGTCACCAGTCTGGGTTTGAAGGTCCCCTCACCCGTTTTCAGAATGACCCGTTCCGCTGATCCAGTGCGGATCACTGCCTCTGACGGTACGGTCAATACAGTCCGTGTTTCTGTCGGTACTAGGCTTACGCTCCCGAACATGCCGGGACGAAGGACACCATCGGAATTGTCGAACCTTAGCCTTACAGGCAGGGTCCGGGTCTGAGGGTCCAGCTCGGGATAAATATAGTCGATCTCACCTTCGAAACTGCGTCCCGGAAGATGTTCGAACTGAGCGACCGCTCGCATATCGTCCGAGAGTCTGGCGATGTCACGTTCGAAGACGTCGACGATGAGCCAGACTTGAGACAGATCCGCGACTGAAAACGCGAGTGTCCCAGGTTGCAAATACATCCCGTCCGCCGCATTCAGGGCGATGACAACACCGTTCTGCGGGGCTTCGATTTCGATGTTGCGTACAAGTTCACCCCCAGCCTCGATTTCGGCAATCTGACGTGCTGACATGCCGTGGCTCATCAGCTTATTGCGAGCCGCATCAAGGATACGAGGGTCACCAGCCTCAACGGCGCGCACCAAATCGCCGGTTGCCGCAGCAATCAGTGGTGAGAACAATTCGAACAGTACTTGTTCTCCTTGCACTCGGTCACCGACGGCCCTCACCTTGAGTTTCTCGATCCACCCTTCGACGCGGGTGTGCACGTGGCTGGTCAAATGCTCATCATATCCGACGAACCCAACAGTCTCGATTCGAGGCTCGACCTCCGTCATGCGTGAGAGCGCTGTGCGCACCCCAATCGCGTTGATTTCAGCCGCGTCCAGCGTGACTTCCGAGGGATCCCCCGAAGGCTCTTCGCCCTCGTACACAGGGACCAGGTCCATCCCCATGGGTGATTTCCCCGGACCGGGTTGCCGGAAGTTCGGGTCCATCGGGGCAACCCAGTAGAGGATTTCAGGCCCGGTGGATCCGGCCTGTGCCACCGGGTTCAAGTAAAGACGTTCAAGGAATATTCCGCCGCCAACTCCGGCAGCGAGAGCAAGGACTGAAAGTGCCGCGTATCTTCCACGCATGAATATCGTCTCCTGACGGCTGCACCGGATGCAGCGATCGCATGATCAAAAAGCCCGCGTAGGCGGACAGCGAAATGTCAGGAGTGTTGGGGCGGTCGGTCGGGGACGAGCGGCTCTCGGGTTGAGTGTGCCGCAAAAAGCCTCATCTCAGCCGGTGGAGCTGCGGCGCTTTCGTCGCTCCGATCCGCAATGGTAACTTGGTAATCCATGACGCAGCACAGACAGGTAAGGCATCCGTCGCCATGTCCTGCGTGAACATCTTTTTTGTCGTCCGACATGTCATGAGAATGATGCGCGTGGATGTTACCGGGCGATCCGTTGACGATATGAAAACCATCCTCCGCGCTGCTGATCTCTTCTCCAAACGGCATCGCTTGGGTTCCGACGACTGTGATCGTCAGACACACAAGGGCAAGACATGCCGATCGCAGAAAAAAGAACGCGTTCAAAATCATAAGCGTGAGATAGCGCTCTCCAGAAGTTGCGGCAATCGGAGCGGGACAGAAAGATTGTATCAGTTTGTAAAGTTGACCTTTTCCAAGGCTGCACACTACGACTTTTAGGGGGACACGGTGAGATCAGACTTCAGATGGATTCCAAGAAACGGTCAACACTTTTGACGATCGGTGCGGTCATCGCAGGGTACGCGGCCCTGCGCACAGTTCCGTCGCTGCTTCCGGAAAAACTGGAGCTGCAGGCGCTCGATAGTCCAGCTGGATTTCGAAAGTATGTTGCGGGTGAGACGTCAGGCGGCTTCGATCCGTTTGTAGGCCTTGGCACGGCGGACAGCACCGAGGTGGCAGCGCAGAAAGCAGCAGCTTTGCAGCGTGTTTCCGAGAATATTTGTTCGGCCCTGTACGGTGGTCTGAGTCCTACGCCTACCCAGGTCCCGATGGCGTCGTTCTCGGATTACTATTGCCCCTTTTGCCGGGTGCAGACCAAACGGTTGGCCGACATGACGAGCGAGATGCCGGACAGAATTACAGTGGCCTGGCACGAGTTGCCGCTCCTCGGCGATACGTCGAATCTCGCGGCTAAAGCGGCTTTGGCAGCGAAACGGCAAAATGCCTATGTCGCCTTTCATGAACGGCTGATGAAATCCCCTTTCCAGGCAACGCCAGAATATCTCTCGCGCCTCGCCACTGATCTTGGCGTCGATAGCGAGAAATTGGTTGCCGACATGCAGAGTGCTGCGATCGCGCGCGAATTGGAGGACAGCGCGGCTCTTGCACGCGTGTTCGCCTTTGTCGGCACGCCGGCCCTCGTGATCGGCCGGACCGTCGTCCAAGGTCAGATCAGCGACAATATGGTTCGGGAAATCATCGCGCTGGAGCGCGAAGAGGGTTGGCGAGATGTCTGCACGGCTGCATAGGCTGGAAGGCTCGCCCCAAGATGTCTTGGCGTTTGTCGTCCATCGACTGTGGAGACAATATGGATAGGCGGTGTTTCTTCCTGCTTGGCTCGTCGTGGGTCGTGGCCCCGCAGTTCGTCGCGGCCGCGACCCGCACGATCTGGTCGGCTGCCGAGACTGCCGACGCATTGGCGCAGAACAGGGTTTCCCTGATCGATGTGCGATCGCGGCCTGAGTGGATAGAAACGGGCGTCGCAAAAGATGCATGGCCGATCAGCATGCATGAACCGGGATTCGAGCACCGCTTGTTCGCCGCACGCGATTTCTCAGGCGAGAAACCCATTGCTCTGATCTGCGCCACCGGAGGGCGCAGTGGCCACCTTTTGAGCGCCTTGAAGCAAGCTGGATACACGGGCTTCATCGATGTCTCAGAAGGGATGCTGGGATCACCGAAGGGGCCAGGCTGGATCGCACGCGGATTGCCCGTGACGGATATGGAGGCGGCGTTGGCAAGCCTGCCTGACACTTTGCGTTGATCGCATGCTCATCAAAATGACGGTCCGCGTCTTTCGCTTCGGAGTTTGGCCTCTGCTCCTCCTTCTTGGTTGCGTCGGCCTTTTCCTATCCGATGCCGCCAAGGCTGCCGAATCCGAGGGCTTTTCAAACCCCGCCGTAACCGCGCGTCTGATCTCGGCCGAAGACGGGATTGCGCCAGATGCCGCCTCGGTTTCACTTGGATTGGCTTTGGAGTACGGCGAGGGTTGGAAAGGATACTGGCGCACGCCCGGTGAGGTTGGCCTAGCGCCGGAGATCGACTGGACTGGTTCGACCAATCTGAAATCTGCGGAGCTGCTCTGGCCCGCGCCGGAACGTTTCGAGGCCTTCGGAATCGAGAACTTTGGCTATTCGGGTCAGGTTGTCTTGCCGATCCGCGCGAGACTTGAAGACGCCGGGCACCCTCTGAAACTGCGTGCCCGTGTGTCCTTGCTGACATGTTCGACTGTCTGTGTGCCCCATGACTTCGATCTTTCACTCGCCCTGCCTCAAGGTACCGGAATCGACACAAACTCGGCAGGCCAGATTGCCACCTATGCCGAACGTGTTCCCG